>WANN01000001.1 GCA_015521775.1 Thermoproteaceae archaeon
GGCCAGGGGTGGAGCATGCGGTGGACGGCATCATAAGGCTCGACCTGGACGAGGTGGACGGGAGGCTGTACAGGTCCCTAATAGTCTGGAAGATGAGGTCCACGAAGCACTCCATGTTGAGGCACCCAATGGAGATCACGGACGCGGGGATCGCTGTGCAGTGGGACAGGTACATCAGGGTGACCCCCACCGCGGTCAGGATAGAGCCGTTGCCCAGGGAGGAGGTGGAGCGCATGCTGAGCAGCGTGCGCGAGGCCGAGGCCGTTAAGGCCGTCGAGGTGTCCGAGGAGGAATGAGCGACATACCGCTGAAGCCCCTGTCCCGCGAGGAGATCAGGAGGCTTGAGACCGCCCTCCTCGTCATGTCGCTCTTCTCCCAGGAGACCCTCGAGGCCGTGAAGGACCCGCACGAGAGGCTCACATGGGTGGACTCGCTGTACGTGGCCGCCGCGGCGCTGGCAAGGGAGAGGGCCGGTATGCCGGTCAGCCGTATAGCTGAGGAGGTCGGGGTCACCGAGGCCACCGTGAGGAGGCACCTCCGCGGGGAGACCAAGGCGGGCCAACTAGTGCAGCGCACCTTCGAGAAACTGTCCAGGGAGGGATTCAGGGTGGAGTTGCCGCCGATTGTCACGGAGGAGGTGGAGGCCCTGAGGAGGGAGAACGAGGTGCTCAAGGCCAAGCTAGAGGAGGTCCGCAACACGTTGAGGCAGCTCCTCGACAAGCTCTAGAGTCCCGATATCTGCTCCAGCACGTACCTACGTATCTCTGCCTCGGTGGGAAGGTCCACGACTGTTTTCCCACCCTCCATCTGCTTGGTCAGTAGGGGAACAGGCTCGGAACCATCTGGACAACTCGCCGGCAGTCCCCAAGGCGCCATCACCCTGGAACCGCCGCACCTGTAGACCTGCTTGAAGCCGGGCAGCTTGCCGCGCTTGGTTATGGGTATCCACCTCCCGTCCACCTCGACCTCAACTATGTCCATGGATATGTCGATGCTTGGGGGAAAGGCTATGGCGGTGCCGACCCCAAACGCGTCCGCCACGTCGCGCAGCTCCGCGGCCTCTTCCTCGTCTATGCCCCCACTCACGACTATCCTCACGTCCTCCCTGCCCATGAGGCGCAGCGTCCACCTCACCTCCTCTACAATCCTCCTCATGTTCCCCCTCCGGCTGCCCGGCGTGTCAAGTCTCACGCCCCAGAGCCTTTCCCCTAGCCTCTCGGCGGCCCTCGCCGCCTCCTCCCTCTCGTCTAGGAACGTGTCCACTAGGACTATCCTCGGCACGTCCTCCGGCATCGCCCTGTCGAACCATGCCCACGCCTCCGTGTGGTCTCCGGTCACCGCGCGGAAGATTATCATGAGGGCATGGGGCATAGTGCCGGTGGGCCTCAGCCCCATCATGGCGGCGCCAAGCGTGTTGGCCACCCCGTCGCACCCGCCTATGTAGGCGGCTCTATCCGCCATGGGCTGTATGGCCGGGTGAAGGGCCCTCGCCCCGAAGAAGAGGCACGTCCTGTCCCCCATGGCCCTCTTAACCCTGGCGGCCTTGGTGCTTATGGACGTGTAGTGGCGCAGTATGCCGAGGAGCGGGGTCTCCAACACCGCGAAGTCCGCGTACCGTCCCTCCACCACCATGAGCGGCTCGTTGGGGTAGAACACGGTGCCCTCCCTCATGGCGTACACGGTTAGGGGCTTCCCCTCGAGGAGGGCCAGGGCCTCCTTGAGCCCCGTGAAGACAGCCCACCCATATCCCCGTGGGAGGGACGACACGTGGAACTCCGCCCTGACCCTCACCCCGTCCAGGCCGGCCGTCCTCAACACGTCGAGGGCCCTCCTGAAGTATATGTCCGTGACCTCGCCCCTGGCCACCCCGTCCATCGGCGCCACATGGAAAGCCGTCATGGGCGTCAATAGAGACGCACATTAAATGCCTAACGCCGCTGGCCGACTCTTTGGGCGGTCGGCTTCCGCTAGTTTCCTCACGGGTCAGCGTGGGTTCAACTCGTCACTGGGTGGAGCCGCGTAGGCCAGTTAAATCCTTTTCCAAGTACTCCTCGCTCATCTTTCTGGCCATCCCTATGAGCTCGCCCACCGTGATGTACCTGTAGTACTGCCTCACGAGGGAGAACCCGTTCACTATGGGGTACATGGGGTACTTGGACCCGTCGTCCAGCTCCACTATGCCCCTCCTCCACAGGTCGCTCAACAGCTCCGCGTAGAGCCTCCGCGCAATGACGGTCTCCAGGGCGGCCTCAGCCTCCTGTGGGGCGTACTTGGCCGCTAAGCCTATCCGCGCCGCGTCCCCCAGGGAAGGTAGGTCCTTCCTCACTATTGGGCACAGCGAGGACATGACGAACCTCACTTCGAAGTCGAGCGTCTTGTTGCTCCGGTCCAGCCTGTACTTTATGACGCGGGGCAGGTAGGGAAAGGACCTACAGGTGAGGGGCTTGTAGGGGCCGTGGACCGAGCATCTGTACGTCCTCGGGTCGTAAAAGGGGCACATGCCCCCCTCGTTTAGGTGCATGAGGTAGCTGAGCGCTATTCTGATCCTCCTCACGGCATCGGCCACCGTGTACGACGGCTCGAACGTCACGTCGACGCCTATTCTCCTCGCCAGCGAGGTGAGGATGTAGACCTCGTGGGGCAGCACGGTGACTGGACTGGCCCTACAGCACAGCCCGCAGTCAGGCACGCACCTGAACCGTTCCACGGCGATGCACGAACAGAAAAAATTAACGTTTCGTGTCAACACGGCGATGGGCGAACAGAAAATTCTCAGTCCAGCTCAATTAGGACGGGAAGTTCAAATCCCGACACGGTGCACGTGCAGACCCCACCACAATGGCCTGGGCCCCGTGTTTAAGCCGCATCCACTTGCCGAACCGCGGCACATCAAGCATACCGTTCAAGGTGCATTGTCGGCTATCCAGCCGGCCAGGCGCCCAGCCACCAGGCCCCAGACCTCAGCATAGCCGCCCTAGACCCGCATGCCCAGCCCCCTCACGACGCCTTCCAGCGCCTCGCCGCCAGCGGCAATTCTTAGTATCAGTTACGTAATTCCATCCTCCCACGTATGGCATCTCATCGCTCGGTACATGGCCCAGGGCTGACAGCGGGTTAGAGAAGGCCTCGCCTAGCACATCGGCCTTGTCCCTTGCCCTTTCCACATTGTCCAGCGTCTCCGCACGCAAATGCACGCGCTGACCATCCAACGTTAGGCCTCCGCGTGTGCCCTCGCCTAGCCGGGCACAGCGAGGCCCATGCAAATATCTGGGCAAGCGGGTTCTTCGCCGGCATCGTGGAGAGACATGGGCAGCAGACACATACGTGAACGTTAGGGCGGCCACGTCTACGCGAGGCGCAGTGTGCCTAACAAGCACAGCCCCATCTCGCCCGTGTCTGTGCTGGCCGGGCCCATGTTCCCCGGCGTAGTCGCGGGGAAATGCCTGTGGAGTCCTGTTCGGCTGGCACGTGGGTGCTGGGATTAGCCCTACGGCCAGGTGCCACGCAAATCGGTTAGGGCGCTAGCTAGGTAGGTCTGGAGATGCCGAAACAGCTACGCGGCCTCCTCGACACACTGAGGATACATGAATGAGGAACAATAAAGGCCATTGCAGACAAACATATTTCCATTAATTGCTTGCCTTAGAAAACGATTTAAGGGGGACCCCACACCCATGCGATGGACCAGCACGTCCTCCGCGAGCTCTCGCTGGCGGTCGACAACAGGGGGGGCACCATAGGCGAGTTCGTCGTGGAGCTTTACATTCAGCTGCGCAAGGTAGAGTTTCCGGTTGAGTTGGAGCTGGTCTACAAGACGTTTTCTCGGGGGTCGTGATATACGAGCGGTGCGTCAACGTAGTGGACCTCCACGCTGGGTCCCCAGAGGAAAGGGCGTTTCTCGAGCATGTCGTGGGTCTCCTGGACAATCCTAGGCTCTGGATGCAGTTGGTGCCTGTCCCAGTCATGTACTGGAGGGACAGGAACACGCGCATAGAGGCGAGGAACGCAACTGTGCCCGCCTTGGCGATGCCCTACTCCCCTGGGGGGAGGGCCCGGGGAAGGCTCACGTTGAGCCTCAGCAACGCCGAGGGAAACGTGTATCTCTCCCCTTTCCCCAGGGACCTCGACGACGCCAAGTACGTGGTGATGGAGGCCCAGGCCAGGGGCGCGACGGCCGTGGTGTTCTACGGGAAGCCCCGTAGGATAGTGGTCACCGGTAGGCCGGACTACAGCGATAGCCCGGCCCCCGTTGGGATACCCGTGGCATCTGCGACTCCCCGGGTGTTGGACCTGGTCGGGGAGATGGTGGAGCTTGTGTCCGAGGTTGAGCGGCGAGAGACCACCGGGTATAGTCTCATTGCTCTGAACAGCCTCGACGAGCCCCTCGTCATATCGGCCCACTTTGACCACTGGCTACACGGCGCTGCGGACAACTGCGCAGGGGTCGAGGCAGCGGTCAAGGCCTTCCTAAACCTGGTAGGACAGTACGACGATGCTCCGGTCGGGCTACTCCTGACCACGGCCGAGGAGGGGACCGGCCCCCACGTCCCCTCGCTGTACTGGGCCTGGGCAGCGCGGACCATTTTTAGGGGCTGGAGGTTCTCACCGCGCGCCCTGGTAAACATGGACGTGGTGGGCCACGGGGGGGAAAGGGCCTACGGCACGCCGTACCTGGCGCGGGCCATAGCAGGTCTCAGCGCTCCCATACCCTACTTCGACAGCATTTACCTCGAGATGGCGGGCATGCCCTCCCTGACCATCTCCGGCATAGACGGCATATGGGACGTGTACCATTCTCAGGACGACAGCGTTGTGGACATGGCGGCGGTCGACAGCGCTGCCGTGAGCGCCATGAGGATAGCCGCGGGACTCCTCAGGGAGGTGCCCATACCAGACGTGGAAAAGAGGCTGGAATCGCTCGGCGTGCCTGTGTCGGACATGTCCCGCGAGGAGAGGTACAGGGCCTGGTCCCTCATATACAACTACGTCGTCGCGTACGGCGGCGCCGCCGAGTACTCCCAGGTAATGTACGTGGACGTCCCCAACTATCTGGAGGGCTTGAAGCACTGCGTAGCGGGGTGCCCCCACCGCGTCGAGCTGCTTGACGGCCCCATACTGTACGAGGGGGGCCACTACGACGCTGCGGCCCTGTACAGGGACCGCGTGTATTATGAGCTACGCAGGTAAGGGCGAGGCGGGCCGCCGGTACAGGGCATGCATGGCGTTGGTCCCCTCATGTGCCGACCTCGCCCAGCCTCTCCCTGATGAAGGTGCTGGAGATGACGTTGCCGTATCCGTCCCTCACCATGGTCACCACGACAACGTGCATGGGCCTGAGCCCCCGCTGTACCCTCAACTCGTTTATCTCCAGGGCCCTACCGTACGTCTCTATGCTGGCAACTATGGCCTCCAAAGTGGGGTCGGTCACGGCCGGGCCGTACGGATCGTCGATCTTGTGTATGTGGACCTTCCTGTCCGGCGCTATTAGGCGGGCCAGCTGCCTTATGTTGGCGGCCCTCACCTCGAAGGGCTTGACCCTGTACCTCTTGTAGGTCCTGGCGAACTCGTCCGAGGTGACGCCTATGTGCACCTCGCGGCCCAGGAGCAGCGCGGTGGTCAGGAGCTTTATGTGGCCGGCATGCACGGTGTCGAAGGTGCCCCCCATTACCACTCTGCCGTACCACGGGCGCATGCATATTAAGTGGGGCAACATTAAAAGTGTGATGAGGCGTCGATGTGCCTAGGGGTGAAGAGGGAAGAGACGAGCTGACATGTATACGCGTCTTGCGTCCAACCTCACGTGGGCGGCAAGTGATATAACGTTGTCTCGGCCCAGCCACATGAGGGTGGGCGTGTTTGGGGGCCTCGGCTTCCTAGGGGCCAACCTGGTGGAGGCGCTGGAGGGACACGAAGTGTACGTGTACCACAGGCCCGGCGCCCACTCCGCTAAGGCGGACCTGGCCAGGGCGGTGGCCAGGCACGCCGCCCTGGTAGAGTACAGGGACCCCGCCGAGGCGCTCCGCTCGACGCGGCCCGACGCTGTGGTCAACCTTGTAGGGGAGTTCTTTGGGGACAGGGAGACGCTGTGGGGCGCCAACGTGGAGTTCGTGCGGTCGCTCTGCGCGGCCATCAGGGAGGCCGGCATAGGCTATCTGCTCCACGTGTCCGCTGCCACTGTTGTGGGCCCCACCTCGCACCACATAGTCGAGGAGGAGAGCCACCTCCAGGGGGTGGCCCCAGCCACGCCGTTCGACGAGTCCAAGGCTGAGGGGGAAAGGATAGTGGCGTCATGCGGCGTAGACTGGGCCATTGCCAGGCCCGTCCTCATGTACGGCCCCTACAACGACCACCCAGAGTGGGTGGCCCTCGTCAGGATGGTGAGGAGGGGCGTGGTGCCCGTGGTCGGCGCGAGGCTCTCTGCGGTGGAGGCAAGGGAAGCCGCCGCAGTGATCGCCAGGGCCCTCGGCAGAGTCAGAAACGACTACTTT
This sequence comes from Thermoproteaceae archaeon, assembly GCA_015521775.1. Taxonomy (GTDB): domain Archaea; phylum Thermoproteota; class Thermoprotei; order Thermoproteales; family Thermoproteaceae; genus WANN01. The sequence continues at coordinate 6,489 of WANN01000001.1, forward strand.
TTCGTGACTGAATGCAGCGATTACGGCCTCGCCGACTTCGTGGACGCCGTGGCGGGGGCCCTGGGGAGGAGGCCCGTGAAGGTCACCGTACCCCTGTGGGCGGCCCGTATGTTGGCCCCACGTCCCCTGAGGGGCCACCTGAAGTTCCTCAACAAGCGCTTCTCCTGCGAGAAGATGGCCCGGCTCACCGGGTACGTGCCCAGGAGGAGGCTGGACGAGGGCGTAGGCGAGATGGTCCGGTGGATACTGCGCCGCTGGCGCGGCTAGAGTATGCCCAGCCTGCCCAGCAGGTCGTACGCGCTGTGTTCCGGGGACAGCTTGACGTAGGCCTTCTTCTCGCCTGTCGGGGTCACAAGCGTGTTCACCGAGACCACCTTGACGTTGTACAGCCTTTCCACCTCGCGCTTCACCTGGTGCTTGGTGGCCGACATATCCACTATGAGGGTCAGCTTGTTCTCCTTTTCCGCCAAGCGCAGCGACTTTTCGGTTATGTGGAACCTCCTGATTATCATGGCCGGAACAGGCCCCTGAGGGCCTCAAGGGCGTTTACAGTCCACAGGGTAAGCCTGCCCGGCGCGCCGCCCGGGGCCAGGTACATGACGCTGAGGTCCCTCACGTTGACCACGTCCACTCCAGGGAAGTTCCTGCCCGCCCTTATCACGGGGACATAGCCCCCAACGACTATGAGGAGGCTCTTAGGCGTCTTGTACCGCCTCCCCCTCATCTTGCCCTTGCCGGCCCTAACCCTGGTGCGCCTCTGGGCCCTCTCCACGTCCTCCCAGGCGCCGACCGCCTTAAGGACCCGGCGCAGTTGGGCGGCCCTATCAATGGACTCAACGTCGCTTGCAAGGACCAGGGGAACATGTTTGACGGGGCCCACCACGTGTCCCCTGGCGGCCACCAGCTCCCTTACGCCCGTGGCCGCTATGGCCGACCTAATGGCGAGCCTCCTCTCCCTCTTGTTGATCCTCTCATGCAGCACTTTCTCCACCTTGGGGGGATGCGCCTTCCTGCCCCCAACAGCGTTCGGGACTATGGCAGCGCGCGGCCACAAGTGGCCCTTATACCTGGGGACCCTGGCTATTCCCAGGCCCACCCCGTGGGCGCCCCCTAACACGCTGTGCCTCTTACCGGCCGCTGGGTCGGTGCCCTTGGGCTGGAGGGACGCTGTCAGGGCGCTGAGGTAGGCCCTCCTGATCAGGTCTACGCGGATAGGCTCCATGAAGTGGTCCGGTAGCTCTACCTGCCCCGTAGGTTCCCCGTCCAGGCCGAACACGGGGGCCGCGGCGGTCTGGGCGTACAGGGGCCTTATGTACGGCTCCAAGTTCAGCGCGCGGTAGCGTAGTGGCGTCGACATGTCCCAGGGGGTTACGCGGCTTTTTAATATTGTTGTTCCCCTAGACCACCATGACGGGCCTCCCGGCGCACATGGCCAGCATTTTGAGGGGGCCGCTCGGCTCGGCCCACTCGGGCACCTCTGTGGGTATATATGTGCATACGTATGTACGGCCCAGCGACCTGAGGGCCGCGGCCCTGTCCTCGGGGAGGCCCCTACCTGCGAAGGCCAGGAACACGGCAACGTCGAGGCCCCTGAACAGGTCCAGCACCCTCTCGTCGAACCTTTCCGAGAGGACCAGGAGGCAGAGCCCTACTTTTCCCTTCTCACCACGATCCTCAGCCATCCCCCCTCCAGCTCCTCCATGAGGACAATCGTGTGGCCCCGGAACCTCGCCCATATGGCGAGGTCCTCCTTGGCGCACGGATCGTTGGTTATTATCTCGAGGTGTCCCCCCACCGGCACGTCAACTATCTCCCTATTGGCCTGCACCGGGCCCATACAGTGAGTCCCCGTTAGCCTCACGCTCTTGCTTATCTCCATGTGTGGTCCGGGGCTGGCCTTAATATGGTTAGCGGGGCAGCGGCTGCGTGCTTATCCAGGAGAGTTGCGGCCTCGAGGTCGGCACCTTCCTGTTCGGCCTTGCCGGGAACCTCATGACAACCAGCCTCTTAGGGGGGCCCGGCACAGAGCCCTGGAGCACCACGTAGCTGCCTCTCACAACGCCGTAGTGCTTGAAGCCGCCCGCCGGGGTCACCTCGGCGCCGTCCAGCCCTATCTTGAGTATGCGCTTGTTGTACTCGGTCCTCTGGTGGAACCCGTGCTGGCCGGGCCTCGGCGTAGTGAACATGAGGGCGGGGGCCTGGGGCCCAATGGTGCCCGTCCTCCTGTGCCCCTTCCTATGCTTGTGCCACCTGGGCAATATGGTCACCCCAAACCTCTTCACAACGCCCTCCCACCCCTTGCCCTTGGTCACCGCAACCACGTCGACCAGTTGCCCC
>WANN01000002.1 GCA_015521775.1 Thermoproteaceae archaeon
TCTACGGCCCCCCCGGCACAGGCAAGACCACCATGGCACTGGCACTAGCCAGAGAACTCTACGGCGAAAAATGGAAAGAAAACACACTAGAACTAAACGCAAGCGACGAAAGAGGAATAACAGCAATAAGAGAAAGAGTAAAAGAATTTGCCCGTACTGCACCTGCCGGGGACGCCCCATTTAAGCTTGTTGTTCTTGATGAGGCTGATAATATGACTGGGGATGCTCAGCAGGCGCTTAGGAGGATTATGGAGCAGTATGCTGTGAATGCTAGGTTTATACTACTGGCAAACTACGTGTCGAGGATCATAGAGCCTATTCAGTCTAGGTGTGCTGTGTTTAGGTTTTCGCCTTTGCCTCGGGAGGCGGTCGTGGAGAGGCTGAGGCACATAGCGAGATCGGAAGGAGTAAAGGCAACAGACGACGCGCTCAACACCATATACGAGCTGTCCGAGGGCGATCTGAGGAGGGCCATAAACATGCTTCAGGCCGCCGCGGCGCTGAGCCGCAACATCACTCCCGACGACGTGATCAGGGCCGCTGGGGCCATACGGCCCGCGGAGATAGTGGACATGGTCAACATGGCGCTCGCTGGGGACGTGTCCAAGGCCAGGGAAGTCATGAGAAGGCTAATGATAGAGCAGGGGATAGCCGGCATAGACATAGTCAAGGCGTATCAAAGGGAGCTGCCGCGCCATGACCTGCCGGAAGAGGTTAAAGCGGCCTTAGCAGAGGCCCTGGCAGAAGCCGACTACAGGATGGCGCAGGGATCCGACGAGGAGATCCAACTCATGTACTTCCTTACCAGGGCCGCGCTGATAGGCAAGAAGCATGGGATCCAGAGGGCCGAGACTCAGAGGCACGCCACACGCCGGAAATGAGCCGGGGCATTCCCTGGACCGAAAAGTACAGGCCTAGGACCCTGAGGGACGTCGTTGACCAGGAGGAGGCTAAGAGGGCCCTCAGAGAGTGGCTACGCTCTTGGGAGGCCGGCAGGGTTCCCCAGAAGAGGGCTGTGCTGCTTGTGGGTCCCCCAGGCGTCGGCAAGACCACCCTGGTCTATGCCCTCGCCAACGACCATGACTACGAGGTCCTCGAGCTCAACGCCAGCGACTTCAGGACCGCCGAAACCATAGGCGCCATTGTGGAGCGCGGAATAAGGGAGGGCTCCCTTTTCGGCCACAGAGGCAAAATAGTCCTCTTCGACGAGGTCGATGGGATAAGCACGCGCGAGGACAGGGGAGGGCTCATAGCCATACTCGAATTAATGGAAAGGGCGAGGGTACCCGTAGTGCTGACAGCCAACAACCCGTGGGACCAAAGGTTCAAGCCCCTAAGGGACAGCGCCCTCGTGGTTGAGCTCAAGCCATTAAAAGAAGCGGACGTGGTCGAGGTGCTGCGCAGGATATGCGTCTCGGAGAGGCTTAAATGTGAGGAGGATGCGCTTAGGTACATCGCGAGGTCCACCAACGGCGATTTGAGGGCCGCCATAAACGACCTCCAAGCCCTGGCCTCGGGCAGGTCCACCGTCACACTGGACGACGTTAGGCGCTACGGGGAGCGCAACCCGCAGCTGTCCATGTTCGAGGTGTTGGACAGGGTCTTCAAGGCCTTCCGCTTCGAGGAGGCGCGCTCAGTGTCATTCCTCCCTTCCTTTGACTGGGAAACGTATTTCCAATGGGCCAGCGAAAACATCGCCCTGGTCTACAGGGACAGTATAGAGGCCATGCACGAGGCGTATGACAACCTGTCCAGGGCCGACATGATAAGGAGCCACATGACGAGGAGACAGGAATGGGAGCTGATGCCGTACATGTTGGAGCTGGCCCTTGGCGGCGTGTCCCAGGTAAGGGAAAAGCCCAGGATGCCGAGGTTCATACGTTACTCGTTCCCGCAGAGAATGCTGCTACTGGCCCGTACAAGGGAGGCGCGTCAGAGGCGTGGGGCGGTGGTCGACGCCATGGCACGGGAACTCCACGTATCAAGGAGGTACGTGTCCTCGGAACTGCTCCCACTTGTCAGACTTCTGGCCGCACACGATAGGAGGGTACTTGCACTTATCTCGCGACATTCAGGCATCAGCGCCCTTGACGTCGGGAAGCTGCTTGGGCTCTGACCCAAGCCTTTCGAAGAGCTCTGCTATCAGGCGCACCCTCTCGTCGTCCCTCCTTAGCCTAATCAGGCGCACGCGCCCAATGCGCCTCTCCTCCACGACACCGAACCTCTTCAGCCTCTCCAGATGGGCGTCCACAACCGTGTGGTTCACACCCAGCCTACGCACTATCTCAGATATGTTTATCTCGCCGAGCTCCACCAACAGCATTATTAGGCGCACCCTTATCCTCGAGGAGAAGATCTCCTCTATCATCTGAGCTTGCTTCTCAGTATCGATGTAACCACATTCTCAAGGGAGTCCAGGGACTCCCTGGATATTGAGATAAGCGTGGTCCTCCCCCTCCTCCCCTTCCCAGACGGCTTGGTCTCCACGACGCCGCTCTTCTTGAGCTCCTGGAGGAACTCCCAGAGGAGGCTGTGGACCCTCGGCTTTTCCCCAAACTCGTCGCACACCATCTTGTACTCCTCCTCCACGTTTCCAAAGGGGACGTACGCTATGGTGGGCCTCCTCTTAAGCGCCCTTATTATTGCAAGTAGCAGGAGGAGTTGGTGTGGGTAATAGGAGGCCAGCTCCTCGACCCGTATGCCGATGCTCGCGTCACGTATGGCCCTACGGACGTGCTCCGGGTATATCGCGTGCGCACCATCCATCTCCGCGTACTTGGCGGCTTTCCAGAGCACGTCTATGGCTATGCGGGCGTCGCCGGAACCCCCATCAGCCCCATCCACTCCTACGAACGACGATATCATTTCTATTATATCATCGCTGTACGTGCCCCTATGCAGTGCGTCCTCCGCCCTGTCCATCAGTATGTCGTATATCTCCGATGACGTGTACGGGGGAAACCTCACAATGGGATTGCCAAGTATGCTCCTGGCGCTTTTGTCCAGCTCCTCGAGCGTCGACAAGTCGTTTACTATTATGACGAGGGCAAGCCTATACTTTCCGCCGAAGGAGCTCGGCTCAGCGCCAAGCCTAATCAGGCCGGCCAGGGCTTCATGTCTCTGCTCGTCGAAAATCCTGTGCGCATCGTCGAGCACAAATAGAACGTACAGGTCCCTAGCGTTCAGCCCGGCCACAAAGAGGTCTATGTACTCATATGCGGAGAGGCCGCGGGGGGGCATGTACATACCCAGCTGCGCCGCGGCTGATTTTATTATGGAGGTATAGCTTCTATTGGAGTAGCAGGACACATGTACGTAGCGCACCTTATTGTGGCCGTCCAAGGCGTACATCCGGGCTATGTATCTCAGCGATGCCGTCTTGCCTGTGCCGGGCGGCCCATATATGACGGCCCTGGAAAAGGAGGAACCTGGGTTCTCCAGGAATCCCGACAAATATCCCGAGATGCGCCTCAACTGATCCTCTCTATGGACCAGGCGCTTCGGAGGATGGTCCGGCATGAGGACCCTCTCGTCCCTTATGATGCTTCTCATTTACCGTGTAGTTGAAGCGCTTTTTATTAAAACTTTCGATTATGTTAAAAGACTTAATTACTCTGTTACTTAAAAGTTTCAAAGAAGGGAGTCATAGTCGACGCCTATATATATATCCTCGTCGATTATTTCGATGTAGAGCTTGGGAAGACCCCTTATATGGAAAACGTCGCATAGCCCCTTATACGGGCCCCTGCCCCTACATTCGGCCCCAATGTTGAGGCCGCGGATCATATGCGCCACAACGCCGGCCTCTTCCACATGCACCTTGCCGAACGCCACGGTGCAGCTTGACACCAGCGACTTGAAGTACCCCATCCCAAGGCACCCCATTAAGGGCCCCACATGTCGCGCCGACACCACAAAGAGTCCGGGGTAATTATATTCCACCACAGCCATCTCTCGCCCGGGCTGAAAGGCGCAGTCGAGCAGGTCGCTCAGCACTGCGTCACGCCTCTTGAAGTCCCTTACGGTACATATCACGAACACGGCACCTTGCTGGTCTTGGCATATTTGTGTTAGGTCCGTAAACTCTATATCGCCACCGAAAGGAACACTTGTGGCGGGCACGCGGTTCGAGGACATGGTCGAGGGGCTCTTGGCCTCCATGGGTTTCGAAGTTGTGGGTAAAAGAAGCGAGGTCAGTATAAGAGGCGTGAAAGTCGCCGAGGTAGATCTAATAGCGCATAAAAACGGCGAGGTTTGGGCCGTCGAGGCCAAGGCGGGCAAGGTCGATGTCAGCGGCATCAGGCAGGCCTACGTAAACGCCAAGGTGCTTGGGGCCAGACCCCTAGTGGTATGCAGGGGCTTCAGCGACGAATCCGCAAAGGTGCTTGCAGACACGTTAGGCGTAACAGTGGTGCTACTTCCCGAATACGTCTACGTGTCTCTGGAAGAGCTGGAAAACGTGGTGTCCATGGGCCTCATAAGGACCCTCAACGCGTTGCTGACCTTCATAGGCTCTGTCTCCAGGAGGCCGGAGGTCATAGACGCATTTATAAAGTGCGAGGACTTCGGATGCTTCTGCGACGTTATCCCCGACTGTAGGGATGTCATGAAGGAGTTGACCAGGGGCACGCCCCTCAAGGGCACGTCGTACACGTTCATGAGGCTCTTAGCCTCCATAGCCGCCGGTCTGTCGGCACTGTTGAGGGAGAGACACGTACGTGAAGACCGCTAACATTTATTTGGGATTGCGCCGCCTCATAATGCCATGAAGACGCTGGAAGAGGTAAAGAACGCCTATAGGCCGTCGATCCGCCCCATTGAGTGGCTGGGCGACAGATTAAGGATACTGGACCAGTCCAGGCTGCCCTTCGAGACGACTTTCATAGATTTGAGGACCGTGGACGAGGTCGCCGAAGCTATAAGGAGCATGAAGGTGAGGGGGGCCCCCGCAATAGGCATAACCGCAGCATACGGCATGGCCATAGCGCTTGTGGAACACGAGACGACCTCCATGGAAGAAGCCTTAAGGGTTCTAAAAGATGCATATAGGAAGCTGGCTGCGACACGGCCTACAGCCGTGAACCTGTTCTGGGCATTAGACCGGGTCATGGATGTCGCTAGGTCGGTGTCCGGCAGTGGAGAGGTAGGCTCGCTGCGCGGCGCAGTGGAGGCTGAGGCCAGAAAGATATTCGAGGAGGAGTTGGAGGCGGAGATCAGCATGGGCCTACACGGGATCTCCCTGATACAAAGGGGCGACAGCATAATGACCCAGTGCAATGCTGGCGGACTGGCAACGGGCACCGGGCTGGGCACCGCCCTAGCGCCGATAAAGCTGGCCAAGTTCATGGGCATGGACGTGCAGGTCATTATACCCGAAACGCGTCCCTGGCTACAGGGGGCCAGACTCACGGCGTATGAGATGGCCGTCGAAGGCATAAGGAGCGTGCTCATCACGGATACTGCTGTGGGACTGGTCATGTACGAGGGCATGGTGGACATGGTCATGGTGGGCGCCGATAGGATCCTACTTGACGGCCACGTATTTAACAAAATAGGGACGTATAAGCAGGCCGTGATAGCCAGAGAGTTAGGCATACCGTTCTACGTGTTGGCCCCCACAAGCACAATAGACGTGAAGAGCGCCGTACAGGATGTACGTATCGAGGAGAGGGATCCCGACGAGGTTAGGTACGTGAAGGGGAGCGGGGGGCGAACCCTCATAACGTTGCCAGACGTAGCGGTTTACAATCCGGTGTTTGACGTGACGCCGCCTAAGTACGTCACCGCTGTGATAACTGAGAGGGGCATAGCGTACCAGCCGCTTGATAGGAACATCCCGAGACTACTTGGACGCTAGGGAAAAACACATATAACAGTTATTGCCCGTTCTCTACGTGGTCGGCAGGAAGGCCGCTTTGCTGGGTGCCCTGGCCAGCACTTTGGTGGGCATGATTAGGGGGGCGAGGGGCAAGCGCATCACAGTAAGCGCCAATTCCATAGCCAGGAGGGCTGGGTACAGGCATCACGGGGAGCTCCTCTTGATTGGAAGGGCCCTGTCCCTGCTGGCCCGTAAGAGGATCGTCAAGGCGGAACTGAAGAGGGGAGGACGCGGAAGGGCGTTCAAGTACGTGGTTGAGGACTGGATGGAGCTATGGTCCATGGCCAGGAGCAGGCCGGAGGAGGCTATGAGGTACATCCTCAGTGCGGTTGCCGAAAGCCGAAGGTGACGGACACGATCGAGGTCGCAAAGGGGATATACATCGATGGTGAACTCTACCATCACTTCCTCGAACATTTGAGTGAGGGGGAACTCTCAAAGATGTTTGAGTCCTTGAGAAAGCCCCCCTCGCGTTACTATGTTAGGGTGAACACGGCGTTGATGGAGCCGTCCCTCCTCGTTATGCGTCTCAGGGAAAGGGGAATCGAGGCGTACCGGGATGAGCACCTGCGTGAGGCAATATGGTTCCCCGTAAAGGGCCCCTTCAAGGTGCCGGACACGGGCAGATACGTCATTGCCGACAAGTACGCTGCCGAGAGCGTCTATATGGGCGCTAACCTGTACGTGCCCGGCATAGTTAGGGCCGACGGCGTGAGGCGGGGGGACGAGGTCACGGTTCTCTCCCCAAACGGCATGGCGGTGGCGTATGGCATCGCCGAACTGGACGCCGAGGAGATGCACATTAGGGGGGGCGGCATCGCCGTAAGAGTATTGAGGAGTACGTACGAGGCGCCCAGGGTCAGAGAGCTCCCCGAATATGTCGGAGGGCTGATCTACGACCAGAGCTATCCGTCCATGTGGGTGGGGGCCGTGGCCGCGAGGCATTTGGAAGGGGCCCGCATAATAGTTGACCTAAATGCGGCGCCCGGGGGGAAACTCACACATGCGGCGCAGCTGTTCTCGGGCACCTATATAATAGGCTTTGACAGGCCGAGCAAGTATAGGCAGTTGAAGTCTACCCTCAGGAGACTAAAAATGGACCAGCACGCGGATGTATTGCTACTAGATTCTAGACTCGCGGACTCTCTGCTGCCGAGGATTGTGGGCAGGGTCGACGCGGTTATTGTGGATCCGCCGTGCAGCAATCTGGGCGTAAGGCCCAAGCTGTACGAGAGGAAAAACATGCGTGACGTCATGTCGCTGGCATCGTACCAGCAACAGTTCTTGAGGGTCGCAGTGCGCATCGTCAGGAAGGGCGGCATAGTGGTCTACTCCACGTGCACGCTCACCGAGCTGGAAAACGAGCTCAACGTGGTGTCGATTCTCCTTTCATCGGAAAATGTGCGCCTACTGGAAGTGGACATACCGGTGGCAATGGGAGGATGGGGACTCGACGAGGCAGCACGCTTTCACCCACACGTGCAGGACACCCCCGGGTTCTTCATAGCCGCCTTAACGATTCGGTGACCGACCCAACATAGCGGTCGCAAGCGGCCTTGAAACTGCACAGCGAACACGCTGGGGGGGTCTCGCCGAGGAGCCTACGTTTGACGTGGACGCAGAGAGACTTCACGTAGAAGTTCGGGAAGCAGGTTCTGCATACGGAGATCGTGCCCCTTACATACGCCACGGAGCTCCCCTCGGCCTCCCTGCCGCAGACGCTGCACCTCACGCAAGTCGTACAGACAAGAATATTTAATATTGTTGAGGTATTCCTAGTGATGTTCAGGCCATACGACATTTCTATAGGCAAATACCTGGTGTCGCTTGCGAGGCGCGCTGTGGAAAGGTACCTCAGAGACCGCAAAATAATGGACGTGCCCTTGGACGCGCCTGACGAAAGGCTGTACCGTGACACGTACGGCGTGTTCACCACAATAGAAAGGGTTGTCGATGGGCGGCACGAGCTTAGGGGCTGCATAGGCTTCCCAAGAGGGCAAAGGAACGTGCTGAACACTGTTGTACAGAGCGCCATAGCGGCATGTTGCAGCGATCCACGTTTTAGGCCCATGACCGAGGACGAGTTGGGCTCTGTGGTGTTCGAGGTGAGCGTGCTGGGACCCATAAGGGAGGCAAAGCCGAGGGATCCCAGGGAACTCCTGGGCGAGGTTTCCGTGGGGGTACATGGCATTATAGTCGAGAGGTCCATATACAGCGGCCTCCTACTTCCACAGGTCCCCGTGGAATACTGTTGGGACACAGAGGAGTACTTGTCCCAGGCGTGTATGAAGGCTATGCTGCCCGCGGACTGCTGGCTCGACCCGGCCACATCCATATACGTCTACGAGGCCCAGATATTTAGGGAGGAAAGGCCGGGGGGCCCCATATATGAGCGGGACCTCATAAGGGAATTGGAGCGGTGCGGACAAGCCTCGGGACACGGCGCGCCGAAATAGGGAAAGCCGCACTGTTTCAGATCGTTGTGCAGACTCATCAAGGCTCAGCGAGACCCGTAGCTCCTCACCTGCGCAACTTCTCGGCTATCTCTCTCTTTTTACTCTTCCGGAAGTAAAGCACGGCTATCTTGTCGCTAACCGAGACCAACACCAATAAAGCCCCAACCGCAAGGCCTATTGCAGTGGTAACAGACGGTAATGGGCCGCCGATTCCCATCGTGGAAATGCTTACCGCCAGCAGTACCATGCCGTAAAAGAGGAGGACCTTGTCCACCATGGTGGGAAATTAAATAACGACGTATAATATTAGCGTTCAAATAACCCGGGGCTGATGATACGAGGACGGACCGATAGGTGAGGAAAAACTCGCGCACTGATGGCGAGGAAGGGGACGCGACGGACCTCCCTTTACGTTGCCGCGGGCCCCCACAGCGCCTCGGCCAGCCCTATACCTCCCAGTCAGTACATGCCACGCGCCTTGTGGCTCCGCATGGCCCCATGCATCCACTGTTGTCCTCAGGGAGGCCCTTAACTTCCAGATGGGGCCCATGGGACGCAGGGCAGCGATGGGGGCCGGACACGTCAGTTTTCCGACAGGTCCCCGTCCAAGCCTTGCCAGGCAGGGCTATCTGGCCTACGCGGTCTCATAGCGCCCATGTACGGCGCTCCCACTACGGAAACGGGAGGCGCAAGTCGCGTATCAACGGCTTACCTATGGGAAGCCCGTATCCGTGAAACGAGCGGACACCTAGATTAGGCCGCCTATGTTGGTGGCCTGCGCGAGGTCCGTAGGTGGCTGTGTCTGCTCGTCGCACCGCGCCCATGTCAGGTCCACGGCCACCATATGGCATTTCTGGCATACAGACGCGGGAAAGGCATATAATTCCATGTTTCGCCCAATGCACATGTCTCTGAAGGTCGAGGAAATACTGAGAAAAATAGAGGAGGTGGACAAGGAGCTAAGCGCCCTGGAAGAAAAAAGGAGGGCCATAGCTACCAAGGTAGACGAGATAATTGAAAAGTATAGGAGGGCCTTAAGCGAGGAGCTGTCCAGGGAACTTGAGAGGATAATCGCCGAGTATGGGGAAAGCGAGGTGAGGACCGTTGACGAGGAGGTTAACCGTATCAGAGGGGAAACCGCCCAACGCAGGGAGGCGCTGCTGAGGACATTCGAAGAGAAGAAGGGGCACATAATTTCCAGCGTCATAAAAGAACTTCTAGGATGAGCAGCGTACTTAGGTCCCCCTCCCTGGGTCCATTGGTAAGGGGCATCAAGGTCTCTCTTTTAACCCCTGAAAAAGCGCTGGGCCTGGCTCATTCAAGGTCGGTGGACGAGTACTTGAACAATCTGCGCAATACACAGTACGCCGTTTCCATGACGACCATAGACGTAGACTCCTTTCCTAAGTTCAGGTCCGAAGTAGTCTCGGTGTACGTGAAGAAACTCCAACATGCCTGGAACATGGCAAGCGGAAAGGCCAGGAGGGCAGTGGAGCTATGCCTTACACCTGTCGAGTACGACAATCTGCGCACCATAATCCATGGCGTCCTCCTCAATAGGGATATAACGGGAAAACTGCTGTTAGAGCCCCTTGACGTAGCCAGGAAAAGGCACAGGGTGGCGTACGTGGCTGGGGCCAGCAGCGCCGACGATCTCGTTGAAAGGCTCAGGGCGCTTGCCTACGGGCATCTGAGCGAGACGCTTCGCCAGGCCGTGGCCAGCGGGGATGTAAGCAAAATAGATATAGACATAGATGTGGATATGATCCTACACATGTATAAGCTTGTAAATGACGTGGGCGACAAGTCGCTGTGGTATGCCGCCGAAAACGTCATGGCATATTACTCCATACTTGTCCTCCTCAGGTCCAAGCTATGGGGACTCTCCGTGGAACCATACGTACGGTTATTCGCCGAAAAACTGGGGTTGATATCGCCCAGACTGGGCCAAGGAATAGTGGACGAAAACATGGACGAGCTTTCGTCGGGCCTTCTGGGATATCCGTGGGGCAACGATGTGCTTAGACATGTAGATAAGGCCACGCTTGAAGGCTTCGCAAATGCCCTCGACAACACCTCACCTGTAATCTATAGGAGCATAGCGTACTCCACCCTCGTGAAATACGGGGAATTTTCCATTGGCTCGCTCTACGCCTATCTGGAAAACCTACGCATAGACATGAAACTGATCATCCAGTCAGCCAGCATGATATTGGAGGGCGTACCAATGGAAGAGGCAACGAAAATATTTAGGCCCCTATCTGCCCTAAAATAGGCCGTCCCCTAGCCCATCAACATCAGCGATATTAGCAGGCCGTAAATCGCCAGCGCCTCGCCCAGCGCTATGAATATGAGGTACCATACACGGTACTCTGGCTTTTCGATTAGCCCGCTGATGGATGCCGCGCCTATTAGGCCTATTGCTATGCCCGCCCCAATTGCTGCCAGGCCTATGGCCAGCCCAGCCCCAAGCAATCTCATGCCTTCAACTGTTTCCTGAGCGTTGGCCAGTGCTGCAGCCATTACCATTATTATTAGCAATATATGTCCACGAGTCATGGCTCTTCCAGATAGTCCCGTTTTAAAGCATTACAACCGAAAGCCCACCTTTCAAGACACATACATGAACAGCATATTCTCAGAACTACTATATAAACAATTACTAATAATTACGACGAAGCATAGCTTATTACATGTGACCCAGGAATATAGTTTAAACCGCGGGGCGCTACGCCTATGGCGTTATTATGCCGCACGCTATGGCGTGTAAGGCGCAGCCGCCGAAAGATATATCGGAGATATCGGAATTCTGCCCCTACTTATAATGTCCGAGAAGCCTCTCCATGTCTTTCTCGAGTTCGCCCAAAAGGGACCGGATCTCCTCTTTAGACATTTCTATGTACTTAGATGCCGTTCTTTCAACCAATTCCTCGACGCGGGCCGTGAGGGACGCCTTCCTCTCGCCCTGCGACATAAACCACCCATCGACCCAAGTTTTTAAGTTGTGCCTAGTAAAGAGTCTTCATTATCTGCCGCCTAATGAAGTCCTCACGTTCCTGTTCCTCTAGTGCCAACCTAATGAAACGTATGTTCTCCTGTATACGAGGCAAAATCACGTTGTCTATGGCGTTTATCATCCTTTGGTATTCCCTCACCCGTGCCAGTAACATGTAGAACAACATCTCCCTTTCCGCGAAACCTATCAGCCTAGGCAGGAGGTCCCTAAGCTTGGTGAGCGCTAGGTCCAGCTCAGTGGGCGTGTCCACTAGGCTGTACTGGGGGGAATCCAGGACGCCTTTGAGGCTCACAGTGGAGTAGCTTTGCCTAGTTGTAAGTTCCGCGGTAACCGTTTTAGGGGTCAGATCCGCGACCATTTGAAGCTTATCAAGGCCCATCTTGCCTATGGCGATCCTATAGTTAAGCGCTATCTCCTGTAGGTGTTCCCGTAAACCGCGTCTCTCTTCCTCTAACTCCTTTATTATCACTCTGATTCTCTGTATAGTGCTGTTCCTGGCGTCTTCCAGCGTCTTACGTATCCTGTTGAACAGCTGTGCCTGCCTCCTGAGCCTTATCAGTTCTATTCTTGAAGGCACGGGCTTCTGGGACATTATAGATGCCGGGGAGGCATGGTTTTTAAGGATCTCCACAGGTATCCGCGTGATCGAGGCGAGAAAGGCGTGGAGAACCGTAAGGAGGATCATAGAGGGGAGCGACCTAGTGTTGGAGGTGCTTGATGCGCGTGATCCCGTCGAGACGCGTAACCGTAGGGTCGAGGCCCTGTCAAGGAGATACGGCAGGCCGTTGCTGGTCGTGCTGAACAAGGTGGACCTAGTGCCCTTCGAGGTGGCGCTATCATGGAAGAAACACCTCGGAAAGGAATGGCCGACCATATTCATAAGCGCCAAGCACAGGATGGGGACACGCAGGCTATACAGATGGATAAAGATGCTGGCTCCCAGGTTGCCCGCAAAGGTGGCCGTAGTTGGGTACCCAAATGTGGGCAAGTCCACCATAATAAATTATCTGAAGGGGAGGCACGCGGCGGGCACAAGCCCCATGCCTGGTTTCACCAGAGGGGAGATGCTTGTAGCGGCTAAAAGCTGGCTCTACGTTATGGATACGCCCGGAGTTGTTCCTCCGGAGGAGGCGACGTCCGAGGAACTCCTGGTCATCAAGGGGGCCGTGGGCCCACATGAGCTGGACGACCCGGTGCCGCCTGCTATAAGCCTCATAAAGAGGATACTGTACTTCAACCCAAGAGCGTTCAGGGATGCCTATAACATATGGTCCACAGAGCCCGAGGAAATACTAGAGGCCTATGGAAAAGCCAGGGGTCTGATGCTCAGGGGGGGCAGAGTGAACTTAGACGCCGCTGCGAGGGGCATTATAAAGGACTGGATAAGGGGCAAACTCTCGTACCATTATCCCCCTCCGGAATAAATGCTCGCACGTTTCCTTGCTGTGGGCATATTAGACGTCGCGCTCATGTATGTATCCGAGGCAATGCCCCTACGCGTTTTCATCCTGACCAGCGTGGACCCCGCAACCCTGGCAAGCGATAAAGGGGTCATATGCGTTCAAGGCAGCGGGTGCGTCTTCGCGCCTGACATACCATTCACACAGGCGGCGGCCATGGTGGTGGTCTCCATGGCCATTATGACGCTCTTCAGGTATCTCACTGGGCTCCGCACCATCTCTGCAGTTACCTGGCTGGCACTGCTACTTTCAGCGGCATTTTCGCTCCCAATACCCTTCGCGTTCATATCCCCAAATGGCGAGATAGTGGTCCTCACAAACATGTACTCGTCATATACGCCGGTCTTCTATCTGCTTGCGTCTATACACGCAATAGTGGAGAATCTCGCTACGCCAACCCAAAAAAGCACGGCGCTGGTCGATTACTCGGACCTAACCGAGGACACTATCGGCGTGGAGGGCCCGAGATGAGGGGGCGCAAGGCCCGTTGCTATGTCTGTCTGGCGCCCATAAACGGAGGCAACGCACATGTAACGTGGGTACATACGGAGCTCAGAGTGCCTTTAGCCGTATATGTATGCGACAAGTGCGCCGCTAGACTAAGACGGAAATAGGGACCACACTACGTGCAGCCAAACCTGCAGTCGCCCTTGCCTGACATGATCGTATGTCGTACTGGGAGCATGTCCAGGGCCTGTCTCCACGCCTAAAAGTACAGTAGCTCGTCTTTATGGTCGTCGAACTCCCTAAGGAAGGGCGCCAACACGCCTATGCTCACCACTGGGACGCCTAAAACTAGCCTAACGCCTATGTCGTGGGCCGTCACCACTATGGGATACACCCGTTTATCGCCGATCAGCCGCCTCATGTATGCTATGTCCCTCGCCACCCTGTCCACGTGATCCCTGACCACCCTCCCTATGCGGCCCCCATACACTTTCCACTTCTTAGCTTCTATGATAAGGGCATGCCAACCCGCTACAGCCACGACGTCGTACTGGCCCCCACCTACGCGTATACCCCTCAGAACACTGTACCCGGCTAGCTCGACCATGTGTGACACAAGGTCCTCAAAGTCCTGCCAGCTTAAACGCGGCACGATCCTGGACAGGGCCAGCTTACAACCCACGTAAAGCATCCTTGCCATGAGCTCGCCGAGGCCACATCGTATCCTTTCCCCAACACAGCACTCGGGCACATATCTGCATACCGTATCTACGCAATCGCTTGCCGCATCCCCCAGCAAGAGGGATTCTGCACAGCAGTGCACAGATTAAAATTCTGCACCAAAATTATAAAGTACCGTGATGAACAAGGCATTGTTGATTAGTGATGTAAGGATCAGGAACTGAGCGGACAACAGGTTTATAAGTGTTGCCATACATCACTGTGATTGATGGCCACACGTCCAAAAAAGAGGAGGGGAGAGGTGGGGGAGCCCGACGCGACTCCTGTGACCGAGGACGTGCAGCCCGCTTTTAGTTCGGTGGGCCAAGACGTGGACGTTGAGGAGGTGGAAGGGATAGGCAGGGTGACCGCCCAGAAGTTGAGGGAGTACGGTATAAGCACTGCCAAGGACCTGGCCCTCGCCAGTGTGAAGGAGATCGCCGAAATAATCGGGAGCGAGGACAGGGCGGAGCAGATAGTTGAGGCGGCGCGGAAACTAATAGGGCTTAAATCGTTTGTAACTGCGCTTGAGGTGTATCAGAGAAGGGTAACGGTAAAGAGGATATCCACTGGGGCCAGATCGCTGGACGAGCTTCTAAACGGAGGCGTCGAAACAGGCGCTGTTACCGAGGTGGCCGGAGAATTCGGCGCTGGGAAGTGCTTTACGGGGGACACCAAGGTGGCCCTGATACATAGGGGAGAGGTCGAGGTCATGTCCATGGAAGAGGCATACAGGAGGTACTCATATAAGTACGGGAAGGTGCCCTTCGACAGGGGCTACCTAGTCAAACTGCCCGAGGACGTAGAGGTGCTCGCCCTGGAGGGGGGGCGCATAAGGGGCGCTGCGGCCCGTTACATATACGGCGAGGTTGTTAGTAGGGTAGTGGAGCTGGCTCTTGAGAATGGGCTTACTTTAAGGGTGACTCCGAACCATCCTGTCCTCGTGGTACGCGGACGTGGACTCATATGGGTGCCCGCTATCGGCGTACGTAAAGGCGACGTGACGATCAGCGTGGACACACGCATGTTTTCGAGCCCCCCCGCGAGTATAGGTGTTGCCCATGTGGCGCGTCCGCTTAGGGTCATGTCCAAGAGGCTACTCTCAGGCGAACGCGACGTGTACGATCTCGTGGTGCCACATATACATAACTTCGTTTCCGGTGATGGGCTCGTCCTTCACAATACCCAGTTCTGCCACCAGCTCGCCGTAATGGTACAGCTGCCAGAAGAAAGGGGGGGACTTTCGGCCCGGGCGATATACCTCGACACGGAGAACACGTTCAGACCTGAGAGGGTGCTGCAGATAGCCAAGTTCAGGGGCCTCGACCCGCACGAGGCCCTGAGGAACATACTCTATGCCCGCGCCTACAGTAGCGACCACCAGATGATGCTGATCAACGAGGCCAAGAAGTGGATCAAGGAGAAGAACGTGAGGCTCATAATAATTGACAGCCTCATATCGCACTTCAGGGCCGAGTATCCTGGCAGGGAGAACCTGGCAGAGAGGCAGCAGAAGTTGAACCAGCATATAGCGCAGCTGCTCCGCGTGGCGGACCTCTACGAGGTGGCGGTCGTGGTCACGAACCAGGTGCTCGCTCAGCCGGATGTGTTTTTCGGAAACCCGCTTAAACCTGCCGGCGGCAACGTGGTGGCCCACAGCGCCACTTATAGGCTATGGATAAGGAAAAGCAAGGAAAACGTGAGGATAGCGCGCGTTTTCGACTCGCCCTACCACCCGGAACGCGAGGCCACTTTCAGAATAGCCGAGGAGGGCATCACAGATTAGCCACCATGGAGAGGTAATTGTACGCGCTCACGTAGTTGCGCGTCCTCTTAACGAATTCTCTAAAGTCGTCGTAGACCGGCGGGACCTTTCCCTTGACCTTGTTCGCATAGACCTCCCTGCCCAGATCGGTGAGGCCCGCCATTTCCAGGCTCAGCGGCACGTCTAGGGCCAGCGCCGCCACCATGTCCTCGGCTCTGGCCCCGCGCAGCAACGTCATGTCAAGGGGATCGAACGCGCGTGGGAGCTCCATTGGGTCCACCTTAGCCACCAACATGTCCACGGTACGGCGAAGCAGCGCCACGGACAGTTCCCGGGACATGGGAGCGCCCGTGTATTCGTCCGGCACCGCCCATATTTGCACCAGTCCAGGATCGTTGACTGCGTTTATCACCGCAAGCTCCCTCCAAAGCGCCAAACGGTAGTCTCCCCTGAGGGCCTCCGGATCCACGTACAGATACGCCAGGCCCTCCTCCTCGTCGTCCAGTCGCAGCCTTATCTTACCGGGCGTCTTGCCGCCCTCAAACACGACCACCATGTGTCGAATCCCCATTATGGCCACCTCCCTATCGAAACGCCTCACTTCCTCGAGTACCTTCCCTACGAGCTCGCCCTCAATTCTGGCCCTGATTATCACGTCCACGTTCACAACTATATGTGCGGCAGAACTTATAAATTCAGGCCGTACCCATGTACATGCGTCTTGACGTCATATTGACAAGTGACAGGACCATGATGAGCAATTACCACGGCAAGGAGTTCCTAGGCTTCGGGTCTACAGGGCCCATGTTCGTGGACCTCCCCTTCAAACTCTCGGAAAAGTTCCACCTTTACCTTTTCGCGCCCAGCCTAGAGGTCGACAAGCATGGGTTCCCCATACAGGCCCCATACGGCATGAGGAAGGTCGAGGCCAAGCTGCTTGAGGCCGGCATAAACGCCAGGATCGTGGACCCCGACCACGTTCACAGGTACATGGATGAGGCCAAGGTACTCATGTTGTCCCACCACGACTACTTCGGCCTTAACCCGCCCAGCTCCACCTGGTCGGTCATAGTTGGGAAGGAGCCTATGAACGCGTACATGTTCAGGAAGTTCATGGAGGATCTTAGGCCACACATAGCCAAGGCCAAGAGGAGGGGGCTCAAGGTGATCGTGGGAGGGCCTTCGGCATGGCAATGGCTGATGTTTCCGGACCTAGTGGAGAGGTGGGGGATAGACGTTATTTTCGACGGCGAGGGGGAGGGGGCCATAGTTGACGTGGTCAAAAGAATCCTTGAGGGAAGGCCTGTGCCCAAATACATATATATAGGCGCCTCCGAGGCCCCCACCCTAGACGACATACCGGTCATACGTGGGGCCAGCATAAACGGCCTCGTGGAGATAGGCAGGGGCTGTCCCCTTGGCTGCGCGTTCTGTTCCGTCACGCTGAGACCGACCAGATGGTACCCGCTCGAAAAGATAGAGCAGGAGCTCATGGTAAACGTGTCCCACGGGGTGGTCGACGGCATACTGCACTCCGACGACGTGCCGCTTTACGGGTCCACCGGCATACTGCCCAACCCCGATAAACTCGTCGCGCTGCATAGGCTCGCCAAGAAGTATTACAGGAAGGTTGGGTGGAGCCACACCACCTTTGCGTCTGTATTGGCCGCCGAAAAGAAGCTCGGCGGACTCACCACAAAGATAGCCGAAATAATATTGGACGGGCGCCAGGAGTGGTGGGGGGCCCAAGTGGGCCTTGAGACTGGGTCGATAAGGCTGGCCAAGAAAATAATGCCCGGAAAGGCCGCGCCGTACAGCATAGACAGGTGGTGGGACGTGGTCCTTGAGTCGATGGCCCTCATGCACGAGGTGAAACTTATACCTGCAATAACCATAATCGTGGGCCTACCCGGCGAGGAGCCGGACGACGTGGTGCAGACCATAGAGCTGATAGAGCGCATGAGGCCCTATAGGAGCCTCGTGGTTCCCTTGTTCTACGTACCCATGAGCCATATAAGGGCGGACAAGAGGGGGTGGATGCAAAGGGTGAACCTACTCCCGGAACACATAGAGCTACTGCGCGTAGTGTTCAGGCACTCCATATATTGGGCCAAGGACATACTCAACAAGTTCTACCTGAAGGATTCCCACAACGTGCTGCTCAAGGTGTTCCTGAACTATTTCATAGGCTACGTGGAGAAGAACGTCAAGAAAATAGACAGGTACATAGAGGCCCAGCTATCTGGGCTCACCTCAGTCCGAGCCGGCCCAGCACCTCGCGCATGACGCGATCCCTGACATCCCTTATCTCCACATCCCCCACGCCTATCGAGGCTGCCGACGCGAAGAACTTGGAGGCCTCGCACACGTTCCCGCACGGAATTGGCGCTGCACATTTAATCGCGTCTCTGGGCACCTCATCGTCGAGCTCCACGCCGGCCATCCCCCTATGTTCCTCGCATATGAGTTCCCCGACTACGTCCCATATTGCGCCCAATAGAGTGGGGCGGGGCACGCCATGTTTAGGCGCAAGGCTGTTAGCAATGCCGTAAGGGTCTACCAGCATGGCGTATCCCGGCAACTTGACGGCCAAGGCAGACACGCAACTCCACTTGTATCTGGCCAGCTGGCCGAGGTCCAGGGTGTGCACCCCACATGCCTTCATGATCGGCTGCACCTCGTAGTCAAGGCGTTCTCTAGGGCCGAACGCGACTCCGACATACCCTGTCTCCCACACTGGCATTGAGATCCCCACAATCATGAGGAACCTTTTAATAACGGCGCATTTAAGGGCTTCCATGGCCAGGGTGCTGTGCCCGATATGCGGCAGTGAAGGGGAGGAGACCGCTATTAGGGACCTGCTCGCCTCCTCGCAGCATGTTGCCCTCAGAGAGAAGTACAAGTGTTTCATATGCGGCGAGGAAGTGCAGACAGAGGAGTACCTGGGCCATTACGTGGACAAGCATAAGAAAGTGTCTGGCAGGAATTGGCAGTGCGCCATATGCGGCGAGAAGGCGAATAGCGAGGCCGAGTTCCTCAGACATCTGAGGCTACACTTCTCCATAGTGATGTACAGGGGAGGGGCAGCCATGCACGTATGCCTAATATGCGGGCGCGCGTTCCTCGGCGTCCATAGCCTCCTAGTCCACATGCGTAAGGCCCATGAATCTGGGTAATGACCTGAGCTTCGTACTACTGGTCATTTGGCCCCCCTACATCGCCAACTCGGTACCCGTCATAGTTTCCAGGCTGCCTATGAGGAGGAGACCCATAGATGGGGGCAGGCTGTTCCTGGACGGGCGGAGGATCTTCGGCGACAATAAGACCGTGGAGGGGTTCCTCCTCGGATGTGCGGTTGGCACCTTATTGGGGTACGCCATAGCCTCCCCCATAATAACGCTCCTCGAGGCGTTCGTGCTCTCGGTTGGGGCGCTTACAGGCGATTTGATAGGCGCATTCGTCAAGAGGCGCATGGGCCTCCAGCCAGGGGAAAGGGCAATACCGTTGGACCAACTCGACTTCATCGCATTCTCCATGGTATTACTATCCATGATGAGGGAGCTGAGCTGCCTTGTAATCGTCACAGCCCTTGCAATCACGGTGCCGATACACATGGCCACCAACTACGCCGCCTACAGGCTGGGCCTCAAAAACGTCCCGTATTGACCGGCGTCAGGGCCCTTGGGCTAACGTTAAAATAATGCCAATGATGGGACACACCATGAGGGCGATCGTGCTGGGCGACTTGAGGACAGTAACCATGTTCAAATTGATGGGGTTCGAGGGGGAGCAGATCAACGATAGGGATGGACTGCTCCGCAGGTTGGGGGAGCTAATAGAAGACAGGTCCGTCTCTGCAATATTTATAACTAGCGCCGTGTCTAGGCTGGCCAAAAGAGAGATAGCCAGTCTGAGGGGTAAGTTGCGGAAGCCCCTCATAGTGGAGTTGCCGAGCATAGAGGAGGGGACGGTAGAGGAGGTAGACTACCTACAATTGGTCAGGCAAGCTATCGGGGGATGAGCTCGGTGAAGGTGGTTGAGCAGCTCGTGCAGCGTAAGGTAGAGGAGCTTAGGGACTGGATCCAGAGCACGCTCAGCAGGCCGGAGGTGGAGCTGAGGGCTGAGGCTGCAAGCGTCGTGGAGCAGTATAGGGAAAGGATGGGGCGCGTGGAAAGCGAGGTCGGCCTGGAACGGGAGAGGAGGATATACGAGGCTATATCCCAGTCAAAAGGCGAAATACTGGCGCTTGCAGAGAAGATTACAGAAGAGGTAATAGAGGGGGTAAGGCGCTCCGTCCTGTCAGATAAGGACCTCTACGGCAAACTGGTGAGGGGCGTCATGTCGAGGGCCAGGGACGTCATTGGGGGAGAGGTGATAGTTGAGACCAGCAGGGAGCACATAGATCTAGTCTCGTCCATTGCGAGGGAACTTGGCATCGAGGTGCTGAGGTTCAGGGAGGCCGACGTGCCGGGCATCTTGGTGCGCAGTAGCGACGATTCCATAATAATAGATGGGACGATCGACACGCTTATAGAGAACAATAGGGAGGAGATAAAACGGATAATTTATAGGGAGGTCGGCATATAGGGGGGATGGAGGGACAGGGAAAGATAGTTTACATCTCGGGGCCCGTAGTCAAGGCCGAGTTGCCCGGCGCAAGGCTCTACGAGCTTGTTTTCGTGGGCGAGGAGGGACTCTTCGGGGAGGTCGTACGCATACAGGGCGACGTGGCATTCATACAGGTGTACGAGGACACCACGGGCATAAAGCCGGGCGAGAAGGTCGTCAGGAGCGGCGAGCCGCTCTCGGCATGGCTCGGCCCCGGCATCATAGGCATGATCTACGACGGCGTTCAGAGGCCGCTCAGAAATATAGAGGAAACTGTCAGATCGCCCTTCATACGGAGGGGGATAGGGTACGGAGAGGCGCCCCCAATAGACCTCAAGAGGAAGTGGAGGTTTATCCCTACGCTGAAGCAGGGACAGACCGTGGCGCCGGGGGACGTGCTTGGCGTTGTCAGGGAAACCGAGCTCACAGAGCACAGGATACTGTACCCGCCGCTGCCCGGCAATAGGCCCGGCGTGCTCAAGTACGTGGCCCCCGAGGGCGAGTACGCGGTGGACGACGTGATAGCGGTCGTGGACGCTAAGGGCACCGAGATACAGGTGAAGATGTGGCACAAGTGGCCTGTGAGGAGACCGAGACCGTTCCGCGAGAAGCTGCCCCCCGTGGAGCCCATGATCACGGGCGTCAGAGTGCTCGACACCATATTTTCCATAGCGAAGGGAGGGACCGCGGCAGTGCCCGGGCCTTTTGGAAGCGGCAAAACGGTCATAATCAGGACATTGGCCATGTTCAGCCAGGCCCGCTACATAGTGCCCGTGCTCTGCGGCGAGCGGGGCAATGAGGCTGCTGACGCGCTGCACGGCCTTCTGAAACTCAGGGACCCTACCACTGGGAGGCCTCTCCTTGAAAGGACCACGATCATAGTAAACACCAGCAACATGCCGGTGGCGGCCCGTGAGGCCTCGATATATATGGGGGTCACGTTGGCAGAGTACATCAGGGACATGGGCTACGACGTGCTACTCGTGGCGGACTCCTCTTCCCGTTGGGCGGAGGCGATGAGGGAGGTGGCCCTACGCATAGGCGAGATGCCGTCCGAGGAGGGTTACCCGGCGTATCTGCCCACCCGGCTAGCGGAGTTCTATGAGAGGGCCGGCAGGGTGTACCTCATGGGGAGCGGCGAGAGGCTGGGATCGGTCACAGTTGTGGCCTCTGTTTCGCCGCCTGGAGGAGACTTCACGGAACCGGTCACCTCGAACACCCTGCGCTTTGTCGGCGCTTTCTGGCCCTTGGACGCGAGGCTTGCCTACTCGCGTCATTATCCCGCGGTCAACTGGCTTCTGGGCTTTTCCAGGTATGTAGAGACAGTGGAAAGCTGGTGGAGAAAAGAGGCTGGGGAGGACTGGAAGAGGCTTAGGGATCAGGCCGTCGAGATCCTGACCAAGGAGGCCGAGCTCCAGGAGGTCGTGAGGATCCTTGGCACGGAGGCCCTAAGCGAGGCCGAAAAGCACCTCCTCAACACTGCGTACTTCGTAAGGGAAGGATTCCTGAAGCAGGACGCATTCAACGAGGTTGACACGCCCTCACTTCCGGTGAAGCAGTACCTATTGCTCAAACTCATCATGACCTACTACGAGGAGGGGGCCAAGGCAGTGGCCCAGGGCGTGCCCGCCGCCGAGATCAGGGAATTGGAGGCCGCGCGCAGGATACCGCGCCTTAGGCTCGAGGTCAGGAACGAGGAGGTTGGGGAGGCCATACCGAGGCACATAGAGGCCTTGAAAAGCGAGGTGAGGAAACTTGCCGAGGAGTTCCTGGCCAAGGCCAGGGGGGTCTAGGACAAAATTTATTTTTCATCAAATGTGGTAATGGGCAATGGCTAAAAATAGGAGGGAATTGTCGTCACTGATACTGGAACACCAGTATAACCCGCAGGTCGAGGTGGTTCCGCGGGAGGAGGCCAAGAGGATATTGAGGTCCCTGAGGGCAAAGATATGGCAGATACCGTGGATAAGGGCAAGCGACCCGCTTGCGCGCGTTGTAGGCGCAAGGCCAGGCGATCTTCTGAGGCTTCGAAGGAGGTCGCCCATGGCAGAAGTAGTGGAAACATATAGGTTCGTGGTACCTGCATGAGAGATCCAAGGGACATCCCCCTCCCCATAAGGAGGGGAAGCCACCTACCTCAAGAGTTCCCTACAAGCGACGACAGGTGGGTGCTGGTCAGGGCGTACATAGAGGAGGAAAAACTGGTGAGGCACCAGATAGAGTCGTTCAACGACTTCGTGGGCGTGAAGCTGCAGGAAATAGTCGAGGAGTTCAGGGAGCTGGAGACCGAGGTCAAGGGGCTCCGCATAAAACTTGAGCGGATCGACGTGGGGTTGCCAAGGGTCAAGGAGGCCGACGGCAGTGAGAGCCCTATTTACCCCATGGAGGCTAGGCTACGCAACATAACCTATGCTGCGCCCCTCTACCTCAACGTGATCCTATACGTCAACGACGAGCCCCACCAGGAACGTGTGTATATAGGCGAGCTGCCGATAATGGTGCGCTCCAAGAAGTGCCACCTTTATAGGGCCAAGTCGCAGGACCTGCTACGCAGATTTGAGGACCCCGAGGACTTCGGCGGGTACTTCATAATAAATGGGTCTGAAAGGGTCATAATATCCCAGGAGGACCTTGCCACCAACAAGCCCATCTACGATGTAAGCGATAGGGCATCGATCACCCACCTGGCTAAGGTCATATCCACAGGCCAGGGCTACAAAACGACCATGACTGTGGAGAGGCATAAGAACGGCATTATATACGTATATACGCCGTCAATTGCGGCGCGCATACCATTCCCCGTCTACATGAGGGCCCTGGGGCTGGAAAGCGACGAGGACATCGTGATGGCCGTGTCCGATGACACGGAAATACAGAAGGAGCTGCTCCCGTCGCTCATCTCGGCCTCCCAGATAGCCGCCACCCAGGACGACGCGTTGGATTACATTGGGGGAAGGGTGGCACTCGGACAGCCGAGGCCAGTACGTATAGAGAGGGCGTTACAGACCCTCGACAGGTACTTCCTTCCCCATTTAGGCACCACGTCCAGCAACGAGGACGAGCAGAGGGAAATAAGGCGGAGGAAGGCAATAATGCTTGGACAGGTGGTCAAGGGGGTTGTCGAGATGTACCTAGGAAGGCGTAGGCCCGACGACAAGGACCACTTGGCCAACAAGAGGGTGCGTCTCGCCGGGGAACTAATGGCGCAGCTCTTCAGATCAATATTCAGGCAGTTCCTCCAGGAGATGAGGTCACAGCTGGAGAAGTACTATGCTAGGGGCAGGATACCTAGTCTCCAGACGATTGTCAGGCCCGACCTACTCACCGAGAGGCTGCGCCATGCCCTGGCTACGGGCAACTGGGTTGGGGGCCGCACAGGAGTCTCCCAGATACTGGACAGAACCAATTACTTGTCCTCCCTAAGCCACCTTAGGAGGGTGGTGTCCACACTGAGTAGGACCCAGCCCCACTTCGAGGCGCGGGACCTCCACCCGACGCAATGGGGCAAGCTGTGCGCAATAGAGACCCCAGAGGGGCAAAACGTGGGCCTCGTCAAGAACCTGGCCATATTGGCGTCGGTAACGGTGGGGGTCAAGGAAAGCGATGTGGAGGCCCTGCTCTACAATCTGGGCGTGAAGCCTGTGCTCGAGGCGCGAAAGGCGGGGCTTAAGGGCGCTGAGGTCCACCTCAATGGGAGACTAATAGGCATACACGAGGTCCCAGAGAAGCTCGTATCCACGGTCAGGTCGCTGAGGCGGGCCGGCAAGATAAGCGACGAGGTAAACGTAGCGTACATAAACGGCACAGTATACGTAAACTGCGATGGAGGGAGGATACGCCGGCCGTTGCTTGTGGTGGAGAACGGGACGCTCAAACTGAGGCGGGAACACGTGGAGAGGTTAAGGTCCAGGGAGCTCACATGGACCGACTTGGTCCGCATGGGCATTGTTGAGTACCTCGATGCCGATGAGGAGGAGAACGCCCGTATAGCCGTGGACCCCTACGGCGACTTGAGCCAATATACCCACGTCGAAATAATACCCAGCTCCATATTCGGCGCAGTGGCGTCCATAATACCTTTCCCTGAGCACAACCAGTCGCCGCGCAACATGTACGAGGCAGCCATGGCCAAGCAGTCCCTCGGCGTGCCGCAGCTCAACGTGCACTACAAGTTCGACAGCAGGGGACACATGCTGCACTACCCAGAGAGGCCCCTAGTCACCACGAGGGGCATAGACATAGTGGGCTACGACAAGAAGCCGGCTGGCCACAACGCGGTGGTGGCCCTACTGACGTATACCGGCTACAACATAGAGGACGCGGTCATAATGAACAAGGCCTCGGTGGAGAGGGGCATGTTCAGGAGCACGTTCTACAGGACGTACGAGACAGAGGAGCAGAAGTACCCGGGCGGCGAGGAGGACCGCATAGAGGTCCCGGACCCATCAGTAAGGGGATACAGGGGCGCCGAGGCGTACAGCCACCTGGACGAGGACGGCATAGTGTCCCCAGAGGTGTATGTGTCTGGGGGCGAAGTGCTCATAGGCAAGACCGCGCCGCCCAGATTCTACACTACCATAGAAACAGCCGAGAGGATGGTGCGGGAGCGGCGCGACGCCTCGATCACGGTGAGGCGAGGCGAGAAGGGCATAGTGGACAAGGTAATCATTACTGAGACGCCGGACGGAAACAAGCTCGTCAAGGTGAGGCTGAGGGAGCTGAGAGTGCCTGAACTAGGGGATAAGTTCGCGTCGAGGCACGGCCAGAAGGGCGTCATAGGCATGTTGCTTAGGCACGAGGACATGCCGTTCACAGAGGACGGCATAGTGCCCGACATAATAGTTAATCCCCATGCCATACCATCCCGAATGACTATTGGGCAGCTCCTCGAGTCCATAGCGGGCAAAATAGCCGCAATGAGCGGCGAGCTGATCGACGCCACGCCGTTCGAGGGCATAAGCGAGGGCGAGCTGAGGGAGGCCCTTCTCAAGCTAGGCTTCAAGTGGGACGGCCGGGAGGTGATGTACAACGGTATAACGGGCAGGCAGCTCGAGGCGGACATATTCATAGGCATAGTGTACTACCAAAAGTTGCACCACATGGTTGCCGACAAGATACATGCGCGTGCGAGGGGGCCGGTCCAAATACTGACGAGGCAGCCCACCGAGGGAAGGTCGAGGGAGGGGGGGCTGAGGCTGGGCGAAATGGAGCGCGACGTGCTCATAGCGCACGGGGCCGCCGCACTGATACACGAGAGGCTCGTAGAGTCCAGCGACAAGTACCTGGTCTACGTGTGCGAGGAATGCGGCCAGCTCTCCTGGTGGGATGCCAAGAGGAACAGGCCCTACTGTCCTATACACGGCGAGGAGGGACGCTTCGCGAGGATCGTTGTGCCGTACGCCTTCAAGCTGTTGTTACAGGAGCTCATGAGTCTAGGCATATACCCAAGGCTGGAGCTCACCGAGATGATATAATGAATTTAAATGGGACACATCCCAAAATAGGCAAATGACGGTTCAATTCGGAGTTGCTCGCACGCAACCGGAAGTACCCCTTAAATCCATACACCGTATCAGGTTCGGGATATTGTCGCCCGACACTATTAGGAACATGTCAGTGATGGAGATCACCACCTCCCAAATATATGATGAGGCCGGGCTCCCGGTTAGGGGCGGCCTCATGGACAGGAGGCTGGGCGTCGTGGAGCCCGGGGCCAGATGCGAGACGTGCGACAACACGCATGACGCCTGTCCGGGCCACTTCGGCCACATAGAGCTTGTCAAGCCAGTCATACATGTGGAATTCGCCAAGTACATCTTCGACATATTGAGATCCACGTGCCCACACTGCGGGCGCATCATGCTACGCAATGACGAGATCGCCAAGTACAGGGAGAGGCTCGAGCGGCTTTCCGCCAAGTGGAAGCTGCTTGCCGACAACCTTGTGGAGAAGGTAAAGAAGAGGGCCTCAGAAAGGTCCACGTGCCCACACTGCGGGATGAAGAGGAACAAGGTCAAGTTGGAAAGGCCCTACGACTTCTACGAGGAGACCGAGAACGGCGCGCTTGTGAAGATAGACCCAGAAGTGGTCAGGGAGCGATTGGAGCGCGTCCCCAACGAGGACCTAAGACTGCTCGGCTTCGACCCAAGTATGGCACGGCCCGAATGGGCTGTGCTCACGGTTCTTCCAGTGCCGCCGCCACATGTGAGGCCCTCTATACAGCTGGAGACCGGCATAAGGAGCGAGGACGACCTCACGCACAAGCTGATCGACATAATGCGCATAAACGAGAAGCTTAAGATCGAGCTGGAGGGTGGGGCCCCTATAAGCGTTGTGGAAAGCATATGGAGCCTCCTCCAGTACCACATAGCTACGTACTTCAACAACGAACTCCCAAACGTGTCAATAGCCAAGCATAGGAGCGGCAGGCCCCTAAAGGGACTTGCGCAGCGCCTTAAGGGCAAGGAGGGAAGGTTCAGGGGAAGCCTCTCCGGGAAGAGGGTCGACTTCTCCGCCCGTACGGTTATAAGCCCCGACCCGAACCTAAGCATAAACGAGGTGGGGGTGCCCATAGACGTCGCCAAAGTGCTCACATATCCAGAGAGGGTCAACGAGTGGAACATAGACCGGTTAAGGCAGCTAGTGATGAATGGGCCGGAGACGTGGCCAGGGGCCAACTACGTGATTACCCCCGAGGGGCGGCGCATGGACCTAAGGTATGTACGCGACAGGAAGAGCCTGGTGGATAGGATTGGGCCTGGCTGGGTAGTGGAGAGGCACCTGCAGGACGGGGACGTGGTACTTTTCAACCGTCAGCCCTCGCTACACCGCATGTCCATCATGGCCCACCTGGTCAAGGTGCTGCCGGGCCGCACATTCCGCCTCCACCTGGCCGTGTGTCCGCCCTACAACGCGGACTTTGACGGGGACGAGATGAACCTGCACGTACCGCAGAACGAGGAGGCAAGGGCAGAGGCCAGGCTCTTGATGTTGGTGCAGGAGCACATAGTGTCGCCCAGGTACGGCGGCCCCATCATAGGCGCAAGGCAGGACTTCATCATCGGCGCGTATCTCCTCACGAGGAAGGACACGTTGCTGGACAGGGAGATGGTCGCCTACCTGCTCGGCGCGGCCAAGGACGTCGAGGGCATCGAGGAGCCCGCCATAATGCACCCAACGGAGCTATGGACCGGCAAACAGGTAATGTCGATGTTGCTTCCCAGGGACTTCACGTGGGTGCAGCCAACCGCGTTCCGCAGCACCTGCGGCGATCCCGCCACATGCCTAGAAGACGAGTACCTAGTGATACTAAACGGATTCATGGCGAGCGGCGTCCTGGACAAGAAGTCCATAGGCGCGGAACAGGTGGACTCGCTGTGGCACAGAATAGCCAGGGACTATCCCTCGGGTATCGCCAGGAAATGGCTGGACTCGGCGCTCAGGGTCTTCCTGAGGTACCTCGACCTGGTGGGCTACACGATAGGGATAGACTCGTTTGACCTGCCCCCCGAGGCCTACGACGAGATAAACGGCATAATCGCTAGGGGCGAGGAAAGGGCCAGAAAGTACATGGAAGAGTACTTGGCCAAGACTCTGCAGCCCGATCCGGGATATACTGTCGAGGAGACTCTGGAGAACAGGATGGCCATAGAGCTGTCCAAGGTTCGCGAGGACGCCACTAGGGTTGTAGAGAGGCACATCGACAAGCGGAGCGAGGCATATATAATGGCCAAAACCGGCGCGCGGGGCAGCCTAATAAACCTGGTCCAGATAAGCGGGGTGCTCGGACAGCAGACTATCCGCGGCGAGAGGATAAAGAGGGGCTACAGGCTGAGGACACTGCCCCATTTCGAGTTCTCCGACATAATTGGGCCCGAGGCCGGCGGATTCGTGAAGGGCAACTTCAAGGAGGGGCTGGGACCGGTGGAGTACTTCTTCCACGCCGCAGCCGGGAGGGACGGTCTTATAGACACCGCGGTCAGGACCGCGCAGTCGGGCTACATGCAGAGAAGGCTCGTAAACGCGCTGCAGGACGTATACGTGGCCTATGACGGAACCGTTAGGTTCAGCAACGACGCCATAGTGCAGTTCAAGTACAGCGACGACTTCACCGACGTGAGCCGATCCGACCACGGCAAGCCCGTCAACATAGACCAAGTGATTGCAAGGGTGAAGCAGAGGGGCTGACATGTCTGCGCTCAAGGAAGTAGAGCCAGTGCTGGAAAGGCTTAAGGGGGTGCTCCCCCTGTCGCTGTACAGGGAGCTCGTGGCCAAACTGTCGAAGGAGGAGATGGGCAGGGAGAAGGCGCTGGAGGTCATCTACGAAACCCTTAAGCTCTACGTGAAGGCTCTTATAGATGCCGGGGAGGCCATAGGCATAGTTACAGCCCAGAGCATTGGGGAACCGTCGACCCAGATGATCCTTAGGTCCTTCCACTTTGCGGGTCTCCGCGAGTTCTCCATGGCCCTTGGACTTCCACGGATGATAGAAATCGTGGATGCCCGGAGGAGGCCGGCAACCCCCCTCATGTACGTCTACCTCGACGAGGAGCACTCAAAGTCGAGGGAAAAGGCGGAGGAGGTGGCCAAGAGGATACAGTCCGTGACCCTGGAAACGTTGGCCAGGTCCGTGGACGTGGACTACCTCACTTTCTCGATAGTGGTGGAGCTGGACCCAGAACAGCTCAGATATAGGGATATATCCACGAAGCAGCTCGAGAAGGTGCTCGCCAAGGTGAGGGGCAAGGGCCTCGAGGTGGAGTTCGATGGCAATGTGGTAGTGTTCCGCCTCGACACGAGCGACCCCGTGAAGCTGAGAAAGATCAGGGACAAGCTGCTCCAGACCAGGATAAGCGGCATAAAGAACGTGCGTAAGACTGTCGTGAGGCAGGACGAGGGGACGGGCGAGTGGTACATAATAACCGAGGGCTCCAATCTGGAGGCCGTGCTTCAGATCGAGGGGGTGGACCCCACTAGGACCTATAGCAACGACCTACACGAGGTCGCTGAGGTGCTGGGCATAGAGGCTGCCAGGACGCTGATAGCCAACGAACTTAAAAAGGTCCTCGACGAGCAGGGCCTCGACGTGGACATGAGGCACATGTTCCTCGTAGCTGACGCCATGACGTGGACGGGCAGGGTGCGCCAGATAGGGCGGCACGGCGTCGCGGGCAAGAAGGAGAGTCCCCTGGCGAGGGCCGCCTTCGAGGTCACAGTCAAGAACCTTGTCGACGCGGCCACGAAGGGTGAAAGCGAGGTGTTCAAAGGCGTCTTCGAAAACATAATAGCTGGACGCTACATACCGGTCGGCACCGGCATGGTCAGGATTTTAATGGAGCTCTGAGGGGCACCGCGTAACCTTTATAATGGGGTTTTCGGTGTAGGCGCATGATAGACGTCGCGCGAGAACTTAAGGTCGCTATTAACACTGGCAGGGTGCTTCTTGGGACCAGGGAAACGGTTAAGGCGCTTCTCAGCGGTGCCGCCAAGATGGTCATACTGGCAAACGATGCGCCCCTCTCAATAAGGCAGGACATAGAGTACTACGGCAGGCTTTCCGGCACGCCCATATACGTGTACCATGGGAACACGTGGGAGCTGGGCACAGCCTGCGGAAGGCCGCACAGGGTGGCCGCCCTGGCCGTTGTAGAGCCGGGGGAAAGCAACATACTGAGCCTCGTACAGGGAGAGTAGGCCATGCCCGAGATAAGGATCACAGACGAGGAGATACGGTATGCCTCGCTGTTCGAAAGCCTGACCGGCATACAGCCGCTCGACACGGTGATAGACGACGAGTATAAGAGGGTTATTTTCGTTGTGCAGAAGAACATGGCGGCCCTGGCCGTGGGCAAGGGCGGGGTGAACATCAAGAGGCTCAAGCAGCTCATTGGCCGGGACGTCGAGGTGGTCGAGTATGGGGAATCCCCCGAGGAAGTGATCAGGAACTCCCTCTACCCTGCAAGGGTCATAGCCGTCAAGATAAGTAAAAGCGCCGAGGGCCTACTTGTGGCCACCGCAACGGTGGTCCCCGAGGACAAAGCCATTGCCATAGGCCGAAACGGCAAGAACGTTGGGCGTGCACGCATACTGGCCAAGAGGTACTTCGATATAGACAGGGTTGTACTGGCCTAGTTCAGAGCCGCGTAAAGCTTAATAAGCGTGTCACGGGGTAATCGCGATGACGGGTAAAAAGTCGCCCAGTGGCCTTTACGCGGCCGCCAAGCTGAGGAAGAAACGTAAAAAGTTCAGGTGGAGCGATGTCACGTATAAGAGGAAAAAACTCGGCATAGCAAGAAAGTTCGATCCCCTTGAGGGGGCCCCCATGGCCAGGGGCATAGTGCTGGAAAAGGTCGGCGTCGAGGCAAGGAAGCCCAACGCGGCGGTACGTAAATGCGTTAGGGTGCAGCTCGTGAAGAACGGCAGGGTCATCACCGCCTTTGTCCCATATGACGGTGGGCTCAACGTGATAAACGAACACGACGAGGTAATAGTGGAAAGGATAGGTGGACCCGAGGGGAGGGCCTATGGGGACCTGCCCGGAGTAAGGTTCAAGGTTGTCCTCGTCAACAACACGTCGCTTAGGGCCATCCTAGAGGGGAAAAGGCAGAAACCCATAAAGTGACCTAATGGCCAAAGTCCAGGTCGTTGAGAGGCGTAACGACTATATACGTTTCGTGGTGGAGGGCGTAGACGCAGGCACGCTTAACTCGTTGAGGAGGGTCATAGTTTCCGAGGTCCCCATACTTGCAATACATGAGGTCGTCATCATAGAGAACAACTCCGTCATGTACGACGAGGTGCTTGCCCATAGGCTGGGGCTGGTGCCCCTCACAACTCCGTTGGAGAGCCTGCCCAGGATAGAGGAGTGCGAGATGGGCCTGGTCGACCCCACCGAGTGCACCGTTAAACTTGCGCTCCAAGTCAAGGCCGAGGAACCCATGGTCGTCTACTCCTACATGTTGACCAGCGACAGGCCGGACGTGAGGCCCGTACACGACAACATTCCGCTGGTCAAGCTTGAAACCGGCCAGACGGTGGTCGCCGAAGTGTATGCTAGGCTGGGCAGGGCGCGGGAACACGCCAAGTGGCAGGCCGGCAACGCGGCCTACTACGCCTATCCTCGCGTCTCCCTGTCTACTCAGCTACCCGACAAGTGCAGATCGCTTCTAGAGGAGGTCTGCGGTTCTGTTGAGGTGGATGGCGCGAGGTGCACCTACGGGAAGCTCAAGGCGATAGAGTCGTACTGCGGCGGCCATGTCAAGGTCGATGCCGAGCCGGACAAGTACGTGTTTTGGGCCGAGTCCTACGGCAACATGGACGTGGAGTCCTTAATTCGCGAGGCCTTTAGAATACTGAGGTGGAAACTGGAGAGCTTCATGGATGCGCTTAGGTTCAAGGCAGCGCGCTACACAGCCCAGGCGACGTTGGAGGAGTAAATGGTCGCCTCGCCGGCCTCGCCGGGCAACGCGTCGAGGCGCCCCAACACTTCCGTATTAGTCTCCTACTACAACGCCTACGAGACACAGCAACGGCTGGGCTCTCAGTCCCGCAATCATCCTTGTCGAGACGTCCCTGAACAGGCCAGTACGAGCTAGGCGTACCTCTTGGGCGTACTACGCCCCGCATTGACCTTGCCGCCAACCGCAAAACACCTTGAGGCGTCGCAGTCGATGCGAGGTGCCGGCCACTACACAAGTAAAGAACTTGTCGTCCGCGTTGCCGGGCTATACGTGACTCTACATACGGCACACGGGAATCGGCCTGGGCCAAACACAATGCCCCTATTTTTACATGCCGCGTCGTACAGTAGGACGGGGACACGGCCTCAACCCTATATCCCCTCACACATGCGCCTATCGACGGGCACGGCCGTGACTTCTGCATGGGAAAGGCCGCGTAAGGCCGTGGATAGGGCGGATGAGATAATTTTAAAAGAGGGGGACCAGCAACGCACAATGCCCCCTAACCCTACTGGGCCCACCAGCGTTCAGACGCGGATGCTTGTTAGGTTCCTTAGGAAAGCCGCCAAGGACAACAACAGCCCCATATGGAGGTACGTGGCGGACCTTATCTCTAAGCCGCGGCGAAAGAGGGTGGAAGTAAACTTGTACAGGATAGACAGAGTGGCGTCTGAGGGCGACACGATACTCGTGCCGGGCAAGCTGCTCGGCGTGGGGCGCATGAACAAGAGGGTCACCGTGGCGGCCTGGAAGTACTCTAAGTCGGCGCTTGAGGCCTTGGAAAGGTCTGGCTGCGAGGCGATCACGATACCCGACCTTGTACGTAGGAATCCAAAGGGTTCCAACGTCAAGATAGTGATATAGGGGTGGACATGGCCAACATACGTTATGTGGACCTGCCCAACGATAACCCCGGGTCTCTGGACATAGTGGTTGATGCGTCGGGGCATGTAGTGGGGCGCTTGGCGTCGCTTGTGGCCAAGTGGATACTCGAGGGGAGGCGAGTCACAGTGGTAAACGTTGAGAAGAGCGTAATCACGGGTGACCCCCATATGGTGGTGGAGTGGTATAAGAGGAAGATATCTGAGTGGAGGACTCACTACAATCCTGAAAAGGTAGGCCCCAAAGTGCCCCGGAGACCCGACAGGGTCTTCAAGAGGATTGTCAGGGGAATGGTTCCGCGTAAGGCGTGGAGAGGCAGGCAGGCCATGAAGCGGCTGAGGGTCTACATGGGCATACCCTTGGACCTGCTCATGCGTAGGGAGCTGGTCATTTTCAGGGTCGAGAAGGCGACGCTGAGGCGCAGGCCCGGCTCAAAATACGTCACCCTTGAGGACCTGTGGAGGAGCGTGGATCCCCCTGGCTGGGAGAAGTGGCGCAGGGCAGCCGACAGGACGAGCGGGATAGCTTTA
This sequence comes from Thermoproteaceae archaeon, assembly GCA_015521775.1. GTDB lineage: Archaea > Thermoproteota > Thermoprotei > Thermoproteales > Thermoproteaceae > WANN01. The sequence goes on from WANN01000002.1 coordinate 33,222, forward strand.
AAAGGCGACGGACAGTAAGGCGTGATGGCGGAGGAACAGGACATGGTGAAGTCAATAGCCGCCTACGAGCTCTCCGAGGAGCCGCGTGTTGTCGTTGCGGTGGGTAAAAAGAAGACGGCTATTGCCAGGGCCATCATAAGGCCGGGCTACGGACGGGTCAAGGTGAATGGGGTCCCCGTGGAGCTCTGGCCCGTGGAGATGGCCCGGGTCAAGATGATGGAGCCCCTATTACTGGCCGGCGACGACATTGTGAGCAAGGTAGACATAGACGTGCAGGTCAGGGGAGGCGGCTTCATGGGCCAGGCCGCGGCTACGCGTATGGCGATTGCCCGTGGGCTAGTACTGTACACACGTAGCAAGGAATTGGAACAGCTCTACTTGTTCTACGACTCGTACATGATAAGGGGCGACCCGCGGAGGACGGAGCCCAAGAAGCCGGGCATAAAGCATGCGCGCTCCAAGCGTCAGAAGGCGTATAGATGATCGTGCCGGTCAGGTGCTGGACGTGCGGTAGGCCTGTGGCGCATCTATGGGAAGACTTCAGGAACCGCGTGCTGGCCGGCGAACACCCCGGACACGTGCTTGATAGCCTAGGCCTCAGGCGGTACTGCTGTAGGCGCACGCTCATGGGGCACGTGGAGTGGATAGACCTCCTCCTGAAATTTGAGCAGCGCCAGTAGGCCCGTAGCCGCCCACTTCAGATGCCGGAGCCAATACTTTTAAAGGCGCTGCGAGTTACCCCTATGTCCAGGCCGCAGCAGATACCGTCGCCGTTGAAGGTGCTGTCCAAAATGGCTAACAAGAGCGTCTCCGTGAAATTGAAGAGCGGCGTCGATATTAGGGGCGTGTTGCTGAGCTACGATACCTGCATGAACCTTGTAATTGACGAGGCAGAGGAATACGACCCCATAACGGATTCCGTTAAGGCCAAGTACGGCAAGATAATGATAAGGGGAAGCCAGGTCATGTTCGTGTCGTCGCCCGACGTAGTCACATGACGCGCATCAATCTAGTCAAGACGGACCGAAGGCCCATTGCGTCGTATGAGGTGGAGATAGTGGAGAGGAAGGGGCTTGGGCACCCTGACTACATTGCGGATTCTGTGTCGGAACGGGTAAGCGTGGAACTCTCCAAGTACTACGAGGAGAACTTCGGCGTGATACTGCACCACAACCTCGACAAGACGCTGGTGGTCGGAGGACAGTCGAGCCCTGCTTTCGGCGGTGGCAAGGTGGTCCAGCCTATATATATAATCGTGTCCGGCAGGGCTACAACGGAGGTCAGGGAGGGGGGAACAGTGCACAAGGTGCCTATTGGGCCAATAGTGCTGGGGTCCGTAACGTCCTGGATAAAGGAGAACTTCCGGTTCCTGGTCCCCGAAAGGCACGTTGTTGTCGACTACAAAATTGGTTCCGGTTCCGTGGACCTGGTCGGCGTGTACGAGCTTGGGGCGAGGACCGGGGGAGTGCCCCTAGCCAACGACACTTCTGTAGGCGTCGGATATGCGCCCCTATCCCCACTCGAGAGGCTTGTGCTGGAGGTAGAGGCCACGCTCAATTCGCGTGACTTCAAGCGCCGGCTCCCCGAGGTTGGCGAAGACATAAAGGTCATGGGGGTCCGCCTGGGAAGGGAGGTGAAGATCATGGTTGCTGCGGCCATGATATCCCAGATAGTCAGGGACAGAGACCATTACATACAGGTAAAGGACGAGGTCAAGAGGAGCGTGGAGGACCTGGCCGCAAAGCTTGTGCCTGACTATGCGGTGGAGGTGGCCGTCAACACCGCCGACAAGCCGGAACACGGCATCTTCTATCTGACCGTGACCGGCACGTCTGCGGAGCACGGCGACGACGGCATGACGGGCAGGGGCAACAGGGCCAACGGCCTCATAACGCCCATGAGGCCCATGTCGCTGGAGGCCACCGCGGGAAAGAATCCCACCTCCCATATAGGCAAAATCTACAACGTTGTTGCACGTAACATCGCCGAGAGGATACATGCACAGGTGAAGGGCGTTGCGGAGGCCACCGTAGAGCTTGTAAGCCAGATCGGCAAGCCTATCAGCGAGCCCCTCGTGGTGAACGTGGAGCTGGCCGTGGAGCACGGCGACATAACCGGCGAGGTTAGGGGCGAGGTGGAGGGACTCGTAGCGGAAGAGTTGAGGCGAATGCCCTCCATAACCAGGGCGATACTTGAGGGGGGAATCACCCTATTCTAGTACGCCTATACTCGTCCACAAGCCTCTTAAGGGAATTCTTGTCCACGTATCTGTCTCTGCTGAGCTCCTCGACTATCTTGTTGAGCCTCGCCGCGTCCACCACGTATACGTCACCCACGTTGTATACGTAGACCTCGCTCAGAGGCACCACCACCTTGCCGAGCCTCTTGAGTAGGTCCCTCGACGCGTTGAGGTCCCTTATGTCAGATATGGCCACGCCTACTTCCGCCGACTGGACAGCCTCCCTGTCCACGAGCGGCGGGTCGACGTCTAGTAGGTTCATGACCCGTACAAGGTACCGGCCCTCGTATATGCCCATCAACACCTCCCTGAACTTGCCGAGAGACTCCTCAAATGTCAGGCGGCTCTTCTCAAGTTCCTGCAACAGGTTGGACACCCTGTACTCCAACTCCCTGATCCTCATGTCCCGCCTGAGCTCCCTATACGTCTCGTCCTCCAGCTTCCTCAGGGAGTCCTCAAGCTCCTTCTTCTCCCGTTTAACGGACTCAAGCTCGTTTTCCAGCGCCGATATGTACGCCTTATACCCCTCGACATTGCACTCACGCCTGTTCTCCTGCTGCACATATATCACCCTCGTCCTGTCGGCATCCCCTCTGTCGTTGAGCACCATGGCTATGGCCTCCACTATGCTGCGCCCCTTAACTACAAGGGCCTTAATAGAGTCCACCTTGTCCTTCGGCACTACGCCGGCGGCCTCCCTTTCGATCCTGTCGAACTTGGGCTTGTGCTCGTGGAACGCCTTGTATGCCGCGGCCAACGCGTCCCTCTCATGGGAATTATTGACCGCGGCCATCCTATCGCCTATAATCCCGATCTTCTCATCTACGCCGAGGTCCCTACTTGGAAAGTACAGCTGTGCGCCCACCATAGCGGCGAGCTTCTTGGCGTATTCGGGGGGCGGGTTGACGTCGACGGCCACTATCAGCGGGCTACCGTACTTAGAGACAAGCTCAACCGCCTTGCTGCGCGAGAGACCGCGATGACTGCCAACGTAAAGTATGTTCCCTCTGAGGTCCAGCACGGCCAGCCCCGTAACTATCCCCGGATCCACGCCCACTATCACTGGGCGCGTTGAACGGGGCTGCTTTACGTGGGGGGCATCGCCGACCCTACCCACTACCCTGATGTCCCTGCTCGGCACCGAAAGCACCTTGACCACTACGTCGAGGCTCTTACGGGGCTTGACAAGGCGGAGCACGGCTGGCCTATCCGCATAAGCTATCACCAGCGCCGAGAGGCCATTATCACGGTAGAATACATCGTGATCCACCCCTGCAGATGACAGGGCGCGCATCACCTCGTTGACTATCTGCCTAACCCTATGCACTACGTTCCTCTCATAGCGGTTCCTACTCATGCCGCCCTGCTTAGTGGCCATGGCCTTGCCTACAACTATGTGCGTCTCGCTCTCGTACAGCTTGACTATGGACCCTATACCCATGGAGGCCAGCACGGCCAGGTAGTACGCGGTTGAAAGCGGGTCCAACTTGCTGGCCGTAACGCCCAGGTACCTGCGTACCAGGTTCTCGACGGACGCCTCGTACACCCCGTCAATGGTGGTTACCTGCACTATATCTATGCGTATCGGGGCGTTGCCTATGGTCCTCACTATTCGGCGGCCGTTTTCCAGGAGCTCAGAGACGTTGTCTATGGCCACTATGCGCGGCTTGTACCGCTTGATGAGTAGGGATACCTTGGCGTCGTTGCCATAGCCCTTCTCCACCGGCGAGCCGCTAGAATCGTCAAACACAACATATGCGAAGTTGGACGAGGCATGCCTATCAATACCAACTATCACAGGTGGAACATATCCCCCACTTAATTTTTATTCCTCTCTAAGCTCGTCCTCCACACGTTTCAAGATCTCGTCGACCACAGCGTCAACGTCCATGCTGGTCGCAGTCCCTGAAACGGCATGTACCTTGTCCAGGTCCATGGAGGTCCCAAAGCGCTTGGCGAAGAACGACGCTATTCGCTCCACGTCCCTCCTGAACAGGGCCTGTGCAGATCCATGTGCTGTGGGGACCCACTGGGGCCAGTCTATGAGCCACACGTCGCCTTCCACGTCCACAAGCACGTTGTACTCGCTGAGGTCCCCATGCACTACCCCCATGTGGTAGGCCCTAACCGCGTTGTCCACCACAGCCTCCAACACGCGCCTCGGCTCCTCGACCGAGCGCAACCTGTACAGTTCCAAGCCTTCTATGTGGTCCATGACCACTACGTGCCTATTCACGTCTATCGGCCTAGGCACGTTGACCCTGCCGTTTAGCAACGCCAATGCCTTGTACTCCATCTGCGCCGAGAGCCGCGACTCGTATAACTGGGTCACGTGCCTCCTATCGCCCAGCCACGTTCTGAGCTTCCTCACGTTCCTAAAGCTGGTCAACCCTACCCTGTGAAACTTGAGGACGTACCTCTCGCCGTCAGCGCTCCCGCCCATATATACCACCGACTCCTTGCCGACTCCTATCGGCGCCGACGAAATGTACTCTATTGTACCCCTCTTCCTAAGCGTATGTATGGCCAGGCAGTCGTAGCCCAGGAACGTCATCTTGTACCCCATGTACGGCCCCACACGTCTGACCAGCATGCCCAACCAGTTCAACTTTGCCAGGGACCTGGAGACCGCCGTTTTAGGCATATGGGAGTACGCCAACACCAGCTCGACGGGGACGTATTCATGCCTCCTATGGCCCAACTCCACTATGCGGAGCACCCTTAGATCCGCCTTGTCCAGGCTCTCGTAGGCCTTGACCAAGTCCCTTACGCTCACCACATCGAGTCTGGGCGGGCCAGTAAATCTTTTACTGTCGAAAAGGTTATTATTGGCCCCAACAGTCCCGGCCATGGCCGAGGAACCGGTTGAACTTGGGAGGCGCATAGTTAAGATGTTGAGGGAGGCGGAGGCCCTAGTTGGCAAGGACAGTGAAAGGGCGCTGCAGCTGTACAGGGAGGCGGTCAACGCAGCCAGGAGCGCGAACCTATACAGGTCCTACCTACCCATCATAAGGAAGCTGAAGGCCATGTTGGAGTCTTAATGTGCTGGGACCACCTCGACAAGGCTATACTCCTTTCCATTACATGACTTCCTGCCCACAACCCTCAGAACCTTGACCTTCTCGCCCCTCCTGAGCATGGGGTCCCTCACGCAGTCCTCACAGTCGCACCAATAGTCGTAGGTTATTATTGCGCCTTCCAGAGCATGCCTGTCGGGTACCAAGACGCGTATAGGCACGTGTAGGACCACTACCGGCACCATTTCGGAGCCCGTGAGGGGACACCTCTGGCCCAGCCCCTTACGCACCTCCACGACCTCGTAGACCCTTTTAGGGACCAGGCGCCCCATACACACCGCGTACAGCCTACAGCCCATGCATTCCTCTGGTATCGAGTACACCCTGAAACGTGAGCCGACCTGCGCCTGTTCCCTGCTTATCAGGGTTATTATGCCGGGCCGCTGCACCGAGGCGGTGGCCTGGTACTGGCTAGGCGATTGCGGGTCGCCGTAAGCAACGCGCCGTTCACTATAGCCAAACCCGCTGCCCATGATTTGGCGTGTTCCCCACCTAAAGAACTTTTACCCGGTTCTGGCCCATATGCTATCGCCCCAGATATAGGGCAGGCTAGGCCTACCTGTCGCAGAACCTTTCCAATATGGACTTTACTATGGAGCTTGTGGAGCACATGGGGCACCGGTAGGGGCTTGCCATCCTCCTGACCTCGACTTCCAGCCCTCTTTCACGTAGCTTCCTCCTGAGCGTTTCCTCGTCAAAGGGTTGATCTGGACCCAGCAGGATTATGTTCGGCCTTTCCTCCTCCACTATTCTGAACATGTCGTCTGGATACCCCACGCGGGCGCGCTCCACGTATTTCAGCGATCCAAGTAGCTCCGCCCTCTGCGTTCCAGGCACTATGGGATCCCTCTTCTTGAACCTCCTCACCGTCTCGTCGTTGGCCACCACCGCAACCACGCGGCCCAACTTCCATGCCTCGTGTATGTACCTGGCATGGCCCGGGTGCAAAATGTCGAAGGTCCCGCTTACCAGGACCTTGACACGGGCGCGCTCCACGTTACGCGATGTCCGCGGCCAGGAAAAGTCGGCGAGCCCCATAATGCGCAGGGCGTCCAACAGCCCCTCTGCATATGCCACCGTGGCCATGGCGTTGTAGTAATCGTCCTTCTCTAGGTAGTGCCTGGCGTCCTCCACGTAGGACTGCGCTATGCGCAGGAGCTCCCTCTCACGCCCAGAGAGGCCCAGCCGCTGCACGGTGGACAAGGCCTCCTCCACGTTCCTAATGTATGCGTGTATCCTTTCGGCAGGGCTTGCGCCTTCCAACACATCGTAATAATGCTACGTACAATAAAAGTTTGCAGTTGAACATATTCGGAATACTGGCCATGGGAGACGGCCATCTTTTTATACCTATGTTGGCAGCCAACGCGTGTCGTTTAACCTCGTAATAAGCACTGGGTGGAGGAAGGAAAGGGCGTGCATGGAGGAGCTGAGGAGGCTCGGAGACATAACTGGCATGAGGGTGTCATCTGTATGGTTCACGGGTTTTGACGGGCTACTTACTGGTAGGGTCGAGGGCGACCCGGTAGAGTTCACGCGCATGGTAAGGGACGTGGTGCTCTCTAGGTACTATGTTCCCCGCTTCGTGCTCAAGATAGTCCCCATAATGGAGGTGACTAAGACGGACCTAGACGCCATAGCGGAACGAGCCGCAGAGGTGGCCGAGACGCGTATAGACAGGGAGGAGACGTATAAGGTAGAGGTCCGGAAAAGGGGAATAGCGTATGACAGGGCGTCCATAATATCGGCTGTAGCCTCCCGAATCGAGCGCAAGGTCAATCTGACCAGGCCAGACAAGATAGTGCTCCTAGACATGTTCCCAACACGGACAGGTATAAGCGTGGTGAGGGAGGACGAAATATTCTCCCTCCTCAGAATATCGGTCACTTGAAGAGCCCCAGGGCAAACGCTGTCGTGCGCCACGCGTCGAATTCCCTTCCACACACATCCACAACGGGGCTACCCATATCCCTGACGCATCTGTCGACCTTATCTGCGTCCTCATCGGCAATTACCACATAGGCGCTGTCCCTGCCAAGGGGCGCCAAACCAACCGCGCCGCTTATGTTCCTCTCCGCCGCGAGGAACTGAAGCAGCCTTATATTTGGGTTACGTGCCAAGCCCCTATGGAAATACGCGTAGTATGCCGCCTGTACGAGGCCCATGTCCACGGGCAGGTCGTCGCGTAGGAATGCGCATATATATGCGCCGCAGCGGGACGCATATTCCCTTATGACCCCCTCAGTCACCTTTCCCACGTATTTCACCACCCTCACCTCTAGACGGGGGATCACGGCCGCCCCCATCACCCTGACAATTTACCCGCCATGTATATACGAGAGGAGGAGCACTGTGTCCTCCTCGCCTACGCGCGTGTTCAGGCCGTCGAGTAGCCTTATATCGATGTCGTTGACGGCTACGTAGATGTCCGGCGCGAGGTCCCTCTCAGAATAGTCCCACACCCTTTCATACAGTTTCTCGTTCACGGAGCGCAGCCTCTCCACCACCTCCCTCACCGTGGACGCCTCCACGCTGATGGTGTCCGTCCCAGCCAAGTGCCTGAGCACGCCTACAAGCTTGACCTTGACAGGCATGTGGGAAACCAGCACCGCGCGATTTAAGCATTGCCCGTAGGGCCTTCCCGGGGCGGGGCCCCAAGCCTCCTCACGACTATTTTGTCCCCTTCGCTTATGCCGTAGGCAGCCGCCATGTTTCCCCCATTCACGGCAAGCTCCAGGTAGCCCTCTGAGTTTATCAGCATTATTGGCTCGCCGTGTCCAGCCTCTCCATACGTCCTCAGGAACCTCACCGTTAGGTTCACAGCGCCTACGGACACGAGGAACAGGTCCCCGATGTGGGCTGGGTCAACGTCGCCCTCAGTGGCGCTCGTAAACACGTTGCCGAACCTGTCGATGTATATCGCCTCCAAGTGGAGCGTGTCCCCACGTCTCAGGGGGCGGGGCACCTGGAGCCTTGTCAATGTCGATGCGTCCACCCTCTCCCCAAAATCGCTGGGAGAGGCGCCCCTCAGGAGTTCCGCCGCTATAGGGGCGAATATGTCTCTGCCGTGAAACGTCGTTGATCTGGGCGTCACAGACGTGATGCTCACCGCTTCGACTATGCCGTCTTCGAACGCAGCGAGGCTTAGAACCCCGTTGTCGGGCCCCACGAAAAAATAGTTGCTGGTTCGCAGCACTAAGGCCCTTCTCCTAGTGCCAACTCCCGGATCCACCACGGCAACATGTATTGTGCCCCGCGGAAAGTACTTGTAGGACTTCCACAAAACGAATGCGGCCCTCCTCACGTTCTGCGGCGGTACATCGTGAGTTATGTCTATTATTTCCGCCGAGGGCACCATGCTCTTTATTATTCCCTTCATCACTGGGACGAAGTAGTCCGAGTACCCGAAGTCCGTGAGCAACGTTATCATGTAGGCCCTTATACGGCCAACCCAAACTTAAAGCTTGCCCGACAAAAACTAAAAACTGCGCCAAACGTCTGCCGATGGACGAGGTACTAATAGATGGGTCGTTCGGCGAAGGAGGGGGACAGATACTTAGGAGTTCGCTGTCGTTGTCCGCCGTGTTGGGGAGGCCGTTCCGCATAGTCAACATTAGGGCGAGGAGGAGAAACCCTGGCCTCCAACAGCAACACCTAACCGCGGTGCTGGCCCTAAAGGAGCTCACGGGCGCCGAGGTCGAGGGGGCGTATAAGGGCTCCACCGAGCTCTCGTTTCGCCCCGGCACAGTTAAATGCGGCTCGTTTACCTTCGACATAGGTACCGCTGGTTCCACGTCGCTGGTGATCCAGGCGCTCCTGCCGGCCCTTGCCCTCTCCCGTTGCGGGTCTAGGGTCGTGATTAGGGGCGGCACCGATGTGCCCATGGCTCCCCCCATAGACTACGTGAGGTTCGTCATGTTGCCGGTACTGTCAAAGCTAGGGGTGGATGCAGACGTCGTGTTGGTGCGGCGGGGACACTACCCGCGTGGGGGCGGCGAGGTGGTCCTCACCGTGAGGCCCACCGATGGGCTGAGGGCCGTTGTCCTAGCGGGCTTCGGAAAACTGGTCGAAGTAAGGGGACTGTCCCATGCGGTGAGGCTTCCGAGACACGTGGCAGAGAGGCAGGCCCAGGCAGCCGAGAGGAATCTTAAAGGGTTGGGGGTGCCCATAGGAATATCCGTGGAGTCGCATCCGCCCGACAGGGATCCGCATCGTGGGCCGGGGAGCGGCATAGTGCTGTGGGCGCTGTCCGACCAAGGCAACGTGATTGGGGCCGACTCATTAGGCGAAAGGGGTAAGCCTGCGGAAGCCGTGGGGGAAGAGGCCGCGCGGAGACTCGTAGAGGAGCTCGGACCTGGATGCGCCGTGGACAGCCATATGGGCGACATGCTTATACCGTACATTGCCCTTGCCCACGGCCGAAGCACCATATGCGTGTCGCGTCTGACCACGCATGCCGCCACTAACATATACGTGGTAGAGAGGTTCCTCGGCGTAAAGTTCCAGGTCGAGGGAGGGGTCTCGGCGCCTGCAACCATAAGCGTCGAGGGCATCGGATATGTCCAGAGGCCCGGCTAGCCGCGTACAGGCCGCGGCACATGAATGGGTGATGCAGCATTGTAGCCGGCCGACAATTCATGTGGGCCTTTGCATGTCCACGTCAGCCGATGCCGACCGCGCGCCTAACTACACAATCTACTACTTCCCGTGTACCCGCGCAGTGCAGTGAGCTGACCCTGGGAAGCGCGCGGCCTAGCGCCGCTTCAACCTCCGCAAGCTGCTCGGGATCCGCTATGTCGGCCTTGTTGATCACCACCTCCAGGGTACCCCCAAAAATAGACCTCACCGTGTCAAGTACCCTGAGCTGTTCGTCGAGGGTGTACCCACTGTGGTGGGTCGGGTCTATAAGGAACACCGCCGCGTGGCGTATATGCCTGAGCGCAACCACGGCCTGCCGCTCCGCCTCATTGAGCTCGTCGAGGGGTCTGTCGAGTAGGCCCGGGGTATCTACGACCTGCACCCTGATTCCCATGTAGTCTATGTGGCCCACATGTATGCGTCTCGTGGTAAACGGGTACTCGGCTACCTCGGGCTCCGCCGAGGACACGCACCTCACGAACGAGCTCTTCCCCACGTTGGGCGCGCCAGCCACTATTATGGTGGGCAGCTCGGGATCTATGGTGGGGAGGGAGCGCAGGAAGCGCGTCACATTCCTGAGAAGGTCCAGGTCGCTGGACAGATCGTCCAGGAGGTCCCTTATCCTTCCGAGGAACATGCGTCTTGCCCTTGCCACACCCCTCTTGTCCTCGGCCACCTTTATGGCGGCTATGGCGTCGCGAGCTATGGCCCTTATCGCCTTGTACGCCTTGCCGACCTTGGCCAGGGAATGCTTGTAGTCCTTCTCTTCCACGATGAGGGCAAGTAGGTCGCGGTGGAACGGGTGCATCTCGCCAAGGAATGGCATGCTGCGCGCCATGTCCCCCAACATGCGCTCAAGCGCTTTGCCGGTCCGCACCACACGCGATATTTCGAGGCGCTTCAGCCTAACTATGCCGGGCTCCACGCTCGGCGACCTGGCCTCCACCTTACGGTACATAGCCTGGACTATCTGGGCCAGCTCCTCGCTGGTATGCACATAGGGTACCCTAAAAGAGCCTCTCATCCCCATACAAGGCAACTATCGCTATTTTACTCTTTATGCGGCTGTACGGCGCCGGGAACACTTTTTTAAATCCGCGCATGGGCGCCCTACATGTCCTTCGAGGAGTACGGTCTTGGGGCTACGGTCGTGGGCGTAAAGGCACACGACGGCGTGGTGCTGGCCGCCGAAAAAAGGGTCGCATACGGGTTCTACGTGCTCTCCAGGTCCGGCAAGAAGGTCTTCCGGATAACCGACAACATAGGCATTGCCGCTGCTGGCGTCATAGCCGACATGCAGACAATTGCCAGAATTCTTAGAGTGAACAGCAACCTCTATCAACTGGACCTCAAGAGGAAGCCCCCAGTTAGGTCGGTGGCCAAACTGTTGTCCATAATAATGTTCGAGCGGAAGCTGCTCCCATTCATTGCAGAGGTCATAGTGGGCGGGGTGGACGAGGAGCCGCGGCTCTTCGTGCTCGACCCGCTGGGCTCCCTGATAGAGGACAGCTACGCTGCACTGGGCACGGGCACTAAGCTGGCGATAAGCGTGCTTGAACAGGGATATAGGGACGGCATGGGGGTTGATGCCGCACGTGAGCTGGCCGTAAATGCCGTGAAGACCGCCATGATGAGGGACCCAGTTTCAGGCGACGGTATAGACGTAATGACCATAACCGGGGACGGCAAGGTGGCCGAGGAATCGGTAACGGTCAAGGTAGTGTAACTCCCAGCGTACCCCGACCGCACCCCATGCACGTGGCGCTGCCCCACTTATCCAACTGTAGGCCGCCACAAGACTTTTTGGCCTTGTTGGCCATGTCGTGGGCCGCCAGTAGGGGGGCCGGCAAGCCGCGGGCCTCCACGCAAAGCGATTTGACGAGCCCCACCGCCCCTTCCAGGTCAACCCTGTGCCCAATGGACACGTAGAGCTTCCGCCTGCCACACATTACGGTCCTGCCTATCAGCTCGCCGCTGTGCTCGTCAAGGACAGCGTCGCCGCGCTCGACGCCGTACAGTCTGGACTTGGCCACCCCCACGGTCCTTATACCCAGGGTCACCCCTATATGGGACGCTATGCCCAGCCTATACGGATGCATTACTCCCTGCCCGTCCACCATGAGCACATCGGGCCTAACGCCCAGGCATAGAAACGACCTCACCATTGGGGTCAACTCCCTGAACGATAGGAGTGTTGGCACGTAGGGAAACACTGCCTTATTAACGGTGCAACAGGCATCGATAAGCCTTCCGTCAACGCCAAGCGTGACGGCGGCCGAGAAGGCGAGGCCGCCCATGTAGGCCACGTCCACGCCGCCGACCCTCTCAATTTTCCCCATGCCCTCCACGCGCACCTCCATGGACAGCTTGCGCTGGACCGACCTGGCGAGCTCAAGTCTAAACCAGGGGGGCACGCGCCTCCTGAGCGCCTCCTCCATGTCCCGGTCCTGGCAATCCCATTTAATCCTTAGGCGCCGCTACACCGTCCAGCCGGACCGCTGTGCAAGGACGAACAATAATGCTTTAATAGACCACAGTTGGGGCACACATGCGCCCATTCCTAATGGAGGAAGAGCTGTGGGAAGAGGAGGAGTTCGAGGAATTTGAGGAGTGGGAAGAGGAGGAAGAAGAGTGGTAAAAACAGCAACCCTCTTTTTTGCATAAGGCAGCGACACATAGCCATGTGCCGTGCTTGAAATTGCCTGTGCTTTCCGGCCTACATGCGGGAGGGCCCGCAAAAATATATATATGGATTCCCTTAACACCTTTTAATGAAGTTCTGTCCTAAGGACGGGGCGCTCATGATGCCGGCCAAGGTCAACGAGAGGAGCGTGTTGAGATGCCCCAAGTGCGGCCACATCGAGGAGATAACCGACAAGGTGCGCGACGCATACCATCAGAAGAGCACTGTGGGTGAGGACAAGAGGCGTGGCGTCATGATAGGGGAAAAGTACGAGTCCACGATCGACGCTGAGGAGCTGGAGGAATACAGGAAGCAGCTCCTGGAAAACCTCAGGGAAGCCGAATCGGAGAGGGAGGACTAGGGGGCTCGTGGGAAGACTAGCAACAATAGATAAAGATCTGTGTAAGCCCGATAAGTGTGGGGGCCAGCCGTGCATCCGTTTCTGCCCGATTGTCAAGGGAGGCAAAAGGGCCATATGGTTCGACCACGATGTTGGGAGGCCTGTCATAAGTGAGGTGCTCTGCGTGGGCTGCGGCATATGCGTACACAAGTGTCCCTTCGACGCCATAACAATAGTAAATATGCCGGAGGAGTTGGAGGGAGAGTGCGTGCATAGGTATGGTCCAAGCGGCTTTAAACTTTACAGGCTGCCCCTTATGAAGAGGGGGACTGTGGTGGGCGTTATGGGTCAGAACGCCCTTGGCAAAACCACAATAGCTAGGATACTGGCCGGCGAGTTGAGGCCAAACCTTTGTAGGGTTGATGGCGATGTGGAGGCGAATGAGGTTATACGTATGTTCAGGGGCACGGAAATGCAGACGTACCTCAAGTCCCTTTACGGCGGAGGGCTGAGGGCTGTACACAAGGTGCAGTACGTGGAGCTGATACCGTTATACGTCAAGGGAAGGGTGGCGGACGTGCTCTCGAGGTTAGGCGGTGAGGATGCGCTTAGGGACGTCGTGGAGAGGCTTGGCCTGCAACACGTCATGGAAAGAGATGTGAGCAATTTGTCCGGGGGAGAACTGCAGAAGGTGGCTGTTGCTGCTGCCATGCTGAGGGGGGGCGACATATACATTTTCGATGAGCCCACCACGCACCTCGACATATATGAGAGGATGAGGGTCTCCAACGCCATAAGGGACCTCGCGGGCCCTGACAGGTACGTCGTGGTGATAGAACACGACCTGGCCGTCCTGGACTACGTAGCCGACAGCGTAGTCCTACTATACGGGAAGCCGGGGGCCTACGGCATAGTCTCGCATCCGCGCGGCGCCAGGGAGGGAATAAACGAGTACCTGCAGGGGTACCTGGCCTCTGAGAACATGAAGATAAGGGACTACTCGATACAGTTCCACAGACGTCCGCCGGAAAGGAGGGCTGAGAGGTCCAGGGCCCTCGTTTCCTGGGAAAGGCTGTTCAAGGCGATGGGGGACTTCAAGCTTGTTGTGGAGACAGGCACAATATATAGGGGCGAGGTGCTCGGCGTAGTGGGGCCAAACGGCATAGGCAAGACCACCTTCGTCAAGATGCTTGCCGGGGAGGTGGAGCCCGACGAGGGCCACGTCATGCCCATGGGCGACGTGAAGGTCAGCTATAAGCCTCAGTACATTAGGGACCTCGCGGTCAGGAACAGGGGCATTCCTGTGAGGACGTGGATGTCGAGGGAGGCTGGGGATTACTCTGGGAACCCAATATGGCCTGATGTGTCCTCCGGGCTCCTCCTGGGCCCCCTCATGGAGAGGGACATGGACGAGCTCTCAGGGGGAGAACTGCAACGGGTGGTCCTGGCCGCCTCTCTGTTGAGGAGGGCCACATTATATATACTGGACGAGCCCATGGCGTACCTGGACGTCGAGCAGAGGATAAGGGTGGCGCGCACAGTTAGGAGGATAATAGAGGAAAGCGAGTCCGCGGCCATAGTAGTGGAACACGACATAGCCATGGTGGACTACGTATCCACATCCATCATGCCTTTCCTTGGCACGCCGGCCAAAGAAGGACACGCGCTTGGCCCCATGGACGTCAGGAATGGGATGAATGCATTCCTGAAGTACATGGACGTCACGTTCCGCAAGGATCCGAAGACCTTCAGGCCTCGTATAAACAAGCCGGGCAGCGTCCTCGACAGGGAGCAGAAGCAGGCGGGCGAATACTACTATTACGAGTAGCAGTAAACGTCGACTATACGTATACGTGGCCCCGGGCCACATAATTTTAATACGTTCAAAACATGGTCCCCATGGCCAGGATCACGATATCCCTCATCAAGGCAGATGTGGGCGGTTGGCCCGGACATTCTTGGGTACACCCAAAGATGTTGGCGTATGCTGCGGAGAAGTTGGCCGATGCCCAGAAGAAGGGGATCATAATAGACTACTACGTGTTCAATGTGGGCGACGACATATCGCTCCTGATGACCCACACAAAGGGCGAGAACAGCGCCGACATTCACGGCCTTGCCTGGGACACCTTCAGGGAGATCACCGATAACATATCCAAGAGGCTCAAACTGTATGGGGCTGGCCAGGACCTCCTTAAGGACACATTCAGCGGCAACATAAGGGGCATGGGCCCGCAGGTGGCTGAAATGGAGATCGAGGAGAGGCCAAGCGAACCCGTCATAGCGTTTGCGGCGGACAAGACGGAGCCGGGCGCGTTCAATCTGCCTATGTACAGGATGTTTGCCGATCCCTTTAACACCGCGGGCCTTGTGATAGACCCGGCGATGCACGAGGGCTTCACCTTCGAGGTGCTTGACGTGGTCGAGCATAAGGTGTACCTCCTCAACACCCCCGACGAGTCCTACTACTTGCTGGGCTTGATTGGGACGCCGGGCAGGTACATTTCTAGGAAGGTGTACAGGCGCACCGACGGCATACCTGCGGCCTCCGTCAGCGTCGAGAGGCTGAGCCTTATAGCCGGCAGGTACGTGGGCAAGGACGACCCGGTGGCCCTTGTAAGGGCCCAACACGGGCTTCCGGCAGTAGGCGAGGTACTTGAGGCGTTCGCATACCCGCACCTGGTCCACGGGTGGATGAGGGGCAGCCATGCCGGCCCGCTCATGCCCATGAAGTTCGTCCAGATAGAGCCCGAGAAGAAGACGGCCATGGGGCCTAGAATGACGAGGTTCGATGGGCCGCCCAAAATAGGGGCCTTGGGCTTCCAGCTTCACGACGGCTACCTCGAGGGGCCGGTCGACCTCTTCGACGATCCGGCCTTTGACTACACGCGCCAGCTGGCAGCCCAAATAGCAGAATACATAAGGAGGATGGGCCCGTTCCAGCCGCACAGGTTGCCCCCAGAGGAAATGGAGTACACTCCCCTTCCAAAGATACTGTCGGCGGTGCCGCCCATAGAGGCCGACGAATATGAGGCCAAGAGATCCGTGTACCTTGAGGAGAAGCGCAGGGCCGGCAAGGTGTCGGCGCCTCAGCCCACCCAACAGCCCACACACGATTGATGAATATACTGGACATAGAATCGTTACAGTACCTAAGACGTTGGGTCCCCATAAGCATCCTGATAGGGCTTGTAAGTGGGTCTGCGGCGTTGGCCCTTTACTATGGTATAAAGGCGTTCACGACGCTTTTCTCGGCGCTTACCGGCATGGACCTGCCCGAGCCTCCCTCGGAAGGGGAAACTGGGTTCACATATCCTGACAACCCCATAGCGCTTGTGCTCCTCATGGCTCTGGCGGGACTGGCCAGTGGGGTCCTCACATATGGCCTGGCCCCCGAGGCCGAGGGCCATGGCACGGACGCGGCCATAAGGGCGTTCCACAGGGATAGGGGCATGATAAGGGGCGTAGTGCCCCCAGTCAAGTTGACCGCGTCGGCTGTGACCATCGGCTTCGGCGGGTCGGCCGGCCGCGAGGGGCCCATTGCTCTAACAGCGGCTGGCTTCGGCTCTGTGTTGGCCAGGGCGCTTAACCTGCCCGAGAAGGAGAGGAGGATAGCGTTGGCCGCAGGCATAGGGGCTGGCATAGGCGCAATATTCAAGGCCCCTATAGGGGGCGCCATATTGGCCGCCGAGATACTGTACATAAGGGACCTAGAGGTCGAGGTGATAATACCGGCAATAATAGCGTCCATAACCGGCTACATGCTTTTCGCTTCTGTGACGGGGTGGGACCACATATTCGCGTTTCCAGACCCCTACACATTCGACAATCCGGCGGCCCTGCCGTACTACGCCACGTTGGGCCTCGTCGCTGGGCTCGTCGGGATCCTCTACACGAGGGCCTTCCACTGGTCCATTGCCGCGTTTAGGAGGCTAAGGGTGCCCAACTACGTAAAGCCCATGGTGGGCATGGCCTTGACGGGGCTGCTCGGCCTCGTGTTCCCCCAGGTACTCGGCGCGGGGTACGGATGGGTCCAGTTGGCTATGGAAGGCGAGTACGCGGCGTGGGAAACCGCCCTATTGGTAGCCCTGGCGAAGATAGCCGCCACAAGCCTAACGGTGGGCAGTGGGGCAAGCGGCGGCGTGTTCGCCCCATCCCTCTTCATAGGGGCAATGCTTGGCGCCGCCATGTGGGGAATGTTCAGGGACATGCCCTACTTCTCCGAGCCTGTGTCAGCCCTAGTCGTGGTCGGCATGACGGCGTTCTTCGCGGGGGTGGGCAAGGCGCCCATATCCACACTGATAATGGTGTCCGAAATGACGGGAGCATACACCCTGTTGCCCCCGGCCATCATGGCTGTAGCCGTGTCGTACATAGTGACGGGCAGGCACACCATATATGAAAGCAAGGTGGCTGCGCGCCACCTCTCGCCTGCGCATAGGGGCGAGTACGGTGCTGTGTTGGGATGGGTAAGGGTAGGCGAGGCCATGAAGAGGGACGTGCTCCGCGTTCGCCCAAGCGACCCCCTCACGGCCGCCGCCAACCTCATGTCGAGGCACGGCATAAGGGGCCTCCCGGTGGTGGACGAGGAGAACCGCGTGGTGGGCATAATCGCGGCAAGCGACCTAGTCAAAGTGCCGAGCGACATGAGGGGCAACGTTGCCGTGGGCGAGGTCATGACAAGGCGCGTGGTGGTGACCGTGCCAGAGGAGACCCTTGAGGACGCCCTCGGGAAAATGCTGTCCCACGAGATCGGCCGTCTCCCCGTGGTGGACAGTTATGCCGAGAGGCGCCTAGTGGGCATAATAACTAGGGGGGACATATGGAGGAAATACTTCGAACTGGTCAGGGAATAGCACGCTTGAAGGGGGATGTTGGCCAGCATGAAGGAGGCCGAGGCAGCGGGGAGGTAGTTGCGAAAACCGGCCCCAGTTAAGGGGCCAACGGCGACCCCCGTTTTTGGCAGTGAAGAACAACGGGGGTGGAGCCCCGGCCGGGATTTGAACCCGGGACCTCCCGCTTACCCGCAGCTCCGAATTACGAGGCCTACACGGGGCCTTAGCCCCTGGGCGCTCCGACCGGGCTGAGCTACCGGGGCTCACTGGGATGTGGCGCCACCATTTAAAGTTTTGCCGTTGTGGAGAGGCGTAGGCTGGGCCGCCCTGTTTGGCGTCCCCACTCTGTAAACGTAGATCCTTTTGTCCCTATCGATGTGGATGGGCGTCAACATGGGCATTTCCCAGTAGTAGGACACGACTACCGTGTCCGGCCTCGCCTCGCTCAGTATTTTCAGGGCCAGCCTCCTATTGACCGAGGGCCACTGGAACACATATATGATGTCAGCATCGCAGAGAGGTACGCGGTACATGTCGCCCAATATGACCCTACTCCTACGTGCCCTTAACCTACATATAAGCCACCTGACAGGGTCTATCTCGACGCCTATGCCTATACCCCCCATGTCCTCCACGATTCTCAACACGTCGCCTGTGCCGCACCCCAAGTCGTACACCTTCTTCCCTCTGACACCCACGAGCTCGAATGCGCTTCTGACCGCCCGTAGGTCCGACACGCTGTACGCGGCGCCAACCCTCAGCAGGTGGGGCCACAACAACGATACCGCGATACCTAGTACGAGGGCAAGGAGCAGGCCGAGAAACGGATCTGCATGGGGCCACCCCACGGCGGCCATTCCTGTCACGCCCCTATAACGTCCATTACCCACCCGCACATGGCTCCATTGCAATAAATGCATAGCGACCACTACTTGGATGGGGATACGCGCAAGGCCTTTTGGAAGCCCGGACATAACGCTTTAAGGGCACGACACGTCCGGGCTATGGCGAACCCCCACTCGGCTTGGGGGAGGCTGGGATACGGGCGTGTCATTACTACCCTAACGGCAGGCCTAGGAGACTCAAGAGGCCCCATAAGACCGCGTCCCTAAGCAGTTGTTCAGGGATTACCGGCCGATCGCGCGTAAGCCCCCACGTGGGTGGCAGGGTGACGCCTTGGAGAGTTAAAAAACGTGGGCTATGTTTGCCCCATGTCTGGTCCCAGGCATTGCCTCTCTTTCAGGGGAGGCCCCAACTGGGCGGCCGTCGCGGTCATACTGAACGAGGTTGACGAGGTGTTGGTGATTAGGCGCGTGAAGAGGTCCGGCGATCCCTGGTCGGGCCACGCCGCGCTTCCGGGCGGCAAGTGGAAGCCCGGGGAAACGCTCATAGCCACGGCCATAAGGGAGGCCGAGGAGGAAGTGGGGATCCGGCTGGGCCTCGGCAACCTCGTGGGGATCCTAGGTCCCAAGTCCCCACGGAATGCCCCCCACATCAAGGTCCTTCCAGTGGTGTTCAGGACGGGCAAGGTGGACCCCACCATAAATAGGGGCGAGGTGGAGGAAGCAGTGTGGGTGAGCCTGGATACTTTGAAGAGGAGCCACGTGTCTGGGGGAAGGCCCCACTACAAGGTCGGGAACATGGTAGTATGGGGCTTAACGTACAGGATACTTAGATCGCTCCTAGCGTGCCTTGAGGGCGCCCGCTAACCCCGCGGGGGACCGACATGCTACCCTACGCGCATAGCCTAGGCGTACCCGGTCCTCCAGTCGCCTACGGGAGCAGGCAGAGGCCTAACAGCGCAGCCGGGCCTCTCACGCATAATACTGGCATATTTCCTGGCAGGCGGCGTCACGACCCTCGTGTAGTCCCTGAGCACGTCTATCAGCGCGAAGAAGGGCCTGTACCCAATTCCCCACTCGTACCCGTGGAGCAACGACCACCAGAACACGGCCTCCACCTCGGGTAGGCTCCTCGCAAGCATGCACATGTACCACTCCTTGAGGGTGTGGTCCCTAGTCGCTATTCCCGCCTCAGTTATCGCCTTTCTCCCAGGAATCCGCGAGACGGCTCCGGCAACGTGCTGGGGGGCGGCCACGTAGCTTGCCCGTAGCCCACGTAGCAGCGTCACGACGTATATATTCACGCCGAGAATGTCCACGACCCTGAGAGCGTCCGCCTCCCGCATGTACAACCACTCAATTACCTTAGCGGCGAGCCGAGCCGTGAGGCCTCTTGGACTCACGGCGCCCAGCATGTGTGTTGCCGACGTGGTTATCCCGTACCCCCTAGCCACATCGCGGGCCTCTGCAACAGCCTCAAGTATGTTGTCCAGCGCCCTCCGAAAACCGGGCAAGTCCAACTGGTGGTGTGGGGGGAGAACCCCATGTGTGTAGGCCAGCAGGGCGTATGTGGAGGGCTCGTTGAACAGCACGGCGACGTCCATGAGGTCCCCAAGCTCGGCCAGCACGCGGTCCACGTACCTCACGTAGGCCCTGGCAACACGCCTATTGGTCCACCCGCCGTACCTGTGTATCCAGGGGGGATTGGTGAAGTGGTGTAGGGTAGCCCAGACCGCCAGCCCCAGTTCCCTGGCCCTGGAAAGGTAGCGCCTGTAGAACTCCAACCAGTGAACGTTTATCCTCCCCTCTACGTGCTCCACGAGGCCCCACTCCACGCCGGTCCTAATAGCGTCGAGGCCCAGCCCCCTTGCCATGTCCAGGTCCCACTCGTAGAACGCCACGTGCATGGCGCCTTGGGTCTCCTCCATGTCGCACCCACACGCGCCGAAGTGTTGGTACACGCTTATGGCTGCGCCCACCAGCATGCCCGTCAGATGCCCCAGGCCGCCCCATCGCCCCGGGGATCGGCGAAGCCGACCAGTGCCCCGCCCCTATAGACGCCGGCGGCGACCCCCATGGCGCCGGGATAGTCGACCACCTCGGCCACGAGGCCCGGACAAACGTCGATCCCTATCTCCACGCTCACCTCGCTGCCCCCCTCCCAGAGCGCCCTTGGGTACGCCACAGCGCGCCTCACGTCGTGGCCGAACCGGGCCACGTTGTCCACGAGCCAGGCGTATAGGAAGGGCCTGTAATGCCCCGCCGAGGCCCCCAACAGATACTCGGCCCCATCGCCCTCCACCAAAAGCGCCGAGAGGGTGTGCAGCGGCCTCTTGCGCGGTGCAGCGGCGTTCGGCCCCGCCTCGGCGAAGTCAGACGCCCTGTTATTAAGCGTTATCCCCCAGCCGGGCACGGTGACCGCACTCCCGAACGGGTAGTAGAGGCTCTGTATCGCGGAAACAGACATGTCCCGGGTAGCCACCGCGAAGTACGTGGTGTCCCCCTCCCTGATGCCCGGTCTCTCCGCATCGGGCACCGTCGGAGGATGGGCCAACAGCTTCCCAACGTCCACCTCCACATCGCCCAGGTACGCGTTGCGTATGCCGTAGGCCCGCCTCGCCGCAGCTACATATCGACACACCCTGTCACCGCTGTTTGCCCCGTACTCGTGGCCCTCCAACAGGCGCAGCATGAGGAGCGTCGTGAGGCCCATGCTGGGGGGCGGGGCCTCGTGCACCTTGAAGCCCCGGTATTCGTACACTACAGTGTCGGTTTCCACAGCCCTGTACTGCGTGAAGTCGTCCAAGGTGAACGTCCCAGTATACTCCACTATGTCGCGTGCAATAATGTCGTAAAAACCGTCGGCACCGTGGTCTGCGATTACCCTAAGCGCGTTGAGTAGGCCCCTAGGCACGAATGGATCGCCCACGTCCACATCGGCGAACAGGTACGACTCCCTGCTACCCCGGTCAGCGGCCAGCAACTCCCGGTACCTCCTCAAAGCCCGCACTAGGCTCGGATGGGCTGGCGGCCCCCTCTCCAGCCACGAGACTGCAAGCCCCACTAGCCTGCCCCACTCCATTGACCCGTACCTCGCGTGGAGCAGTTGGAGACCCCTAACAAGGCCCGGCACCGTTGCGGATTCCGGACCCCTGAGAGGGGGTACACCCCTGAGGAGCGAGGAGGACCATCCAATCCCCATCACAGTCCTTACCTTATCCCCACGTACAACCGCTATTAAGTCGCCGCCAAGCCCACCCAGATAGGGCAGGACGCCCGATAGGGCGAGGCTAACGGCTACAGCGGCATCAACAGCGTTGCCGCCCCTCGAGAGCACGTCAACGCCTACCCTACTCGCGAAGAAGCTCTCGCTGGCCACAACGGCGTCACGGGAAACGTACATGGCCATAGGCCAAGGCGTGGTTTAAAACATAGAGGCCGACTTGGGCACGGGCTTGTAGGACAGATAGGCCGCAGCGAGCTCTCGCATTCTTTGATGGCTACCACGTGGCTATCCCCCATTTCCCACAGGCATGCATCTAAGGCACTGCGTGAGGTTCCGTCAACGGACGACACACAGGCAAACGCCAGGCATGTTGACGTCGCAGCGCCACAAGCTCCTATGTACCAAGCCTACTCACAAGTATTTCGGCCATCTTTTCTGAGGCGTCTCCCCTTCCCAGTAGGTTCCTTGAACCTTCTCTCGGCGCGTCCGTCTCCAGGGCCGCCAGCACTTTCCGTGGGTCCAACCCGGT
The DNA here is from genome assembly GCA_015521775.1 of Thermoproteaceae archaeon. Classification (GTDB taxonomy): domain Archaea; phylum Thermoproteota; class Thermoprotei; order Thermoproteales; family Thermoproteaceae; genus WANN01. Next base: position 55,631 of record WANN01000002.1, read on the forward strand.
CAATGTGACGTGTCCCGACTCGACGAGGTCCACCCACTCGGTTCTGTCTCTAATGACGATGCAGGGCACGCCGAGCAGGTAGGCCTCCCTCTGTACCCCTCCCGAGTCTGTGATGACCCTCCACGCGTGTCTTAGGAGCTTTATGAAGTCCACGTAGCCTAGAGGCCCAATGAGGGCTATGCGGGGGTCCCCGAGCCTTTCAAGGAGGCCGAAGGACCTCAGCGATGCGAGGGTCCTGGGGTGGACTGGGAACACTACCCTGCGTCCGTACCTCTCAGGGACCTCGCGAAGCACCTCCACTACTCTGCCAAGGTTATGGGGATTATCCGCGTTTTCGGCCCTATGCACTGTGACCAGTACGTAGTCCTTGTCCTCGACTCCGAGCTTGTCCATGATGGTGGACTTCTCCTCGGCGACGCCTACCCACCTCATGAGCACGTCCACGTGTACGTCGCCGGTGAGGTGGATTTCCCCCATGACGCTCTCCCTACGAAGGTTCCACACCGCCGTTTCAGTGGGCGCGAACAATAGCGCGGAAACGTGGTCTATGACCCTCCTGTTGACCTCCTCGGGCATGGACATGTCGAAACTCCTGAGACCGGCCTCCACATGTGCCACTGAGAAGCCGGCCTTGACCGCGGCCAGTGCCCCCGCCAAGGCCGAATTGGTGTCCCCGTACACGACCACCAAGTTGGGCCTCTCCCTGAACAACACTTCCTCGGTCCGCCTCACCGCCTCGCCCACCTGGTAGCCGTGAGTGCCGGAGCCGACGCCAAGGTAGTAGTCAGGTTCCGGGATATCGAGGTGCTCGAAGAATATTTTGGACATCTCATAGTCGTAGTGTTGTCCCGTATGTATTATCACGTGGTCGAAGCGGCGCGCGATCACGGGGTGAAGAGCTGCAAGCTTCACGAAGTTAGGCCTCGCACCAACCACAGAAACCACTTTGACCATGACCGATAACAATCCCCAAGTTTAATCTTTGTCAGTCCTAGGTTAAGCGGGGACGTAATTTATAACGAGTACAAAACAATGCATGGATCGGGGTAGACGCGGGGTTATCAGCATTCACATATATGCTCTTCGCCAGGAGATCGACGAGGAAACGTTCCTCAGGAACGTAACGGGGTATCTAAAGGAAAGGTTCGGGGGATTGAAGGGCCTGCGGGGCCTCAAGGTGCTTAGGGGGCTCAGGGGAAGGTACAGGGATCACTTCGCCATTTTATGGGTCTACGAGTCGTACGAGGCGTGGCGCGAGCTGTGGGGAGAACCCGACAAGCCTCGGCCGCCCGAGGAGTACCCTGACGAGTGGAAGTCGTGGGAGGCCTTCCTCGCCAATTACCTGGACAGGGACCCGGACAAGATAGAATACACAGCCTTCATAGAGGTCGAGGAGGTGGAGTTCGGAGGGGGCCAGAAGCCCCAAGGCCGCCGCCCATGAGGCCATCCACAATATTGGCTATGGCGGGCTCCGAAAACTCCTCCCATGTGGGTATCCGGGGCGGTCTACGTATATGCACCTCGCCCCTGGCCACCCTGGCCACGAAGCTGGGGAGCTCCGCAGATGGGACGGTTATGTAGTACGGTGTGGGCATAACGCCGCTGGCTATGACGGGCTTACCGCACCTCAGGAACTCGGCTATCTTCTGTATACCCTCATGCGTGTAGAATACCCGTGCCCTGGACTCCTCTCTAGGCACGAGGCCGTAGTCAGACGCAGCTATGTACCTTGGCACCTCGCTGCGCTTGACCCAGCCCAACCAGCGCAGGTATGGATTAGAGCGGGCTGCCCCCTCTATTAGGCCGCGCAGCGGCCCGTCCCCAGCTACCCAGATCTCGGCTTTGAGCCCCCTTATGGCCTCGGCTATCCTCGGAACCATGTGGGCCCCCTCTATCCTGCTGAGCCTAGCCATGTACAGGAACACGGCAGTTTCGCTGTCAGTCCCGAGCTCACGTTTCAGATCGGCGCTGTGGGGACACGTAAAGGACTCCTCGGGGTAATTTGGTACCACGAACACATCTTTAGGACCGTAATTATCGCGTCCAAGGGGGGTCGAAGGCACGGTCACGGCCGCCGACCGCGACGCAACGTACCTCTCAATCAAATGGGCCAGCCACGTCGCGACATTTCCCACAGGCCCAGCCTCGACCGACATGTGGAGCGCCCATGGGCTACGCCTGTCATATACGTATTTTCTCCCCAGCATGGCCAGCGGTAAATAGATCACATCGGGCACGTTCTCTACCCAGTAGATGTCTGCCCTTACCAGGCCCACCTCGAACAAGGCGAACAGATAGTTGAGGAGGGCCCTCAACATGCGTGGGCCCCGCCTGACGGGCTTACGCGCCTCCCAGAGAAAGGCGTTGTACGTACGTCTCCTCAGGGAGAGGTACACCTTCTGGGCCCTGGGATGTTTGGACGCCTCGTAGGACAGCACTGCTATCGCCGCTGTGCGTTTGGACCCGTACGCGTCGCCACGACTAATCATTGCAATAGCGGAAAGATGGGGTACATAGCCTCCTTGAAGTCCCAGAACATTGACCTCTCTACGTCTCTAGGCGTATCCCGGGACTTGGGCAGGGGAATGCCGAGCAGGTACATGGCTATGGAAGCAGCGGCAAAGTTCGGCAATACGTCAATAATGCCCTTAAGCCTGCCCGTGCGAACGAGGAGTACCCCGTCTGGATGATGGTCATAGTGCCTGCCCGGCAACACTGGAATGCCCCTAACCTCAGCGCTGAGCAGCGTGAAACCCCTGTTGAACCGTGGGAACACGACTATGTCGGGCCCCAAACGTACGTATTTCCCCCAGTACACCTCCTCTGCAGGTCGCACAAATATTGCGTCCTCATAGGCTGAAAGGACCCTACACACACGTTGTATAGCGTCCGAGCCCCCGTTGACGTACAGCCCAAAGGAGGACTTATCGGGCATGAACGCCTCGGAAGCCTCCACATCTATCCAGGCCTTGGTGAAGACCCTTATGGGCCTACCGATCAAGTGGCTGTAAGCCTTCACAGCCAACCTAAACACCCGCACGGCGCCGATCGCTCTGAGGAACTTATAAAGCCGTGGCGATATGCCGATGCCAACCGAGCGCCCTTCTCCCAACTCCCTGAAATGCTTGCGCTTGCTGGGCCTGGCAATGCCTCCCTTCACTAAAATATCGTTCACACTTATGGCATATCTATATTCTGAGAAACCGTGGTCGGACAACAGCATGAACGATTCGAACTTACTGTCCATGATCTCTATTATTTTGTCTAGGATGGGAAGGAAAGGCGCATCGGGTTGACGGAGCATCTTAGGGCACCTATGCAACGCAGCGTCGGGAAAGTTAAGGTTTGCCCATAGCAGATCGGCGTTGGACGAGGCCTTCTCAACAGCGGCCAAGTAAAGCTCCATTACGTCTCTAAAATATTCCACGACGTCGCATCCGGCAGCCTTGGCCTGCGGCAAGTTAGATGCGCCAAAATACTTTACATGTGCCTCAGGCGGATACGACATCGGTTTCGGCGCAAAGAACAAGTTGGATACAATCTCAACGTTTCTGACAGGGCGAATCGGGTAGTCCGGTATCGGGTTGAACACTACGCCTTTTACGCCCATGAGAGCAGCCATTTCATGGATGCGCGGGTGCCTCAAATCGAGGGACGTGTAGAGCAACTGGCCGTAAGCGCCCTTGCTGTATCTGAAAAACCCAAAGATGCCGTGCTTGCCTGGATTCACGCCAGTCATTATGCTGGTCCACGAGGGGAACGTTACCGGCGGAAGGGCCCTCAACGTGGCCCTAAGCGCATTTGCGGAGACAGCCCTGAGATACGGCATCTTGCCTGTCTCAACCATGCCGTTGAGGAAGGGCCAGGAAAGCCCGTCAAGGCCGAGGACGGCGAGTTTGCCCATGGAAGGGCTAAAGCTAAGCATTATTAACCTCCTCGCTGTCCGTAACCGTGGCGCGTAAGGAGTATCCCGAGAGGCCTATTGTGGGCGTGGGGGCAGTTGTGCTGAGGGGCGACGAGATACTGCTCGTCAGGAGAAGGGCCAGCCCAAACGCGGGCAAGTGGGCCATACCGGGGGGTCTCCTTGAAGTGGGGGAGAGCCTTGAAGATGCCGTGATTAGGGAGCTAAAGGAGGAGACGGGGCTCGATGGGGCGAATCCCAGACTCCTATACATTGACCAGTACATAGAAAGGGACCACCAAGGAAGGGTCAAGTACCACTTCGTGCTCATCGACTTCCTCGTTGATGCCCATGGGAACGTCGCCAGCGGCGACGACGCAGCCGAAGCTGGATTCTTCAAACTTGAACATACGCTAGACATGGATCTGACGCCTACCACAAGGAAGCTTATTGAACGTCTTATCTCAGGATAATGGAGCATTACAGAATCAAATAACCTTAAGACCCAATATCGTTAAACCCTAGAGGCGCGATTTGACCCCACCTATAATAAGCGAGATCCTTCTCTTGATATATATATCTATGTTATGTAGAAGAAGACCCCTCATTTTTTGTACTAGATCATGGTTAGAATTCGCTATATTGTCCGTGTCGTCGTAATCTCTTGATAAATCATAAAGCTCCTCTACATCTTTATACCATATTCCCCCGAATTTATCCTTGGCGTCCTCAAGTGTAGGAGAATAAATATATTTATGTGTACCTGTTAAAATTCCATATCTGCGCCTAGCCACCGTACTCACGAACACCAACGTGTTCCGCTCTATGGACGAGCCCTCCATTAATGGGACAAGGGAAACACCGTCAAATACGTACTTAGCCTTCAAACCCACTATATCAGCTATCGTTGGGGCTATATCTATGTGCTGCACAGGTTCGTGAACCACTTTGCCCTCGGGAATCGCGTATCCCCACATTATGAGGGGCACCTTAATGACGCGTTGAAAGAGCCCTCCATGGCCTATAAATATCCCGTCTCTAACGAGGTTGTCCCCATGATCCGCAGTCACTACGAGGAGAGTTTCATCCTTACTGTTTTCAAGTAATGACATGAGTTCACCTATGAACATATCTGCATGGAATATAGACGCGTTGTATCTGGGCTCTACCTCATCCACACATTTTATACCCTTAAGATGATATTGCACCACTTGTCTTCTCCAAGTTTCATTTGGGATTCTTTTTGCCATCTGAGTTACATACTCGCTACATTTACCATCGTAAAATCTCTTTACAAGGAAGGCAGGTATGTCGTTGAACGGGGTATGCGTATCCCATATGTGTATGAGGAGAAAATAGGGTTTTCCCCTGTTTTTGAGGCGTTTCACCATCTTTTTAGCTACATCAATTATGCACTGGCTATTCTTATCATGACAATATCCAATCATGGAAAATATTTTATATAGATTATTATATATATACATATTAGGTGATCTAACTAGTAGCCTTAAAATAGGCGACGTAAACATACGGGGCAGATGGACATTCTTTAGCTCTGAGGCAGACGCATATACTGAATAGCCCCTTTTATGCCATCTGCCAAGCCAGTCAATTGCCGCGGTAGTATATCCCACGGAACTTAGGAGTTCGGACAAGAGACGTGTACCAGTCTTCTCAAAGGTAGCTATATGACTACTTGTTATATCAAAGCCATGTCTCACTATTCCATGGGTTAGAGGGTGCCTTCCAGAGAGTATAGTTGTAAAGGAAGGATCGGTCTGATCCGCTGCAGCGTACGCATTTTTGAATAATGTGCCCGACTTAGCGATATATTCAAGATTGGGCGATGTAACACGATGGTATCCATATAACTGTAGGTTCATGCTCCTCAACGAATCTAGAACCACAAGTATTATATTAGGTCTCTTCATGGCAATGTTATCTTGGCCTTATAGTAGCCTATTGTAGGTACTAATAATATTAAATCATATGAAGAGACATATAGTATAGCCGTGTTATTTTGCATCACGACCCGTTTTTCGGGTGTTGCAAGGAACGATGACCTATATATGTGCAGTTTGTTCCAGAAGGGAGATAAGAGGTTCTTTTCAATGACGTTACGTATAGTATATTTATATATTCTCCTAATATTAATACTGAAATGTTTTATATTTTTATAATGATATACGCATAGCGAACTAGGACTGATAATGGGACGAGTAAGCTTTTTAAATATTGCAGGGTCTTCTTCGCTGTACGCCATACCTAAATGCATACATTTGCCGTCGTCGGCCACATATAACATAACCATTTTATTATCTATGTATGAAACGTATGGATGGCTCAATCCCCTCTTTTCCCATGTATATGTCGGTTCCAGTACAATGCCCTTCTTCTTAAACGATATCCCATCGTTTGATACGGCTACTAGTATTCGCTGTATCCCATCATAACCCGGCGCCGAGTAATATAGATATAATGATCCTCCAACTTCAAGAGCTGTAGGGCCTTCAACCGCTACCCGTTCTCCGTCCCCCTTTTCCCATGGTATTGTCTCATCAGGTACAAGCACCGGCTTCTCCTCTTTCGTCCATTTTACGCCATCTGTGCTTGTAGCAACGCCTATCGACACAACTTTTTTCCCTCTATATGTAGCTCCGGCAAAGTACATGTGCCACACTCCACGGAACCTTACCACGTCTATATCTGCTAAATGGTGGTCATCCCAGGAACCCGGAAAGCCCCGAGATAATAGTGGATTAACTACTCCCTGAGCATGGTAATATAATAGATCGTTGGAAACCGCCAAAAATGGTAGTTCGGCCTTGTCTGGCGGGTAGGGCGTATAGTAAAGCCAGAAAGGGAAAACTTTGCCCTTGTTATATATGGAATGGGGATGTACTACTCCAAGCCCCTCGCCTAGCGGAACCCTTAGCTGCCTTCCCCTTTCAACTACGTGAATCCCCTCCATTAATGTCATGGCGTAATAATGAACGCGTGGTAAAATGTATAGATCCCTTATTACGGACAGCGAGCATGCTAAAGGTGCTTTTGCTTGAAGTGCCGCATTCAAATGATGCGATCGCTCCAGGGCAATAATAGTTAGGGTCCATACCCATTTACGCTGATGTAAATAAGGTATTTAAAATCTTTTATGGTGTGAGGAGCCAACTCCTACTAGCCCGCTCTTACCAGGAAAGCTCGGAGAGGGAAGTGAGGAGGACAATAAAAGTATTGCATGTATGGAATACTGCTGGTATCGCAAGTACGTTGGCCCTATACCAGAACAGGCTTTTAGGATGGGATGCCTGGGTAATCACCCGTAGTGATGCTGATAAATTTGGGCATACCATATTTGGCGAGACATGTCGGTGCAGGCCTGCTGAATTCATAGTCAAAGCTATTAAAATGGCAAGACGATACGACGTAATACACGTACATAGTCTAGATCGTTTAGTAGGTCCCTTAAAAATGTTGTATAAAGATAAAATGGTCATATTGCATTATCATGGGGATGATATAAGGGGATTATGGGGGTCCAAAGTGGACATAATTAGTAGGGCCGATGTTGTTGTGGTATCCACGCCCGACCTCTTTGATGAGGGCAAACAGTACGGTGCATATTACCTTCCAAATCCCGTCAATCTGGACCTGTTTAGACCTATGGAGCACTTGAGATCTAAGCACCAAAGCGCAATTTACATATATGACCCAAGTAGCTGGGCATTAAAGGACGTGGACGAAGCTAAAATGATAGCCCGTGACATGAAGTTAAAGCTTTATATACATGACAGGCATAGGAGGTCAATTCCCTACCGATATATGCCGTATATACTTAATAAGTTCTGGTATTTAATAGATAAACTATCCATACATAGCCTTAGTCTAACGGCCCTCGAAGCCTTGGCATGTAACGTGAAAGTTGTAAAAAGGGAAAGAATAGTGGAGGGACTTCCGAGGGAACATACCCCGACAGAAGTTTTACGTATACTTTTAAGAATTATGAGCAAAGTAATGTAAATACCAATAGTATAGGAATATCGCTCTCCATAAGAGGTTTGCCTCAGGTCCCTTTAGCTTATCCGCCTTGTTCCATAGATTGGAAAGCACGTCTATGATGGGGCCTGGGACGCCTAATTTGGACAGGACGGCTTGTACATCGTTATAGTTTATTTGGGGGCGTATAGCAAGTAGCCACTCCTTTTCAGGGACCTCGAATCCTACCTTGTCCCTTCGTTTCCTGATAAGATCTATGAGTATGCCTTTCATGGCATCCCTATGTATTCTCTTAGTCCATCCCCTAGCCAGCTTGTAGTAGCCCGGTAATGATAGGGCGAGTTCTATCAGCGCTCTATCGAGATATGGGACCCTCACCTCGACCGAAAAGGCCATCCCGTCTCTATCAGCGTAATGGAGCAATCGTTGAAGGCCGTCACCCATTAGGTCCCTGACCAGCAGAGCATTTACTGGATCCGCTACGCCCATGCCCCGGTTTCTCCCCTGTGTCCGGCCAATTTTCCTCGAGAAAAATAGCCATTCCCTCTTCTGGAGGAGTACGTCAAGGAATCTGAGCAGTTCGACCACGCCGTGAATCGGATTCCGCTTAATTTCGCTCAATATATACCTATACACGTATCTCTGGTAGCCTGCCAGTACCTCGTCACCGCCCTGGCCAGAGATAAGCACCTTGACGTTTCTCGAGGCTTCTCTTATAACATGCCACTGAGCTATAACGCTGGGTCCCCCGGGAGGCTCATCATGGTAATATGCTATTTCACGCACGGCGTCCCCAACATTGATATCGCGGACTTTGACCAATTCTATGCCATACTCTGATGCGATTGCATCGGCATATCTACACTCGTCCTTTTCATCGCCGGAGCAGAAAGCGTATGCCAGCGGTGCATTGGTTTTTCCCCACCGTTCTAGGTCGCCCCTATTGCGTAATGTGTGCCATGCGGCTATGAGGGACGCAGAGTCCAATCCGCCGCTTAGAAGGAACGCAAAAGGCACGTCTGACCTCAGATGTATCCTTACAGATTCCAGAAACGTATCGCGCCATAAACGTATGGCTTCGCCGTACTTCTCGTCCACTATCCGTGAGGGAACATCCCAGTACTTAACGCGTCTCATGCCTAGACTTTTCAGGTCAATCTCAAGGTAGGTTGACGGAGGAACCTTCGATACACCCTCAAAAAACGTTTCATGGGGTTCCAAAGCGGTGTATGTAATGTACTTCCTTACCGCATCTACGTTGGGCCTCAGCTTGGTTATGGGGAGGAGGGCCTTCACTTCCGACGTGAGTACAATCCCATTATGACTGTTGAACATGTACAGGGGCTTTATGCCTACTAGGTCCCTCACAGCATAAAGTAGGCCCTTTTTCACGTCTAGGAGTATGAAGGCCCACATGCCCCTCAGCTTGCTGAGCAGTCCCGCGATACCCCACTCCTCATAGCCGTGTACTATCACCTCGGTGTCGCAGTCGCATGAAAATTCGTGGCCCTTTAAGCCGCGCCTCAACTCCTCAAAGTTGTAGATTTCGCCATTATGTACAACCCATATAGTTCTATCCTCGTTGCTCATGGGCTGGTGGCCCATGTGGCTAGTATCCAGTATGGCTAGTCTCCTGCTGGCCAGCGCGGAGATCCAGCCGTGCCCCACCTCGTCTACGTGGATGCCCCTACGTGCGCTTGGAACTGTATCATAGTCAAACGCCTCAATGGTGGTGTCGCCCACAAACACGTATCCCGAATCGTCAGGCCCTCTGTGACTCATAGCACTATTAATTGAATGTAAATCCTTACCAGACATCTGTGGCTCCCTCTGTACTACGCCCACTATCCCACACATAGGCGTTACGTACTGCACGTAACACTTAAAGGTTTAGATTACAGACCTTAGTTGCATCGGCTCTCTATTCAGCACAACCCAATTATGGGACATTCAGAGACGGTTTTTGCCGATGCACAGTTTAAATAGAACATATAACGGGGTGCCAATAGAAGTTATGGAGCCCCGGCCGGGATTTGAACTTTCCCCGGCGCTGTGTGCGCCGTCCGGGACCTCCTCATTACCAGTGAGGCGCTCTGGCCAGGCTGAGCTACCGGGGCCGTTTCCCCATTCGGCGGAGCTTTATATATTTACTCCCGGCACCTAGGGACGGCGCCGCTACTGGCGATTTATAAGTAGCCACGTGGCGGGAGTCCTCTCATGGTCTGGGATCGTTATGCCCCGCAGTTTCCTCGCCTCGTCAATATGCTCGGCGGAGCGCGGCTTGGGGCCGGGGATCCCTATGGGCGCCGGTTTCCCGTCGGCCATGTGGACGAATGTGAAGTATCCCTCTGCTACCAGTCTCCGCCCGCTTGCCCCGTCAGCCACGACCTCTACCCCGACCTCCATGCTCGTGTTTCCTATGCCAGTCACCTCGCCGTGTACGTATATGACGTCGCCGACGAGTATGGGCCTTTTGAAGGCTATGGAGTTCACGCTGACTGTCACGTAGGTGCCCCTCCGCTTTTCCCAGGCCTTGACGAAGGCCAGCTCGTCGAGGTAGTAGAGGAGGCGTCCCCCGTACATGAGGTTCCCGTGCAGTGCGTCCTCTGGCATGACCAGCCTACTGCTTATAAGGGGCCATTCCCTTTCCCCCGGCTCGAATTCCAGGGCCGGATCCACGTCGCTGCGCCACTTCTGGAAGTGATTATTGATGTCCCGTTCCCAGTCTTCCTGGGCCTCGAGCCGCGTCCCAAGCCGGACAGGCCTACCGGAACTGTCCACTGCGACGAATATGAGCCTTCCCAGGGTGGCCAGGGCCAGCCTATCGCCCCGTCTCACGTACGCCTCGACAAGCACCGTAAGGCTGGCCCGCCTCACGTTGACGCACCAGGCCCTGTACAGCAACAGGTCCCCCAGCCTAACGGGCTCCACGAAGTGGACCCTGTCCATGTAGCCGAGCACTATGCCGCGCCCAGTAAGCCTAAGCGCAGCTATGGTCCCAGCATCGACCAGCCACATGAGCATGTAGCCCCCGTATAGGGTGGAGAGGGGGTTCACGTGGCGCTGTGTGACCAGTCGGGCCATCTCGGTGAATGTGTCCCCTATCCTCACGGCCGTGCGTGGTTTAACAGGCAATATATCGGTTCCGCCTCAGGGCGCAATGATATATTTATGTGTCGGGTTGGGCCCGATGGGCCGGATAGTGTTGGTGGGCACGGGGCCGGGTGACCCCACGCTGGTCACTTTGAAGGCCCTGGACGCTGTGAGGAACTGCGACTGTGTCTACGGCTTTGAGTGGGCTGCGAGGACCATGGAACATCACGGCGTCAAGTGCGAGCTCCTCAGGGCCGACGCGTACAGGGAGCAGCTGCGCCATGCCGCGGGGACATGCTCCGAGCTGTGCGTCCTACTCACGGGCGATCCCACCGTGTCCGAGCGGGACATAGTGTCGTTCCTCATGAGTCTCGGCGAAGTGGAGTTCGTGCCGGGCGTATCGTCGTTGCTGGCCGCCTTCAACATACTCAAGATGCCCTTCGACAAGGTGCTCGTGGTGAGCTTTAACAGGGCTGACGCGTCGGCCGAGGACATGGAGCACGTGGCATGGGGCATTTGGAGGGGACTCACGGTAGTGGTGCTTCCGGGGCCGGGCCAGTACATGCCCAGGGAGGTGGCCAGGCGCCTGATAGCCATGGGCGTCGACAAGGGCGCCCCAGTGAACGTCCTGGAGAAGATCTACAGGGGGCTGAGGATGTGGAGCGGGGAGCTGGGCGAACTGGCGAAGCTGGACTTCAGCGACATGTCCATACTCGTGTTCCCAGGCAGGGACGCGGCTTGGGCCCACGCCTAGCCCCGCGTTAGTGGGACCAAACCCGGCGGTATTAGCCACCTCTTATGGGCCGCCGTGCTGGCCAGCTGTAGAAGGCCGTGCACCATCGCCTGGACATGTGAGGCGTTGGATTGGGCAGCACAGTTAGGGCGAGTGGGCGTTATGGGCATATCCATCAACGGGCAGATCACGACGCTTGTACGTGGTATATGCGGGTGTGTCGGAGGCGTGCGGTATGGTCGGGCCTTCGCGTATTAATGTTTAAATAGTAATAACGGATATATATATGTAGGACTATATTGTCATGGCGGCTCCCCCTGACCTCCCCCCGCCTGAAGAGCTCTTGAGGCGGGCCGACGAGATGCTTAAGCATTTCGAGGGGGGTAGATGGCCCAGCCATGTGTCCGAGTTGAGGAGGACTGGGTACCCCCTACACGTCTACGGTGTTGGGTTAGTGGCGCGTAAGTCGCCTTGGGGGCCCAGCACGGCGCCCGTACAGTTCGTCAATACGGGCGTGCTGGCCAGGGTTGCAAGGGAGTGGGTGCCGGGGAGGGGGGAGGAGGTACACTTCAGGGTCTTCCACACGCCCGGCAAGTTCCTCCCAACCAGTTTCCTCAAGAAGCTGGCCGAGCTCTCGAAGAAGCTGGGCGTGGGGCTCCTCGAGGTGGTAGGCCAGACGGGGGCCCTAGTCATAAACCTCAGGAAGGAACACGCGGAGCAGCTCGTGGACGAGCTCAGGGCCATAGGCACGGACGTGGGGGGTAGCGGCGACGCTATTAGGGCCCTCAACGCGTGTGTTGGCCCAGCCCTATGCGAGTTCGCCCTTTTCGACACCTTGGCGTGGTATGCCGAGTTCCACAGGGACAAAAGGGTCAACGACGCGATCGCTACTCCCGGCTTCCCATACAAGTTCAAGATAAAGCTGTCTGGGTGTCCCATGGACTGCGCTAGGGCTAATAGGGCGGATTTCGGCCTGATAGGCATATGGGAGGGGGCCCCCGAGGTGGACCAGGAGGCGCTGCGTAGGAAGGTCGAGGCAGGGGAGGTGGACCCGAGGAGGCTCGAGGAGAGGTGCCCAAGCAGGGCCATCACGTGGGACGAGAAGTCCGGGACCCTCATAATCAACGGGGAGAGGTGCAGGAAGAGCATGAACTGCATTAGGTCGGCCTTCCCGGCCATTAGGCCGGGCCGCAAGAAGAAGGTAGCGGTGCTTGTGGGGGGCGGAGTCAAGGGGAGGTTCGGCCCTAAGCTCGGCTGGTTCCTGACGATGCTGGACCCCGACAAGCCGAGGGACGCGGTGGGCCTAGCCTTCAAGGTGATAGAGCCGTGGGACAGGGAGGGCGTCCCCAAGGATAGGCTGGGCGACTACATACTGAAGGTGGGCTTCACAGAGTTCCTCCGGAGGCTGGGCATGGAGGCCAGCGGCAGGCATGTGGCCAACCCCACATACATACCGTACAAGGTGCTCCAAAAGGAGGAGAGGGACAAGTTCCTAAAGCTCTCCGAGGAGCTGGGGAGATGACGGCGCCCGCGAAGCCTGCCAAGGCCGAGAGACTCAACAAGGTGTTCCCCGTGGACCTGGACAAGTACCTGCCGGAGCTCCTCAAGCGGAATTACGGGAGGTGGGTTGACAGGCGTTTCCATGGGTATGGCATTATTGAGCATGTCTCGGAGACCGGCGAGAGGGTGTTCACAGTGAAGGTAGCCCTGCCGCCCAACGCGAGGCTCAGCGCAGACACCGCTGAGAAGTTCGCGGACATAGCCGACAGGCACGGTATTGGGGCCATAAGGATCACCATGGCCGGCAACATAGAGTTTCTGGCGGACAGCCTCGAGGCCGCGCAGAGGATTAGGGAGGAGGTGGAGGGGATGGGCTTCCCAGTAGGCGGATGGGGACCCACCCTGTGGGGGATAAACTCCTGCACAGCCTTCCTCACCTGCACCACAGCCGTAGTAGACTCCCCAAGCATAACCAAGGCCCTTGGAGACCAACTCTACGAGTACTTCACGGGGGAGAAGACCCTCCCAGCCAAGCTCAGGATATATGTGTCCGGGTGCCCTGCCATGTGCGCTGGGGGCACGGGCATAGACATTGCCATTGTGGGCCAGTGGGGGGCGCCCCCCAAGATAAGGGAGGAGATACTGTCCCTATGCCTCCCGCCCCCCAAGGCACTGGCCAGGATACCCGAGTCCCAGGTGTTCCTCGTCCAGGTCTGCCCGACGGGCGCCCTTACGCTGAGGCGCGAGGGCGACAAGATAAGGCTGCTCCTGGTCCCGGAGAAGTGCATTAACTGTGCGAGGTGCAAGGAGAACTGCGACGCGTTCGACTACGACCCCGAGAACGTGGGCGTCGCCATATTGGTCGGCGGCAAGTACTCGAATACGGGGGTGGGTAGGCGCCTTGCGCGTGTCCTCGTGCCCTGGGTGCCCGCAGTGCCGCCCCACTACAGGGAAATAACGGCAATAGTGAGGCGGATAATAGACGTGTGGCGCGAGCATGCCAGGGAGGGGGAGCGGCTCGCCGACATGATAGACAGGATCGGGTGGGGCACCTTCGTCGACCTGGTGGGAGTGCCCGTCTCAAGCATGCACTACGATAGGCTCTTCGCGGGCACTCGCTGGAAGGACGAGGCCTACCCATCGCTGAGGGACGCGCTCAGGTAATGGGGATACCCGAGGTGGACTCGCGGGAGGCCCTGTTCAGGTTGGCCAGGCTCGGGGAGGGGGAAAGGGCCGTTTTCCTCGTGAGGGACAGGGGACTCCTCCTTGTGTCCAGGTACGAGGGCGACCGTTACAAGTTGGCGTTCGTGGATATAGGCGTCGAGGTCAGGGCAGACGTCTGTCCAGGGGACCCAGAGGAAGCGACGACCCTTGTGGGGATTATGGAGGACGTGCCGTGGCAGGGGTTGGCCCTCGAGTACGCCATGGCGCTGGCCCCAGCGAACTGCGAGAACGGCGTCCTCCGGGCCAACCCCACCGTCAAGTTCACAGTGCCGCCAGAGTGGCTCATGTTTGACCTGGTGGCAGTGGCGCACGCCCTCATGGCGCGCGGCATGGACGAGTACCTGGAGGAGGTGTCCCGGCGGCTCGGGACCAGACTCTGGGTCAGGAAGATCGTGAGGGTCTAGCGAGGGCCATCAAAACCATAACACCACAAAACAACAATCTTTCTACAGATGGCGTAATATACACATAATATGTGGGGATAGGCACGCTTGATACATTTTATTTCCGTATTTTACCCCGCTCTCTTTAGAACCTTTTACTTTTTCCTGCCAAGCCGCGCGCCGCACTTCATTGACCTGGTCCAGTTAAGCCAGCAGCTGGGTGGAGGTGGTGAAACTGATGGTTGGGCCATCTCTGGGGGCTCTGCCAGTTGTACTGGTTCTATGCAGAAGTCCTCGAAGTGCCGCGGCGAATTGGGACATAGGACTGCGGATGGTCGAGTAACATCGGCTATGCGTTTATAAATTGAGGCGTCACGGTACGTGTGGAGGAGTTTAGGCGGTATTTCGAGGATATGGAGGAGGCTAGGCGTGTGAGGAGGGAGAGGGCTGACTGGAGGTTCATAGAATCGTTGCCGCCGGGGCTGAGGATAGCCCTGACATACTACATAGAGACTGGTGATATCAGGCGGGCGTGCAGGATCGCCGAGGTCGGTATAGAGGAGTTCAGAGAACTCATGAGGAAGGCCAAGGTGCCCCTCATAGCGTGAACAGCAGACGGCCTGTCCATTGAGCCTATCTAGGGCATGTTATCCAGGGACACGAACTGCATCGTTTGAAATAGGCACTGCGACGATCGCACACATCACCACGTTGTACATTGGCAGGCAGTGGAAAAGCGTCCAAAGACTTGGGACCAGAATCTGGGTTAGGAAGGCGAGTTTCGTCTGAGGACCCGTTGGAGCTCCTCCACGGCCTCAGGGTTCTCGAGTGCCGAGAGGTCGCCTGGGCTCCTCCCCATGTACACTGCCCTTATGACCCTCCTCATGATCTTCGCGTTCCTCGTCTTGGGCAGCATGCCGACGAACACCACGTCCTGGGGCGCCAGGGCCTTGCCCAGCGCCGTCTCCGCCGCCCTGAGGAGCTCCCTCCTGAGTTCCTCGGTCGGCGTGTGGCCAGCTCTGAGCACCACGAAGCAGAGGGGTACCTCCCCCTTGACCTCGTGGGGCACTCCCACACATGCGGACTCGGCCACGGCGGGATGCGAGTTGAGCGCGGCCTCTATTTCGGCTGGGCCCAGCCTCTTGCCGGCCACCTTTATCACGTCGTCAGCCCTACCCACAATGTAGAAGTATCCCTCCCCATCGACCACGGCCGCATCGCCGTGAGCCCAGACGTCTGGCCACTTAGACCAGTACGTTTCCAGGTACCTCTCGGGGTCCCTCCAGAACCCCCTAGTCATGCCCGGCCACACGGAGAGCACGGCCAGCTCCCCCTCGACCCCGGGAGGCACAGGCCTCCCTCCCTCGTCCAGCACGGCGGCCCTTATGCCGGGGCTAGGCCCGTTGAAGGAGGTGGGCTTGATGGGCTTGACCACGTAGCAGCCCAGTATGCCGCCCGATATCTCGGTGCCCCCAGAATAGTTTATTATGGGGATCCTCCCCCTGCCCGTCCCGTATAGCCACGTCCAGCTCTCCTGGTCGATAGGCTCGCCCGTGTTCCCGAACGCCCGCAGGGAGTCGGGAAGCGCCTCCGGCCCGGCTCCCAGGGACCTGAGCAGCCTTATCAGCGTGGCTGAGAGGCCCAGCACTGCTACGCGGGCCCCCTCGGCGAAGCGCCAGATCCTATCCCTGGGATGGTCGGGGGCCCCCTCGAAGAAGGCCATGGACGCGCCGAGCAGGTACGAGCCGAAGACCAGCCACGGCCCCATCATCCACCCCATGTCCGTGACCCATGTCAGCACTTCTCCGGGACGTAGGTCGAAGTGGAAGTATATGTCTGCGGCGGCCTTTACGGGGAAGCCCCCATGCACGTGGACGGTGCCCTTGGGCCTGCCCGTGGTGCCCGACGTATATATTATCATGATGGGGTCCTCCGACCCCATCCTTTCCACGTGGTCTCCGCCGGTCCTAAGGACCTCGTCGAGCCCGGTCCAATCCCCCCTTTTCCCACTCCTATAATGCACCACTACTTGTTCCACGGAGTCGGTGAGGCCGGCCAGGAGCTCGCCCAGCATGTCCACCTCCCTCCCCCTCCTGTACGCAACGTCCGAGGCGAACACGAAGCGGGCGCCGCTGTCCTCGAGCCTGACCCTGATGGCCTCCCTGCCGAACCCGGAGAACAGGGGCACCACGACGCCGCCAGCCCTTATGGCCCCAAGAAACACGGGCACTATCTCGGGGACCATGGGCATGTATATGGCGACCCTGTCCCCCTTCCTGAGCCCGTTCCTCGTAAGCCAACTGGCGACGCCCCTCGACATGTAGAGCACCTCAGTGTATGTGAGTGTCCTCCGCTCGCCGTCCTCGCCCTCCCATATAACGAGGGGCCTCGGGTCCTCGGGCAACTGGTCAGCGATGTTTATCTCGCCGCCTACGAACCACTGGGCCCAGGGCTTGCCCCTGGAGAGGTCGAGCACCTTGCTGTAGGGGGTTGCCCACCTCAGTTGGAGCACCTCCCTCTCGAAGATGCCCCAGAACTCCTCGGGCCTCTCGTACGTGAAGGCTACGAAATCTTCCACGCCTTTAAGCCCATGCCCGGCCATGAAGCGCGCCGCATTGCTCTCCTCAAGGTGGTCCCTCTCGGGGATCCAAACAA
Organism: Thermoproteaceae archaeon; assembly: GCA_015521775.1. Taxonomy (GTDB): domain Archaea; phylum Thermoproteota; class Thermoprotei; order Thermoproteales; family Thermoproteaceae; genus WANN01. Next base: position 73,116 of record WANN01000002.1, read on the forward strand.
CCATAGGGGTATGGAGACCCAGAATAAGAACCTTTTTACTGTGGGGCCCTGTGCCCCCTCTTGCGCTTATCCCGGGCAAACTCGAGCGAGGCTATTGCCGTGAAGAGTATGGCGAGGAACGCCTGTAGCGCCACTAGAGGTCTCCACTCTAGGCCGAGCAACGCGAATATAGCTATGAGTACCAGCAGGCCTGGGGTCCCAATCATGGCCATGTAGTGGATTGCCATGAGGGGCCTCATAGCACCACTATTACGGCCAGGGCCATTATCCACACTATGATGCCCACTAGGAAGAGGGCCAGCGCGGCCAGGTAGCGGCCCCTGTAGGTCTCCCTCAGCTTCCTCACCTTCCTCTCAACGAACTTCGTGAAGAGGGAGCCCATACTCACTACCGAGGCTATGCCCTTCAGGAACTCCACCACTATGGGCGTCGAGATCGCCCAGAGCAACGCCATGAAGGGCTTAAGGGGGACCAGCCCGGCGTACCATGCTGCTACAGCCGCGGCATATATTGGCCCGTACACGGCCATGGCCTTGTAGGCCAGGTGGTGGAGGAGGCCCTCCAGGTGGTACTTGCCCAGCCTACCCAGCGTCATGGCCTCATCGCCCTCATCTTGAGCAATTGTATTGCGAAGGCCGGCTCTACTCCGCGGGGGCACACCTCGGAGCATGAGCCAATATAGTGGCAGGACCAGAGCCCGTCCTCGCCGTCGGCTATCCTCATCCTTTCCTGGGCGCCCCTGTCCCTGCTGTCGAATATCCAGCGCGCTGCCTGGCCGAGGGCCTGGGGGCCGAGGAACTCGGGGTTCTCGGCTACCCGTGGGCAGGCCGAGTAGCAGAGGCCGCAGAATATGCAGTATGCGAAGTCCAGGTACCTCTCCACGTCCTCGGGCCTCTGCCTGAACTCGTCGCCCCCTTCAAAGATCTCCTCCTCGCGTCTCAACATGTACGGCTTGACCCTCCTATGCTTGTCGAAGAACTCGCCCATGTCGGTCACGAGGTCCTTGACCACGGGGTAGTTCCACATGGGCTCCACGGATATGTCCGTGGTCCCCAGGTCGCTTAGCTTGGTCTGGCACGCCAGCATGGGCCTCCCGTTGATGACCATGCCGCACGAGCCGCATATGGCCATCCTGCAGCTGTACCTTAACGCGAGGGTCGGGTCCTGCTCCTCCTTGACCTTGAGGAGCAGGTCGAGCACCGTGGCCTTCTCAGAGGCGGCCTCAACCTTGTAGACCTGCCACCTGCCCTCCCCCGCCACCTGCCGTCTGACCCTGAGCGTAACGGGCACCATCAGTACTTCCTCTCCTCGGGCTGCCATTTGGTTATGCGGACCGGCACGTAGGCCAGCTCGAGGCTCCCCCCACGCATGTACGCCAACGTGTGCTTGAGCCAGTTGGCGTCGTCCCTCTTGGAGTAGTCAGTCCTGTAGTGTGCCCCCCTGGACTCTGTCCTGGCATATGCCCCTGCCACCACGGCCATGACCGCGTCCAACATGCCGTCCACCTCGAGGAGGTCCTTGAGGTTCTGGTTGTACGCCTTTCCCCTGTCGTCCAGCCTCATGCTCCGAGCTTCCTCCCTCAGCCTCTTAAGCATGGCGGCGGCCTCCCCGAGCTGCGAGCCGTGGCGGAATATGCCCACGTGGTCCTCCATGATGTCCTGCATCCTCCTCCTAACCTCGTACACAGAGACTGTGCCTCCCTCCCTGTGGAGCAGCCCGTCGTATATCCTCTTTTCCTCGGCCTTGACAGATTCCCTGAACGACTCGTCGATGGTTGGCTCGGCCAGCTCCATGGAGTACTTGGCCGCCTCCTCGCCCGTCAGCCTGCCCCACACCGCGCACTCGCTCAGCGAGTTGGAGCCGAGCCTGTTTGCGCCGTGAACAGACACCGAGGCGACCTCGCCGGCGGCCCACAGCCCCCTCACCCAGTTGCCGCCTACATCGAGGACCCTCCCGTACGTGTCCGTGTGTATACCGCCCATGATGTAGTGCACCGCGGGCCTCACTGGTATGGGCTCCTTGAGGGGATCCACGCCGACGTACCTGATGGCGAGTTCCCTTATGAATGGGATCCTCTCGTTGAGTTTCTTCTCGCCCAGGTGTCTGAGGTCGAGTAGGACGTGGCCCATCCCGCTCTCGGGATCGGTCAGTCCTCTCCCCTCCATTATCTCGGTGACTATGGCCCTCGATATTATGTCCCTTGGGGCCAGCTCCATGCGCTGCGGCGCGTACCTCTGCATGAACCTCTCCCCCTCCCTGTTGACCAGGTAGCCGCCCTCTCCACGCGCCGCCTCGCTTATCAGTATGCCGCTTGGGACCAGCGCTGTGGGGTGGAACTGGACGAACTCCATGTCCTTGAGGGGGAGCCCCTCCCTTAGGGCGAATCCATATATCTCGCCGGTGCTGGAATGCGCCATTGTGGTAAGCCTGTACATCCTCCCGGATCCCCCAGCGGCGAGTATGCCCGCCTTGGCCCGGAAGGCCTTGAGCTCGCCGGTCTTCAAGTCCAGGGCCACGACCCCACGGAACTCGCCGTTCTCGATCACGACCTTGGTCACGAAGTGCTCGTGGTATATGTGGACGTTGTCGAACCTGAGCACGTTGTTGTAGAGCGTGGACATGATGAAGAAGCCGGTCTTGTCGGCGGCGAACGTGGTGCGGGGTATTGTCATGCCTCCGAAGGGCCTCTGGGCTATCCGCCCGTCAGGCTCCCTGGTCCACGGGACGCCGAGCCTGTCGAGGAGCCTCACCTCCTCTGGGGCCAGCTTGACGAGGAGCTCCACCGCGTCCTGGTCCGCCAGGAAGTCGCTGCCCTTCACGGTGTCATATGCGTGGAGGTCCAAGCTGTCGCCGGTCTTGTCAGGATAGAGCACGGCCGACATGCCGCCCTCGGCGGACACGCTGTGGCTCCTCATGGCGTGGACCTTGGTTAGGATGGCTATGCTCAGCCTGCCCCTGCCAGTCCACGCGGCCTGAAGTGCGGCCCTAAGCCCAGCAATGCCCGAACCAACGATAACGACGTCGTACTTGTACAGGTCCATGGGGATGCCAGTCCACATGTAATTTTGTTTATCTTAGCCAATCGTGAAAACTTGGGAAGCCTAATGTTGATGCGGGCTGGCGCGCCTTGCATGAGCCCTCGCCGGACATCCACATGCAGTTGGTGCCCCGTCCCGAGGCCCGGACGGAAACTATGGGCGCCGTTGCATATAACACTTACGTCAGCCCGCGGAATAGGCGTCACAGCTCCAGTGGGGGCAAGTCCTCATCACGTGTTGCTGGGACGACCAAAATAAAAGTCCGTCGTTGTGACACAACGTGCTTTACCTGAGCAGGGACGTGGGGGAACCGCTCCTGGAATTCGCATACCGCGTGTTGAGGGAGGTCCACGCGGTCGAGGTTATTGCACGCGATACCGATCTGGGCAACGTGCTCGTGGTCGTGGAGGATCCCCTCTCGGCGATTCCCAGGGTTGTCGAGGTTAAGCTGGAGCTGGACGCGAGGTATGGGGACACGGGCATAATGCCGGTGGTTGTGGGCCGGGACGAAATACCCTTAATTGAAAGATTTAAGGCAGGCGTCGCATCGCCCCAACCGCCCGAAGAAGCCCTCGCGGAGTTCGTCGCCTCTGTGCGTTCCTCGGTTCACCCGCGCAAGGTGGACGTAGTGGGCCACGTGGTGGCCATCTGCGTGGAGGATCCCCTCTCGGCGATTCCCAGGGTTGTCGAGGTTAAGCTGGAGCTGGACGCGAGGTATGGGGACACGGGCATAATGCCGGTGGTTCTGCCCTGCGATGAGCTGGGCTAAGGCGCTGACCCTCCTCGACGAGGCCGAGAGGGATCTGGCCGCAGGGTGTTACAACAAGGCGGCTTCGGCGGCCTACTTCGCGGCAAGGATGGCAGCCGAGCTGCTGGTTGCTGCCAGACAGGGAAACGTGCCGCGGAGGGACGACAAGCTGGCCAACGTGCTGCTTCACTGGGGACGGAAGGACCTGGCGGCGACCCTCCTCGAGCTGTACCAGTACAGGGTCATGGCCGACTATGGGTCGACCTCGTTGGACGTAGGCGTTGCGTCCAGGGCGGTGGACATGGCCAGGCGCCTCTTGGGGGAGCTCAGGCACATGTTGGCCTAGTCGGCGCCGTAGGCCCTGCGCACAGCAAGCACCTTGGCCCGCGCCCCTTCCTCGTGGTAGCCCCGGAGGGGATAGGGCCTGTGGGTGGTTGACAGGAGGAGCCGCTCGGTGCCATGTATGTCCACGAACCACTTTACGAAATTGAGGAACTCGTCCACGGACACGTCCTCGTTGAATATGAGGTCTATGGGCATGCCGGTCACGAACACCTTGCCGGTCCTGGCCCTGAACTCGGCCACAGCTCTGCCCCACTCGTACGCGTCCCTGAGAGTCGTCTTGGGGGCTATGTCCACTGGATGTATGCCGCGGTACCCGAGCCTCGGCTCCATGGGCTGCACGTTGCCGTCGCAGTGCAGCATGGGGACCTTGCCTGCCCTCGTAACGGCGTCGACGAACCTGCCGTGCCACTCGTAGTACCTCTCCATGAGTCTGGGCGAGTACAGCGGCCCCCTATAGTCCGCCGCATCGTCTGCCACCCTGACGGCGTCCACGACGTCCAGCTCGGCGCCGGCCCTCACGAGCTCGTACACGTAGCCCGCTATCCTGTCGTAGAGCGCCAGCGCTGCGTCGGGCCTGTAGCGCAGCAGCACGGCGAAGTCGTACCTGTGCCAAGTCTGGTCGTAGTCGGCCACCTCCTCGGGGACGGGCGGGGCGAAGAACGTCTCGGCGGTCTCGGTGGGGCCCAGCACCTTGAACACGATGTACCTCTCGCCGGCGTACCTGCCGGCGGCCTTGCGAAAGGCGTTGACCGCGTCTGCTACGACGCTGTGCAGGTCGGGCCACGGGTAATATTTCAATTCCTCTGAAACCCTCTCCGCCCACTGGGCCCTGGACTCGCCGGGCCTCTGCCCGTAGGGGCCGCCCCTAGAGAAGTACTCGGCCCACTGTGGCACTCTCACGCTGATGCCCACGGTGTCGCTTAGGGCGTACTCCTCCTCCTTGTTGTTGGCCTCTACCTGTATAGCTGGGCGCGGCGGCGTAAGCCCCTCGAAGACGGACTCAACGACGCGCCTCCTGGTCATAGCTCGAGTACCTTGAACCCGCGGTACCTCAGCTCGACTGAGGTACCGTAGAGCTCCCTCAGCCTCATCAGCAGGGGCGTTGCCCTAAGCGCTAGGGCCGCAGCATCGAACACGGCATACGGAGGCCACTCCACGACTACGGTGCCCCTTGCGCCGTCGGCCATCCCCCTTATGTGGATCCCGTTGATGACCATGGACACGTCCACGGAGAGTTCCTCGACAGCAACTATATATTTCCGACCGTCCGCCTCGGCCTCAACCCTTATCATGGTGCACGATCCTCACCTTGAACCTGCCGCTCACGTTGGTGAGCTCCCCCTCGAGCTCGTTTGGGGGGCCTGGCAGCGACTCGAGGAGCCTCTTGACAAGCTCGTCGTCCACTTCCGCCTCCACTATGACCCTTATCTTGGCCATGCCAAATCCCCGGCCCCCATTTATAATCGGATCGGGCCCAGCAAACGTTTTTTATCCCCCATGCCGACACGCCATGTACTTCGAGGACTTCCAGGAGGGGTCCGAGTTCCTTACGCCGGGCCGCACCGTCACGGAGACGGACATAGTGAACTTTGCCGGCGTTTCCGGAGACTTCACGTCTATCCACCTGGACGAAACGGTCGCCAAGTCGTCGCCGTTCGGGACCCGCATAGCCCACGGCGTCTTGACTCTCTCCATTGTGACAGGGTTCTGGTGGAGGCTGGGCATCACGGACCACGTGGTGGCGTTCTACGGCATCGACAAGCTGCGCTTCACGAGGCCCGTTAGGCCCGGCGACACTATAAGGGCCAGGATAAGGGTCGTGGGGAGGGAAAGGAGGGAGAGGTTCGGCCTGGTCACCCTCGCCCACGAGGTGCTCAACCAGGAGGGAGAGGCGGTCCTCGTCTTCGACGCGAAGCTGGCCGTCAAGTACAGGGAGGGCTAATCCTTTTTTGCCCGGTGCATCCACGGCCCGCCATGAGGGCGTACGTTGGGAGGAGGGTCGTGGTTGAGGTGGAGCGTCAGTCTCTTCCCAATGGGACATTAATGGACGTGGAGAGGGTCGTCTTTCCCCGCGTCGTCACTGTGCTCCCCATTGTGGGCGGCACCGTGGTGCTCATAAGGCAGTACCGCCCTGCCCTGGGCAGATACGTGGTGGAGTTGCCCTCCGGCGTAGTGGAGGACGGCGAGGATGAGGAGGAGGCAGCAGCAAGGGAACTCGAGGAGGAGGCCGGCCTCAGGGCTAGGCACCTCGAAAAGGTGTTCGAGGGGGTGGTGAGCCCCGGCTACAGCACCGAGGTGGCCTCGATATACGTAGCCGTGGACCCCGAGGAGGCCGAGGCCCGGCCGGAGACACACGAGGTGATTGAGCGTCTCCGCGTTCCGCTGGACGAGGCCGTTAGGAGGGCCGCCGAAGGCGGGCTGGAGGACATGCGCGCCTCCCTGGCACTGCTAATATACGCGGCCAGGACCGGGCGCCTCCGAGTCACCACCAGCGCCCCATCACCACCTTCCTGTCCGTGAAGAAGTCCACCGCGTCTATCTGGGCGTGCAGTACGCCGAAGAAGGACTGCTTGCGCCCGCCGAACGGGAAGAAGGGCAGGGGCTGCGCCACCGACATGTTTATCCCCACGTTGCCCGCGTTGACCCTCCTGGCGAACTCCCTGGCGTACTTCCCAGACGTGGTGAAGATGGAGGCGGCGTTGCCGTACTTGCCCGAATTGGCGAACTCAAGTGCCTCCTCGAAGGTGTCGAAGCGGAGTATGGGTATCACGGGCCCGAACACCTCTTCCCGGGCTATCTCCATGTCTGGGGCCACGCCGTCCAGGACTGTGGGGCCAAGGTAGAAGCCGCTGGCGTACGCGGGGTCGACCCTGTAGTCCCTTCCGTCGAGGAGGGGCTTGGCACCCTCGCCTATCGCCTTCTCGACCATGCCGGCCACCCTTTTCCTCGCGGCGTCGCTTACGAGGGGCCCCATCTCGGTCTCCTCGTGGAGCTGGTACCCCACCCTGACCTTCCTGGCCCTATCGACGACAAGGTCGCGGTACTTGGCGTACGCGTCGCCCACCAGCACCAGGTTGCCTGGGGCCAGGCAGCGCTGGCCCGACAGGTTGAAGAAGCCGCTTATGATGTTCTCGACCACCTTGTCGGCTGGCGCCGCGTCGGGCATAACGACGACCGGGTTCTTGGCGCCTGCGCCGACCAGGACCCTCTTACCGTGGGCCGCCGCCATCGCGTACACCTGTTGGCCGACCCGAGTGGACCCGACGAAGGCCACACCCACCACCTCCGGGTGCTTTATGAGGGCCTCCGCGGTGGCCCCATCGCCAGTGACCACGTTGACCACGCCGGGCGGGTAGCCGGCCCTCTCGAAGAGGCTCGCCACGAAGAGGGGGGCCACCGGATCCAGCTCGGAGGGCTTGAGCACCACCGTGTTGCCCAGCGTCACGGCCAGCGGGATGAACCAGAAGGGTATCATGACGGGAAAGTTGAAGGGGGTTATTATGGCGAACACGCCGAGGGGCTCCCTCACGGTCTCCATGTCTATCTCGGCGTCGCCCCCAGCCACGTTCATGACCTTGAGGACTTGGGCCATGAGGCTCGGCGTGCCCAGCGCCATGTCCACGCTGTCCATGGCCCTCCTGAACTCGCCCCTCGCGTCGGTCAACGTCTTGCCGACGTTCTGGGAGAGCATCCTCACGATCTCGTCGCGGTGCTCCTCCATGAGCGCCTTGAGCCTGGCCAGGTACTGGAGCCTGTCGTACACGGGCACACGGGACCACTTCTCGAAGGCGCGTGCAGCGGCCCCCACAGCCACGTCCACGTCCTTGAGGACCGGCACCTCGCCTATGACCCTACCCGTCCCCGGATCGTACGTGGGCAGATACCTATCCGTGTAGACCTCGACGTACCTTCCATCTATGTAGTTGGGGAGCCTACCGTAATTGTCTGAAAAGCCCCTAACCATATCGACCACCCAACTCGGGCTTTTAAATGATGGTTGGCCATTAATTTGCCAGGGCAAAATTATTGTCATGTGGGCGCTATGGGCGGCGTTGGGCAACATTTAAAGCGTGAGTCTCCACTGACACCAATGCTGGAGATTAACCAGCGGGTCCTACAGGCCTTCCCAGACCTTTTCGGCGAGAAGACTGTGAATGGGAGGAAGATCTCAGTGGAGGGCCTCATAGAGGAGCTGGCCCGGGAGTTCGGGCCCGAGGTGGACCGCGTCGTCAGGGCCAGGAGGGAGTGGCTTGACAGGGGGGAACCGGTGAGGGTCAAGGCGTCCTTCCCCAGGTGGGACGACAGGTTCGTGGACGCCGACGGCAACGTCCGCACGTTTAGGGAGATTGTCCAGGGGCTGATCGACAACCTGCTTGGACGGGACTCGCCCCTTAGGTGGGGCCTCAACTGGACCACGCCGGTGCCGGACGACCTGCATCCCCTGAAGAACCCCGGCCTAGAGATAACCGGGCCCTGGCACCCCATGTCCAGGGCCATACACCAGATAAACGCGGACGTGGCCTCAATGATGGAGGACGAGGAGGACGCGTCGCCCGCCTGGTACGTGCCCAGGGGCTCCGGGAGGGACGTGGCAGCGGTGTGGGAGGCCAGGCGGGTGGTGCGACGCGTCCTGTCCGGCGACGTTCCGGACCCCTACAGGGAGGGGGGGAAGGAGTACCGGGTGAGGAAGCCCCGGGACAGGTGGCCCACCCTCATACACAGGGTACCCGGCCTCCACATACTGGACTTCGACGTGAGGCTGGACGGGAGGCCCGTCCCCGCCATAATAACGTCCATAGTGATATACACGTTGAACAACTACGAGTCGCTGAGGGGGGCCGGCACCAACGTGTACTTCTACGTGCCCAAGGTCCAGACCCCGGACGAGGCCCTGGTCATAGAGAGGATCCTGAGGAGGGTCGAGGACAGGCTGGGCCTAGGCAGGGGCGAGCTGAAGATCGCCATGCTGTACGAGGAGGCGAGGGCAGGCCTCTACCTGCCGGTCATATTCTGGATCTGGCGCGAGAGGCTCGTCAAGTCCAACAACGGCAGGTGGGACTACCTGGGCTCCATCATCGAGATGTGGAAGGACGAGGCCGTGTACCCCGACCCCCAGAACATCACTATGACGCACCCCATAATGATGGCCTACCAGAAGTACAACGCCCTCATGTGCCTCATGGCCGGCCTCGACAGGGACGGCGGGCTGAGGGGAGGCCCCGTTGGGGGCATGGCAGCGGTCATGCTATACAGGCAGGACGACCCGTACCAGCGCCACAGGTACAACGCGAGGGCCCTCAGGGCCATGTGGCTGGACAAGCTTAGGGAGAGGCTCATAGGCCTGGTGTTCGTGGCCGAGGAGCCCGTCAACAGGGTCACGTTAAGGGAGATCCTCGAGGGGAGGGTCAAGGGCAGGCTCTACGACCTGTTCAGGCAGAGCTGGGTGGCCACGCCCGAGGAGTCCTACGTGAGGGCCGGCAACGAGCCCCTGAGGGCCAGCCTCGAGGACCTCGAGAGGATGATAAACCGACCGGTCAGACACGTGGTGGTGGACGGGGCCCAGATACCGGCCGTGGACAGCGGGCTGACCGAGCAGGAGAGGCGCCTATTCATCGGGCTCGGCCTAATAGATGGGGACGGCAACATAACCCCATGGGTGATTAGGCCGGACATGGTGGACACGCCGGAGAAGCTGCTCGGCAACCCGGAGCTCTGGGGCGGCAGGGACCTGTGGACCGCCCTCTTCGAGCCGCCGAAGGGGGACATAACGGCCGAGCACATACAGCACGCGTTCTACATGGCGGCAAACTACGGGTTCCAGCTCCTCAACGGGAACCTGGCCGCCGCCATAGACGACTACGAGCTGGGCCAACGCTTCATGAACGACCTGGCCACGTACCGCATATTCTCCACGTGGCTCTGGACCCTCCTTCGCCACGGGGCCCGCGTCACCAGGGACGGGGCCTTCAAGGGCCCCGCCAGGACGGGGCTGGGCGTGGTGCCGGCCGAGGACAGGGTGAGGGTGGCCGCGGGGACCCCCTTCACAGAGGAGCTCTTCGACGCGTTGTGGGACCTCCACATGGAGTGGACCAGCGCCTTCTACGACGACCTCGACCGGATAGCCGCCGAGAGGATCCTAAGCAGGTTCGTGGGCCCCGTTAGGGACGCGGTCCGCGAGGCCTACAGGGCCGGCCCCTTCAGATACGTGGGGCCAGCAGAGGCCGCCCAGAGGATACTCTCCTCGTTGAGGCGGGAGGAAGTCGAGAGGGCCGTGCTCGAGAACGCGCCCCGCTTCGACCGCTCCTTCGCCCCAGCCATAATGGACATATTGAGGGCCAAGCTCAAGTCCCCCATGTACCTACAACACGGCGGCCGCCTCATAATGGCCCTGGCGCCCCTCCCCGACGAGGCGAGGGACACAGCCCTACAAGCCGTCTTCAGGCCCAGAGAAGAAGTGGTGAGGCTCGTCGAGTCCGGCCAACTGAGCAGGCAGGTACTCGAAATATACGACTACGTGCACGACGTCAGGGCCTAGCAGGCGCAACTCGTCCAAGCCGGCCGAGATCCCTCAGCGACGCGACGTTGACCATTCTCAGCACTGCCGGCATAGACTACGCCTGGTGTATCCCGCTACCACGTCGGCAAGCTGTATTCCCGGGACCTTCCGTGAGTCACGTTCAAGGAGCCTCACGCCTAAGGATATCCCCCTAGGCAATAGCTGGTTGTCTAAGACCACAAGACTCGCGCCTTCCACAAGTCCCCGGATCCTGGCCGCCAAGTCGCCTTAGCCCACATAGTGGAAGGCCGTGTATCTGACCTCATGCAATGGCCCTTATCAGCTCCATTACCGCGGTTGGGTCGCCCCTCCTGGCCACGCCACTTTAACTCGCCGCCTACCCTTAACATCTTCTTTATCCCCTCAACCAAGTGTCGGCCAACCATATAGGACTCGCCCCGCCTTTCCAGAAACGCTACAGCGCCAAGCGTCACGCAATTGCAGAAAGACTTAACCCCACTTTCGTCGATAAAAATTATCATAAGACTTATAAGAACCCTAACCTTATTTAGAATGTGAGGCAGGCGGGCATGTCCCCCCGGAATGGGGAGGGAATCCGCCGCCAATAATAATGCAGACATAGCTGTACTCTCTTTTGTACCATTTAGCCTTTCGGGGCCAGCTCGTCAGCCTGATGCTCGCCTGTGTCATATTCATTATCAACTATCTCTAATTTTGACTTTGAGGCTCCCAGTGCCAGGACCCCCATTATTATCCACATGGCTTTCAACTATCTCTTGATTTTGACATTGTATGTGTATCCCCATACATGGGGACATGGATCGTAGTGCATCTTTCAGCTAATCACAATGTTGACTGTAGTGTGCCGTAAGCATTAAATTGGCGGCCCATTACTGTCCCCATCGGGAAGGCGAAAGCGGGTTTAGGCGTCGGCGATTGTCCTTATGGTCTCTCACCTGGTACCATTAGGGTGTCCAGTGGTTCGCGTAGCTGTTTCTATATAACACGTATTGCCAGTGCCTTGTCCGGCCTCTGGTGGTGCCGGACCTTGTCCCTGTAACGCTCGACGTATCGTCCGGCAACACGTGTCCCCACCGGTATCCATGTGACCACGTCGCGGGACATTGCTGGTAGGCATGGGGGCGGGCAACACACCCAGCGCGGACGCGGCTTCCACTGTCTCGATGTTAGTATTCGCTGTACACATCACCGTAATGGCGCCCGTGAAGAACCAGCATGGTCCCCGCGGTGGGGAGACATGGGCCGTGGGCCTGCCTCAGCGCCATCGGTACATGTGGGCGCGTGTGGCGCGTATAGGCCCCGTCACATCGCCTATGAGGGAGGCCAGCCCCATGTGCCTGGTAGACGGCCACTAATGGGGGTGTCGCCCCACTGCCGTGCGTACACGGCCGCTGTCCTCCGTACAGGGACGTTGGGGCGTGACCGTGCAACGCATGGCCAGTTGGATGGAAGGCAATGCGCTATCCGCTACTCGAACTACTGGAGGATTCGTCAAGTGGGGACATCTTAAGGTTGTCGCGGAACCGATACGGGGGACCCAGCCATTGTGGTGGGTGGGTACAGGTGTGCCTGCACATGCTCAGTATGGCCCGTACGCTGAGACGCGCGTGATTGGGCCCCGTCGACACCGTGAGGGAGCTTAGCGATAGACAATACCCCTCATACTAGATACAGGTACAGTAGCGGTAGACACCACGCCTATGCTGTGCCATGAAGATCGTTGACGTGCTGAAAATGTCGAGACGCTTCCGGGCCGCGCCGTGGGGATGGTGTACGTGGTGTGCATAAACGGCTCGTACTAGAGGCTTGGAGAAGCTGTTGGATCCATCAAATGTTTCTGCAACATGAGCGGCCATGTCACTACATTGCGGTACTCGTCCTTAACGCTTCGTCAGGGAATTGGCATGGGGGACAAATGTGTTGATTGTCGACACGCCGCTGGACCATGGCGTTTCAGGGAGCAAGGCTACAAGGTGCATGTGGATAGGGTCACATTCAGCGAGGCGCTGCACATAGGGGACGGCCCCCGCAACCGATGGGCCGTAGGAGAGGGCCAGAGATGTGCCCTGTCCGCGGGGCAGCCGTTTCCACCCCTGCGCCGTTGCCAATGGAAGCACGCCGGCAAAGTTACGAAACCTATTTGGTGGGCGGGTTATGCCCCTTGTCGGGTGCAGCTCCCAGCTTCTCTTTGACTGACTGTAGGGCTTCCTCCTCTTCCCGTGTCCACGCGGTCCTGTCCTTAAGCATCTCGACGTAGCGCAGCACCGCCTTGGCCAGGCTCCTCACAGCGTTGGCGGCCTCTCCCCTTGTCCTGTACTTGCTCAGGGCCATGTCGGGGTCCGGGCCGTGGTGCTGGTAGTCGTGTAGGCTGAGAGCGGCCATCGTGACGTGTGCTATGTTCCCGTATCCCAGCTCCTCCAGCATCTGGGAGAGGGTCACCATCCTAGTGATGGGGATCCTCGGCACGGCCTTCTCCTCTAGCCACTTCCTCTCCTCCTCGGTCCTGGCCACTGCCTTCAACCGTTCTAATTCCAGCCTCAGCAGAGCCGCCAGGACGGCCCTCCACGCCTGGAAAGCCTTCCCCGCCGCGCTCCGGGTCAAGCCACGCCCAAGGAAGTCCAGGGCCAGCCACACCTCCATGAGGGCCTCGAGAAGCCGGGCAGAGGCATACTCCCCCGACGAGGGCCTGGGAAGGGGGCGCTCAACGAGTTCTTCCATGTGTCTCTGGGACCAATAATATAAAGGCTCCGCGGAGCGGTCCGAGCAACACAGGCGCGGCCGTGAAAACCGCCGTTGATTCGTGTGGCCTGGCCTTCAGGGGACGCGTCCCCCCTTGAGTTCCTCCAGCTGCAGGGCGAAGTCGTAGGCGTCTATTATGGCCCTTATCGACGCGTCGACCACGTTGCTGGACACGCCCACGGTCCTCCAGGCCCTGTGCCCGTTCATGAACTCCACTGTGACCCTCACTAGGCTCTCGGTGCTCTTGACGGCTGTCGGGAGCACCACCTTGTAGTCCCTGAGGTACGTCTCGGCGAGCTGGGGGAACGCCGATGTGAGCGCCTTCCTGAGCGCCACGTCCACCGCGTGCACTGGGCCCACCCCCTCGCCAGCCTCCAGGAGCTCTCCCCTCCCCTCGACCCAGACCTTCACCACCGCGAAGGCGGTGGGCGTGGGCCCGGTCACCACGCGCCACTCGAGGAGCCTGAACCTCTCCCTGTGTAGGCCGAGGTGCCTCAGGAGTATCAGGAGGGCGGAGGCGGGTGCCTCGTCGAAGGAGTAGCCTTCCCTCTCCAGGCGCTTGACCTCGTCGAGAGCCCTCCTCACGGCGCTGCTCCTCTTGTCCAGGGACACGCCGAGCTCCTCCGCCGCCTTGAGGGCCAGGCTGGCCCCCCCGGCCACCTCGGACACCACTATGATGCGCCTGTTACCCACGAGGCCTGGATCAACGTGCTCGTAGGCCCGGGGCACCTTCATGACCGCATCGGCGTGGACGCCCCCCTTGTGGGCGAAGGCGAAGTCCCCCACGTAGGGCTGGTACGGGTTTGGCTGCCTGCCCAGGGCCTCGTACACGAAGCGCGACACCTCCCTCAGCTTGCCGTACTTGACTGGGGGCGGCTCGTCCCTCAGCACCCTGTATCCCATCTTGAGCTCAAGGGTGGGTACGATAGCGGTGAGGTCCGCGTTCCCCGTCCTCTCCCCCACCCCGTTTATCGTGCCCTGCACGTGTCTGGCCCCAGCGGCGACGGCCATGAGCGTGTTGGCCACGGCGCACCCAATGTCGTTGTGCATGTGTGCCCCGAGGGGCATGGCGGGGAACCTCCTCCTGACCTCCAGCACGATCCTGTACACCTCGTGGGGCGGCGTACCCCCGTTCGTGTCGGCCAGCACAATTGTCCTGGCCCCGGCCCTCCACGCGGCCTCTATGGAGGCCAGGGCCATCCCCGGGTCCTCCTGGTACCCCTGGAAGAAGTGCTCCGCATCGTACACCACCTCCATGCCGTGCTGCCTCAGGTACTCCACGCTCTCCGCTATCATGGCAAGGTTCTCCTCCCAGGTGGCGCCCAGGACCTCCCTCACGTGGAGGGTCCAGGACTTGCCGAATATGACGGCCACCGGTACGTCGGCCTTCACTAGGGAGTCCAGGTTCTCGTCGGCGTGGGGCCTCACGCCCCTCCTCCTCGTGCTCCCGAACACCGCCAGCCGCGCCCTGGACAGGGAATAGTCCCTCATGGCCCTGAAGAACTCCATGTCCTTGGGGTTGGAGTGGGGCCATCCCCCCTCGATAATGTCGACACCAAGCTCGTCCAGCTTGAGGGCCAGCGCGACCTTGTCCTTAAGGGTGAAGGACACGTTAGCGCCCTGCGCCCCGTCCCTCAGAGTGGTGTCCAGGACCTCTACCAAATCCCCTGCATGCCCCACCAATCCTGGGTCATATATAAATGTATTGGACCGCGAGTCCGTTTGTGTCCTGCGCGTTTGGGCCGCGGCGCCCTCTCTGCATGTTCTACAACGGTTTACAAGGTCGCGTACTGTGCTGCTACACCTCTATATATACCTCGCCGTCCTGTATGACGGGCCTATATACCCTGATCCTGTACCTGTACCCCTTGAGGTCTCCCTCGCCGGTCTCCATGTCGTAGACCGTCCCATGCCCCTTACACGTCAGCTTGCCCCCCTCGTACGTGCCTAGGCTGAGGAGCCACCTTCCGTGGGCGCATATGCCGTCGGCCACGTACACCCTGTCCCCATCCCTCACTATGACCAGCGCCTTGGTGCCGGCGGTGGCTGGTACCGGGCGTTTGTCTGGCAGGTCCTTTAGGCTGGCTATCCTGATCCTCACCATGGCACCTTGACGTATACCACGCCGTTTTCCACCTTGACCGGGTACCTGGGCTGGGTCCTTGCCTCGCCGTGGTTGGGATGCAGGACGACGCGCCCGGTCTTGGCGTCGAATGTGGCGTGGTGGCCTAGGCAGACCAGCTGCCTGCCCTGTAGGTAGCCGTAGTGGAGCGGGTCTCTCTCGTGCGTGCACCAGTTCTCGAAGGCCACGACGTCCCCGTCAACGCCCACCACTAGGACCTCCCTCCACAGCCCCACAATGACCATCTTCTTGCCTACCCTCCTTATCTCGTCGAGGGTCCCCGCTCTCTCCCACTCGGCTACGGGAAGCGGCGGTCCCCCGTCATCCACGACTTCGGGGGGCTGGAAGAAGTCGAAGAATATGGGGGTCAACGCGTTGAAGAGGACTAGGTCCATTCCCGCTCTGTCGGGCCTCGCTATCCCCACGTATTCCAAGGCATCATCGACGACCTTGACCTCGTCCTCTTCCCTCTGGTAGGCCAGGTAGGCCAGTTGGGCGACATGCCTGTTGTTGGCCCAGTACGCTGCTGCCCTGTACCCCGTGTGGCAGTACTTGAGGGCGGCCCTAAGGAGGAGCAGGCCCTGCCTAATGTCGCCCTTAGCCGCGTTGATCACGGCATCCATCAACTCGGCTATTTGTCTGTTTACCTTGTACCCGTTGAGGCCCAGTGCCCTGGACATCACGAAGAACCTCCGGTAGACCGAGCTCTCGTGCCAGTCCACTATCCAACCCATTTTATGGTATATGTCGGGCTCGCCCATGAGCTCCGGCCTCCCGATGGCGGCCCTGACAAGCTGTACCACGGCCATCTCCTCCACCAGCCTCTGCTGGACGTATCGCCTGTAGCCGTATAGGCCGGGGTCCCTCTGGAACCAGTTGACCCAGCTCTCGTAAAGCGTGTACTCGAACTCGTCTATTTTCTCCCTGCTGACCGTGGACATGTCCCGGCAAACCGGCAGGTTTTTATCATGTGGGAAAAAATATTTTAACTATTTGTAAAGTATGCCATATATATTTTCGACACTATTTTAAATGGATTGCCTCACCTTGTTATGTCCACGGCCGAACAGCTGAGGGCGAGGTACAGGGAGCTTTCAAAGCTGCTCGACGAGCTGGACAGGCTGAAGAACGACGCCGAGTTCCTCTCGAAGTTCCAGAGCCCAGTGGAGTTCGTGGACTGGTTCAAGGCGTATGCAGACCCCCTCCTGACGCTCCAGTACGAAATTGGGGCCCAGTGGATACTGAACGCGGACATAAAGAATGTGGTCGCGTGGCTTAGGCAGGGCGTGTGGAACGAGTGGGCTGCCAACACGGTCATAACGCGGTCCGTCACAGAGTACCGCGATTACATAGACACCGAGTTCATGAATGTGTTGGCCCAGCAGATATCTGACGAGTGTAGGCACCTGTACATAAGGACCAGGGTCCTCAAGATGTATGGGGGCTCCCTGGAGGGGTTCCAGCCCATAAGGGAGTGGGTCGAACTGTTCGATTTTCCCCTCAGGTGCGCCGCGAGGAGGCTAGAGTGGCCCTACTTCCAGGTGAAGCTGACATCGACGCTTCAGGTCGTTGAGTTGACGAGCGTGTACCATCACAGGGGGGTACACGACAACTTCCCAAAGAATCCCCGGCTCTGGGAGGAGCCGTACCGGGCCGCATCACAGGCATTCATGGAGACGTTCCGCGAGATCGAGGACGACGAGCTCTTCCACTGGTCCATAGCGGAGAGGGTCTGGATGAAGTACGCCGGGGACGCCGAGACACGTAGGGAGATACTGGACTGTGCCGGGGGAGCGCTAAGGGCGTCTATGGAGGCCAGGATAAGGAGGGTCGAGCTCGCCGAGAGGCACTCCATCTAAATTATATGGCGTGTCGGGACTATAATTTGGGGACCTTTTTTTAAAGCCTCAACGTCATTTTCCGCATGGCTGTCGGCGCCGGCCTCTGGGAAAAGGCCAGGGAGCTGAGGAACATCTGGGAAAGCCTTAGGAACGTCCCAGACGACGTTCTGTCCTCCTTCCAATCGCCCCAGGAATTCATAGACTGGTTCAAGGCCTACGCCGACCCGGTGCTCCAGTTCCACTACGTGATTGGGGCCGAGTGGGCGCTCAACGCGGACGCACCGGGCGTAGTGGCTTGGCTTAGGCAGGGCGTGTGGAACGAGTGGGCCGCAGCGGCCGACGTGGCCAGGATAGTGAACGAGTACCGTGACTACATCGACACGGAGTTCATGACTATGTTCGCACAGCAGATATCGGACGAGGGGAGGCACCTCTACCTCCGGTCGAGGATACTGAGGGCCTTCGGCGGCTCCATGGAGGGTTTTCAGCCCATAAGGGAGTGGGTCGAACTGTTCGACCTGCCCTTCCAGTGCGCGCCCAGGAACATGGCCTTCTTCCAGGTAAGGGCCACATCGACGCTTCAGGTCGTTGAGTTGACGAGCGTGTACCATCACAGGGGGGTACACGACAACCTGGACCGGAACAGGGCGCTGATGGAGGGCCCATATGGGCGGGCCGCCCATATGCTTAGGGAGTCCTTCCGCGAGATAGAGGACGACGAGCTCTTCCACTGGTCCATAGCCGAGCGCATGTGGGTGAAGTACGCCAGGGACGCGGAGTCCAGGAGGAACATACTTGAGTGCGCTGCCGAGGCGCTCAGGGTGTCCACCGAGGCCAGGATAAGGAGGGTCGAGCTGTCGGAGAAGAAGGCCATATAGCGACCATGTGGGAGCTCGCCCGTCTCGGGGAGGCGCTGCGGAGGGGCGTGGAGAGGGCGTCGGAGCTGGGGATAAGCGTGTCCATAGCCGTCACCGACGAGAGGGGCGGCGTGGTCGCGCTGTACAGGATGCCGGGGGCCTACGAGTTCTCGCCCACGGTGGCACTCGCCAAGGCCAGGACCGCGGCACAGTTCGGCAGGCCCACGGCGCAGCTGGCTGAACGCGCAGCCGCGAACCCCATGCTCTACATAGGCCTCACGGTGCACGCCGGCCTGATCTTCGGCAAGGGGGGACTGCCCGTGGTGAGGGACGGCAGGGTGGTGGGCGCAGTCGGCGTGAGCGGAGGAACCGGCGACCAGGACGAGGACGTGGCTTCCAGGGTGGTGGAGGCACTGACTGCCTAGCAGCACCAGTCCTTCAACATTTCCCTTTCCCCCCTCTGCCCGGGAGGGGGCATGCCCGGCGGCAGGGCGGGGTCCAGCGGATACCCCATCCAGAACTGGGTGTGGATGACCAGGGCGTTTATGGCACCTACAGTGACCTCCGGGGAAAAAACGGCGTCCCACAGCGGTGCAACCGATAGTGCCAGGGCCGCGCACATGGCGCCGCGGCGGGGCTGCGCGTAGCGCGAGGCGCCTAGGTACTCCAGGGGCCACGAGTAGGCGAGGGCCCAGAGGGTCAGGGCGAGCCCCAGACCATGGGGCATCAGGGAGGCAGCCGCGATGCCCAGTACGAGCGAGGCCAGGACCGCGCCGATCCCCATGTAGGGCTGCCTGTACAGCCGCCTGAAGGGGTACCCCTGCACGCCGAAGGGCGGGGAGAGGAGCGCCGCGGCGGCCATGGTCCAGACGTAGACGCCCCACCCCACGTCTAGGGCGCGCAGCGCGTAGGCCGAGGCGTACACCCCGGCGGCCCCCAGGAGCAGTGCCCGGCCCGGCGGTAGGTGTCGGAGGGGCCACGCGCCGAGGGCCGTCCCCCACATGAAGGCCGTGAAGACCGCCTCCCTCGGCGTTAGGGCATGGGTGGCGAGGGTCAACAGGCCCGCAAGCCCAGTCATGCGGACCCCCACGGCCAGCCGGCCCCTGCCGGCCCAATTGCCGAGGGGCGGCGCCCAGGGCCACCCCCCACCTATGAGGCCCAGCACAAGCAGCCACACGGCGAGCGTGTACAACAAGTCCCCAAGCCCGGACATGGCCATGCCGAGGGCCAGTATTACGGCGAGCCTGGCGAGGGGCCCCGCGCTATAGTAGGCCGACGACCTCATCGACGCGCCCGACCACGTGGTCCACCCCGTCAAGCCCCTGCCTTTCCCTACGCTCGACCGACGTGACGAGGACCGTGGCGCAGCCCATGGCCTTGCACGGCTTGAGGTCCGACTCCACCGTGTCCCCCACCATTACGGCTTTTTCTGGTTTTACGTTGTTGTGGTTTAGGACTGTGGTGAAGTGTATTGGGCTGGGCTTGCCCACAACCACAGCCTCACGCCTAGTCTGAAACTCAACAGCAGCAACAATAGCACCAGGAGAGAGGACGGGCCCGTCCTCAGTGTAGTACCACCTCACCTTGTTGGCGGCCACGAAGAGGGCGCCGGCATTTACGGCCCTGACAGCGTTGCTGAACGCCCTGAAGCTCATGAAGCGGGTGTGCCCCACCACGACTGCGTCCGCCTCCCTCCAGTCCCTGACCACCCTGTGGCCATGCCTCTCAAGCTCCACGCGCAGCCCCTCCTCACCCAACACAAGGCACCTGGCCCTCCCGACCTCGTCCAGCAGGTACATGGCGGCCACACGAGGCGAGGGCCAGAGTTGGTCCAGCTCGAAGGGGAAGCCAAGCGACCTCAACATGTGCCAGTACTCGGGGGTACTCCAATTGGAGCCGCTACCGATCACCGCAACCTTCTTCCCCATCTCCCTAAGCCTACGCAGGAGCCTATACCCGCCGAGCACCCTGGTCTTATGTTCAAGGGCGCCCGTCACAAATACGCCGTCCAGGTCAAACATGAATAGGTCGTACGAGGCTAGCCCCACGAACTAGACCTCGACCACTACCTTGCCCACCCTGTCAGGCGACCTCAAGGCCTCGAATGCCTCCCTGGCCCGGCCCAGGGGATACCTGGCGTGTATCGGCGTGGTTACCCTGCCCGACTCGAGGAGCCCCACCAGGGTCTGGAGGTCCCTCAGCCTGCCTCCGGTGGAGCCGAGTATCGACCCCTGCACACCGTACAGCCTCCTGAGGTCCAGCCTGACCTCCTGGCCGGTGAGGACCCCGGCCGTCACGTATCTCCCGCCCCTGCCAAGCATGGAGTAGCTGAGCTCCCATGTGCCGGCCCCCAGGGGATCCACCACCACGTCCGCGCCGCCCTGCCGGGCCACGAGGTCCCTAGCCTCCTCTGGCGTGGCCACCGCGTCAGCGCCCAGCCCCCTCAGCGCCGCCTCGACCTGCTTCCCCCTCCTGGTTACGGCCATTACATAGGCGCCCATGAGCTTGGCCAGCTGGACCGCGAAGACCCCCACGTTGCCCGTGGCCCCCATGACCACCACGAGGTCGCCCGCCGAGACGGAGGCCCTCCTCAGCATGTTCCATGCGGTGAGCCCTCCAATGGGCAGTCCCACTGCCCGCTCCAGCGGGGCGCCCGTCCTGACCAGGTTGGCCGTGGGGACAACGGCGTACTCGGCCATCCCCCCGTTAGTGGCCGCTCCTATGAGCTGGCCCCTCACCTCGCAGATCTGGGTCTCCCCTGAGAGGCACTGCCTACACCTACCGCAGAAAAGCCTACTATAGACGACCACGTTGTCCCCGGGCCCCACGTGGCTCCCCTCTCCGGCTGCCTCAACGGTGCCCACGAACTCGCAGCCGGGAACATGCGGCATTGGAGACGCCTTGACGGCCCCCGAAACAACGGCCAGGTCTATGGGATTGACGCCCACGTACCTGACCCTGACAAGGGCCTCGCCGGGGCCGGGCGCAGGCCTCTCCACCTCGGCTAGCCTCAGGTTCTCGAGGCCCGGCGCATCGAAAACTACGGCCCTCATTCCGATACCACCCTGTTCCTGAGCACGCCGATCCCCTCGACCTCAGCCTCCACCACGTCACCCGGCTTGAGGAACTTGCCCTTGGGGAACCCGACGCCGGGCGGGGTGCCCGTGAATATGTGGTCGCCGGGCTTGAGCGTTATGCCCTGGGACGCCCAGTATATGAGCTGCTGCACGTTGAATATGAGCTCTGCCGTGGTCCCCTCCTGCTCGAGCTCCCCGTTCACCCTGAGGAGCAGCTTGAGGTTGTTGGGGTCCGGTATCTCGTCCCTAGTCACAATGTACGGGCCTACAGGGGCCGCCGTGTCCATGGACTTGCCCCATATCCAGTTCTGGCCGTACGGATTCAACTGCTGGGGCCACCCAGGCGGGAACTGCCAGTCCCTTATGCTTATATCGTTGCCCACCACGTATCCAAACACGTGGTCGAGGGCCCTCCCCTCCTCGATGTACTTGCCCGGCCTCCCAATGACCACGGTAAGCTCGACCTCCCAGTCGACCCTGTCTGACACCTTGGGCTTCACTATGGGCCCCTCGTGGCCCACAAGCGCGTTGGGGAACTTGGGGAAGAAGTAGGGCCTCTCGGGCGGCTTGACCCCGGCCTCCTTGCCATGGGCCCTGTAGTTGACTGCGACGGCGAATATCTTCTCGGGGTCTGGCACAGGCGGCTCCCACGCGATGGTAGACGGGTCTAGGTAGAGGGACGGGTCGCCCGCCTTCTCGGCCCTCGCCACGACGTCCCTGACAATGCCCATGGCCGGATCGCCCAGAGCTATAAGCTTCTTCATTGAGTACGTGAAGTCGGGGGCCGCTGGGGCCTCGTACACGTGCATGTAGGCGCGCGGGAGATCCAGGACGCCTTTCCCCGTGTATACGCCCACCCTCGTGGCGCCGTCCTTTGTAAATGTCAACAGCCTCATGCGAATCGCCGCGAGCCCCCATTAAAAAGATGTCCCCAATATAAAGATGGTGCGGGGCAAAATATTTAGGCGAGCTCCTCCTGGTCCACGTCCCTCGCCGCTTCCTGGAGCCCAGAAACGCATTTAACGGTCTCCGAGAACGATGCGGCGGCGAAGCTCTCTGTGATGCGCAGCACGTCGTGTATGATCCTTCTCAGGGCAAACGCGGTGTGGGCCTCGTGGGGCCCCACGCCCCTGGATATGAGCTCCTCCTCGAACCTATTTACCTCGGCCCTTATCCTGCTCACGGCGTCTATGTCGGCCTTGGACCTCATGGCCCTCACGGTAAGCTCGCAGATGTCCCTGAGCTTCTCCATGTGCGGCCCCCGCTCAACGTGGGGGATGAAGTCCACCATCCTATGTATATAATAGGATATCTCCCTCAGCCTCATAGTCATTTCCAGGTATATGGAGTGGAGCACGCTGGGAAGCCCGTTGCGCTCAGGCTCCTTCATGGCCAGCGAGAGGAGCCTGTATAGGTACCGGTAGAACCTCTTGGCCTCGTACATGCGCTCCTTCACATCGCTTATGTACGTCTCTGTTCCGTTGGGCTCTAGACACCTACATATGTCCTCAAGGGACTCCCTTAGGAGGCGGAACGACTTGAGGAAATATTTGAGGAAGTTTTCCTTGTCGAGGTACTCCACGCTGTCCTTCACAACTATGACCATGCTGCTCTTGCCCATGCTCTCTATCTCGAAACCCATCAGATCGCTCCTCAGACCCCTCACCACGCTTATGACCTCCGACTTCAACGAGTTTGTCGAGGTGAGTTCTATCCTGTCGGCGCCATACATGTACATTACCTTCACCATATCGGCGACGGTTTCCGGGGCGTAGTTGTCCACGTTGATGGTTACATAGCAGTACGTCTTGGGGAGCTTCACTATAATATTGTTATTGGGGTCCTCGATGACTATGACGTGGTCGTGGGGCTTTACATTGTTCTTGACTACCCAATCCATAGGTATGCTAATGATGTAGCTGCCCGTCTTTATCTTCTGCACACGCCTCAGAAACTTGCTTCGGCTCACATATCGACCTATTTAGTCTATTAAAAGTTTTGTTGGGGCAACTTAGTAAAGCATGTCCCAGAGCACAGACGCCTAAAAGTGATATGATAGTACGATCAAAATGACATTTTTCATAAGATGTGAACCGATATATTTACAGGATATATTAAAATATTTTGAATTAATTTCCTCCTTCCATTAACTACATGTGTAAGTATTTAAATTAATTTATTTAATAAAGCGAAGAAATTATTTGATGACAAAAATAATTATTTCATGTCCGTGGAAATCACCATACGTCCCCACGTATGTGGCGGGTGTCCCCACTGCGAGGCCGCGGCGCCAGAAGTGTTCAAGGTCAGGGGAGTGGTAACCATAGATGGCCGGTTCGCCCTGTCCTCCACGAGGGGCCGCGTTCCACTGGACATGGCGGACGCCGTGATACGCGCGTTTAAGGCCTGTCCCAGAGGCGGCATAAGTGTTAGGGTGGTGCCCCCCTGGCTAGTCAAGTAGGGCCACTATATCGTCCACCTGCGTGACCTCGAGGTCCACGAGCTTCCTGGGATACGTCTGTGTGTCTCCCCTGTCTACCCCTGTGACAAGTATTGTCCTCATTCCCAGCGACCTTGCGGGGAACATGTCGGCCTCTACGTCGTCCCCCACCATTACGGCTTTTTCTGGTTTTACGTTGTTGTGGTTTAGGACTGTGGTGAAGTGTATTGGGCTGGGCTTGCCCACAACCACAGCCTCACGCCTAGTCTGAAACTCAACAGCAGCAACAATAGCACCAGGGGAAAGTATTGGCCCCTCCCCCGGCATGTAGTACCACCTCACCTTGTTGACGGCGAGGAAATATGCGCCGGAGTTGACCGCACGTATGGCTTCTGTGAACTTCTCAAACGTTATGGATCTGTCATGCCCCACCACGACTGCGTCCGCCTCCCTCCAGTCCCTGACCACCCTGTGGCCATGCCTCTCAAGCTCCACGCGCAGCCCCTCCTCACCCAACACAAGGCACCTTGCAGAGCCGAAGATGTTGGCTAGGTGTAGGGCTGCTATCCGGGCCGCGGGCCAGACCTCGTCCATGTCGAAGTCGAAGCCCAGCTTGTTGAGGCGCAACGTGTACTCCCTTGTGCTCCAGTTGGAGCCGCTTGCAATCACAGCCACCTTCTTCCCCATCTCCCTAAGCCTACGCAGGAGCCTATACCCGCCGAGCACCTCGGGGTCGTCCAGGATCCGCGTTATGAATACCCCATGTACGTCGAAGGCGAACAGTTCCGCGTCCTTCACAGGTGTCTGGTCAGGTCGTCTATATTGTCTAGTACCAGGTCGGGCCTGAAGTTCGCGCGTTCCAGGTCCTTCGTGGTGGTGGTGCCTGTGAGCACTAGGACCGTCGCCATGCCGAACTTCTGGGCCAGCACGAGGTCCTCCATGTCATCGCTGACCACAGCCGCCTCCTCTGGCATAGCGCCGGCCCTCACAAGCGCATACATATACATGATGCGGGAGGGCTTGCCGGTCACGATGGGCTTAACGCCCGTGGCGTACGAGAGCGCCATGGTTATGGGGCCCATGGACATGGTGGGCTGGGCCTCTGGGATGAAGCGCGACATGCCCGCAGTAACGAGCTTGGCGCCGCTCATGATCATCCTCATGGCCTTGTTCAGCTTCTCGAAGTTCAGCTGTCTGTCGATGCCTACCACCACTACGTCGGCCCCGTCCTCCACGGGCTCGTGGCCGTACTTGGACAGCTCGCGCTTGAACGTGTCGGCGCCCAACACGTAGAGCTTGGACTTGCCGAACCTCTTCAGGATGTAGTCCCCTGTGACCTGTGCGGATGTGATGATATCGTCGAGCCCGATGTCCAGGCCCACTGAGACGAGGTCCTTGTGGACCTCCTCAGTCTCCCTAGGCGCGTTTGAAAGTATGTACACCCGCTTGTTGAGCTCCCTTAGCGTGCCAATGGCGTGTTTTCCCCCTATAAGGGCGCTCTTCAAGGTGTTGGGGTCGCGCCTTACCAGCGTGCCCTGTACGTCCAGGTAGAAGACCCTTACGCGGCTCAACATGCCGACACAGTTACACCATCTTTTTTAAAGTTTTCAAAAATATTTTTTACTTGAGTAAAAATATTTTCCGTGTTCTAAAAATATTTGTAGTTGAGGTTGATATATTTAAAATTGAGACTTGATAAATCATGGGAAGTTTTAAATTGAACCGGCACCCCTAGGGCATGTCCGAGGCCAGGTTCCCTTTTCCAGACGAGTTGAAGCTCCCCGAAAACGTGGACCCGGACACGTATAGGCGTATGTACCTGTACTACAGGTTGCCCTCCTCGATACTCTTCGGGGGTGCCCCACCGAAGGAGCTGCTCGAATTCGAAAGGCGACAGTTCTGGTTCCAGGACGCTATGCACCACTACGACGTCATGTACCCGCTCGACGACATACACCCGACGTACTGGAGCATAGCCCTCTCCTCGTACAACTCGAGGATCTTCGTGGTTCCGCCCGCCAACGGCATAGCGCATAGGCTGGTCAACGGGTACCTCTACATAACGCCGATACCGGTCCTCGACGAGGGGGAGATCAAGAAGAGGTTGGAGTACTTCCAGAGGAGGGCGGGCTACTACTACCAGAACTGGATAGACATATATGAAAAGTACTGGAAGCCCGAGGCCGAGAAGATAATTAGGGAGATGGAGGAGCTCCAGTTCAGGGACCTGCCGCAGTACGAGGACGAGGAGGTGGTCACTAGGCACATGGGCATATCCCCGTCGGCATACAGCCTCGTTGAGAACTGGCTGAGGCTTCTACAGCTCGAGCTGAGGCTGTGGTGGAAGCACTTCGAGATGCTGAACCTCGGCTACGCCGCGTACCTGCTCTTCTACCAGTTCCTCAAGGAGAAGTTCCCCGACATACCTGACCAGCACATAGCCCTAATGGTTGCGGGCATAGACGTCATACTGTTTAAGCCGGACCTGGAGCTCCGCCGGTTGGCCAAGCTGGCCGTTGAGCTGGGCGTGGACCAGAAGATAGCCTCATTCAGCGACGCGTACGAGATGGAGAGGGCTCTCTCCAACGACGGGGACGTCAAGGTGCAGCAGTGGCTCGCCGAGTGGAACAACGCCAAGTATCCCTGGTTCTACTACACCACGGGCATAGGCTTCTACCACCACGAGCCCAGGTGGATAGACGACCTAAACATACCGTTCGGCTTCCTCAAGGACTACATGGCCAAGGTGAGGCGCGGTGAGCCCCTTGAGACTGCCACCGAGAGGCTGAGGGCCCAGAGGGACGAGATAGCGAACAAGTACGCCGAACTGTTGAGCCCCGAGGACAGGAAGGCCTTCTACGAGTACCTCAACATTGCCAGGAGGGTGTTCCCATACGTCGAGGAGCACAACTTCTACGTTGAGCACTGGGGCCACACCGTGTTCTACCGCAAGATAAGGGAGGTCGCCAACATACTGAAGGGCCACGGGTTCATCGAGGACATAAACGACATATTCTACATGAATTGGTGGGAGGTGTACCAGGCGCTCCTGGACATTGTGGCAAGCTGGGCCGTGGTCATGCCGGAGGTCGGCAGGCACTACTGGCCCCAGGAAATAAGGAGGCGCAAGGAGATGCTGGCCAAGCTCAAGGAGTTCAGGCCGCCCCCGGCGCTGGGCAAGCCGCCGGAGGTGATAACGGAGCCCTTCACCATAATGCTGTGGGGGGTCACCAAGGACAGGGTGGAGGACTGGCTGGGGACTGCCGGCGCGGCTGGCAAGGTGATCAAGGGCTTCCCGGCATCGCCCGGCGTTGTTGAGGGCAGGGCGACCGTTGTGTTCACGGTGGAGGAGCTGGACAAGGTCAAGGAGGGTGACATACTGGTATGTCCCAACACGTCCCCGGCGTGGGGACCTGTGTTCGCCAAGGTTAAGGCGGTGGTGTCCGATATAGGCGGCCTAATGGCGCACGCGGCAATAGTGGCCAGGGAGTATGGGGTGCCCGCAGTTGTGGGGACCGGCAACGCGAGCCGCATAATCAAGGACGGCCAAAGGGTGAGGGTGGACGGATATAAGGGGGTGGTAGAGATATTGGACTAGCCGCGCAATGCGAGCCGTCATCCCAATTTCTTCCGTTAGGAGGAGCGACGTACAGCTGGTTGGCGGAAAGGGCGCTTCCCTAGGCGAACTGGTAACAGCGAGGGTAGTTGTGCCCCCAGGCTTCGTGGTTACCACCGAGGCCTACCGGGCCTTTGTCGAGTACAACGACCTTACCCCCCTCATATCCAAGCTCGAGAGGCGTGAGGGGGATCCCATTATGTTGGGCCAGCGCATACGCACCGTAATGCTTAAGGGCGAGATGCCCCCGGATGTGGCGAGGGAACTGGAGAAGGCAGGGGGGTCCCTTAGGGGCAAGTGGCTGGCGGTCAGGTCCAGCGCCACTTACGAGGACTCCCCCGAGTTCAGCTTCGCCGGCGTGCACGAGACCTTCCTGGGAGTGCCCGGTGACTCGTACGTGGAGTACGTGAGGAAGGTGTGGGCCAGCAACTTCGAGGACAGGGCCATAACGTACAAGCTGGACAGAGGCGTGCCGCCAAGCCGCGTCCTAATGGCCGTGGTGGTCCAGGAGTTGGTCTCGGCGGACGCCGCTGGCGTCATGTTCACCTTGGACCCGCGTAATGGGGACAGGTCCGTCGTGGTCATAGAGTCGAGTTGGGGCCTCGGCGAGGCCGTGGTGTCCGGGGAGGTCACGCCCGACAGGTTCGTGGTGAGTAAGGTAACCGGCGAGGTGATAAAGCGCGAGGTATCGTACTACAAGAACCACGCCTACCTGCTCCGCGAGGGCAAGGTGGAGAAGGTGGAGGTGGACAACGAGCGTGCGGCCCAACCGTCACTGACGGACGAGCAGATCCTCAAGTTGGCTGACTATGGCGTGAAGCTGGAAAAGTACTTCGGCCACGCTGTAGACGTGGAGTGGGCCGTTGCCTCGGGCGACGCGTACATATTACAGAGCAGGCCCGAGACAGTGTGGAGCACTAGGAAGCGTGAGGGCACGGAGCGTTCTGGCGACGTGATCAAGGATATCGTGGACACGCTCCTAACCTTCAAGCTCAAGTGAGTTGAATGGTGCTTTTACTAGACTTGGACAAGACGTTGGTCAACGTGGAGGACTATGTAGATTATTGCTCGGCGTACAGGGAGCTCGAGTCGAGGGGCTACGTCACGGGCGGCGCATCTGTGCCAGAGACGTACTGGGGGAGGTGCACCTTACGCGTCATGGCCGTTCTCGTGGCCCTCGCAGGCACTGACAGGTGGGCCGATGCCTCGCGGATAATAGAGAAATACGAGGTTGAGGGGGCCAAGCGGTCAACGCCGATGCCGGGCCTACGGGAGTTCGTCCGGGGCACGTCAGGCTACAGGAAGGCCATAGTGACTCTTCTCGGCGGGGAGGGCACGAGGATAGTGCTTGAGAGACACGGCATACCTGTGGACGTGGTCGTCGCCAGGAGGCCCGACCTCAGGCCAAAGCCGCATGGGGACCAGGTGGTCAAGGCGCTCGAGTTGCTGGGGGCGCGGCCCGACGAGGCCGTGATGGTGGGGGACAGCGAGTGGGACGAGGAGGCGGCCCTCAACGCCGGCGTGGGGAGGTTCATAGGCGTGACCAACGGCAGGGAGACGCACCGCTTCAGGACGCCCTACGTGGTGCCGAGGCTCGACGAGGTGCTGAGGTACATCTAGGACAGGTCCACGTACACCTCGCCGTTCATTATCGCCACCCTGTACAGCTTGAGGCAAGGCGCGTCTTTCTTCTGGACGGTCCCCCGCCCGTCGACGAGGCTCCACACGCCGCCGTGGCCGGTGCAGACCACGTATGGTCGCCCGTCCCCAACGACCACGCCCGAGGCGCCTAGGTTCCACTTGCCGTGAGGGCAGAACGCGTCGAAGGCGTACACCCTGTCGCCTCGCCTGGCCAGCGCCACCGGTTTCAGGCCGCCCACGAGTTTTATGACGGGCTTATCGCCGTTGGGCAGCTCGTCCAGCCTACACACCCTGTGTAGCCCCCGGCCATGTCGGTGCATTGTGGTCTGGCGGTTACCACAACATAAACACATCCGGAAATTATATGAATTATTTTTCTGCGTCCCTCCAAGAATTAATTGTGGGACGGCCAGTATATATTTGCTTCACCTTTTTAACGTCGGTGGGTCTAAACCCCATGGCTCGCCTGGTTCTTGGCCTTGGGGCGACCCATGCCCCGGGCATAACAGCTAGGGCCGAGGAGGAGCCGCCCGACAAGAGGGAGAGGGTCTATGGGAACTACGACAAGTTGAAGGCCGTGGTGGAGGAGGCGAGGCCCGACGTGCTTGTGGTTGTGGCCAACGACCACGTGACCTACATGTTCGACATTATCCCCCAGTTCCTCATGGTAGTGGCGGACGAGTACGAGGGCCCCCCCGACCACGAGTGGTTGAGGATCCCCAAGTACAGGGTCAAGTTCGACCGTGGGCTCGCAGAGTACTTGCTCCGGGGGCTTATAGACAGGGGGTTCGACGTAGCCTTCTCGAGCAACCCCCTACTTGACCACGCCACCATGCTCCCCCTACACTTCCTTGCCTCGGACAGGAGGGGCACAGTGCTGTACCCGGTCGTCTCCATGCTCACCAACGCCTTCGTTAGGCCCGTGCCCCCCCTGAGGAGGGGCTTCCAGCTGGGCCTTACCCTGAGGAGGCTCCTCGAGGAGTATCCCGAGGACAGGAGGGTGGCCGTACTGGCCACCGGCGGGCTCTCCCACGATCCCGGCGGCCCGCGCTGGGGGTACGTGGACGAGGTCTTCGACCGCAGGTTCCTCGACGCGTTGGCCGGGGGGAACGTGGACGACGTGCTCTCCATGACGCCGGACGAGGTCCTGGCCACCGGCGGCGGATCGTACGAGATACTAAACTGGGTCGTGGTGTGGGGTATCATGGGCGGTAGGCCAGCCGAGGTTGTGGACTATGTGGTGGGGTACAACATAGGCTCTGCCTGGGCCGTCTGGAGGCCATGAACGCCAACGACAAGTTCAAGGTGGAGCGCCTCCTAAGGGACTTCCACCTGAGGCCCGAGATAAGGGACCGCTTCGTCAAGGAGCCCGACAGCGTGCTCGAGGAGTACGGCATAGGCCGGGAGTATTGGGACCTCATCAAGCAGGGCAGGCTGCACACGTTGTACAGGATGGGGATACATCAGCTCCTCCTGTACCACCTGGCCCACGTGCTCGGCATAAAGAGGGACGAGTACGTGAGGAGGATAAACTCGCCGGACTTCTGACCCCCTGGACGTGTGGGATCGGACACATGTGTTTATTAACCCCCTTGCCCCGACACCTGCATGTGCGACGTCGCTGGGGCCTGGCACAGGCTGCCGGCGGAGCTTAGGTCTATGCTGGTTGGGAAGGCGCAGGCAGAGGGCATAGACCTGGAAAGGCACGTGCAGGACGCGCCGTGGGTCATATGGCCGCTGCTCGTGAAGCTTTTCGGCCCCATATATGGGAGGGGCATACTGTGCCTGCTCGCCGAGGAGATGGGCGTACCGGCGTCCACAGCGATAAAGGTGATGTCAAGCCGCGAGGCCTGGGAGGAACGCTGCGTCAAGCCGCAGCGGACCACGTGGAGCCACGTGGAGCTAGGCGTGTTTTAGGCTGTGTGAGAAGGATGGGGTGTAGTGGTGGGTGCGTCTGCCGCCCGCCCTTTGACCTGGCTCGGGCACCCCCGCCTATATCCATATAATTTGCCTGGATTTAAACTTTACGCGGCCAAATTTTTATTGGGGATGCGGCCGCAACACATGGAGTTCTACCTGGACGTGCTCAGGTCGTTGGGCCTCGATGGGGAGCCCCTGACCGGGGAAAGGTATGAGGCCTTCTCCAAGCTGTCCGGCCTCATTGTGGAGGAGCTTGTGCCGGGCCAGTACATGGACTTCGTCATGGTCAAGATCAGGAACGAGGGGAAGGGGGTAATTAGCTTCGCCAAGACCTGGCACGCCTTCATGGAGGGGATCAAGCTCGAGGAAGGCGAGCACTTCCTCATCTACTGTACTTGCCCTATGGTGGACCGCTTCGTGGTGCTGAGCAGGGTGGGCGAAAATATCAGGTTGCTCTACAGGCGTCCTAGCCGCGCAACATAGCGAGCACCTCGCCCACAAGCCTATCCCTGTTGTCCGGCGTGACCTCCACGAGCGTTGCCCCGATCCTCCCCGCGAAGGCGCCGGCCAACGACCTGTGGACCACGAGGAGCGCGTGGGGATACATGCCCAGCGACATGAGGACAGCTCCCTCGAAGTTGGGGCACTTGAGCTCCATGGGCCCCACCTCGTCCACAACCAGCAGGTCGCCTCCCCTGGACGCGGCCCTTCCCATGAGGCCGCAGGTGTCTAGCCTCACCACGTACTTCCCCACCCTGGGTTCCCCCTCGCCGACCCATGCCAGCGTCCCCTCCTCGCCGGTGGCCAGGTCCCTCACAATGAAGCCGAGCCGTGTGCCCCCGCGCCTTACCTCGAGGGTGACGAAACCGGCAACCCTCATGTCCCTGGACGCGGCGGACGCCACCCTAACCGCCACCGTGGTCTTGCCCACCCCCGGCCTGCCCGTGATCACGACCCTCATGGTGTCCTCGCGGGCGGTCCCGCTTAAATTTTCCGGGCTCCTTTATATACCCGGGACAGGAACGTTGCATGGATGCCAGTCTCCGCAGGATGTTTGGGGACAGATTCGTGGACGATCCGCACGTAGTTTCCCTTTACCTGCGCGACGCGGCGCTCATCGAGGGCGGCGCCGCCCTCGGCGTGGTGTTCCCCCTGGACCTGGACGAGGTCAGGGGGGTGGTCAGGGAGGCCTACGCGCGTGGAGCTGCCATATACACCCAGGGAGCGGCCACAAGCCTCTCCGGGAACGCCATGCCCCTGTCGGGCGGCGTTGTGCTCAGCATGGAGAAGATGGCCCGCATACACGAGGTGAACACGTACGACGGGTACGTGGTGGTGGAGCCCGGCATACGCATAGAGGAGCTGAACCTGGAGCTGTACCGACACGGGTACTTCTTCCCCATTGACCCGGGCTCCCATAGGGCGGCCACCGTGGGGGGCGCCATAAACAACAACGCCGGCGGGATGAGGGGAGCCAAGTACGGGACCATGAGGGAGTGGACCCTCGAACTTGAGGCCGTCATACCGACCGAGGACGCGGACGTGGTCAGGGTGGGGTGCAAGACTGTCAAGTGCAGGCAGGGCTACGACCTTGTTAGGCTGATCGTGGGCAGCGAGGGCACCCTCGCCATAGTGACCAGGGCCACCCTCCGCATAGTCCCTCTCCCCCAGAACGTCGTGGGGATGGTGGTCCAGTTCGACGACATGGAGCGCGCCGAGGCGTTCCTGAGGCTCATGAGGCAGGGACGCCTCTCGCCCCAGTTCACGGAGTACATGGACGAGGCGACCAGCGGCATGGTGGGGCTCCCCCCAAGGCACTCCCTCTTCATAGGCGTCGAGGTGGACCGGTGCGCCGCTGACGGCACGCTGGAGGCCCTCGGGGCCATGGTCGCGAGGTCGGGGGGACACGTCGTGGACATGTCCAGGGACACGAGGGACACGGTCAGGCTGTTGGAGCCGCGTCGAAAGCTCTTCGCTGTGTCGACAAGGGAGGCCATGGAAAGGTGCGGAAAGGGGTGCCTCATAATTGCCGAGGACATAGCGGTGCCTCCCTCGGCCCTGGCGAGGACCATAGCCGAGATACGGGAGGCCGCCGAGAGGTTGGGCATGCCCCTACTCATGGGGGGCCACATATGGGACGGTAACCTCCACCCAAGGACCTGGTTCCCCCGGGAGGACTCGGAGAGGGGCCACAGGTTCATTAGGGCTGTCATGGAGATAGCCGTCAAGAATGGGGGCACTATCAGCGGCGAGCACGGAATAGGCACCCTGAAGAGGGAGGGCCTCGCCATGGAGCTAAGGCACAGGGGAAGCCCCTACGCAGCCGAGCTAATGCGGAGGATAAAGGCCGCCTTCGACCCCAAGGGGATACTCAACCCAGGCAAACTCCTGCCCGAAGATACGTAGAAGGAGAGCTACCGGGAACACATAATATTCATTAAGATAGGGCTCATGGTGCAGCATGCCCACTTCAACATTCATGAGGATATTCACCGGCCTTGGGCAATAGTCGGCGTGCATTTCCCAGGCAGATATCTATCGCTGATCCCTAAAGTCCTTTTTCTAATGCTTATTAATCCTCGACGTGGCTTACCCATGTGGCTTCATTCAATGACTTGATGAGTAAGGTCCGATCCGAGAGGGTCGAGTTATGCGGGGCCTCCGGGGAGTGTATTCGGGTCGGCTTCAGAGACAGGGACGGGGAGATTGGTTGGCTGTTCAAGACAATAACTAGGGAGGGTAGGGATGGGATTGCGCATGTGTCCATAATTTATGGCCCCAAGGGCTGTGGAAAGACGACGCTGGCCAAGGTGTTTGCAAATGCCGTGAACGAGCTCTCGAGTGAGGCCAACGTGGTCTATGCCGAGTTGGAGGAGGATGTGGTGAGGGCCTTTGTGCCCGGTATGGGCATTAGCGAGGTTCTGTTCCGCTTGGGCGAGTTGGCGGCTGACTACATTCATCCACCTGTCCGCATAGTGGTTAATGCAGTTAAGTTTGTATTTAACATGTTCAGGGTGCATAGGGTCGAGGGCAAGGACTTGGTCATCGTACTTGATGAATTTGACAGGAGGGTCCTCGAGGGACTTAGGTATAGTAGGCCTAGGGACCTGGCGGAGGGCATAGCCAAGTTCTGCCAGAATAGGACTAGTGAGGGTTTTGGTAGGGGCTACCTTGACGTGGGCGGGATTAGGCTCAGGAGTCTCTGGGTCGTCTTGCAGATGAGCGACCACGCTGTCATGAGCGATATAATGTCAGTCGGGGGCCTTGTAGGTAAGGGAGGGCTTGGGTACTTCCTGACGTGGAACCTGCCCAGGGACTCGTTCCTGGGCTTAGTCAGGGAGGTTGCCGAGCAGACCAACGCGGCCCACGTCGACGAGGAGCTTGTTTGGCAGTTGACCGGGGGTAATGTGAGGGCCTTGGCCGAGTTGGCCCTCGACCATGGGTGGAACATGGACACGTGGGTGAATGACGCATTGAGGAGGATACGTAGGGAATTGGTCGACCCTGTAGTCGGCGATTACAACGTCTTCAGCGACTACAGCGAATACGTTAGGAAACTGGCCAGGCGCGGCGTGGGACCCGACAACGCGATACTGGCGATAAACGCACATGAAGTCGCGTTCAAAGCCAACGTGCTAATTAGCGTCGGCGGGGTCCGCAGAATCTCCCAACTGCCCAACGAACCGTGGATCGGCGAAGACTACGCATATCAATTGCCGATTTACTACTGGGCACTCAGGGCAATGGTCAAAAGAGGTACAGTCAACGTAACCCCAGGCGACGTCATTAACGAGGTGACGGTGAGTACCGAGTGACGTGGTTGAGGGGTCCGACCCCCTTCCCGCCCCTCAGGGACGGGGAGGTTTGGGGCTACAGGGATATAGACCGTGCACCATGACCTTTAGGTTACAGTACAGGTGAAGGCCCTTGGGTAAAAGTTGAATTCCCTTATCACCAGTCTAGCGGGATAACCGATTTCTTGTCCATTAGCCCTCTCCATCAATTATCTCAGTACATTTACAAATCCTTAAGCGTTCTTCTACGCTTATCCTTTTTACTTCCTTTCCACGATCAAGCACCAGTATTCCTGCTTTATCCAGCGATACAAACCACATGGGTTGCGAGCTGGGGCTAAATGAGGATGAATGCTAATTAGTATTCAAGAATTTCTCCCCTGTACTCAATGCCCATATTATCCGCCAGTTCCTTCGCCCTTTTTCTAATTGCTGGGGCTACCATCAGTAGTTTTGGTTTTGTCTTCGTTGCCTTCTCGTAAAGTTGGCCGATCCTGTACAGTTCGCCCATGTCCGACTTGTCGGCGTGGGACTTGAATTCGACGAGGATGTGCTCCCCGTCCCTAATTAACACGTCGATCTCTACCCAACTTGGGTGGCCGTAGACAAGGCCCTCGCTGTCGTACCAGATCCACTTCTCGACCTTGTAGGCCCTGAGCAAGTCCTCTATGAGGTACTTGATGGATTCCCTAAAAGTTTCCTCTGTCACAAGCCCCCACCTTGTCCCAAGTGCGTGGATCTTGGACGCCAACTCCCTAACCGCCAAGCTGTGCTCCTCCAAAATCCTACCATGCCTAGCAACCTGCTCGACAAGCACCCCCACCTGTTCCTGCAAGCCCTTAATTATTCGACTATGCTCAGCCACCTGCTCCTGTAGGCTCTTAATTGCTCCCGTATTTTCATCAATTCTCCTCAGAACCTCATCAATGCCGAGTAGGCCCAATACAGCGTACCTAAACTCGGCATCCTCGCGCAGTAGCTTTAGGAACTCCTCCCTCAACCTAGACGACACGCGGTAAACCACCGCTGTCGAAGAATATAAACTTTATAGAGTTACGTGCGGGGGTCTTCGAGGATGCGTAAGTAGTTGTCCTTGGCCAATAGGAGGCGTTGCCCACCGTGTTCCAGATCCTAGTCCTCACAACGTATCCTGTTCCAAGCCGCCCGGCACGACGTTTTCGGCGCTACCAGCTTACCTAAATAGCCGATGTAAACAACGTTGATGTAGTAGAACCACGGAAAAAGCTTGCTCACTATTCATACAAGTGTAAATATTCGGACACCTTCTACATGTTCCAAGTATGGGCGTTTCGACATGGCTTGAGACGGATGCGTAGAGCTCGCAGGTGGTGGGCCCGAGGGGATTTGAACCCCCGCCCTACGGGTTGCTCCCCTGGGCCTGGACTGCGGCGGCTTTGGCCGTGCCCGCCGCTCTGCCTGGCTGAGCTACGGGCCCGTTATCATTCCCTCCATTTTATTTAAATCTTGCTATGGTGGCCCTCTCCACGAACTTTTCGTCTAGCTCTATGCCGAGGCCCGGGCCTTCGGGCACTGCTATGTGTCCGCCCTCCTGGAGGTCCACCCTGTTAGCTAGGAGCCCCTCCCTGAGCGGGTTCTCGATCTGTTCCAGTTCGAATATGAGGAAGTTGCGCGTTGCGGCGGCCACGTGCAGCGTGGCGGCGTAGCCTATGGCGGACCCGTGGCCCGTGTGTGGGGCGAACCAGATGCCGTAGGCCTCCGCCATCTCGGCTATTGCCCTGACCTGCCATATCCCCCCGGCCCTCCCCACGTCGGGCTGGGCCACGTCTATGGCGCCGCGCGCGAGCCAG
Organism: Thermoproteaceae archaeon; assembly: GCA_015521775.1. GTDB lineage: Archaea > Thermoproteota > Thermoprotei > Thermoproteales > Thermoproteaceae > WANN01. The sequence goes on from WANN01000002.1 coordinate 109,661, forward strand.
TCCCTGAACCCGTACACCGTGTACTCGGACTCGCCTGCCGCCACCATGACAGAGAGGGCACGCCTCAGCTTGGCGTAGTCCCCCAGGTGCTCGGGCGGCAGGGGCTCCTCTATCCAGTACACCTCGTACTTCTCTGCCGCCCTCCCGAAGCGCAGCGCCGCCTTGAAGGTCAGGGCACAGTTGAGGTCCACCAGTATGTCTACCCCGTACCCGTAGGCCTCCCTGAGCCTCCTCAGGAACTCCGCGTCCTCCTCCACGTTGCGGCCGGCCTTGACCTTGACGGCCGTGAAGCCGGCGTCGAGGAAGCGGCCGAACTGCCTGAGCCTCTCCTCTTGGCTGGGGCCCAGCATGACTGCAGTGGCGTATGCCCTGAGCCTGTCCCGGTACTTGCCCCCAAGCAGCTTGTATATGGGGACGCGGAGCGCCTTCCCGATGACGTCCCACAGGGCTATCTCCACGGCGCTCAGCGCCTCGATGGCCACCCCCTTCACCCTACCCCTATACCTGGCCGTGGTGTAGGCCTCGTGGAATATCCTCTCCCTGTCGAAGGGGTCCCTCCCCAGGAGGAGGGGCACGTATATGTCGCGTATGTAGCTGCATATGGCCTCCGCGGACTCGGGCCTCTGGGAGTCACCAATCCCCACGATCCCCTCGTCCGTGTGTATCCTCACTAGGCAGGTCTCCCTGCTCGTTATGCGGCGCGTGGATATGAGCTGCTCGGCGCCTATGGGGACGCGGAGGGCGGCCAACTCCACGCCTGTGATCAACATGGCAGGCCCAGCCCCCTGAGCTCTTCCCTGACCGTGTCCACGTCCCTACCCTCCCCCATGAGGGCCAACATCCTCTTGGCGGCCTTCCTAGGGTTCCGACGGGCCAGCTCCCCCACCCCGTACCTGTCCAACACGTCGCTGCCCAGTCTCCCAATGGCCTCCAGGAGGGCCCTCCAGCATGGGGCCAACTCGGTCTCGTAGCCGTCGGCCGCCAGTATGGCCGCGGCCTTGCCGTCCTTCAGGTGCCTGTACCTGGCCCAGTACTCGTAGTACTGCGACTTGACGTCTATTATGATGGGCGTCTCCCCCGACCCAAACCTGAGGAACACGCTGCGGTGCCTGTCGCTGACCATCGCCTCCCTGATGATTTCCTCGGCTCTCCTCGGCTCAAGTACGGGGACCGTCTCGAGGCCCAGCAGCTCTCCGCTTTCCCTGGCGCCGAGGAGCCGCCCGTCGGGGGCGCGCGCAGCTATGAGCCTTAGGTCGTAGCTCTCCCAGTCCCACTTGGAGGGCTCTGGAGGCCTCAACACTGCGGGAAGCTCCCTGTGGTGGAGCACGAAGCTGAAGGTCCACCCCTCGCGGCCCTTGAGCTTTTCCAGGACGCCGGTAGCCTCGGCCACCGCAAGTGCAGTCTCGACATATGGATTCACCACATTTCCGTATTCCTCCACGATGAGCCTTCCCTTGACGAACCTCATATTGTGCAATACGTATCTAGTCGCCGCAATCCATCTGCCCAATATAGGATCGTAATAGAAGTTGACTGTCCACCCGTCTACCCTTGCCGTGACCTCGTCGGGCCACTCCCCCGGCACCTCGACCCCGTGGACCCCGAGGTCCATGGCCCTGTGTATTGGGTACGCCACAACCTGTGGGGACTCCCCGTACCAGATCACGGTCCCATTGGCCTGCAGCACTACGGGGTAGTAGCGGGGCGACTCGCCGACCTGGGGCGCGTATATACATACCTGTCCCCCCTCCACCTCGGCGCACCTCTTTGCGACAAGCCTCCCAAACACCCTCCTGTACTGGTCCCTCATGTACTGCGGGCTCCTCGTGGGGGCCCCCAGCAGCGCGCTCACCCTGTACACTAGGTCAGGGTCGTCCGACGAAACGCCCAGCTCGACCTCGATTATATGGCTCATGTGTGTGGCGTGTCCCCCTCCTTTAATCTTTTTAAATGCGTAAGGCACGGCAGTACATGGACGAGGTTGAGAGGCTCCTCGGCAAGATGGCGCGTGAGCTGGCCAGCGGACCTAGGCCCAACTGCTGCGACGTGCCAGTGGAGCCGGGCAGAGACGTAACCGCGTCGGAGCTGAAGGCGCTAGTGGGGTCGTGTCGGGCGGTCTTCGTCATGGTGTACACCCCCGCATGCCCATACTGCAGGATGTTCGACCCCATATTCAGGGGCGTGGGGTCCAAGTACGCGGACAGGGCGGCCTTCGTGAAGCTGAACGCCGGGCGGTTCCCCTACGTCGCAGAGGCGCTCGGCGTCATGGGAACGCCGACAGTGGTGGCATTCGTGGGCAGCAGGCCGGCTGACGCGTTGCACGGCTACGTGGTGCCCAGGGTGTTCGAGGACTTCGTCCAGGTCAACCTCAGGGACGCCGGCTGTCCCGTAGCCCCCTGACGAGGAGGGTCCTCACGGGGGTCCCCCTGGCCGTTAGCCCCCTCTCCAGGAACGCCAGTCCGTCCGACATGAGGAGCGATGTGGTGACGGTGCTCTGCTGCTTCTTGATGGGGAACGCCCACAGCTCGTCCCCCTCCCACCTCAGCGCCACGCGGAGCATGAGGTCCATCTGGGCGTCGACGTCGCTTCCTAGCCTAGCATGCACGAAGGGGCGTGGCGGGGGCCTGGCGACCCCGGCCATGCGCTCGAGAAGGGGCTCCACGACTCTGAAGTAGCCGTGTATGGCGCTGACCGGATGGCCCGAGAGCCCCACTATCGGCTTGTCCCCAACCACTGCAAGCGACGTGGGCCTCCCAGGCCTCATCAGGAGGCCCCTAAAGTACGCTCGTGGGCCCCTGCCTGCGGCCACCTCGTGGAACAGGTCCACCTCGCTTGGCCCGGTACCCCCCACCAACATCAGGGCGTCCGAGGACTCGAGGAGCCGGTCCACGGCAGAGCCCAGCTCCACGTAGTCGTCGGGGACCACGGCGTGACCCGTCAGGGACACGTATGGGGGGAGGAGGGAGCGTATGACCGTGCCCGTTGTCTCCACCACCTTGCCCCTGAGCACCTCCCTGGCGGCCTCATGGGGGTCGCCCGGCACGATGAGCTCGCTGCCCGTCGAAACGACTCCGACCCTCAGCCTCCTCCTCACCTTCACCTTGGTTATCGCCACGTCGAGCAGCGCGGCCGCGTCGAGTTCCGTGATCACGGTGCCGGCCCCAAGCAGCCTCTCGCCGGACCTCACGTACTCGCCGATCTGGTCGGCGTTCTTGCCCGGCGTGTACTTCTCCTTGACCACTATAGTGTCCCCACGCACCTCGACGGCCTCCTGCGGCACAACGGCGTCGCTGCCGTCTGGCAGGTAGGCCCCCGTGGTGACATACGCGGCCTCGCCCTTGCCCAGCGTCACCTCTGGGAACGTCCCCACGGGCACCCTGGCCACCACCCTGAACGTGCCCGGCGTGGAGGCGGAGTCCACTGCGTAGCCGTCATAGGCTGCGCGTAGCCTCGGGGGGAAGTCCCAGGGGGCCTCCAGGTCCTCGCACAGCACGGCGCCCACGGCCTTCCACGTGGGCACCTCCTCACAGTCGTCGACAGTCTTCACTAGCGGCAATACTGCGCCCAACGCCTCCCAGACAGGCGTCAACCTGCCAAGCACCTTCATGGTAGTCGGCGGGGGAAGAGTATTTATATTGTTACGTGATTGTTGTCCCAGCCCGCCCGCCGAGGCTTCCCCGTTGGGGGACCCGTGAAAGCGGCGCCCGTCGGGCAGAGCCGTTTCACTGAGGGATCAGCAGGCGCAATCGTAAACGAGTTCTGGCCCACATCCCGAGGTTTGGACATGGGCCCGGGCCGGGACGTGCAAGGGGCGTGACAACGGATTGGCTGCTGGCCGTCCCTAGTGGACGCCAGGATTGCTTGAAGGGTCATATATATGTGAGTACCATTCACCACATGTACTGGGCCACAAAACTTCTCGACGTGGCGGCGCCCCTGTACGGGGCCCTCTCGTCCGTCCTGCTTAACGGCCTGTACAGGCGTATCGGCGAGGCCCTGGGCGAGGGGGACAGGGTGCTGGACGTGGGGGCGGGTACTGGGAACCTGTACAGGTACGTGAGGGGATGGTACATATGCGTGGACCTGGGGATTAGGCTCCTTGATAGGGCCAAGCGCCGCTGCGACGCGGTCCAGGCAGACGCGTCGAGGCTCCCCGTCAGGGATGGTGCGGTGGACCACGTGGTGACTGTACTCCTTATGCACCATCTGGAGCCCGACAGTCGGGACGTCGCCCTGGGCGAGGCCAGGCGAGCGGCTAGGAAGGGCTACATATCGGCTGAGTTTACCAGGAGGAACATTTACAACTGGTGGTTCACCGGCCTAGGCGTGGGGGCCAACTACGAGGCGTACTTCAGCAGGAGGGCTACATGGAGGTACCGCTTCGACATAGAGCTATCCATATACGCCAAATGAGCGGGCGGAGCGGCGAGACTTGGCTTGAGTTGCTCCTCGTGCTAGCCATAGAACATGTCCAGCTGGTGAGACTCATGTCCCGGGGCATGTGGGACGCCTTCCAGAAGTACTGGGAGGTGCATAGGGCCAGGGAAAGGGACGTGGGACTGGACCTGCCCGAGGACCTGGACAGCCATATAAGGGCCTTCAACGAGGTCCTCTGCGACGCCCTGAAGGGGAACACCGCCGGCCAACACACGTGGGGCAAAGACAAAACAAACAACCTCCAAACATAGGGGAGCGGCGTGCACACTGTTCCCATGTCCGGCAGGACATAAGGGGGAGAGGACTGGTGCGGCGGCCGGGATTTGAACCTTCCCCAGCGCCTCACCGGCGCTGGCCGGGATCGCGGGTTTGGCAGACCCGCTTCAGGGACAGGTGCGGGGCTATTGTTGTGGATGCTGCCCATTAAAAAGTTTTGCCTGGCAGTTTGGAGTCTGTGTGCTCTCTGGCCGGTGGACCCACGGATGTTTCTGGACCACGCCCAGGACACCGCAGCGATGTGGATTCGCCGGCAAGGTTTTAAGCACTTGGATTTCCACCTCCGTGGCGCCTCTATTAGGGCCCGCGGCCTTTGCACTGTATGGAGGGGGTCCGCGGGCGCGGCCTACGTCGAGGGAACAACGCGTTCGGCCCAACAGCGGAGGGGACCACAACACTGGGGGAATGCTCTGGCCAGGGCACGACTAACGTGAAGGTAGCGGTTGTTGGGGGTGCTGGTTTCATCGGCAGCCACGTGTCCATTTTCCTTAAGGAGAGGGGATTCGACGTGGTGGTGGTGGACAGCCTGGAGAGGGCCAACTCGGCCGACGTTCTTGGGGAGGCCGGCGTGCCCCTCATAGTGGCCGACGTGAGGCGGGACGAACCGCCTAGAGCCGACATATACATCCACGCGGCCGCCTACATAGACGTAGAGGAGTCGTGGGAGAGGCCGTACGAGTACGCGGTGAACAATGCCGCCGCGACGCTGAGGCTGGCCAAAAGGGCGCTGGAGATCGGCGCCTTCCTCGTCTACGTCAGCTCGGCCGCTGTGTACGGCCAGCCCAGGTACCTTCCCGTCGACGAGGGCCACCCCACCGAGCCCACGTCCCCGTACGGCCTCACCAAGCTCTGGGGAGAGCAGGCGGTTTCCCTTTACAGCAAGGTTGGGCTTAGGCATGCAGTTGTCAGGCCCTTCAACGTGTACGGCCCCAGGCAGAGGGGGCCCTACGCCGGGGTGATAGCCAGGTTCGTGGAGAGGGCCAGGAGGGGGCTGCCGCCCATAATCTACGGGGATGGGAAGCAGACAAGGGACTTCATACACGTGTCAGACGTGGCCAGCCTCATAGCGGCCGTAGTGGAGAGGGGGGCTGAGGGGACGTACAACGCGGGCACAGGCAGGGCCGTATCCGTGGCCCAGCTGGCGAGGCTCATCGCGAGGCTGGCCGGGCTGGACGCCGACCCCGTGTACGCGCCTTCGAGGCCCGGCGACATAAGGCACAGCGTGGCCGACATAAGGAGGGCCAGGACGCTCGGCTGGGAGCCGAGGATAAGGCTCGAGGATGGGGTCAGGCAGCTGCTGAATAGCGACGCCTAGCCCACGGACGCGGCACGGGGATCCCGGGCGGCGACATCTCGGCGGGCCACAGGCTGGGCACGTCTAGGATCGCCGAAGGGGGTACTCGTCGAGAGGCCGGGACGCCACACGACGTTCAAGGTGGGCGGAGCAGGCGAGCGGCGGTGCTGAGGGGTCGTAACGGCGCTGTCCATGCGGCCTTGCGTTAAGATGGGCGTCCCGTCAGACGAGACGCAGCTCCACTGAGGTTCCCTTGCAAGTTCCCTCACGTATTCACGTAATGTCCCTGTGCGTGGCGCGTCTAGCTCCTTCTTGGTCAACGCCGCTAGGACCACCATGGTGGGTTTTACCATTGGCACCGAGTGAGCCAGTTCGACAACGCCGAAATGGGTCCGTGTGGGTCGGTTAGCCTACACCCAGCCTTAAGAACGGGTCCCCATGCCTGTGGCCGTCTATGGCCGCTAGGTGGCTGGCCGCCGGCGCCTTTATAAATGGGGTAGGGCTGCTCCGTGTGGGTCTGGGCGAGTTGGCGAGGGCCCTCAGGGAGGGGGCCACGGTGGACGACGTGAACAGGGCCATCGAGGAGACGGAACCCCTCCTCAGGTTCCTGGGGTATAGGGTGGTGGAGCTGGGCGATGGCTACGCTAGGGCGGTCTTCCCGCATGGCCCCAACGTGGTGAGGAGGGGGGGCATGGTCCACGGCGGGTCCTTCGCCGCTGTCATGGACCAGACAATCGGCCTAGCCGTCCTGACGGTCAACGATGGACATGACCAGGTCACTGTGGAGCTTAAGGTCAACTTTCTCGAGCCTGGAAGGGGAGGCACATACACTGCTGTGGGGAGGGTCCTTAGGCGTGGGAGGACCATAGTGGTGGGGGAGGGCGAGGTGCTCGATGTGACTGGGAAGCCCCTCGTAAAGGCCATCGGCACCTGGTACATATTGAGGTAGGGGGTGAATCCACTTTCAATAAACAGTGTTTACGTTTTCCTGGGATGTAGGCGCGATTTTTCCGCGGGTAAATGTTAACTATGTTAATGGTTAAATATCCGCGACCACCCACATTACATGGCCCACCTGTACCTACAGGCCTTGCTTCCCATCACCTATGGCCTTCTGGCCGGCGTAACGGTGCCGATAGGCGCACTGGCCATGTACTGGCTGGGGGAAAGGATCAGTAGAAGGGCCATAGGCCTGCTCCAGGGGATGGCCGGTGGAATACTGGCGCGCATAGCGCTAGAGGCGGGTGGGGAGACGGCTACGTGGAGGGACTGGCCAAGCCTAGCACGGCCGGAGGCTTCCTCCTAGCAACAACGCTCACCACGCTCGCCCTAACACTGACATATATGGCCCTGTCCAGCGTTGAGAGGTGGGCGCGTCGCATTGGGGGGAGCTCCGCGCCTCTAACGGCCCTCATAATGGCGCTTGCCTTAGGCATACACAACGTTGGTTAGGGGCTTGCCATTGCGGCGGGCTTACTGGCCGGTGCAATGGCCTCCGTGGCACTCTACACGGTGGGGTTCGCGGTCCACAACGCCACGGAGGGATTCGCGATAGTTGGGCCCATAATCGGCGAGTTGGCGGGCGCCGAAGGGGCCATGCGCATCGTAGGCCTGTCCCTAGTGGCCGGGCTCCCTACGGCACTCGGCGCCTCAATATACTATGCTGGGGTGTACAGCGAGATGCTCATAGCCGCGCTCAACGCGGCGGTCGCCGCCTCCATAGTGTACGCTATGCCGCACGTGAACCTGCACGCCCTTTAGAGGCTGGGGGAGTGGCCGGCCCGTCGTTCTGGCCGTCCATCACTCTGGGCGTTGTCATCGCCTTCGCCACGGAGTCCATCGCCCTCTTCGCCGTGGCCTAGTCAGCACACGCCGCGGCCAGCTCCGCCGCCTGGTCCCTGCCACAGGCGTCGCCCACGGCCATGGGAAGTCGGCGCGGCTTGGCCACTATGGTGACGTAGCATCTGGCCTCGCAGCGGCCCTGGCCCAGGACGGCCCTGGGCTCCGGCCCCAGTAGAGTGGCCACCCTGTACCCAGCCTCGTAAAGGTACTGGACTGGGCTCTTTGCCTCGACCCCCCCAACTGTGTGGCCGCTGTACGCTACGTAGGGGACAACCCCCATGTGCTCGTAGTCCACCACGGTGCGGGGCCCCCCATTGTTGGCGACCAGATAAACCTCGGCCTCCTCCACCTTCCTGCCTACGATGAGCCGCGGCGGCGGGACCCCCCTACCCACGGCCAGCGGGTTCTCATGGAATATGACCACGCCGTGGTCTGCCAGGCCCCTGCCCGTGGCCAGCTTCACGTAGCGGGGCAAAGCAAGGACGTCGGCGAGGGTCAAAGGCTCGACGGCCATGGCCTTCACGATCTTGGCCGCGTACTGGCCCCCGTCGACGATTCCCCTCAGGTACTGCTCGGTGTATGCCACCACCTGCTCGACTAGGCGGGGGGTCCCCGCCCCCGCCCACACCTCCGCGTACCTCCACGCCAGGCCTAGGGGCCTATCGTTGAGCAGTATCAATGAGAGCGCCGCAGCAACGTCGCCTATGAGTGTGGCCAGCTCCCCCTCGGTCCTAGCCACTTGTCCCCTCCCGGGCAGGTCCACGTACGCCAGCACGGTTTTATACGGCGATCAGCGCTATAAATATGGATCTATGCGTGGGGGAGGAGGACAAGGCTGTCCTAAGAGTGCCCATGGCTATAGCCATCTGGAGGCCAGCCCCAACCTCCATTGTCTGGGTCAGGGCGCTCATGGAGGACCTCGGGACGTCCACCCTCATCACTGTGGGCGATGTGGTCACCGTAAACACGCTTGGGGCTGGCCTGGACCCTTCCGTGTCGGTCGTGGACGGGAGGACGCTCAGACACGTCGGCATGGGCGTTCCTCGGGACGCCTTTGACGTGGAGATCCGCGTGCGTAACCCGCCCGGGAGGATAACGGAGGACGCCATGAAGGCCGTGAGGACGGCCCTAGGCGAGGCCGAGGCGGGCCGCAGCGCGCTCCTCGTCGTCGACGGAGAGGAGGATCTGTTGGCGCTGCCGCTCATAGCGTGGGGCCCCGAGAACGGCCTGGTCCTGTACGGTCACTTCATGGGCGCGCTCGTCGCAGTGCCCATACGCCCCTACAGGCGATACCTGGCCGTTGCCATGGGGCGGCTCGCCAAATGTTAAATATGGTTGTACACGCCAATACATGGACGTGGTGAGGTTCGTTGAGTCGCTTGGGCTGGGCGGCATGTACGTGGAGAGGCGGAAACACATATACATGCTCCGTCTCGCCAACAACGAGGTCACTGTGGCCAAGCACTGGCACGCGGTGGAATACGGGATAAGGCTCGTTAAGGGGAAGAGGCACATGTTCGTGACGTCCACGGACGAGGAGGGGCTCAAGTCGCAGGTAGAGGCCGCGGCCAGGGGCATGGAAACGGTTCCCGAGACCGTCGAAATAGATCCCCCGCCGGCGCCGAGGATCCAGCCGCCCGCCTGGGCCTATGATCCCCGCGTCCTCGACGTCGAGAGGGCCGTGGAAAGGATAAGCTCCGCCGTCTCTGGGGCCCTAAATAGGGGGGCTGACAGGTGCGCCGGCGCAGCCACGTTCGGCGAGGTGTCTGTGAGGTACGTGGACACGTGGGGGAGGGAGGCCGAGTACAGGGTGACGACAGCCACGTTCACAATCAGGGCGTTTAGGGGGGAGGCCTCGGCTACCAGGGTATCCGTTTCGAGGAGCATGGACATGTGGGGGCCTGAGGACGCGGCCGTATCTGCTGCGGACCTAGCCGTCGAGGCCGCCGGCCTCCCCGAGGAGAAGCTGGAGCCGGGCACTTACGATGTGGCGCTGGACCCCATGGTGGTAACGGACCTATTAGGCTATGCTGCCCACTACTGGTTTAATGGACATGCGGTCATTAGCGGTACCTCAAGGTTCGGCATGGGGGACATCGGGAAGGCCGTAGCTAGTCCGGCCCTGACGATAAGGGACTCCGCAAGCATGGAGGGGTCGCTGGGGTACGTGCCCTTCGACTTTGAGGCGGTCGAGGCCAGGGACCTTGACGTGGTTGCCAAGGGAACGTTGTCCGGGTTCGCCCACAACCTAGCCACGGCCAGGATGCTTGGGGCTGAGCCCACGGGCAACGCCATTGGGTTCGAGGGCTGGGTGGTGCCCATGTTCAGGCAGGTGTACGTGGAGCCTGGGGACGTGTCGGGCCCCGAGGAGGTGGGCAACGGAATATACATCACCAATAACTGGTACACTAGGTTCCAGAACGTGAGGGAGGGCCTATTCAGCACGGTGGCCAGGGACGCGGTCCTCGTGGTGAGGGGAGGCAGACCTGTGGCCAGGACTAGGGGCGTGAGGATCAGCGACAGCCTTGCATCGCTCCTGGCCAACGTGTGGGGCACCGGGAAACGGCTGGTCCAGGTCTACTGGTGGGAGACCCCGACGCCAGGGTGGGCACCCCTCGTACTGGTGCGTGGGATCAACGTCACGCGTGCCTAGCGGCGGAGCAGGCCCCTTAGAAGGCTGAACAGTAGGCGAGGCCTCCTTGCCAGGACCGCCAGGAGCAGCCTAGCGCTAAGGTCCTCCTCGACGTACCTGTAGAGCAGGTCCCCACCGCTTGCAGCTTCAATGGCCTTGCCCGCGTCGGCGGCCCTTGCTGCAGCCCGTAGGAGCGCTCCCTGCAACCTGACCTGTCCCACGTACGGGGCCATGAGCCGCCTGTACGTGTCCATGGGCCTCCTACTGCTCATGGCCCTTACCAGGGCCAGGGCGCTGGTCACCGCGAGCCCAATGCCCTCGCCGGTGAGCGGGTAGACGAGCCCCGCCGCCTCGCCCACCTTGACCGTGTCCCCCTCCATGAGCCTCGCCCTCCCCCCGACTGTTATCGGTGCACCGCGTACGTCTGCCATGCGGGCCCCTGGGAACCTCGCCGACACGAACCTCTCCAGGTGGGGTATAGGGTTCTTGACGCCGAGGAAGCCGGCCCCCACGTTGGCCGTCCCGTCGCCGTAGGGGAACACCCAGTAAAACCCGGCCATGCCCTCGGCGAAGTGGAACGAGACGGCGTCGTCGGGCACCTTGGCCCCAGCGACGTAGGCCCTCACAGTGATCACCTTTGCCTGCCCATTGCCGTGGGGCCCCCTCGCGTCCACCTCCACCTCCACGTCATCGGCCTCGCACCCAGTGCAGGCCCCCTCCCTGAGCCAGTTGACCCATGCCGACTTGTCGATTATGTACCAGCGTGGCGCCCTGTACTCGACGGTCCCTATGTGCCTATCGCCGTAGTAGAAATCGAAGCGCCTGACCTTGCTCTTGACGTGTCTCCGCTCCACGAGGGGCATCTCGACCCTGACTGCCTCCCCGCAGGCCTTGACGTAACGGCCCGCCACGTCCAGCGCCACCGCCCTCTGGCCGAGCAGGTTGGCCAGGGCGGCCCCGGCCGGGCCTAGGCCCCTTATCCTGACCAGCCCCATGGGAAGAGGCTGCGTCGAGTATATTTCCGTTGCGTCACCGCGCCAATGCCCTAAGTATGGGGACCTCGCCGAGGAGCGCCTCGTCCACGTACTCCCAGAGTATGCCGTGGGGCTTCGGAGGCCTGGCCTCCACCGTGATGAGGCGGGTTGGCGTGGCCGCGTAGTCCACGGGCAGGTCAAAGGGCTCCACGGGTATCCCGTCAACCAGCTGGATATCATGCACGGTGGTCACCACGGGAGTCCGCTCTACCACCTTGCCCAGCCCTGCCAGGATGCCCCATTCGAGCTCCGCGTAGCCGTGGCTCTTCCCGAGTCTCGCCCCGGTCCTGGGGCTCACTGCGACCGAGCCCACTATGACCGCGTCGATGCGCGGCAGTTCCCTGGGATCCACGCTTCTGCCCCACCTCGCGGCTCCGCCGATAGTCGCCGCCTCTGAAGCCCTGCCGCGCGGTATGGCCGAGGGGTCCAAGAGGAGGAAGCCGCCGCGGAGCCGAGGCGTTGGGACCACCAGGACCTTGCCCATGCCTAGGAGGGCCTCCCTACACGGCCTCTGCGGCGAGTCCGGGTTAACCTTGACCACAGCGGCGCCCATGATTTCCGGGATCGCCAAGGCCCTGCGGCACGCAGATTCGGCCCCCCTGAAATTGGGTATGCGGCCGTGCGGCGGCAGGGGAAACGCGGCCACGCCCTCCCTCTCCATGCGGTCCCACACGGCTCTACGTATCTCGGCCTTGGCCCTAATCACGGCCGGGTCGCGGCCCCCACGCCCGCCCATGTGGCTTCGCGCGTCCCCGTTTATAAGCCCCCCGGCTTCGCGATGATGTGGGACGGGCCTGGCGCCCCAAGCGGCCCCCTGAAACGTGGAGGGGAAAAACCCTGGTTTTTAGGTCCGTTACCCGGGCAGCTTCAGGTCGCCGAACACCGCCAGGGATATGGCCAACGCGATGGCAATTATCACGAGTAGCGATATGGCGTACGCGAGCACGGCCCTGTGGGCCCCTATCTCGGCGAACTTCCTGAAGTTCGTGACCAGCCCTATCGAGAAGAACGTGAGGAGGAAAAATAGCTGCCTGAACACGTTGGCCTCTGCGGTGATCAGCTTGCTCGAGGATACAGCGGCCTCATAGGGAAGGAACCATATGAAGGAGTAGATTATGATCCAGGTGGCTATGTACCCAATGACGAACTTGGGGAAGCGGAACCACAGCTCGGTTGGGGGCACCCTCTCGCCGGGCCTCGCCTCGACTCTGTACACCCAGTACACGGCCAGTATGAAGGCCATGAGGCCTATCCATATGTCTATGAATATCTTGTTGGTGACCGCTGTGGCCAGTATCCAGCCCTCGTACTGTGGCGCCTTGGCCTTTATCAGGGCGTCCACTATGGCCCCGCTGGCCGCCGCGGCGCCATCGGTCTTGACCGAAAGGCCCATCCAGGCGCCTGCAGCGAAGGGCGCGTGGGCCAGGTTCGCCGCGGCTACGAAGGGCAGTATCACCAGCTCCACGACCGCAAATATGACTATTATCGACGAAATGGTCACGGGTATTATGGCGGGGGCCCTTATGGCGGCCGCTGTGGCTATGGAGGCGGATACGCCGCAGACGCCTACCCCCGACGCCAACACCATGGACCACTGCCTGTCGAGGCCCACCTTCCTCGATATTATGTAGGCCACAGGCCAGAATATTATGTAGGCGGCGAATATGGCCACGAGGCTCCTCACCACGATCTCGGCCGCCACGCCGACGGCAGTTATCGTCTTGGCTCCCACGACTGCGCCGAGGAGGACGATGGCCGTCTTGATATACCACTCCGGCCTGGCCGCCACCTCGAGGGGCCTGGGCAACTTTTTGGCCAGGTTGCCTATGATGAGGCCGAGCACAAGGGCGAAGATGTACCCGGCCTCCCCTGTCAGGGAGAGGCCCCAAGAAATGCCGTAGTTTCCCCACTTGTCGGGGGTGGCTGCAACCACCGCGTAGTGTCCCGCCACCCAGCACGCGTATGCCAGCCAGAAAATTGCCGTGTACCCCACAGCGAACGCCCTTGCGCTGTGCCCCATGGCCCTCGCCGCAATGGTCGTTATGGCGAGGGTGACCAGGTAGAGGAGGAAGAGGCCCGCTATGCCCGGTAACCACGCGTAGTTCTTACTTACCGGCTTCAGAATTTCGGCTGGGTCTATCCACACGGCGGTCTTGGCGGCCCAGCCGAGCACGTCGGCCACGAAGCCCGAGGGGAGGGCCAGCAGGAATATCAGCATGCCGAGCCACAGAGCCCACCAGTCCTCCTTCTTCCACAGCGACGACCAGTCTATCTTGCGCTCGCCGCCCGGCATAACGTATATATATACATATCGATAAAAATCGTAATGGTATATGAAAAACTTTCATAAAACGCAAAGTATATTTCCCCATATAAATATCACAACAAATAACCTACCTACAGCGGAACCGAAGTACTGTCAACGTGAGTGTTGTTGTCTGTCCCCATCCCTGCGGAGCACCCTGTACGCGTTCACGCCTATGAATAGCCCGAAGAGACCCATGACCAGCATGACCGCGAGGCCCAACGCCACAAATATGGGGAAAAGCGACAGGTACCTTGCCAACCTCCCGATATCCACCAACGCGTAGTATGCTAGGATCATGCCGTATGCGGCCATGGGCATTGTGAGGCCCACGTTCCTCTCGGTCCTGCTCAGGGGAGCAAAGCCGTAGGCCAGGCCGCCGATTAGGGGGCCCACCACGATACCGTACACAGGTATCTGTACCAGCGCCAGCGTGATGGCCAGAGCAAGCCCGTACCTAGCCCAGAGCCTCATATCTGCCGGATGCCCATAGGTCCAACATAGAGGCGTAGCCCCCCGAGAGGGGGTCCCCGTCCTGTCCTCCCGGCAGCGACACGTAAAGCCCGCCGTCCGACATGTCAGCTATTATCCTAACGCTGGGACCAACAGTCACGTAGAGCCCGACCCTCGTCAGTTGGCCGGGGGCCACGTTAACGGTGAACCAGTTGCCGGGGGCCGGCATGGTGGGGTAATTCAGCTGGGGCAGCACGGCGCCGAGCGGGTGCTGCATCTGGTACCTGTTAAGCATTCCCCACCTGACGTCTGTGGCGTTTCTCACCGCGTCCACTAGGAGACGCACCGGGTCGCCGGTCCACTTGACCGCGATTTGGTCGCCCTTGAGGGCCCTGGATATCAGCCTCTCGGTTACCTCCAGGGGCAGAAACGCCCAGTCAGTTATGTTGGCCTTGCGGAACCTGGCCCCCCATAGGGACAGATGAACGTTGAGCAGCGATGTGGCGTACAGCGTGGCCTCCCTTGAGTCGCCATCGAATTGGCATCCCCCCTCCATCCAGCGCCTCAGCGCGTCCATGCGTCCGCCCACGTCCTCGGGTCGCCCCGCGCGCCTGTACGCCTCTAGGAACATGGGGACGAAGTACCTGCAGGAGGCGTCAACGACGTCGTTCTGCATGGCCATAACTCTGTCCAGTGTTATGGGCCCCTCCTTTGCGGCCTCCTCGATCATTTCTACTATCCTCACGTACCTGTACCTGTCGGCCCACCTCCACTGGAGGTACCTGCCCAGGTCAGCCACCTTGTTGTTGGCCGTGGCCACGTATGGGGGGTCCACCAACATTGTGGCCTTGGGGAGCCACGCCGAGCCGTTCCACTCTCCCTCGCCCGCAGAGCCGTTGAACGGCAAATAGCCCCCGTCCCTCAAGGGGAAGTAACCGCTGGCGAAGTACGCGATCCTCCCCTCCACGTCTGCGTACACCACGTTCTGGGAAGGCACGACGAAGTGCCTCATGGCGTCCACGAACTCCTCTAGGCTCCTCGCCCTGTTAACGTAGTAGAACGCCACCGCCTCGAGCGTCGCCCCCATGCCAAGCCACCTCACGGCATACCTGTCCCCACCCCTCTCAATTACGGGTCCGTGGACCGTCTCAAACACCTCGAGGACCACCTCCTCGCACGTGTCCGTGCAGACCCTTATGGTCTCCTCCCTCACAGACGGCTCCAGCCACCTGCCGCGGTACAGGTACCTGTCCCCATCCCACTCGTAGTAGTAGAAGTCCACCACGTCTATGCCCGTGTTTGTGAAGCCCCACGCTATCCGCGCGTTCCTGCCTATGACCACTAGGGGGACCCCGGACAAGGTAGCCCCATAGACGTCGAGTTTCCCGGGGACCGTGAGACGGGCCAGGAACCATATGGGGGGCGCTGAGAGCGTGAGGTGCGGGTCGTTGGCCAGTATGGGCTTGCCTGTGGCAGTGAGGTTGCCCCCGATGACCCAGCTGTTACTCATTGCGGGGCCCACGGCCCGCCTTACGGCCTCGTCCACCGAGCCCAGCCAGGCGAGCAGCTTGCCGGAGGGCGCCCTGACTATGGGGACGTTCAGCGGCCTCTCGAGGAGCTCCAGCTCCTGGAGCGCCTCAGCGCCATGCACGGCGAGGAACCTGGCCAGCTGTAGGTCCGTGAATCCTCCCGACAGGCCCCACGCCATCAGTTTGCCTATGGCTATACTGTCCTGGGGCCTCCACGGTTCGGGGCGTTTGCCCAACACGAGGTATTCCAGTATGGGCGGGTTGGAGGCTATGTAGTCGTTGACCCCCCTGGCGTAGGCCTCCAGATACGCGGCAACGTCCGGGTACCTCTCCTTGATGGCCCTCCACGTCTCCTCGGCGGCCAGATGCAGGCCGATCCTCCTGAAGAATTCGTCGGAGTCGAGCCCCGCCCTGCCCACGAGCTCGGACAGGGTGCCCATGGCGATCCTCCTCATGACGTCCATCTGGAACATCCTCATGTAGGCGTGTATGTACCCCAACGTGTAGGCGAGCTCGGTCTCGTTACTGGCCGTTATGTGGGGCACCCCGTAGACGTCCAGGTCCACCTGGGCTGGGAGCTCCGGCAGGGGCGGCTTGTGGATTGCCTTCATGGGCCCGTTTATGGGGTCTGCGACGCGGAGGAAGGTTTTGGGTAGTAGCAGGGCCGCCGTGAGGGTCACGGCTATCAGTATAGCCAGCCTATACGTCTCTAAACGCATTCTGAAATTCCGCGCCGGCACTTTAAAAGGTTGAGTATGTGACGAAGTACCACAATATCACATTCAACGTTCTCTATTTCCTTTTAATATCGTCCCGTCAATAGGCACGTGATAGACGCCTACATTGCGTGGCTACAGGTACCCGCGGTCTTCCTGAGGGATGTCGACGAGCTGGCTGTGGGCGGCTACCGGGTGGGCCCCGTACGTAAGGGCGAGGTCGCAAGGGTGCCCTACATACTTTACCAGAAGTTGGTGCGGAGCGGCGCTGTGCTCCTCCCCGAGGACTACATGGTGACCTACGACGATGTGACCAGCAGGATATGGCTGGAGGAGAAGGCCCACAACGAGTTGAAGGCTCATGGCAAGGACTACTTCATGAGGGTGCGCGCCACTGTCGGCTTCCTGCTGTCCCGCAACGACGCGGAATCGCTGCGCGCCGGCAAGCTGGTGCTCCAGAGGGGCCGCGAACTGGCCAACATTAGGCTACGCAAGATATTCTCGATAATGGTCCTTACGCCCACCGCCCTCCTTTCCCAGGAAATCGTGGAGAGGCTCACCTACGAGGAGGAGGTCATAGTAAGGGCCATGTCCCCCCGCGTCAAGGAGCTTGTCGACTCGATAATATGACCGAGGAGCTTCTGGGGCTCGGCGAGGAGGAGCTGGTTGAGAAGTTCAAGGAGTTTGTGCTTGGCAACGAGGCGTATCTCAACGAGATAACAAACATGATCATACAGCAGAAGAAGAGCCTCGAGGTGGACTTCAACGACGTCCTCATATACGACAAGGAGGTGGCGGACCTCCTCGTCGAGAGGCCCCGACTGGTCATAAGGGCGGCCAGCAACGCCGTGAGGGACATAATGATAGAGAAGGAGCCTGACGTGGCCCGAAGGCTGAGGACTTTCTATGCCCGATTCCGCCGGCTCCCCGAGACCATACACCTGAGGAGGCTCAGGAGCCCCTACATAGGCAAGCTGGTGCAGGTGGAGGGCATAGTGACGCGGCAGACCCCGCCCAAGCACTTCCTCCACAAGGCCACCTACAAGTGCCAGCAGTGCGGGTACGAGGTCGAGCTGGTCCAGGAACTGGAGAGGCACGTGGAGCCCCCACAGAAGTGTCCGCGCTGCGGCGCCGCCCGCTCCCTCGTGTTGACGACGGAGAGGAGCGAGTACGTGGACTGGCAGAAGATCATAGTCCAGGAGAGGCCCGAGGAGCTTCCCCCAGGCCAGCTGCCCAGGAGCGTCGAGGCGGTGCTCGTGGACGACCTCGTGGACGCCGTGAAGCCGGGCGACATAGTGTCCATGACGGGGATCCTCGAGCTGGCCGTAAGCGAACTGAGGAAGAACAGGCCGCCCGTCGTGTCCAGCTACATAGACGTGAACCACATAGAGAGCGTGCAGAAGGAATTGATAGAGGACATAACGCCGGAGGACGAGCGGAGGATAACGGAGCTGGCCAACTCCCCCAACATACAGGACAGGATAGTGAGGTCCATAGCCCCATCGATACACGGACACGAGGAGATCAAGGAGGCCATAGCCTGCGCCCTCTTCGGGGGCAACGAGCTGGTGTACCCAGACGGCATAAGGGTCAGGGGAGACGTCCACATACTGCTGGTGGGCGACCCGGGCACAGGCAAGTCGCAGCTGCTCCGCTTCGTGGCCAAGGTGGCCCCCAGGGCCGTGTACACCACGGGCAAGGGGTCCTCCGCGGCCGGCCTAACCGCTGCCGTGGTCAGGGACAAGCTGACCGGCGACTTCTACCTGGAGGCCGGGGCCCTCGTGCTGGCCGACAGGGGGGTCGCCATAATAGACGAGATAGACAAGATGGACGCGAAGGACCGCGTGGCCATACACGAGGCCATGGAGCAGCAGACCGTGTCCTTGGCCAAGGCGGGCATAGTGGCCACCCTCAACGCCAGGTGCTCCGTCCTCGCCGCGGCCAACCCAGCCTTCGGGAGGTACCTGCCCAACAGGACCATAGCCGAGAACATAGACCTGCCCGTGTCCCTCCTCTCCAGGTTCGACCTCATATTCGTGCTGAGGGACGAGCCCAACCCCGACAGGGACAGGGCTCTGGCAGACCACGTGCTCTCCCTACACACGGACGAGCTGCCCGGCACATTCCGCGACGTGATCAAGCCCGACCTCTTGCGCAAGTACATAATGTACGCAAGGCGCCACGTGAGGCCACAGTTCACGAGGGAGGCCCGGGAAAGGGTGCTCCAGTTCTACCTCGAGATGCGGAAGGCGTCCAACACGGCGCAGGGCACCTCCGTCATGATCACGGCCAGGCAGCTGGAGGCCCTCGTGAGGCTGTCCATGGCCGAGGCCAAGATGAGGCTGTCCCCAGTCGTCTCGCCGGGCGACGTGGAGAGGGCCATAAGGCTCTACCTGGCATTCCTCAGGTCGGTGGGCATAGACGTCGAGTCCGGCATAGACGTCGTAATGACCGGCATACCGACAAGCAAGCGGGAGAGGTACGTGAGGATCGTCGAGATAGTGAGGGACCTCGAGGAGAGGGTCAGGGGTCCCGTCAGGGTAGTGGACGTGGTCGCCGAGGCGGAAAAGCACGGCATTTCCAGGGAGGAGACCCAACAGATAATAGACATGATGGTCAGGCAGGGCGAGCTCTACATGCCCAGGCCAGGCTACGTGAGGAGGGTCATCTAACCCGTGACATCGCCTCGACCAGCCATCAGCAGCCGCCCCAGCGGGCCCCACACGCGTCGTCATGTGAGACCTGCGCCCTGTCAGTCCCTTAGCCGCGTTCTCGCCGACACGTATAGGACTTGCATTGTGGAAATGTAAGGTAGTGGAGGGAAGGAGGATAGGGTTGGCGAAGGTCTTCGCGGCCCTATCCGGGCATCTTCCGACGGGCCTGTACACGCGCTGCTCGACGGGCCACAGGACCTTGACAGGCCTGTACTGCACGCGACGCCGCGCCGAGGCAAGGCCAACCGATGGCCTGACGGCCCAGTTAGCCCGATGCTGGGAGACACATGGAGCGCGGGAGGGCACTCGTCGAGGGGGGACTGACAGGGCAAGCAGCATGAAAGTGTATAGCGCCTGGCCATGCCATAGGCCTGCCAAAGGTTCGCCGAGACCCGTTGGAGGCAAGCCCATTACAGCGACAAGCACAGTCCGCCGCACTGCGAGATTGCCGCTGACAGGTCCTAGGAATGGGGACAGGGATCCCCAACTGAAGCCTCCAAAGAGTGGTCAGGGGGATCGATCACCATCGGTATGCGTCCTCACCAAGCGTTGACTGGGGACCGTTTAGATCCGCCATATCCTGAGCCCCGACCCTCACGCCCTTTTGCCCCCGGCTGCTTAGCGCTCACCGTGCAGGGCCCCAGATCGCGACTTTTGAAGAGCAACGCGCTACGTTGATCGCGATATTTTGTTCATTTCAAATCCACAAAAATATTATCTTTTGTGGATTTCAATGGAACATGTTGAGAGAAATGACCCTCGAATACGTCGAGTCGTTGAAGTACGTGAGCGAGGTGCCCCGCAGATTCACGTTGCCGGATAGCATGGGGGACATAATTGCAGTTGTTGGGCCTAGGCGCGTAGGCAAGACCTTTACCCTCCTCAAGAAGGCCGCAGCCGTTTTAGGGAGTGGGGGGAAGGCCGTGTACGTGACGTTCGACGATCCGGAACCGAGGAGGTGGAGCGCCAGGAAGCTGGCGGAAGAGGCCAGGGCGCTGTACCCCTCTGGCAGGGTGGCCCTATTCCTAGACGAAGTGCAAGATTGGCCCGATTGGGACCGTAACCTGAGGTGGCTCCACGACGTCAAGGACTTCGAAATATACGTATCCGGCTCTACCTCAGCCCTATCCCTGGACCGCGTGCCCAGCCGTTTGAGGGGAAGGTACATCTCCAAGCTACTCCTACCGCTCTCCTTCGCCGAGGTGGCAAACGCCACGCCGGACACTTTTAGGGGTAGGGGAACCCTGAAGAACCTGCTAGACGCGTACCTGAAGTGGGGCGGATTCCCGGAGGTCTGGCTGAGCAGGTCCCTTGACAAGATCAGGGCGCTACTGGACACGGTCTTCTACAGGGACATAGTGGAGGGTAGGGGCATCAGGGAACCCGAGGAGTTCGAGGTACTATTCAGGGCGGTCGTGGAAAGCTATGCGAACCCGGTCACCTGGCGCAGCCTGGCACGCCTATTGGCCGCTGAAGGCGTGGAGATAGACGTGAAGACCGTGATCAGATATGTGAAGTACATGCAGTGGAGCTACCTGGTCTTCATAGTCGAGCCCTATGGCTACAGGCGTAGCGCCCCGCGTAAGGTGTACCTAGTCGACACCTCGTTCGCCTCATTGACAAAGGCGGGGCTGGACAAGGGGAGGAAAATGGAGAACGCGGTCTACATAGAGCTCCTCCAAAGGTCCCTTGCAGAGGGCGGTAAGGTCTACTACCTCAAGTGGAACAGCGGGGAGGTGGACTTCTATTATGTGGGAAGCGGGAGGGCCGTAATAGAAGTCTCCTATGACCCCGATGAGGGCCATATACGCA
>WANN01000003.1 GCA_015521775.1 Thermoproteaceae archaeon
CTATGACGCGTAACGTGCCTTACCTGGCCGAGCTCGTGCCCGAGCCCTACGCCCAGATACCCGAACCACTCGCCCAAAAACTAGGCATAAAAAGCGGCGACCACATAACAATAGAAACAGCACGCGGAACCATAAAAATGAGGGCCCTAGTGTCGAGGGCCGAACGCCATGTGTCGGTTGGGGGAAGGGAATTGCCCGTAGTAAGCCTCGTCTGGTCCTTTGGGTTTGCCGGCGCCGTCACGGGGCCGGCGGCCAACCTGTTGAGCCCCGACCTAATCGACCCCATAACGTCCATACAGGAGTCCAAGGCCTGGCTGGGCAAGGTCAGGAAGGCGGTATGAGGATCACGGGCACAGAGCCCGTGGCTGGCGGGTACGGAGTACTTGTGGACCTGGACAGGTGCATCGGGTGCAGGGCATGCCAAGTGGCATGCAAGGAGTGGAACGGCAGGCCCGCCAGGGAGGTGAGCTTCAGCGACGCCCTGGCAGGCAGGTTGACTGCGGACAACTGGAAGGTGGTCAGATTCGTCGATGTGGGCCGCCCGGTGCCCGTCCCATTACAGTGCATGCACTGTATAGACCCCCCATGCGTGCCCGCCTGCCCGGTGGCGGCCATAGAGATAAGCGACGAGGGAGCAGTGGTGGTCAGACAGGGCGACTGCCTGGGCTTCGGCAACTGCGCAGCCGCGTGCCCATACGACGTCCCGCAGAGGGCCGGCGACGGGACCTACGCGAAGTGCACGTTCTGCGTCGACAGGATACAGGCGGGCCTCGAGCCGGCGTGCGTCGAGGTCTGCCCCACGGACGTGTTCAGGTTCGGCCCTCTCGATGAGGTTCGCCGCGTGGCCGAGGGAGAGGTGGCCAGGGGCAGGCAGGTCTATGGAGTAGGCCTCGACGGGTACGTCGGTGGGGGAACCAGGTGGATCTACATGGCATCTAAGTGGAGGGCAGAGGCGCTGAGACAAGCATTTCCACGGGTACCTAGGAAGAGGCTGGGCCTCCACCTGGCCCTATTCATGTTCCTCAAGAGGAGGCTGCGCCTCATTTCCCTGGTGTCCGTGGTGCACCGCCACGTGAGGAGGCTCACGCGGACAGCCCCGATCTACACGGCGTCGAATAGGCGCTAAGGAGCGGCACAGGCAACGCCGTTTGGTCCGTCTAGGCGTGTTAGGCGGCGCCCACCTTTATACGTGTTCCCCCGTGAGGCGGCGCCCGCCGGACGCGGCGTCGGGCAGGGCCTTTCTGGGGTACATATATATCATGTCGGCCACGCGCAGTTGAGGCCCGTATATTTTGTCGAATCCGTCTAGGTACATGGATACCTCGTACCTCCAGTCCCTGCCACGCGCATCGTGCACGGCTATCACGACTCCCCGGTAGCCCCTAGGAACCGCGTTGAGGAGCGGAAAGCCGAACACCTCAGTCAGCACGTCCCCTATAAAGCTACCAGTGCGGTCCACCACTATTGCCTTATCGGCCTTTCGTTGCCTAACATGTACGTGCCCCATGTCCGACAGCAGCTTTACGCCGGTCAGTTTCAGGGCATAGGGCAGCCATGTGCCAGTCCTATTATCTAGGAACCTGACTAGGCTCGGGTTCCCCCTCCTCGAGTACACCACTACCGTATATGCGGCCCCCAGTTCGACGGCCCTCGAAACGACATGGTAGAAGCCTGACCTCCCCCTGTTGATCTTGTAAACGGCAGGCAAGGGCCTCGCAAGCTCGTTCAATAGCTCCCTGACGCGCGGCGAGTCGGCGCGCGACGAGGTCAGAACAGCCCTAATCATCTACCGTATATGGGCACGAACGCCCCACCCGCGAACACGTAGTCGCATTTCGGACATGCCCATATACCGAACGCTATGCGCCTAAACCTCACCAGGGACTTGCAGCGCGGGCACCTGTGCCTGCCCCTCTGCTTGGCCTCAACCTGCACAACCTTCTTCCTGAGCCCCATTCCGTAACGTGCGCCGAACCTGCCCGCTGGACCCACCACCTTTGTATGTGACCACCTCATGTGGGTCTTGCCAGGACGGAAGTTATAAACGTGTTGCTGCTGATCCCCCTAGGCCGGTGGTGCAGCAATACGTTTAAATTGGGCCTTCCCCTTTCCCCGCACATGGCCAGCATAACGCCGTGGGGAAAGAGGATCGTGCCTGTACTTAAGCGCGACTCTGTAAGGCGCGCCGTGCAGAGCGGCATTAGGACCACTGGCCGCGGGCTGTTGGAATACAGGGAGATAAAGGCCGAAGTAGGGGTCATAGAAACCGCGGACGGCTCCGCCATCGTTAGGCTCGGCAATACGCAAGTCATCGCTGGCGTCAAGGCGGGCCTTGGAAGGCCGTTCCCAGATGCCCCCAACGAGGGCGTACTCATAGTCAACGCCGAGATACTTCCCCATGCGTCGCCCTACAGCGAGATTGGGCCCCCCGACGAATTCGCAATAGAGCTAGCGCGTGTGGTCGATAGGGGTATAAGGCATAGTGGGTACATAGACATGCAGAGGCTCGCCGTGGATCCAGGATCCTCGGCATACGTGCTTTGGGTCGACATATACGTGGTCAACGATGACGGCAACCTTATCGACGCGGCGAATATGGCCAGCGTGCTCGCCCTGGCCTACGCGTCGCTTCCCGGAATACGTAGGAAAGAAACGGGGGAGCCCTCCCTGGACAGGGAGAACAGGGTCGGCC
Organism: Thermoproteaceae archaeon; assembly: GCA_015521775.1. Taxonomy (GTDB): domain Archaea; phylum Thermoproteota; class Thermoprotei; order Thermoproteales; family Thermoproteaceae; genus WANN01. The sequence goes on from WANN01000003.1 coordinate 2,693, forward strand.
TCCCCACCACGGGCCGCGTCCCTATAGCGGTATCCGTGGGCAAGATAGGCGACAGGCTGCTCGTGGATCCCGACTTCGACGAGGAATACAGCCTTGACGGCAGGGTCTCGATAACAGTGGCCAACAATCACGTGGTTTCGGCCCAGAAAACGCTGGGATATTTCACCCAGAGGGAGATGGAGAGGGCGATAGACGTGGCACTGGACATGGCCCCACAAGTGCTCGCCAAGCTTAGGGCCCAACACAGCTCGCTCGCGCCCTGATGTTCACATGGACTGCAGGGATAGGAGCCTCTTCCTCACGAAGAGGGCCAATGCGGTGCCCGTGGCGACTATGGGCACGGCTCCGGCCTCCGATAGGCCTGCCTGTATAAGCGCCCTGTGCAGGCTGTAGGTGATTAGGACGGCGTCAAACGCCATCGCGTAGCGCCGAAACGCATCGGCGTGCCCATACCGCGACAGTACATGCCCCACGTACATGCCCATTAGAACGACGGGGAGCACCGTTACCGCTGCCACCAGAGTGGCGTATGTGGACAGGCCCATGGCCATGTATGTGGGCATGGCAACCCACGACTCCACAAGCCTAACAGTTGCCATGCTGGCCCTGAAATCGCCCTTGGCGAGGCCGTTGTTGACGAAGACCACTGCGAGGAGGGGGCCCGAAATAGTGGTGGTCCCATAGAGCACCCCGCCTACTAGGCCTATTACGGGCCCGACGGTCCACATGTTCCCTATCGGCTTCCTCACGTCGAACAGCTGCATGTATATGAGGGGAAGCAACGCTGTGAGCGCCACGAGCTTCAGCGTCACAGGGTCCGCGAGCTTCAGCGTGTACGCTCCGATAGCGATGCCCGGCAATGTGCCGAGTATCAGGGGTAGCGCCTGGCGCACGGCGCTGCCTCTAATGGCAGACCTGTTCATGGCGATTAGGCCGGCGTTTTGGAACACCTCCACCATGTTCACCACGGGGACCACCTCGCTGTTGGAATACCTAAGTAGGAGTAGGGGCACGGCCACAGTGGAGAAACCGTATCCGAAGTACCCCATTGGCAGCGACGCCAGCAGGAGCACCGACACGAAGTACGCGTCTTCCGGCATGGTGGGACCGGCGGGACCTTTTATAGGCGTCTGGTATCTGGAAAATATTTCGTGTTTGGCGTATCTTATCAACGGCATCGCCGGTACATACGATGGCGTGGGAGGAAGTTTACAGGAAAAACCTCGTGGAGCGTATCAAGCGGGAAAAGCACCCGCTCAAGCTTATGGACGAGTTGGAGGACCTGGCGAGGAGGGACTACAGGGACATACCGGAAGAGGAGTTCACCAGGCTTTACTGGCTGGGAGTCGTCCACGATAGGCCTAGGACCGGGTACCTCATGGTTAGGCTTAGGATACCCGGGGGCGTGCTAAGCCCGCTGCAGCTCAGACGTATAGGCGAGGTTTCCGCTCGCTATGGGAGGAACTACGCCGAGCTTACCGTGAGGCAGGACATACAGATCCACTGGGTTAAGCTTGCGGACCTACCCCACGTGCTCAGGGAGCTAGCCGATGTGGGGATAACGACTATAGGGACTGAGGGCGACACTGTGAGAAACGTGACGTCGTGCGTGTTGGCCGGGGTCTTAAAGGGCGAGCTCTTCGATGTCAGGCCCACCGTCCATAGGCTTTCCGAGGAGTTCCTCCTCGACCACGAATATACGGACCTACCAAGGAAATTCAAGATAAGCGTCACTGCGTGCCCCTACCTATGCAGCGTGCCTGAAATAAACGACCTGAGCTTTATTGGGGTCTCCAAGGAAGGTGTGGAGGGATACACGGTGCTTGTGGGGGGCGGGCTTTCCCTGGCGCCGCGCATAGCGCGCCACATGCCCATATTCGTGCCTACAGACGACGTGGTGGAGTTCACGAGGGCCCTCCTAGACGTGTGGTCCAAGGACCCCAAATACCGGTTGTCCCGGGTAAGGGCAAGGATGAAGTTCCTCGTGGACGATCTGGGCGTGCAACGCCTCGTTGAGAAGGTCGAGGAAAGGATGGGCAGGAGGCTTGAAAGGGTAGGCGCGGCTCCCAGGGCCCTGGGAAGGACCGACCACCTGGGCGTGCAGGAACTCAAGGATGGGAGGTTCTCGGTCGGCCTGGCGGTTCCCGCAGGAATGACCAGCGGCGATGCGCTGATAAAACTCGCCGATGTGGCCGACTCGCTTGGCGCTGAGATACGCATAACCCATAGACAGAACCTAGCCGTCGTGGGCGTCGAGGAGGGGGACGTGAAGAGGGTGCTAGCAGCGGCGTCCGCCCTGAACTTACGGGCAAGGGAAGCGCCGCTGGAGGCCATGTCAGTTGCCTGTACCGGAGACCCCTACTGCAACTTCTCCATTGGCGACACCAAGGCCTACCTTCTTAGGCTGATAGACGCGATAAGGTCGAGGTTCGGCGACAGGGACGACATCCCCTCAATACACGTCGTGGGGTGCCCCCACAGCTGTGCATGGTACTGGATCGGCGACATAGGCCTCATGGCCACGACGTTCAGGGACGGGGAGGGGAAACCTGTGAAATCCTACGACATACTGGTCAACGGCAGGTACGGGCCCGAGGTCAGGTTGGGCTCCGTCCTCTTTAGGCGCGTGCCCGCAGACGCGGCCCATATTTACGTGGAGGCACTGATAGACGTGTACCTATCCGAGAGGGCCGAGGGGGAGTCCTTCGGCGAGTTCGTCGACCGTGTAGGCCTCGACCATGTGGTCGATGCCGTGAGGGCGAGGATAGGGGGGCCATGAGGCACCGGTTTGACCAGCTGGGCGCAAGAGAGGTGGTCGCGCTCTACCTGTGGGCCGCCTCATGCGCAATGAGGTGCAGCTATACCGATATGGAGGACTCCTATGCGACCATGTTCATAGACAAGGAAGAGTACCATGCGGTCCTCTCTGGGCTGGTAGGCGACCCACCCACCTGTTTCGACGACTCTGGGAGGCCGAGGTACGCCGAGGTGGTGAAGGGCCTTCGGCACAGGTTCAGGGAGACGTTTAGGCCTGATTCAGAGGCGCTCACGGAGCTCGGAAGGGAACTGCTCTCCTTCCTAGAGCTGTCCGGGAACCTGGAGGCCTTTGGATCCATGGCTGTGACCGGAGACGACGTGGTTGTGGGCGTTGCACTTCCGTATGGGTCCCTAGAGACGTGTTTCGCCAGTTACATGGCGGCCGCAAAGAACAGGCGCATCACGTTGGAGGAGTCCCACAACGCCGTGAGGGAACTCGTCGAGGCGCGTATACTGGTAAAGTGCAGTGCCGCCGGATACGACAGGTATTTTTCCCCCTAAACGGTCAGGTCCAGCTTTTCCGTTGTCTGGGCCCCCGGCACCTCATCGATTATCGACGTCACGATGCTGCGTAGCCTGTCCACACAACTAGCATGCAGATGCGGGTCATGCGCATCTGCCCTGAAGACGACGCCGCCCTCCGCCTGTTCCGCCATGTAGGTGCATGGCCCCTCAACCATGTAGTACATGGCGTTTCCAGCCCTCCACGACCTCTCGGCCAAAACCCTGAACACGGGGCCCGGATCCGCAAGTACCAGGATGCCCATGGTGTGTCCGTGTCCCATATATATTAAATGGGGTCCAAGCCAGCGGCGCCCTGTCCACTACTGGGGGCCGGACGTCTTGAACTTCTCCAAGTCCTCAACGTACTTAGCCAGTTTCCTGGATACGTATATCGGCGCCTCTAGCCTTACCGCCAATGCGATGGCGTCGCTCGGCCGTGCGTCCACGGTGAATTTCCTCCCCTTGTTGTCCACATGTATGGTGGCTATGTACACGTTGTTTATGATTGTGTCAACGGTTATCTTCTCTATGGTTATGCCCAGCTCCTCAAGCACGTTGACCATTAGGTCATGTGTAAGCGGGCGCTCGAAATCCACTCGGCCAAGCCCCTTAAGTATCGAGAACGCCTCCTGCATGCCGATGTATATGGGAAGCACCTTGTCGTCCCACTCGTCCGAGCCCAGCAGAACGACGCCCACGGCATGCCCATACGCGTCAAGGGCCTCCACCACGTCCACCACCTCGGCCCTCACGTAGTCGTCCATCACAATACACATCGGGGGAAATATTAAAATTTCATTAAGGCCGCGCCGCCGGGAAGACCGCCCCTACCCTGTTGGGCAGGCCTGACCTCGAGGCCCAGGTACGGCCCATGGTGTGCAGGGGGCGCGACTAGACTATACGATCTGGGAGATACCTTTCTATCGTTATCAGGGGCTTCCCATCCTTTGTGGCTATCGGCTGCATCACTGGGGGAACCTTCAGCATGGAAGGTATGGACTCGGCCATACGCTCCTCGAACGTGGGCACGGTCTCATTCCTGTAAAACACTCCGATTGGGATACGGTCCCCGAACTCCAACGCCTTGTTCACAGCCCTATTATACTTTTCCCAGGCATCGCCGGGATCCCTCACCACTGGGTCCCAACTTGGGTCCTCCTCCTCGATCCTATATATGCGCTGTTCGTACCATTCCCGGGTCTGGAACGTGTTGTACGTGGGACAAGGCTGGAGTATGTGCACCAGTGCTGCCCCCCTATGCTGTATTGCCTGCTTTATGACCTCCACCTGGTGCTTTATGTCGTAGGAATAGGTACGCGCCACAAATGTGTACCCCGAGGCCAACGCCAATAGGACCGGGTTGACTGCGTCATGTACGTTGGGCCTCGGTATGGCCTTGACCTTTATGCCCCTGGGAAGCGTTGGGCCTGCCTGTCCCTTTGTGAGGCCGTACACGGCATTGTCGTGCATTATGACGGCTATGTCCAAGTTGCGGCGGCCGAGGGCCACGAAGTGGCCGGCCCCAATAGCCAGCAGGTCCCCATCCCCGCCATCCACAATCACCTCAAGTGTTGGGTTCGCAAGTTTTATCCCCATGGCAAACGGTATCGCCCGCCCGTGCAATGTGTGGACGCCTACTATCTTAAGGTAGTGCGGGATCTTGGCGGAGCACCCTATCCCGGAGACCAGCACAGTGTTGGCGGGGTCCAGGTTGAGCTCTGCGAACGCGTTGAGGAGCGCTTGGAGTATCCCGAAGTCGCCGCAGGCTGGGCACCAGTCGGGCATTGAGCCCGTCTTGTAGTCCGCGGGTGTCCTCCTCATCGTCACCTTGACTGAGGACATATGGTCAATACCGTTTACTATAATATTAAAATTTGTGAGTCCTATAGTTCTCCATACGCCACGATCCTCCTCTCGCCTGTCCTCATAGCCGAGTCTATCAACTGCACCAGCTCGTCCACTGTGAATGGGCGCCCATTGTACTTGACTATCACAGTGTCCGGCTCTATGCCGGTCTTTTCCCTCAGAACGGAGGCCCCCTGCGCCATGTAGTTGTTCTCTACGAATATAACCCTGCGGGCCTTACGCAGGGCCTCCCTTACTGGTGCTGTTGGGAACGGTTGGAACATCCTGAGCTGGACGAACATCATGTTCCCGCCGAGCTCGTCCAGCGCGTCCAGTACCGCGCGCTTCGTGCTTCCCCAAGACACAACGGCAACATCGCTGCCTTGGTCGCCGTACACCCTCACCTTTTCCTCGTCCGGTATTTCGCGGTCGATGAGCTCCAGTTTTTTAAGCCTCTTTTCCTGCATGGTGCGGGCAAGCTCGGCGTCCTCGTCGACGTCGCCGTACTCGTCGTGTTCGTTGCCGGCCAGATGTATGTAGGCGTTTGAGACCCCGAACACGATGCGCCGTGGGAGTCCTCCCAGGGGATAGTCGTACCTCGGCACTAGGATGGGCTCGCTGTGCACCTCTACCGGCGTGGCCTCGATCCTTATATCGTCGTACCTCGGCAACGGCATCACCATGTATGACGATGCCAGGTTCTTGTCCAGCAGGTGTATCACGGGGACTTGGTAGCGTTCGGCCCAATTGGCGGTCTTGATGGCGTCGTAGAACGCCTCCTCCACGTCCCCGCTGGCAAGCACTATCCGTGGAAACTCGCCGTGGCCTGTATGCAGGGCGAACCTGAGATCTGCCTGCGATGTCCTCGTGGGCAGGCCCGTCGAGGGGCCCCCCCGCATCCACAGCGTCACTACGACCCCCACCTCGGCCATTCCCATGAACGATATGCCCTCCGCCATTAGGCTGAAGCCCGGGCCAGACGTAGTCGTGCTGGCCCGGAGGCCCGCTATAGCGGCGCCACTGGCCGCGTTAACTGCGGCAAGCTCGTCCTCGGCCTGTATTGTTATTACCCCTAACCGGTCGACCAGCTTGGCCTCTTCGAGGCTCGGGTCGAGCTCGACAGAGGGCCTCGACTCGATGAAGAGGGCCTCGTCCGCGGCGGGCGTTATAGGGTAGAAGCTGACGAACCTTATGCCCCCCATAATCTTGCCGACCGCAACGGCCTCGTTGCCGTTCCAGAGCACTGCCTTGTCCCTGTTCGCATTTGACGCGCCCAAATTGAACACGTTCTCCACCGTTTCATAGGCCACGTTGACCACCTCCATGTTCTGCTGCACTATGTTTGGTCTCTTACCTAGGCTGAACTCCACGCCTGCCCTCAAGGCGTCCCTCGGTATTCCCAGCGCCGCCAGGCCCAGCGCCACGCTAAGCGTGCTGACGAACCTTCCCAGCGTTATGAGGTCCCGTATTCCGATCCTTTCGCCAACCTTTCTCAGGAGCTCGTTATAGGAAACTCCAAGCGCACGTACCCCGTTGCGCCTGTAGAGCTCCACGGCGCCCCTGACCGTGGTCTCAACGCCCTCTTCCTTGAAATGCTTCGTGAGCCTCGCCATGGTCTTCTTCGAGAACATCGTGTACGACTCGAACTGCCTGTTCTCCTCGTCCTTGTTATATATGACGAGCCCTCCCGGAGCCACGTCCCTGACGTGTTCTATCACAGTCTGCCCATCTATGGACATTAGGATCTGGACCTTGGACTTCACCGACCATACCGGCACGTCGCTGATCCTGCCAAGGAAATAGCTGTGGCGCCCCGCGATATTGGACCAGTACTCCCTGCGCCCATACGCATAGTAACCCGCGGCGGCCACGCTCCTTAGGAACACCATGGCTGCGGTCTCCACGCCGCGGCCTTGCGGTCCCCCTACAAGCCAATAGAGGTCGACCCTACGTTGGGGCACGTGTTTTTCTCTTTACTTATATTTATACGTTGCCGATATATAATATATATATCTACTTCGCCCAGACATCTATCGGCGCCTTACCGCTGAGGCTCGACCAGAGCCATAAAGAAGCCCTCCGACAGGTGTATGTGTGGGAGGGTGCGGCCGGCGTGTATCCCCCCATATGCCTCGGCGAGCACCGTAAGGGGCTTCCTAGTGCTGTACTGGGCCACGATTTCCTCGCCTTCCTCTGGGAGGACGCTGCACGTGGCGTATAGCACTGGCCCGCCAAGTTCCGCCAGTCGGCGAAGCAGTCCGCTTTGCATCTCTGTGTACCAGCGCACTTTCTCCCGGCGCCTGAGGGCCACCTTTATCGCTGGGTCCCTTCCCGCGGCCCCGCTGCTGGAGCATGGGGCGTCTAGGAGTGCGCGGTCGAAGGACCTGACGTTGAGGAGCCTTGAGTCGGATACGACCACGTCCACGCGCTCAAGGTCCACGCCTAGCCTCCTGAGGAGGCGCACCATGTTGCGCGTCCTTCTCTTGGACACGTCCACTGCGGTGACCCTGGCCCTGTTCTCGGTCAACTGCATTATTAGGCTGGTCTTCATGCCGGGCGCGGCGCAAGCATCGAGCACGTGTTCGTCTCGGCTGGGCGCCAGGGAGAGAACCGCAAGCACGCTTGCCTTGTCCTGTATTATAGCCCTCCCAGTCCTAAGTATCTCGGCCCTATGCACCGGGCGCTTTGAGCCGACGACGCGCAGGAGGAACCACACGTCCTTGTCCGGCTCCACGTATATGCCCTGCCCTTCCAGGGCCTTGACGGTCTTGTCTACGTCCGCCAGCAACGTGTTGACGCGTATCCATAGGTGTTCTCTGTTCAGTTCCGATAGGAGGGCCCCCACCTCCCCGCCGTCCATGAACCTGGCCAGGCTCTCCACTACCCACCGAGGGTACGAATGGGCTAGGGCCAGGTACGTGTGTTCGTCCATGTCCTTCAGCCCGCCGAGCACGTCGTCCGGCGTTTCCCTGGCAGACTTTCGAAGCTTCTTGACGTATGCCGCCACATCGCTCCTATTCCTGAAAAAGTCCTTTCCCCTCCACAGCAGCCACGCCTTGACGAGCGCCTTGTTGCTCGCCGCACCAAACATTTTGGCGGCCATGTGGTCGAGGAGGTAATAGTTCCTCAACACGTCGGCGACCACATCATACACGGTCTTGTTCCCGGTGCCCCACCGCTTCTTCACGCGTTGAAATGCCCTATCCATCGAAATGTTGTACCTGGAAACCACGTAGATCACCTCGGCCGTGAAGGCCACCAGCTCCCTTATAGACAGCACGTGGCCACTGTTGGGCGTTATTTTTATGCTAGTCGAGGCGTGAGTCAAGCCGACTAAACGTCGCTGAGGGACGGCCCAGCCATACGGATTAACGGCGCATTTCGCCGGCGGGCTGTAAGGGCAGAAAAGGGACGTATCTAGGCGAGGGCCGCCGCAGCCTATGTCCAAGTCATGGCGACTTGGCGCCTATCGGCCTACGGACACCTATTGTGCGTTTCTCCTGCCCCAAAATAACCGCTACGCCTTATGCTAGCCGCCGCAGCTTCGTCGGCTGGATTTGGGCCTGCTGTAAGGGGTGGGCCTGCCGTGGGTTAGACGCCGATCAAGGAATTTTTATATAGTGATCTGGGTTAGCGTGGTATGTTCACGCCTTCGGGCATGGGATATGACCGTGCAATTACCATTTTCAGCCCTGAGGGCAAGATTTACCAGGTTGAGTATGCCGGTGAGGCGGTCAAAAGAGGCTGGTCCACCCTCGGCGTAAAGTGTAGGGACGCAGTGGTACTGGTGGCCGAGAAACGCAAGATAAGCCCGCTAGTGGATCCGCGCAGCATAGACAAGATATACATGATAGACGAACATGTAGCTGTATCGCCCTCGGGCTTCCTTGCCGACGCACGGATACTCGTGGAGTATGCGCGTGAGGTGGCGCTGGTCCACCGCTTCCTATATGACGAGCCCATAGACATAGAGCTCCTCACTAGGCGTATATGCGACCTCAAGCAGCAGTACACGCAGTACGGCGGTACTAGGCCCTTCGGCGCAGCCCTGATAATCGGCGGCGTCGACGCGCATGGGCCGAGGCTTTTCCAGACGGATCCCGGCGGCGTGTATCTTGGTTACTACGCCACCGCGATTGGATCGGGAGCCCTTTCCATTATAGAATACCTGGAGCGTAATTATAAGCACGATATAGATGTCGGCGAATGCATTTTGCTGGGCATTAAGGCCCTGTCCACCGCCTTGGACTCCCTCGACGTGGAAAAGCTGGAGGTGGGCTATGTGGACGTGCAAAAGAGGGCATTTACGAGGCTGTCCGACGAGGAGCTGGCCAAGTACATAGAGATGGCCAGGGGCTGACGCCTACCGTGGGCGCCGGGCCAACAGGAAACCACGCCACGATGTTTTGATGCGTGCTCAGTGCGGTTATGGCTACACACAACGCCGCGGGCTTAATTCGCCTTCGCCAAAACCTTGACGCGATGGGCTCGACGTAGAGGCACGTAGCCGGTCTTCCCGCTGGGCGTGATGCACGGCGACTTGGACGTTGGGCCCTATGTTTGGCCGGGGAACCGCACGTCCACCGACGTGAACGCAATGTGTCAAATATTTTTATTACCGGTTACGCTGATATGTTCATGAGCAAGAGGCAGCCGTCTATTGCGCGGCTCACCGTGAGGGGGGACACCTTCGAGGTGCTTGTGGACCCCGAGTTAGCGCTTGAGTACAGGCTGGGCAAGCCCATGGGCATAGACAAGATACTTGTGCATGACGTGATTTACAGGGACGCGAAGAAGGGGCTACGCGCATCTGAACAGGCGATGCAGCGTGCCTTTGGGACCACCGACGTGAGGAAGATAGCAGAGCGGATCATCAGGGAGGGGGAGATACCGATAACCTCCGAGCAGCGTAAGAGGCTTATCGAGGAGAAGCGCAAGCAGATAGTTGAGTGGATAGCCAGAAACTGCATAGACACGCGCACCAAGACCCCCGTCCCCCCTCAGAGAGTCGAAAACGCGCTTGAAAGGGCCCGCGTATCGGTGGACCCATTCAAACCCGTCGACGAGCAAATACCGGGCATACTTAAGGAGGTTCAACGCGTGATCCCGATCAAGGTTGCCGTTGCCGTTGTCTCCATTACCGCAACGGGTCACCACGCTGGGAGGATACGTAACGTGGTCAGCAAACTGGGCAAGGTGATCAGGGAATCCTATACGTCCGACGGCTCGTGGACGGCCGAGGTGGAGATACCGGCCGGGGTTCAGGACGTGCTGATCTCGCGTATAAACGAGCTCTCGCGCGGCGAGGCAGATGTAAAGATAGTGAAGGTGGAGTACTGATGCCCCGCTACGTTGTGCCCCGCCAGTTGGTGTATCCCGGCGACCCCATAGCCACAACGGACTACGAGGTGAGCGGGCCCGTTTACATCGACAACGGCCGTTACAGGAGCTGGTGCCTCGGCCTGGTAGAGGTGAAGGACGAGAAGACCATAAACGTAGTGCCGCTGGAGGGCACATACAGGCCCAAGGTGGGCGACACTGTAATAGGCTACATCACGGACGTGCTGGCCATAGGCTGGGAGCTCGACGTACGGGCCCCATTCTCAGCCTACCTATCCGTGCACGACGCAGTGCTGAAACCCATAGATTTGGAGTCTGTGGACCTCACGACGCTCCTCAACATCGGCGACATGGTGGTGGCGCGTATCACGGACATAGACGTGACGAGGGAGCACCCAATATCGGTGACCATAAAGGAGAGCAACCTGGGCCGTTTGGAGGGGGGCACTCTGGTGGAGATATCGCCCGTCAAGGTGCCCCGCGTGATTGGTAAGAAGGGGAGCATGATAGGCGTCCTGTCGATGCTGCGGTGCGAAATAATCGTGGGCCAAAACGGACGCATATTCGTCAAGTGCGGCGATGTTAGGGACGAGGCGTTCCTGGCATCGGTGATAAGGCGGATAGAGAGGGAGAGCCACACGACCGGCCTGACGGACCGCATAAAGGAGACAATACTTAAGTATTTGTCGGAGAGGGGGCACCAATGACCAAGGCTCCCCCGGTGCCCCTACTCGTAGGGGACAGGAGATCGGACGGTAGGAGACCCGACGAGGTGAGGCCCATAGAGGTCGAGATAGGGGTGGTCACCAATGCGGACGGCTCCGCGGTAGTGTCGTACGGCAGGACGCGCGTGGTGGCCGCCGTGTATGGGCCCAAGGAGGCCCACCCGAGGCACCTGGCCCTGCCCGACAAGGCCATAATGAGGGTCAGGTACCACATGGCGCCCTTCAGCACGAAGGACGAACGTAAGAATCCGGCGCCGAGCAGAAGGGAAATAGAAATATCCAGGGTGCTCAGGGAGGCCCTTGAGCCCAGCGTCTTCCTCGAGCACTTTCCCCGCTCCCTGATAGACGTGTTCCTTGAGGTGGTGCAGGCCGACGGCAGTACTAGGGCTGCATCGCTGACAGCCGCGTCCCTGGCCCTGGCCGACGCGGGGATACCCATGAGGGACCTAGTGATAGGCGTCTCCGTGGGCCTAATAAACGGGACCATAGCGGTCGATTTGAACTCCCTTGAGGACCAGTACGGTGAGGGCGATCTGCCCATCGGAATAATGCCGAACCTCGGCCACATAACCCTATTCCAGCTCGACGGTTCCTGGACGCGCGATAGGCTCGTGGAGGCCGTGCGCCTGGCGTATAGGGCTGTCGGCGAGATATACGGGATTGCGAGGGAGGCCCTCAAGAAGAGGTACTTCGAGGCGGTGCAGGAAGCTACGTGAGCGCCTCCACTAGGCCCCTCCTGACCATCGACGCGCCCAACGCCGCCACAATTAGCAACATTATCTTCTCGACCACTAGTAGGCCCATGTTGCCCAGGAACCTCTGGATCTTGGTGGCGCCAAGGAGCGTCATGTATGTGAGCACGGAAACCACGGCCACCACCAGCAGGGCCGGCGCGACGCCTAGCTCGAGCGCCATGTTCATGGCCATGGTTATCGACGCGGGTCCGGCCAGAAAGGGTATGGCAAGCGGCACCACGGCCAGGTTTGCCGGTTCGGCCTCGCGGGGCAGCTCATAGGGCTTGACGAGGCTGTTCAAGGCTATGGCCAACAGCACTATGCCGCTAGCAAGCATGAAGTCGCCTCTGGTTATCCCGAACATGGCTAAGGGCAGCTCGCCCATGACCGCGAAAAGAGCCAGAACCGATGCGGCGACGACCACGGAAAGCCTCACGACCCTGGCCCTGGCCTCCTCCCTGAGGCGTCCTATAACTGCGAGGAAGAGGGGTATGTTACCTATGGGGTCCACCACTATGTACATTATGATTATCCACCTAACTAGGTCCTCGAGCATCCCGTCGACTGGATTATCATCAATGCTTGGCGTATGACGAACCTGACGTGGCTGGGCGCCTCTACTTCGAGTAGAAGCCCCGCAACGTCCCAATCGCATAGCCTCAGCCTATCGATCGCCTCGTTGAGCCTGGCCCTGGCGTAGTCGGCCAGGGCCGGGTCCTCTGCGGCCCCACTAAGCAGATACATCGCCTGGACTGCCTTTTCGCGGCGTTCCGGGTCGCAGCCACACGCCATGGGTTGAGCCGGGTACACACTAATAAGTATGGACCGGGCGATCCGCGTGGGGCTATGGACGCGCGTCATGCGGCTGCTTCTGGAATGGGGGGTAAAGAGCGTGCACGTGCCTCGAAGGTTGCCCGTGGAGTTCCCGCCGCAGGGCCTCGCCGTGGCCCTCCTTGTGAGGAGGCTCGGACTGTGTAGGGGGTCCCGGCAGGGCAGGACTTTGGGCATGTGGGAAGGGGTCGAGCTACTTGTAGGGGTGGGCCCGGAACAGTCCACCCATGTGGCGGACAAGGAGTGCCCATTCGAGTTCGCGGAGTACGCCGAGGAACTGCTCCCGAGGACCCCACGGATAGTAGTGGACCTATCGCTGTGGCACGAACATACCGAAACGGAAAAACACGAGCTTGTGGAGCAGGTCATTTCGACGCTGCGCGTGGTGAGGGAGTACTATTGGGACGCCCACCTCTACTTGACAAACGTCAGCGAGGAGTTCCTGACGTTCATGTCCATCCACGCGGCCGGGATGAGGCACAGGGCCAACCTGTCCGCCGGCTTCCCGCCGCTCGATGGGAGGACCATTATGCTCGACCCCGCGGGCCCCCTCAGGGCCACCGAGGAGTACATTAGGTCGGTCGACAATTTCGTGATTGGGGGCATAGTGGACAAGGAGAGGAGCAGCCCTGGAGCCACGGCACGCCTGGCCGAGCGCCTTGGCATAGACGAGAGGGCTAGGCTCGATCTGAGGGGGAGTGTCGTGGGAGTACCCGACAGAATAAACAAGGTGAGTGAAATCGTGCTGAGGGTCATCGAGGGAGAGGACCTGGAGCATGCTATACTGTCCGCCATGTCGCGTAGGGACAAGTGGCACAGGATGTTGAGGGATGTGCAGAAGGCCAAGGCGTCCACGCTTGAAGAGGCTGCAGAGCTGGTCTCCTGGCTCAACCCTGACGACAAGCTTATGCGCAAGTTGGCGGGCGTGTTGAAGCCGAGGGGGGACCCACGTGGGACCCGTCCAACAGGCCGACGTTGACCCGCCGACATTTGGTGGGCGTCCGTTGCACATAACTCGCAGAAGGTTTAATAATATTTGGATCAAGACGACGCATGGTAAAATACGTGTACGATTTTTCTGAGGCAGACCCAAACAACAAGAGATTGTTCGGTGGGAAGGGGGCAAGCCTCGTGCAGATGGCCAGGCTGGGCCTACGCGTTCCTCCAGGCTTCATAATAACCACGGAGGCCTGCAGGAAGTTCTACGAGCCGCGTAGGGAAGAGATAGGCCTGTACCTCAAGGTCCTTGAAAGGAACCCTCCTCCCGACGCGAGGGACGAGGCGATCTCCAAGCTCCACAACGTGGTGAGTCAGCTGGGCCTGCCCGAGGGCCTTTGGGAACAGGTGGTGGAGTACGTGCGCAGGCTCGAGAGGTCCACTGGGAAGGCCTTTGGGGACCCGGAAAACCCGCTGTTGGTGTCGGTCAGAAGCGGCGCGCCCGTCTCGATGCCCGGCATGATGGACACGGTCCTAAACCTGGGCTTAAACGACGCCACCGTTATGGGGCTGGCCAAACAGACGGGCAACGAGTGGTTTGCCTTCGACGCCTACAGGCGGTTCGTACAGATGTTCGGCAAAATAGTGCTGGGAGTGGATGAGAGGCTCTTCTCGTCCGCATGGGAGGAATTGAAGCGCAGGCATGGCGTGAGGGACGACGTGGAGATGCCCGTTGAGGGGCTCCGCGAGGCAGTGGAGGAGTTCAAGAAAATTGTGGGGAGCAACTACGGCGAGTTCCCTCAGGACCCGTGGAGGCAGCTGGAGCTCGCCATAAAGGCCGTATTCAAGTCGTGGATGAGTCCAAGGGCGATCTTTTACCGTATTGCGGAGGGGATAACGCCTGAGGTGGCCGACTGCACGGCCGTCAACGTGGTCACCATGGTGTTCGGCAACGTCGGGTGGGACTCGGGCACCGGGGTGGTCTTCAGCAGGGACGTGTCCACCGGCGAGGACGTCCTATACGGCGAGTTCCTGCCGGTGGCCCAAGGCGAGGACGTCGTGGCCGGCATAAGGACGCCCCTCTCCATATCCGAGTTCCAGAAGAGGTTTCCGCACCTTTACGACGAGCTCTACAGGGCCGTAAAACTGCTTGAACGGGAGAATAAGGATGTCCAGGACGTCGAGTTCACGGTGGAGCGGGGCGTCCTGTACTTCCTCCAGTGCCGTAACGCCAAGATGACGCCGTTGGCGCGCGTGAAAACGGCTGTGGACATGGCCAGGGAGGGGATTCTGACTAGGGAGGAGGCCGTGCTGAAGGTCGGCCCCGACCACGTACTGCAGCTGCTCTACCCAAGGATAGATCCAAGCGTCAAGGCCTCCCCGATAGCCAAGGGCCTTCCCGCGAGCCCCGGCGCGGTGTCCGGACAGGCCGTGTTCCACCCAGACGACGCAGTGAGGTGGAGCCGCGAGGGGAGGAAGGTAATACTTGTCAGGGTCGAGACAAAGCCCGACGACGTACATGGCTTTTATGCCGCCGTAGGCGTGTTGACAAGTAGGGGCGGCATGACCAGCCACGCCGCCGTGGTGGCCCGCGCCATAGGCAAGCCGGCCGTCGTTGGCGCCGAGGAGGTCCACGTGGATGAGGAGGCGCGCGCGTTCAGCGTGCGTGGGATCGTGGTACGGGAAGGGGACTGGATAACCATAGATGGCAATACCGGCCACGTGTACCTGGGCCAGGTACCCACGGTCGAGCCCGAAATCGTGCCGGAGCTGGACGAGCTCCTGAAGTGGGCTGACCAGGTCAGGCGCATTGGGGTGCGCGCCAACGCAGACGTGCCGGACGACGCTGCGCTCGCCCGCAAGTTTGGGGCCGAGGGGATAGGCCTGCTCAGGATAGAGCGCATGTTCAGGAGGCCCGAGAGGCTGGACCTGCTCCGCAGCATAATACTTGCCGACAGTAAAGAGGAGAGGGCGGAACACTTGCGTCCACTTGCCAAGATGTTGAAGGCCGACTTCAAGGAGATATTTGACATTATGGATGGCCTGCCCGTCATAGTGAGGCTCATAGACCCGCCGCTCCACGAGTTCCTCCCAAAGCCCGAGGAACTGCTCGAGGAGATCCACGGCCTGCGCGCAAAGGGCGTCGAGCCTGCGGACAAGGTAGCGCTGTACCAAAAGGTCAAGGCGCTGGCAGAGGCAAACCCCATGCTCGGGCACAGGGGGGTGAGGGTCGGCGTCACGTACCCCGAGATATACTACTACCTTGTGCGCGCAATAGCTGAAGCTGTCGCCGAGCTGGTAAAGGAGGGGAAAAGCCCCAGGGTGTCCATAATGATACCCCAGGTAAGCGACGTGAACGAGGTGCGCTACGTGAAGGGCGCGGCCATAGACCCCGCGTTACAGGACGTGGAAAGGGACATGGGCGTGAAGCTGGATGTGAAGATCGGCACCATGGTGGAGACCGTGAGGGCTGTCCTCACCATGGACGAGCTGGCCCCCGCAGTGGACTTCATCAGCTTCGGCACGAACGACCTGACTCAGGCGGTGTTCAGTTTCAGTAGGGACGACGCGGAGAACAAGTTCATACCCCAGTACCTTGAGCTGGGCATACTGGGGGCGGACCCCTTCGACACCATAGACGTAAAGGGCGTCGGCAAGCTGGTCGAAATGGGCGTTAGGCTTGCAAGGCAGGCGAAGCCGGATATAGAGATAGGCGTCTGCGGGGAGCACGGTGGGGACCCCAGATCCATACATTTCTTCGCAGGGGCCGGCGTCGACTACGTGAGTGCCTCGCCCTTCAGGGTGCCGTTGGCCAGGCTGGCGGCTGCACACGCCGCATTGAAGGGCCGGTGACGTCGACATTACGCGCAGTCTAAACGAACTTTTCCGGTTCTATTACGCCGCACTTGGTCGGTATGACGATCCTGACCGCGGCCGGGGGAACAACCGGCTGGTGCACGTAGTAATGGAGCGGCACCAATGCTGTGGCCCCCATCTCCTCCGCCGCCCTCACTGCGTCCACCGTGGTGGAGTGTCCGTGCCTATTGGCAGCCTCCTCTTGGCCGGGGTTCCCAGACGTCTCATGTATGAGCAGGCAGCCCCTCCCCACCTTTGCCAGCCCAGGATTTGGCGCGGTGTCCCCGCTCACGACGACGCATATGCCCCCACGCCTAATCCTTAGCGATACTGCGGGCACTGTGTGCCGCGCCTCGAGGGGAAGCACCTCTAGGCCAGCAACCTCGAAGGACTTGCCGGGCTCAAGCAGATGCATGTCGAGGTGGCCCAACAGCCTTTCCTGCCCCACTGCCTTGAAGAGCAGGGCGACGGCCTCTGCCACGTCCTCAATGGCGTACACGTTTATCGTGTCGCCGAACGCTTTGGCCCAGAGGGCTAGTGTGGGCAGGCCGAGGAGGTGGTCCCCGTGGCGATGCGTGATCACGACGTGCCTAAGGTAAGGCTTCCCCAGGCACTCCATGAGCTGCCTGTGCGCGCACTCGCCCACGTCTATGAGCACCTCGTCGTCTATGGCCAGCGAGGTATAGCCTATCCAGTGGCTGGACAGCCAACCCCCGTATCCCAGGACCCTAATCCTCATGGCACTGCGCGACGGGCCGCGGCCCGCCCCGCATGAACGCCCTCACGCCCTCCACGAGCCCCCTAACGTCGAGGCACCCGTACCTGGCCACGGACAGGGCGCTGAGCCCCCTCTCAAGGAGCATGTACATGTGGGCCCTGTCCCCCTCCTGCAGTTTGACCAGCCCCGCGGCAACCATTATCAGTCCCTGGAGGACAGGGTCCTTGGACATGCGCCACACGGATTCAAGGACCTCGTGTGCCTCCCAGTACCTACGCGCGTTGAAGTACCTCACGTATTCCCTCAGGGCATCGCACACGGAGTCCGCCTCCTTCCCAACCTCGGCGTAGTCGATGACGCGGCCGCCTACGGCGGCCGCAATGCCCTGTGGGTCGCCGCCCCGAACGTCGACCTCTAGGTGGTCCTCATCTATCCTGATGTTTACCACGTCGTGTCCGGACGCACGTAGCGCCGCCATGAGCTCCCTCCTACGCGACGCGCGGTGGCCTGGATTCGTGAGCACCACGATAGCGCGCACGCTAACAGTGCAATATGGCGTTTATTTCAGTTCCCCCCAACCGGTGAAGGGGCGCGCGGGCCCAGATAACGATTTATTTTACTGTGAGCCAACGCCTATGCACGACCTCCTGACCTTCCTAGTGGTGATGGTGCTCAGCATATGGGTCTCAGCCATGGTGGTCACCGGTAGGTTCGTATCGCCGCTCCGCGTGCTGTTGGCCGCGTTCTTGACGCCGGCTGCGTTCATGCTATTCTCCGCGATCCTCGGACTGCTGGGCCTACTCGTCCTCGGCCCCCTCGGGAACCTCCTGGGCCTGCTACTCTCCGTGCTGGTGACGCTGGGGGTCTTCGGCGCGTTCCTCGGGGTGGATTTCTTCAGGGCGGTGGCCATCGCACTGCTGTCGGTCCTCATAGCGGGCCTCCTCATGCTGATGCTCGAGGTGGCCCCCGTGGACGTCATGGAGACAATAGGGGAAACCGTTAGGGGCACACGGGTACCCGCCCTACAGGCAGGCGTGTAGCTCCGGTACTGCCGCGAGGCAAGGGCGTCCCTCGCCGAGCGCAGGCTCACAGTTCCCCCCTCTTGACGCACACGCCCTCGAAGCATTCGAGCACGGCGTGCTTGTCGCCGTACCTGAGCATCAGCGTCCTCACGTCGCCTATATCCTCGCCTACGTCGAACGCTAGCGACCTGTCGACCAACACTATAGTGCTCCCCCTGATGATGGCCATAGTGCTCGTAATGTCGCGGTCCGCCGATACGAGAAGCACGTCTCTGACCCTTATTAGGGATATCCTCGCCTCGCCCTGCGCCGGGTCCACGCGGCAGCGCGGCACACCACTAAAATACGTCTCGTCCCCTACGTCTATCGGCGGCCGATGTGCGTGTACGTCCAAACCCAGAAGGCAAAAATTTCATGCTCCACACCTCTTTTAAACAGATCCGTACATGGGACACATGCCAACCGTGAAAAAGCTGGACGACAACACGTACGAGCTGGACCTTAAGGGCTACGTCTGCCCGTACCCCCCAATGTATACGTCCCAGGCGTTGAACAGGTTGCCGAGGGGGAGCACCCTAAAGATAATGTTGGACAACCCACCCTCTATCGAAAACATAAAGAACGTGGCTCAAAGGGCCGGCGCCAAAGTGAGGGAAGTGAATACGCGTGAGGGGTTCTGGGAAATAGTCATAGAGCTCTAGGCCAAGCCCGGCAGTTTAGTGGTAATGTGTAGAGGCCTACCTTAAGGCGCCGGCTCGGCGCAGGGAAAGGCCAAGGTAGCGTAAAGAGGGCGGGCCCGGCGACAATGACGCCCAGCGATAGCTAAAGGCATGGAGCAACCCAAGGTGGCGCCGGGGGTGGGATTTGAACCCACGCCCCCTTGACGGGGACGGGATTACGTGCCCGCGCCCGCCTCGAGCCGATGTAGGCCGGACAAGGGTCTATGGGGCAGGCACGGGGCTCAAGTCCCGCGCCTTGGGCCGCTCGGCCACCCCGGCACGTTGCACGGCGCCGCGTACTAATATTTTTTCTGGTTTGCCCCGCCCCAGAAAGAACTGTTTTATTTTCCCTGGACTGTTGCGGGTTATGGCGGGCCGCATGGTGGAGGGGGGCCGCTACCTCCTTATGTGGGTTGAGGCCGGCCACCCAGAGGCTCTCAACGTTGCGTTGGGCCTCATCGCTGATAGGGGGATAAACGTGGTCTCTATATGCGCCAATACTGTAGATGGGGCCAACGCGGCCATTTTGTGCGACGTGAGCGGTGTGGCCCAGGGCGAGGTGCAAGGGCTTGTCGATGACGTGAGGAGGCTGGGCGGGGGGCGTGTAGAAGCTGCGTTGGTCACGGCGGAGAAGACCCTATGATTCCCTGCGTCACTTACATCAGGGTGTCCACGGAGGAGCAGACGGTGGAGAACCAGAGGGCGTACCTAGAGGAGTGGGCCGCGAGACACGGCTTCGCGATATTGAGGCACTACTCGGACGAGGCCGTCTCGGGGGCCGTCGACCCCATGTCGAGGCCAGGGTTCCGAGGTCTTGTCGAGGACGTGGAGGGGGGCCGCCTCTCGCCTAGGCCCGTGGCCCTCCTCGTCTTCGAGGTGTCGAGGCTGGTCCGCAACTTCGCCGAGTTCTTCCGCCTACTCGACCTAGTCGAGGGTAGGCTGGGCCTCTTCATAGTATCCGCCAGCGAGAAGGAAAGCGCCCTGCAGAGCCTCGACGGGACGTATAGGCAGTTCCTCCGCACGGTGCTGGCCTTCGTGGCCAACATGGAACGCGAGTTCATAAGGCAGAGGACCCGCGCCGCGCTGGAAAGGGCCAGGAGGGAGGGGCGGGTCAGCAATGTGGCCGACAGGATTGGGCCCGAGGTCGCAGCGGCGATTGTCGAGGAGTGGCGCCGCGGCGAGTCCCTGCGCTCCATAGCCAGGTCCTGGGGGCTGAGCCTCTACGAGGTGCGCCGAGTCCTGGCGAAGTACGGCGGCTATAGGCCAAGCGGCCAGACCTGCCCAAGGTGCTTTTCAAGGATGAGGGTGGTGGATAGGGCCCTCAAACATGAGAACGGGTCGTACGTGCTGCAGGTGAGGATGTACTGCCACAACTGCGGGTACGAGGAGACCGGGACTGGGGGCAGGGCCCCCTAGGACCTCGCCAGCAGCCCGTCGACCGGTATTGGGCCGCCCAGCGCCGAGGACCTCGCCACGGCCTCGCATGCGGCCAGGGCCAGCAGTATGTCCTCGCGGGGCACCACCTCGCCGCCCTTCCCGCTGGCCGCCAGCAGGAAGTTGCGGTCCATGGCCAACAGCGGCTCCTCGCGTGGGAGGGACGGGGAGTACACGCCCGCGTCGTTGTACACGTGGACCGTGTCGTTCACGAAGTCCAGCTCTATGTAGCCCTTGGACCCCGTGAACTCGACCCTCCTCGCCTTGAAGGGGGTTATCCAGCTGGCCTCCAACACGGCGGCGAAGTCGCCGTAGGAGACCAGCGCCTGTGCAAAGTCGTCGTACTCGTGTTCAAGCGTTGCCGTCACGCCGTAAATGGTCCTCGGGGCCTCCCCGGTGACGTACCTCACGGTGTCGAAGTCGTGTATCATGAGGTCCTTGACCACCCCCACGTCGCTGGCCCTGGACGGCCACCTGGACGTCCTCTTGGACCTGACGCCGACTAGCCTCCCCACGGCCTCCCTCAGCCTCTCCCTCACGTACCTGACGCCTGGGTGGAACCTCAGGAGGAACCCCGTGGTCACGACGATGTCGCCGGCCCTGGATAGGAGGTCCACGGCCTCCCCCAGTGTCGCCGTGAAGGGCTTTTCCACGAGCATGTGTATCCCCGCCTCGGCCAACAGAAGCGCGTGATCGTAGTGTAGGGGGCTCGGCGTCGCCACTATGGCAACGTCCACGTCCCTGGCCACCGCCTCGTCTATGCTCCTAAGCGTGCCGACACCGTAGGCGCGAGAGGCCCATGCCAGCCTCCCCTCGTCGACGTCCACCGCATACACCTCGTCCAGGAGCCCCTCGCCCCTAAGCGTGAGGAGCGCCCTCAAGTGGTTCTTTCCCCACCCGCCGATCCCGATCACAGCGGCCTTCATACTGCAAGTCCTTCAATGGACTATTAACGTTAGTCCCCGGCGAAAAGGCCTATCCCCCGAGCCAGAGAGCTGCATATGCAATCGAGTTGTTCAGCGCGTGTATGGCGACCGAAGCGGCGTAGCCGGACCTCACGTAGGCGTACCCCAGCACGAGGCCCAGGGCTAGGTATATGGGGAACGTGAGGACCTGCAGGTGCAGCGACGCGAATATCGCGCTCGAGACGAAGACCGCCCATCCAAGGCTGAGCCTCTCCCTCAGCTTGTTGATGAGCACGGCCCTGAAAGCCAACTCCTCCACTGGGGGGGCAAGGAACACCGTGGTGACGAGCACCAGGATCGCAAGCGTGCGGTCGTCCCTGACCTGGGCCAGTACGTCCATGAGCGGGTCCTCGTACCCCACCGCGCTCAGCAGGAGGGCTGACGCGACTATCACCGCTACGTACATGGCGAACGCCTTCACGAAGCCCCCCACGGCGAATCCGCCCAGTATGCCGGTCCCCCTCACTGCTAGGTACATGGCGATGCCGAAGGACAGGTAGACGGCAAGCGTGTAGAGGAATATGGACGTGAGGAGGTCCCACCCCAGTAATATGGCCAGCCCGCTCACCACGAGCGCGCCGCCAACAGTGGCGGCGAGGAATCCGACCACCAGCCAGATAGCCCTCGTCAACACGTCCACGGGGAAGGCAAAACGCAAAAATAAATATTGTTCTTTCCGCACAGACCCACGTGAGGTACTACGTGGAGACTTACGGGTGCTGGCTCGCCAAGGCGGATGCCCGGATACTTGAGCAGAGGTACCGCGAGGAGGGGCACGTCCCCGCAGCCTCCCCCGAGGAGGCCGACCTGCTTCTGGTGTACACATGTGCCGTGAGGGAGGACGGCGAGGTGAGGCAGCTGAGGCGCATAGAGGAGCTGGCCAGACACGGCAAGGAGCTCGTCGTGGCGGGGTGCCTCGCCAGGGAGAGGCCCTACACGATCACGCGTGTGGGCGGCAAGGTGAGGCTGGTGTACCCAAGCGCCGTGGAGGGCGGCGCGGACAGATCCATGAAGGTGCTCCCCGAGTACGACCCCCCGCGCCACGGCCTCATACACGTGGTCCCCGTACAGGTGGGGTGCCTCGGCAACTGCACCTTCTGCGTCACGAAGTTCACAAGGGGGGGCGCTGGGTACGTGAGGAGTGCGTCGCCGCTGGACGTGGTCGAGAACGTGGGAAGGGCCGTGGCGCGGGGGGCCAGGGAAATATACATCACGGGGCAGGACGTGGCCACCTACGGGTACGACAGGAGGTGGGAGGGGGGCTACGACCTGCCGAGCCTCCTGGAGCTTGTGTTGTCGAGGGTCGAGGGCGAGTACAGGGTGCGGATAGGCATGTCGGAGCCCCTAGTCATGGCCAAGTTCATGGACAGGCTCCTGGACATAGTTAAGAGGGACGGGAGGGTCTACAGGTACTTCCATATCCCGGTCCAGTCGGGCAGCGACAGGGTGCTGAGGCTCATGAACCGTAAGTACACAGTAGACGAGTTCAGGGGCCTTGTGGGCAGGATTAGGCGGGAGCTCGGCGACCGAGTGTTCATAGCCACCGACATAATAGTGGGCTTCCCAGGGGAGGACGAGGAGGACTTCGAGGCCACGGTCAGGCTGGTGAGGGACCTCGCCTTCGACAAGGTCCACGTGGCCCGGTACAGTAGGCGCCCGTACACCGAGGCCGCCGTCTACGACAACCAGGTCCCCGACCCGGTCAAGAAGGCCCGGAGCAAGGTCCTTTCCAGGGTGGCTCTGGAAACGGCGCACCTACGCAACGTTGCGGCCCTGGGCAGGAGGGACAGGGTCCTAGTCACCGAGGTAGACCACGGCCTCCTAGTGGGCAGGGCCAGCGACTATAGGCAGGTCGTGGTGGCGAGGGGCGAACATCCTGCGCTGGGCAATTTCGTGGACGTGAGGATCGTCCACGCCGAGCCCATATACGTATATGGGGACGTGCTGTCCTAGCCGCAGATGCGCGGGGCCTCGGATACCAAGAACGACCTCAATTCTTCAAGCGGCACCCTCACCACCGCGTGCGCCCCGGGCGCCACTGGCACGGGCAGCGCTATTTCCCCCCGAGCCCTCTTCTTGTCGTAGACCAACAGGGCCGCTGCCTTTCCCCAGTCCACCTCGACGCACGTGGGCAACCCCAGCCGCCTCAGCAGCCGCGCTGCCCTGTCCGCCACGCCGCCGCCCGCGTAGCCCAGCCTCTCCGCGAAGGCCAGCTCTAGCGCCATGCCCACAGACACGGCATGGCCGTGCGGCATCCCGGCCAGCAGCTCCACGGCGTGGCCAACGGTGTGGCCGAAGTTGAGGACTGTCCTCACCCCCCTCGTCTCCCTCTCGTCGGCCTCAACGACCCTGGCCTTTGTCCTGGCCGCCCAGTCGACAAGCGCGACCAGCGTGTCGCCGTCCCTGGCCAGCACCCTCTCCGCGTTGTCCTCAACGAATGCGAGGAGGTCCCTGTCGAGCGTCAGGCCGTACTTCACCACCTCGGCCAGGCCCGACCTCAACTGTTCGTCCGGCAACGTGTCCAGGCGCCTCACGTCATTCACCACCGCAACGGGCTGGTGGAACACGCCTATGAGGTTCTTGACCTCTCCCCAGTCCACGGCTGTTTTGCCCCCAACGGCCGTGTCCACCATGGCGAGGAGCGTTGTGGGCACGTTGACCAGCGGCAGCCCCCTCATGTAGGTCCCCGCGGCGAACCCCACAGCGTCCAGGACCGCCCCACCCCCCACGGCCACCACCCTGGTGCCCCTGTCCACGCCCACCTCCATGAAGAACCTGTACATGTCCAGCACCCTGTCCATGCCCTTCACGGACTCCCCCCCGGCCAGCCTCAGCGCGGGGCAGTCCACCTCG
>WANN01000004.1 GCA_015521775.1 Thermoproteaceae archaeon
TTGCTGGGCCGAACGCTCATCAGTATATCCCTAATTATCTTAACTACATGATCCCCGTCTTCCTGGCCCTCAAATACCTGGCTTAGCCTATCCCTGACAAATTCCTCTTCTATGAATTGCCTGAGTAGTGGGAGTAGGACCTTTCCCCTGATCTCATCGCTGTTTTTATAGAGCCCCTTTGATGCGCTGTACAGGTCGTTGGACATTTTCGGGAGCTGCATTAGGATTTCCTCTGCTGCGGCTCTCAGCATGCCCTTGAGAGTGCTGCCGGGTATGTACGGCACCAGCCTGCCGTCTATCAGCACCTTTGCTACGGGTATATCGAAGGGAGACGTCGACTGTTCGAATGCCCCTCCGCCTACCGTCAGCGGCTCCACGTTCTCAATGGTTACCTCGTATGCGGCTGTCCCGGCGGTTCCTCGCGGAGTGACGCCTATCCTCATAGCTTTGAGGCCAACTTTACGTATGGCTCAGATGCGCCGGGATATATCCTCTCTGCAGCGTCACTGCCAAGGCAGTTCCCCATGTATTCCAGAAACGTCAAAAGCGGCTTAAGTTTCCTCTCCTCGAGTTCGAGGCTTATGGCTCTGGGCCTCCTAATCATTGGATCAACCCCAACGTGGCCCTTGCATTCTTCACCAATGTGTCGACTATACTGTCAACATCCCTGTTTTCTCCCCTCCTTTCAAACGCGTGTTTCATCATTTCCCTCAGCGCGTTTTTGACGTTACCGCTCTCGTACGTCCTCTTTACTAGATCTATATATTGCTTGTATGCCTGTTCCACAGCGCCTTGTGTGGGGCAGTCATGGGGGACCTCCACCTCCACCTTTACGAGGCCATAGCCCACGCTCTTAAACCTGCCCAACTGTTTTATATTATTTGCCAGTTCCCTCAGCACCGAGGCCCAGCACCTGTCTAGGCCAAGCGCCTCTAACGCTGCTGTATGCTCGGCCAGCTCCACGTGGCCCTCAAATGTGGCGCCGGGACTAACATACTCCGCCGTGAAAAGCCTGGCGGGGGCTGCGGCGCCCCTCAGCCTATCTATGGACACCCTGGTCTGGAGCCCGGTGGCCGCCTTGTCTGTCTCCAGATGGCTGAAGATTAGTGGGGAGGGGTTGCCTGCCCCTCCGAAGAGCAGGCACGCGGGGCAATACGGAGGGCGCCACATGGCGCCGTCTCCCTCCTTCTTTTCATGCTGGTCATGCCGGTCTTTGATCGTCGGGACCCTCCTCAGCAGGACCACCGACGCTATGAAGCGGATGGTCTCGGAGCGGTCCTCGCCGAAGTCGAGCACTGAGAGAGGGTGATTACAGTGGAACTGGGAGAGGGGGTCGCAGACTAGGGGGAGGTAGGCGTATGGGGCATTTTCCCAGGGCTTCTCGCCGATCTGTCTAAGGGACGTCTCCCGTCTTGCCATGTAGTCGAAATGGTTCAGAAGCTGGTTTCCCAGCCCCAGGTCCATGCCCACATCTTTCACGGCCTTTCTCAGTATGTTGTAGGCCTCTTGGGCAACGTTGGGCCGCCCCAACACTTTTTCCCTGATCTTTTCCTCGAAGTGGGCCCTGAAAGCCCCCTTTATGGTGGAGCCCGGCACAACCAGTTTTTCCCTGCCGTTGGCGTCCCTAAGCCTGTAGAAGGCGCTATCTATGTGGCTGGCCCCCCTTGCGGCCCCCGCCCCCACGTGAAACTCCGAGAGCGTTCTCAACACTATTCTCACAGTCCTGTCCCCCTGCATGCCTCCCTCCGGGCGGGTATTAGGGCGCTGGCCGTTGCGGACAGTTTCAGCCTTGCCAATTCTGCCTCGCCGCGCCGTGCCTCGGCCGCCCCACGGAACACCTTGATGTTGTCCAGCACTTGCTTTACCTCGCTTATCAATTTAAATGTGTCCCCGTCGTACTCGAAGCAGGTAGTGGGGGCGTAGACTATTTCTTCTGCTTCGTGCATCCCCACCCTGTAGAAGGCGTTTGTAAGGAGGAGGTAGAGGCGCCAGAAGGATAGACGGGCCTTCACGGGTTTCAGCCCCACGCGTTCCGCCACGGAGGGGGGCATGTGGCCCAGCAGTATGTAGTAGTCGCCTCGGCGGGGCACCTCGGGCTCCACTACCTCCACCACCCTGGCCTTGCCCCAGCCCACAGCAGTCTTGGCTCCCAGCTCCAGGCGCGTCCCGGCTACGTCGATCCCGTGGAGGGCGAGGACGTAGCGGCCGCTACGCCCCACGTACGTGTACAGCATGCCCCTCAGCGCCACACCATCGTACCTACTCCGGGCTATCCCAGCGGCTGCGATTAGGCTGGTGGCTGGCCGGCAGTGCTGGGTTCTCCTTGCGACGAACTCGGTCAGCGGGACAGCGGAGCACGCCTCCTTTTCCCTCCTTATGATCCCCACGGGGGACATACCCCCAGTCTCCTCGCCCAGAGGCAACGCTGGGTATACCACAATGCCGTTATATTGCTCCGTCAGCTTTTCCAGGTTGTCCGGCTTGAGCTTGGCCCCCCTCGCCGTCTCCGCGAGTAGGGACTTGAACACAGCGCCGAAGACGGCCGTGTTTGGGATGAACTCGAATGTTCCCCTCCTGTAGTTTGCAAGGCCTCCCATGTACCCGCCGGGCAGGCCATAGAGAAACGTCCCCTCTATAACGTAGAACCTCATAGCAGCGAGGCCACGTCGACTGCGACCTCCAATGCCTCATGGGGGCCCAAGTACGGCGGGTAACTCGACACGGCCCTTATAAGCGCCTCGGCTTCCAACGGATTCACCTCATGTAGGTAGAGGGAGGTATGTACCTGCCTCAAGAGGGGCTCCTCGGAGTACTTCCTAGCGAGAACGCGCAGCTCGTGCCAGTCCTCATATGTGAAGGGGCGTCTCTCGGCAATGGCCAGGGCGGGATTGCGGAGGTACAATATGTAGAGCCTGTTCCTCCCCTCGGACTTCGCAATATCTAGGCCCCTACTGAGGATGTCTGCCACTAGGTGTGCGGGAAGTTTCGTCCGTGCCGCAACCACGCTCGCCGAAATGGTTACCGCAGACCCCGTGTGCTCTCTGAAGAACCGTTCCATGTGACTCCTTACCTTGTCCAACACCTCCACTACATCCACTATCGTGTTGGCGGTCGCTATAAACATGTTCTCGTCGCCCCCCACGTATACTACAAGCGCCCGTATGTTTGATTCCACAAGGGCGGATATCTCAGACTTGAGCCTGGCCAGTTCCCTCTCGGCGCAATGGCCCAGACTCGCATTGAGCTTGGCTATAGCCTCGCCGAACCTGTCCACGTCGAATCTCACGTAAAACAACGTGTTTGTGGCCGATAGGGCTGCCAGGGACTCCACGTCCACCGTATACAGTTCACCCCACGCATTGACGACGCTGAGCTGTGGCACCAGGCTGGGACCGCGCAGAGGGGGCTGGTACGCCACGTCGGCCTCCACGCCGTATATCCTCCTCAGGGCCTCCAGTAGTTTCCCCTTCTTTTCCTCCTCGCCTTTTCCCTGCCATTCCAGACGCTTGAACCCGAAGAGAGTTACCCACGCTCTGCCGTTACAGGTAGAAAAAACGAGCTTGACCACGTCCCCTCTACCTTCCTCCCTACCCCCACTCTCGTGTCTATAGAACTTAACGCGTACCGAGGCGTATCCCCTGTGGATTGAAAATTCGTAGCTGGGCGTTCCCTCCCAAATGTCGTCGCTTGATACTACGAACGCCATGGCCGCGTTATTGGCGACGCGGCCTGCCAATCTCGCTGCGAGACAGGGGGCGTCAAGAGTCATGCCCTCAGCCACATGCCTAGTCCCCTCCTCGGTGGGTCTCACTGCACCGCTCCTCCCACAGAGCTCGCATAAGTCCTCGCCCGGTCTGCAGGCGATGGACGGAAGAATAAGCCTTGTAACCTCCCGATTATCGTCCTCCTCTATCCTAGCTGGCGCCACAAGATAGGCAAAGAGTTGTAACATGTCTTGGTTAGGCTTCTCTTTAATAATTACGTTTGTACCCACCGATTTTCCGTTCCATAACATAGCTGAAGCCCACCTAACAGCGTTAAGTAACACGTTACGTCCCCTTAAATCATATAAAGCTAGGGACTGGTCAAGGTACGCATGTACCCCGGAAAACCTGAGCACAACCACTAAATACAGATAATTCCTACTAAATAATGTTTTCTAATCTACCTTCCAGCGTAGGGACCCTAAATGAGATACAAAACACATTATAAAATCATAATATAATAATATGTATGTAATAAAGGTTAGAAAATATATGAGGTATAGTATGGAATTATACATGATAAATCTACGGACAAAATTCAAAAGCACGGCAATAATGATTAGATTGTTAGGGCAACAACCTTTTGATTATTTCTATATTCTATATAAAGTGTGGCTGATACTGATGCATTCTCATCATTAGGAGGGTCTCTGTGGGTATGAGCCTCTTCTGTACGGGGTCTGGGGCGAGGCCCAGCTGCTCCATTGTGACTGCCCCCAACAGGTAGATGCCTTCCTCCCCGAACACGGTGGGTGTAGCGCCCGTGCTTATGCCCCCCACCTCCATCCCCACCTCGCCTAGGGGCCTCTCAACAGTGCGCCCGTCCGCAAGCCTCAGCCTGGCCGTCCTAACGGGCTCCACGCCAAGCCCCCGGAGGAGGCTTGTGGGCATCACGGTATACGTGGCGCCAGTATCCACCAGCAGCTCCACCGCCGCTTCCCTGTCCCTGTCCGCCGGGTTCCAGACCCTCGCCCTCACCGTGAAGGTCCCCATGACGGACTGGCTGGCCTAAAATATATGTGTGACGCGATGTTGGGTCACTCGGCGCCTATCAGCCAGGTGTACGTGAGTACGTTGCACCACTCCAGCCTTGCCCAGCCGCTGGGCGACATAGGTCTCCACTCCACGCCGAGCCCGTTGCGCCCCATTATGACGAGGGTGTACTGGCCGGGGGCCCCCGGCACGTAGCGGAACGTCACGCGGAAGTACGTGCCCCTGTCCGTCGGTACTACCCTATACACATCCGCGTATATTGTCTGTATGTCGGTGTACCTTTCCCCGAAGCCGGGCGGCAACACGCCGGCCACCGCGTCGCCGTACTCGTAGTAGTCCCTGGACGCGTAGGCCGGGTCAATGTCATCGCGGTAGATGAATATGGGGAAGTAGGCCCTTTCCCCCTCCTCGACCGGCATTATCCGGGGGTCCACTATCCCGGCCGCCTCGAAGCGGCCCCCAGCGTACCTCGGGGGGATAACCCACTCGACCCATTTAGAGGCCATGTACACCGCTATGAATAGGTGCGTCCCGTTCCACGCGGCCCCCACGTCCACGTAATTGTTGCATGGGTCCAGCAGGGAGTCCCTGTGGCCCCACATGGACGCGGCGTCCTCGTGCACGAAACTGCGCACGGCATCGTAGGCGTACCTCTCCGCGTCGTCCATCGATATGCAGGGCCCCCCGAAACAACGCAGCATGTAGAGGTTCTCCTCGACCCCGTAGTGGGCGCCCCGCAGCGTGGCGAAGTAAGTAGGTATCACTCCCCTGGCCGTGTAGTGGCTGAACAGCCCCGTCTCGAGCATGCGCACGGCCTTCCACTGGGCCACCGAAACGTTCAGGTACCTGGCCGGGGGAACCCCCGCGCGCTCCCTCTCCCTATTTATGGCCTCCACCACGGCGCCAACAACCAGCCGCGTGAGGTCCCCCCTGGACAGCCGAGGGGCGATGCCCTCGGTCTTGCTGGGGGCAGGCGACGTAGCCGGAGGGGAGGTACGTGCCTCCGTATGGGTGACGCGCGCCGGTGTCGGAGTAGCAGCGGGGCCCTGGGTCCCCGGCCCAACGCTTGTCGTTCCTATACGCGTCGCTGTGGTCTCTACGGCGCCTCCTCCCATGGCTTGCATCGCGGCCTCCCACAGCTGTTTCCCGGCCAGCAACAGTAATAGGAGCATGGCCGCGGCCACTGCGGCGGCCAGTACTGCGGCCTTTGCCGCCCGCCCCCCTGGGCGGCCCCGCTCCGCTGTGTACTGCCTTGGAGCCGCGGTCTCCAATGTCCCGCCCCTCTCGGCGCCCCGCTCGGCGTGGTGCCTCCACGCGTGGGGCTCCGGGTACGCCGACCATGTGTCGGTAGTCCACGACGTGGTTGCCTTGGGGCGCTTGGGCCGCCCGGACACAGCGCCTGGGAAGGCCAGGGCAAGGGCCTCGACAACGTCGCCCCGCGTGCCGTGTAGCTCGCAGGCCATGTGCCTTGGCAACTCCACCCGGTCCTCCTCCAGCGACCTCAACAGCCACCGCGCCACCACTGCGGGGTCGGGCCGCCCGCAGGCCCGCCCAAGCTCGTCGAGGGCCGCCCTGACCACCTGGGCAAGCCCAAGGCACACCTTGCCCGGCTCCCACACGCTCAGGTGCCGCTCATACTTCCTGTACCAGGCCACGAAGTTCCTGTACTCCATGTAGGCGCCGGTGCCCGGCCCGAGTACCCCCGCAACGTCGCAGCCGCTCATCCCGTCACCACCTCGAAGACGTTGAAGGGGACGAACTTCTCCCGGCCCTCGGCGTCCATGAGCGCCACGCTGTACGTGTCCCACAACACGTAGAGCTTCCCGCCCTCCACCCGGGTAATTATACTGTATGGGGTGACATACCTACTGGGCAGTTCGTCCAGCAACTCGTATATGGCGTTTTCCACGAAGTCCGGGACCCCGCCCTCGACCACGACCACGGGTATCACCCCTATTACGTCAGGCACGTTGCTCCCGATGTCGCCCACGGCGGCCATGCCCACCGTGTAGCCCGCGTCCCTATAGAGCTCGGCAAACGACACGGCGTACGCCCTCTCGGCGTCCTGCGCCCCCACGTAGTAGGGCCTAACGTAGAAGAGCCAGTAGTTGTACAGCGCGACTACCCTGAAGGCGTCCCTGGCGAGCCTACTCGTCAGTAGGCCCGTCAACAGGTCGTCCCACCTGAGCTCGGCGTAGTACGTCACGTCGGCCGAATAGTCGACGGTCCTGCCGCCCCCGTTGTACACCACTATGTAGTACGTCCCGTTGTCCCTCGGCGTGTACTCCACCCTCCCAAAGCCGCGCGCCACCAGCTGGAAGTCCCCCTCGAGGTAACTGTATACGAACACGTCGAGCCTCGGCTCCACCTCGACCATCACGGTCTCGTAAGTGTACAGGTAGTCCACGGTCACCACCTCGTACTGATCGGGGTCGATGTACCCGCTGTACGTATACGCGGCTACGAACACGTAGCTGTCCCCCACCCTTGGCGCCTCTATGCCCAGCCTCCCCACCTCCCGGAGGGCGTCCCGCGCGTATTCGGTGGGGTAATTAACTGCGCGCTCCAGCTCGCCGTACCTGGAGACCAGGGCGTCGTACTCCCTCCTAAGGGCGCTGTACCTGGACTCCAGCTCGTCCAGTTCCCTGCGCCGCTCGTCCAGCTGCCCCTCGAGCAGACCCACAGTGTCCCTCAACGTCCTTATCGTCTCTTTGCTGTTCTCCAGCTGCGCGGTCAGGTTGCGGACCTTGGCCTCGAGGTCCGCTATCCGGGCCCTCTGCAGTTCCACGGTCCTCAGGGCATCGCCAAGCCTCCCCTCGAGCTCGGCTATCCTCGACTCCCTGTCCCTCAGGGCCGCCTCAAGCTCGTCGACGCGGCCCGTCAACGCCGCCTTCTCCCCCTCCAGCCTCTTGACCTCGCCCAGGGCCCTCTCGAGCTCCAGCGACAGCGAGACGCCCTGCACGTACATGTACACCGCGAGGGCCCCCATGACGGCTAGGGCTACCGCCAGGCCCGCCAATAAGATGTTCCGGCCCATAAATATGCCCGCCGCGCCTTTTATAACCATCGATATGTATGTCCCGCCCCTTTTACGTACATATATTTGTCTTCCGCTGTCAAGCGAGGACCCGTACCTCGAGGACCCTGTACCTGCCTAGCCCTATGGCCCTGGACACGCCTACGCCGACGTGCTGGCCCCACTCAAGGAGTGTTGTCCACAGGCCCACGTTGCCGTATATGGCGATCCTGGCCCTCCCCATGAAGGCAGGGACGAGCCTCCCCTTGCCGATGTCCACCCTGACGGGGCGTATGGACCCGCCCAGCACCTCGAGGGACTTGGCCGCCGCCTCGGCGGCCTGCCTGAGGTCCATGCCGTGGGCCTCCCCGTAGGACTTGGCGAGGCTGTAGGCCAGCCTGGCGGGGCTAGGCCACCTCACGTCCAGGCCCCTGAACATGAAGGCGGTGGGGTAGAACTCCACGTCGACCGTCGCCTTGCCGTGCGCGTCGCTGGGCCTCACGTCCACAGCCTCGACGGCCACCTCGACCACCTCCACGTCCCCACACGCGATCCGGGCCACCCTCCTCTCGGCCAGCGACGATATGGCCCAGTAAAGGTTGTGCTCGTCGGTCATGGCCCAGAACCAGGCCTCGTCCCCGGGGCCCAGCACGGCCTCGCCCCTCCTGTTCCCCCTCACGACGCCCGTCAGGAGGGGCTTGTCCCCCCTGAAGAGGGGCGACACGTGGAGTCTGTCCCTGAACCTCCCCTTCCTCAAAGTGTCCACCGCAATGGAGTAGGCTACGGACCCGGACCACCCCACTATGGGGCACGCATCCCTGAAGGACACCCGTATGGCCAATCTGTAGGGGGTGGACACAGGGCTATGCGCCCACGGATTAATGGGATTTACGTCCCAGAGCGGCTCCAGGGTGAACGGCGTACGGGCCTCGCCCAGCGTCAACTAAGTTACCTGTTATTGCCATCACGTGGACCAGCGAACGTGAAGAGACTGACAGGGGCCTACAGGTACGAGGACGGGGGCCATCAAAGCTGTGTTAACGCGTAGAGGAGGTGCCGGGAGGGGTTGTAGGTTATCCCCTGGTGACGTACTTCGAAAACGCCTTGGTGAGCTCGTCCATGAGTCCCCTCCACCCGTCCTCCTCGAAGACGTTCCACGCCTCCTGCTTCTCCATGTAGACCCACTTCCTACACCTCTCGCATCCCAGCCAGACCCTCTCCCTGTCCTCGAAGAACTCGGTGTATCCGCGGCACCTCGGGCACGTGAAGTCCGTGTGGAACGATATTACGTTGCGGAACCCCTTGATGAGTCTCATGACTATACTAGAGATGGTTGAAAGTTGTTACAAGTATCTGTGTAGGGGGCCCGCGTGTTTTTGGCGTCGCCATCCTGCGTTTGGTCGTGTCTCGCGTTATGGGTGGGACGCCTATGCGGCGTCTTTGGCCTTCAGATGCCGGGCGTGGTCCTTTCCCTGGTGGTCTCGACGAGCCAGATGCCCCTTTTCTCGGCCTCCTCGGCGGCACGGGGCATGGCGGCCATACAGTAGAGGACCTTGACTAGGCGGCCCTGGAAGGCCTGGGGCCGCATCCTCGCAGCCTCCCCGACCCTCTCGTCCAGCCTCGCCACGTCGTTGGGCCCACACCTCACCTTGGCCTCCCCCACGACTGTCACCTCGCCGTCGCTCCCATACACGTCGAACTCGTAGTCCCCATCTATGTGTAGGGCGGAGAGGGGGATGGGGCGGCCCCGCCGCTCGAGGAGCCATCCCACCACTAGCCTGGCCTCGTCCTCGAGGGAGAGGCCGAACCGCTCGATGGTCCGCTCGACCCGGAGGAGCCTACCCTCGACGCCCTCGAGCCTCCTCTCGATCCTACCCATCTCCCTAGCCAAGTCCTCCTTCGTGGCGAACCTCTCCAAGTCCTCCCGGGTGGCGAACCGCTTTAGGTCGTCCTTCGTCGCCATCCTCTCCTCGAGGTCCCTCCGTAGCCGCTCCAGGTCCTCCTTCGTAGCGAACTGTTTCAGGTCGTCCTTCGTCGCCATTCTCTCCTCTATCCTTGCGATCTCCCTAGCCAAGTCCTCCTTCGTGGCGAACCTCGCTAGGTCTTCCTTCGTTGCCATCCTACCCTCTATTCTGGCGACCTCCCTAGCCAAGTCCTCCCTCGTCGCCATTCTCTCCTCTATCCTTGCGATCTCCCTTGCGAGGTCTTCCCTCGTCGCCATACGCGCCTCGATCCTCCCTATCTCCTTTGTAAGGTCCTCCTTCGTCGCCATCCTACCCTCTATTCTGGCGACCTCCCTAGCCAGGTCGTCCTTCGTCGCCATGCGGTCTTCCAGCCTCCTTAGGTCCTCCCTCGTCGCCATCTTCTCCTCTATCCTCTTCAGGTCCTCTCGGGTGGCCGTGTTGAGGGGTATGGCTATGGTGGCCGCTATTGCGGCCGCGAGCCGGGCCCTGGCCGCCTCGTCCCTCAGGGCCGCCTCAACCACGGCCGCTGCCAGGCCCCCGTCCGCCTTCAGTAGTTCGACGAGCAACTCCCTGAGGAACTGGGGCTCCCTCTCCGCGAGCTCCCTTAGGCCCCTCTTGACCACCTCCACTGGACATATGCGCCCACGACAATAAAAACGTGTTGTTGGTGTCGGCGATGCGCGGCGGTTCGCCGTCTGCGTTGTGGCATGAGGCGCGTCTGACTGGAGTATATGGAAATAGTTTTTATTTTTTCTTGGAATTAAAATCGTTTTATTAACGTGGTTTATTACGTCCTGTTTACAGCCCTGTTCACATATCGATATGCGGCCCGGGCGTGCAGGTAAATGTGAACGATTTATTAACGGGTGTTTGATGAGTCGCATGATTGGGGTTAGGCTCAGGTCCATAGCCGTGTTTGGGCCTGCCACCGTGGTCAGCGTGGCGTACATGGACCCGGGCAACTTCGGGAGCAACATCGCCGCTGGGTCGACATACGGCCTGGCCCTCCTCTGGGTGGTCTGGCTCTCCGGCGTAATGGCCATGGTGTTCCAGTACCTGTCTGGCAAGCTGGGCCTCGTCACCGGCACTGCGCCCGCCGACTACGTGTTCGAGAGGCTGAGGGGGATCGGCGGGATTCCCGGCCGCGCGGTCAGGGCCATGTACTTCGCCGGCCTCTTCGTCATGGTCCTGGCCACCGACATGGCCGAGTTCCTGGGCATTGCGGTGGGGCTGAGCCTGCTCCTCTCGCTGCCGCTGCTCCTCACCGTGTGGATATCGATCATAGACGTGCTCATACTCATGCTGTACGCCGACACGTTGAGGAGGCTGGAAAGGGTTATCGGCCTCCTGGTGCTGGTCATAGGGGCGAGCTACGTGTACGAGCTGTACGTCGTGGGTACCGACCCAGTGGAGGTGCTGGCCCGGTCCTTCGTGCCCACGCTGGAGGAGAGGGGCCAGGTCCTCCTCGTGGCGAGCATTATAGGGGCCACGGTAATGCCCCACGCGGTGCTGCTACACGCCTACCTGACCAGGGACAGGTGGGGTCCCCGGCAGGACGCGCGCCCAATACTCAGGAGGCACCTCAAGGAGACGATAGTGTTCCTCTCCGTGGCCTCCCTGATAAACGTGTCCCTACAGGTCATGAGCTACTACGCCTTCTACAGGAACGGGTACATAGGCATAGAGGAGCTCGAGGACGCGTACCTGACCCTGGCCCCGCTCTACGGCGCAGCGGCCTCCATAGTGTTCGCCGTGGCCGTGCTCGCCTCGGGCATCTCCTCGTCCATAGTCAGCGTCATGGCCGGCGTGTACCTAGTGGAGAGCTTCCTGGGGAGGAGGCTCGAGGCGTGGAAGGTGAGGCTGGGGGTCAGGCTCATAAACATGTTGCCCCTGGCCGTCGCCGTGTACCTGGGAATAGGCACCATAGACATACTCGTGTACAGCCAGGTGGTGCTCTCCCTGACGCTGCCCCTGGTCCTGATACCGCTGCTCTTCGCAATACGCGGCCTCGGCATGGCCGTGGGCAGGCCCCTCATGGCGGCCGCAGTGGCCTTCACGGGGATAATACTGACCGTCAACGCCATGCTGTTCATATAGGTCACCCCACCACCTTGGCGCTGTACCTGCTGGCCCTGTGCGCGCCCCTGCGAAGCCTGTCCAGGGCGAAGGGGTTCCCGAAGGTCCTCGGCCCGCCCTCGACCAGCTCGGCCGCCAGCAGGCCGAGGGCCGGGGCAAGCTTGAAGCCGTGGCCGCTGAGGCCCACGCACGCCAGTACATTCGCGTCCACCCAGTCCACTATGGGCTGCCAGTCGGGTGTCACGTCGTAGAGCCCCGACCATCCCCCCGCGGCGCCCGCGTGGGCGAGCGGGGGTATCCTCCGGGCGATGGCCTCGGCGTAGGCAGGGGCTGACTCTAGCCAGTGGCTGGCCGTGGGGTTGAACGCGTCGGGGTCTTCCACGTGGCGGGGCCCCGGGTCGAGGCTGCCCACAAGGCTCCTCGCGTCGCCCTCGGGCCTCATGTAGAAGTTGTTGGCCAGGTCGGCCACCACGGGGTGGGTCCCCACCAGCCACGCGCCCCTATCCACTACCATGATGTCCTCCCTCACGACCCTTATGGGGAGCTCCGCGCCGATCTGGGAGAGGAGCCTGTTGGCCCACACGTTGGTGGCCACCACGTAGGTGCGTGCCTTGACCTCGCCCCTCCTGCACAGGGCCGCCTCGACGCCCCCCTCCCCGCGGCGCAGTGCCACCGCCTCGTCGGCTATATGCGTCCCGCCGTGGGCCAGGAAGGACTCGTGGAAGGCCCTCGCAGTGGCGGTCGTGTCCGCGTACCCTGCCCCCTCCTCGAGGGCTGCGGCCTCCCCTTCCCCCACCTCGAGGCCGGGGACCAGTGCCCTGGCCTCGTCGGGGGCCAGGAGCCTCACGCCTATGCCCATGCCCCTCAGCATCTCCACGTTGGCGCGTATGGCGTCCGCGTCGGGGCCCCGGCCCACGACGATGAGGCCGCACCTCGTGAACACGTCGACGCCGTGCTCCTCGGCGAAGCGGAGGAAGTAGCTGTGGCTGTACGCGGCCATCCTGGCCACCTCGGGGACGCTGTAGAAGGACCTCACCACGCCGGTGGACAGGGCCGTCATCCCGGCGCCGATGCCCCTCCTCTCGACGAGTGCAGTCCTGTAACCCCTCCTGGCCAGGTGGTAGGCTATGCTCGTGCCGGTGGACCCCCCGCCGATCACGGCCACGTCGAACATGGCCCCACGGGGCCAGACATATAAAAATCAGCCGGCCCGGGACAGCCGCATAGTTTCCCCACTACAGGCGGACAAGGGGCGGCCCCTCCTAGCGCCCACCTACGGGCAGCTAAGCCTCACTGTAGGTGGGGTCGCCGATTGTCGCAACCAGCAACTTCACGGCTATGTCTTGGACGCGGTATATATGTGTACGGCCAGCAGTGCCAGTGTGCAGGTCAGGGGGATCGGCCCAGTAGGGTCCCCGGCTCCACCCTGATACCAGTCTTGTCGAGGTCCCTATCATAGCTCACTATATGGGCTCCCAACCTCTTGGCACAGATGTAAAGCACTGCGTCGTCGTAGTCCAGCCCCATGGAACCCCCAACCCTGATGGCGTCAAGTCTATCCCTCAGGGACACGTAGTACATCCGAAAAACCTTGGCCATGAGAAAGAGCAATTTGATGAGTCTTCCCCAATCGAGGAACCTCTGGGCCACTATGAGTGCCGCGTCCATGTGGAAGTCAGTCATGACCGCGTCTATACGCCTATCGGCGGCCAGCCTGATGACCTCTTCCGCCTCCCTCTGCCTATCCCTATCCAGGATAAATTCCAGGACTACGTTCGTGTCAATCAAGTAGCTCATGTAGGCTCTTCTGTAGCGTCACGCCGTCCTTGTCGGCCTTCACCGAGCCGCGTAGCTCCTCTATTAGCATGTCTATGTCTATATCGGTCTCAATGGGCTCGTCCTGGAGCCACATGTATATTGCCTCCTCCACCGAGCGGCTCAACCCCCCACGCACAAAACCGTACCTACGGGCAACGGCCTCTCTTAACCTTTTCTCGAGCTCTTCGCGCAGGTATATCCTGATCCCTTTCATGACTAAAGGTATAAAGGTCCATATTTAAATATTTCTATTACTCACAATAGAAACCGGGCCCAGCAGGGCATGTACCAACTCGCAGTCCAACCCCTTGCTCCACCCCAAGCCCTTTTAATTATACCTCAGACATCGGGCTAAACCCGTTGAATGCAAACCTATTTAATAGCAGAGTTTGGCTCGTCCAGGCCAGTCATGGGGACGGCTGAAATGGGGTACCACGCTGTCCGTAGCCTACCACTGTGGCCGTACTGGGGTCTAGAGGTGTTATAAGGCTGTGCCCGCCCTGTGGTATGGGCTTGGTCTATGTGGATGCCAGGGTGAGGGGTCCTGCGGGGACCGCCGATGTGAGGCTTCTCGTGGACACGGGGGCCGTATACACTGTGCTTAGGCGTGACGTGTGGGTGGGGGTTGGGCTCCAGCCGAGGAGGGTCGAGGAGTTTGTGTTGGCCGACGGCACCGTCGTGAGGAGGCCGGTGGGCGAGGCGTACATAGAGTTGCCGGGCGTGGGCGAGGGACACAGCCCGGTGGTTCTCGGCGAGTCGGAGGACGAGAACCTGCTCGGCGTGGTGACGCTCGGGGTCATGGGTACCTGGTGGACCCCTTCACCAGGAGGCTCAGGAAGATGAGGCTGGTCCTAAAGTAGATAAGGCTGGGTGTGGGTGAGGCGTGTCCATTTACCGGGAGTTCGCTAGGAGGTTCCTCGAGGAGGCCCTCCTGGACCTGGAAAGGGTGAAACGCGTCCTGGGGGAGGTGGATCTCCCCTGGCGGTCCTCATGGCGCAGCAGGCCGTGGAGAAGGCGGTCATGCTGGAGGTGCACAGGGTGTGGGTGAGGAACCACGGCGCCGAGCTTGCCAACGAGTCGGCCAGGGTACTGGCCGACGAGCTGGGCCCGGACGAGCTGGACTTCGCTGTGGGGTCGCTGGGCCTCCTAACCGAGTGGTACACGAGGTCCCGCTACCCGACGCTGGTAGGGGGG
>WANN01000005.1 GCA_015521775.1 Thermoproteaceae archaeon
TCCAGTTCTCCTCCCATCTCCTGTTATTTTCTTCCCACCTCTTCTCGTTCTCCTCCCATCGCCTCGCCTGCTCCTTCACGAAGGCGTTGAAGTCCTCCCTAAGTTTCCGGACCTCTTCAAGGATCTCCCTAAGGCCCAACAGGCCCGCTACAGCCAGCCTAAACTCCTCGTCCTCCCGGAGCAGCCTAAGCAACTCGCGCTTCAGGTCGAACCCCACGTCACGTGCCACGGCACCAACATAAATCCGTTCCGCTCCACCAACCGCCTGCTAGCCGACTAAGCGGGATCGCAAGCGCCATGGGCGCTCACGAAGGGGCACACGACCGCGCTCGGAGTCTTCCCTAAACGCCTAGGGTCGCCGTCAGTTGGCGGGGTTCCGGACCCTGTACGATCCTGGCCAGCTGTTACGGTTGGAAACCTTTTGGGGCCCTGCGCCCATCATTGCGGCCCGTCTCGGGTTGCCCCCGAGGCCGGGCCCCCCACTGTGTGGAGCCCGCTATATGGCGGTCGACGGAGGCGCCATGTTGGGAGTATCGCAGCCCGTGTGTCCACACGCAGTCCGACCGGCCGCCTGGATCTGGCCCCGGCGTGCCGGCGGACCTGCGTCTCGACGCTGCCCGACGATGTTTGCGGTCCTCCTGGGGCCGTAAGGGCGGGGCCATGTGAAGGTTTCGTTGGGGGTGGGACCCAGCTACGTGGATGGGGAATTCCCTGGGATTGAGGCCGCGACATTGCCGCCTCTGCCGCGTGTCAAGCCCCGTCGCCAATCCGAACGTGCCAGCCCGTCCCAACACGGCGCACCGCCCGGTTGCCCATCGCTGTTTCCGAGTCACAGACACGTTCCGCCCAGGCGCCTCGTGGCGCTGGGCACGGGGAAACGCAACGCCAAGCCGGGGATCAGGGAGGGCCCCACGGCCATAGACTGGCCATCCACGGCGAGGGCTGGCGCCACCGGCCGCGTCCCTGACGCCCTCCACAGGCCCACAGTTCCACGGGCCTGTCCCGCGGCCTCGGGTGATTTTATATATTTACCTGTGGGCGGTACTGGGGATGCCCAGCGACCTGCGGTCGGAGTTCCTTCGACTGTTGAAGGAGGACGAGGAGCTCCGCTACGCTGTAGCCGGTCTACTGGGCATAACAAACATCAGGTCGTCCCTCGACGACCTTGCCAGGGCTGTCAGGGAACTCGCCGGCGCCGTCGGCGAGCTGAGGGAGGCCGTGGCCAGGCATGAGGAGAGGCTGGCCAAGCTGGAGGAGGGCCAGTACAGGCTCTGGGAGGAGATGAGGAGGCTGTGGGACGAGGTGAGGGCGTTGAGGGAGGGCCAGCAGAGGCTTTGGGAGGAGACAAGGAGGCTATGGGAGGAGGTGAAGGCACTGAGGGAGGGCCAGTACAGGCTCTGGGAGGAGATGAAGGCTTTTAGGGAGGGCGTCGACAGACGCTTCGGCCGCCTAGAGCTCGAGCTGGGCGCCCTGACCGAGTCCACGTATACCAGGTATGTGTGGGACGACCTGAGGGAGGAGCTGAGGGCCAGGGGCGAGGCGGTCGTCGAGAGGGGCAGGCGGGCGCTGGTCGAGGGCAACGAGGTGGACCTACTGGTGGTCACCGACAGGGCGGCCTACGTCGTCGAGGTCAAGGTAAGGCCCACGCACGCAGACGTGGGCTCGCTGCTGGCCAAGGCGGAGGTCGTGGCCAGGAAGTACGGGAGGCCGGCCAGGCCGATACTGACCGGGGCCCTCATCGGACGCGAGGTCAGGACGTACGCCGAGGAACATGGAGTAACAATATACGAGTACTAGCCCCACACAACGGCCCTAAAGGCCCAAGCCAAGGAAAACACGAAACAAACTGCCGTCACGCGGGCCCACCCTCTTGACGCCCCAACCTGGCTCGGCATAGCCGGGACGTGAGGACGGGGAGGTGCCCCCGCAACGTGAGGCCCTCACCAGCGGGCCCGCCGGCGATAAGGGCC
The DNA here is from genome assembly GCA_015521775.1 of Thermoproteaceae archaeon. Taxonomy (GTDB): domain Archaea; phylum Thermoproteota; class Thermoprotei; order Thermoproteales; family Thermoproteaceae; genus WANN01. The sequence continues at coordinate 1,971 of WANN01000005.1, forward strand.
AGGCCAAAAGCCCCGGACATCCCGCCCCAACAAGCCACTATACACGCACCTGCGGGCCCCACGCGGCCAGGAAAAGCATTTTATAACGCGCTGCCGGCACATGTGTGGACTGGGCCGCGCAACGACCATAGCGGCACAGATAGCGGGCCTAGCCTACTGGCCCGGGAGGAAGTTCGCCGCCGTCGAGGAGAGGCCCAGGGAAATAAATTAGGTTCAGGGAGGTTTACAGGAGTTCAAGGAGATGGACAGGAGTTTCGGAGAAGGGGCGACAGGTTCGAGAGAGGTTGGAGCAGGGCCTCAGGGAAGAGGTTGGTAGGGCCGCCTCGGTAGCGGGCCTCGACCGTCACCGCGATGAACGGCCTAATAGTTGACTTCCTCGCGTTGAAGGGCCTCGTGACGGGCGGGGAAAGGGACTTCCCAGGCACAGCTCGAGTCGACCGCATCAAGGATAAACCCATCACCAGGGAGGAACCAGACTACATAAGGACCGTCTTCTCCAAGCCCGAAGAAGAGACGACCATAGAGTGACAGGGCCCTGGAAATGAGGTGGTTCATGGAAACCGGGAAAGGGGAAATCTACGGGATGCACCTATACGTACACATGTACAGTGCATTCCTCCACTACGAGAGGCCCGGAAAGGCAAAACAACGCGACTAGGACCTCCCCACTACCTGCCTGTGTATTTCCATGACCAGTTTGAGTACCTCGCTCAGCACCCTGTACAGGTCGTCAATACGCTTATTAGTCTCGTCAATACGCTTGTTGATCTCCTCGAACCGCCTGTTGAACTCCCCGATAACGGCATCAATACGCTTATTGGTCTCGTCAAGCCGCTTACTCACCTCATCAATCCGGTTGTTCGTATCGTCTATACGCTTATTGACCTCGTCAATCCTTTTATTCGTCTCTGCGAGGCGGTTGTTGATCTCCTCGAACCGCCTGTTGAACTCCCCGATAACGGCATCAATACGCTTATTGGTCTCGTCTATACGGTTGTTCGTATCGTCTATCCTCTTGTTGGTCTCTGTCAGTTGCCTGTTGAGTTCCTCGATCACGGCGTCTATCCGCTTGTTTACTTCGTCGATTCGTCTGTTTGTTTCGGCTAGTTCTTTCCTTACTGCGCGCAGCTCTTCGACTATGGTGCCTAGGTACAGTAGGAATATGTCCTCCGTAGTGAGCTTCTTGCCCTGCGCAAGCTTCTGCACCACAACCCTAACAGCCTCACCAAGCGCAGCAGAGACGGCGGGCTCCATGTGGAAGGCTAGGCGGCGATTAATAAAGTTAACCTGTGACGGCGACCCCATAGCCTGGCCGGCCCTTGGTGGAAGAGGCGGGGATCACGCCGCGTTCCAACCGCCCCTCAGAGGCGCCTATCCACGCCGAAGTGCCGTCCCACCAGCACGGCAATCACCCCAAACTACATGCCTCTACATGTCCCGGCGACAGGCCGCATGTAAGGCCCTGCCGGGGTCCCAGGTGCGCCTCGAGGTTTGGCTGGCAGTGGGCTGTCCGCCCAACGAGGTGTGCCGGCCGCATGTCGCTGTGGGGCCCTACTCCACTATGGCCCCAGCCACGACCTCTATGCCCAGTCTCCTGGCCAGGTCGTGGGCCTCCCTGGCCACGTTGACCCCCACAATGATGTGCTTCCGCGCCTGCCTCCCCAGTATCCTCTCCACTATCCCGCACTTCTGGTGGAACCACTCCACGTCGTCCTCCTCGACGAGGGACTTGACCTCGAGGAGGTAGAGGTCGCCGTCATGCAGGTACACGTCCACCTCTATCTTGGCGCCCCTCCTATAGTACTTCCCGTCAACATCCACATACACGAAGCTCTCCACCTTGTCCACGTCCCCGACGCCCCTCTCCGCAAGGACATGCCTATACACGTTGAGCACCATCTTCTCGAGGTCCCTACCCATCCTCCTCCCAAGGGACCCCACAGCCACCTTAAGCTCCGCAACAGCCACCTGCAGCCCCCTAATCGCCTCGCCATGCTCCCTCACAACCTCCTGCAGCCCCCTAACCGCCTCCTGCAACTCTTTTATCGCCCTGCCGTGTTCCCTAACAGTTTCCTGCAATTCTAATATCGCCTTGCCCTGCTCCTTAACCGCCTCCTGCAGTTCACGTATAGCGTTACTGTGTTCCCTCACGGTTTCCTGTAATTCTAATATCGCCTTGCTATGCTCTCTCACGGTTTCCTGCAGTTCACGTATTGCCCTGCCCTGTTCCCTAACAGTTTCCTGTAGCTCCCGTATTGCCCTGCTATGGTCCATTACGGCTTCCTGTAGCCCCCTTATCGCCTCGCCATGCTCCCTCACGGTTTCCTGTAGCTCCCGTATGGCCCTGCCTTGTTCCCTCACAGTTTCCTGTAACTCTTTTATTGCGTTACTGTGTTCCCTCACGGTTTCCTGCAATTCTAATATCGCCTTGCCCTGCTCCTTAACCGCCTGTTGGAGCTCCTCGACGGCCCCTGCCAGCCGCCTGAGCTCCTCCATCAACGTCCTGATCCCCAGGTAGCCGAGTACCGCCATCCTGAACTCCTCGTCCTCCTCCAACAGCCGAAGGAACTCCCGCCTCAACTCCACACCCAGAACCCAGCCACCAAATATATTGCTTACGGTGGCCAGCGAAACCGCCCACGGGGCCAGCCCCGCCCGGCAGCGGACACCCAACACGCGCCACGCACCCCCAGGCACGTCTGGGCACCACACCAGCGGAACCGGGCCCCCACGCAGCGGAACAGAAAACCCGCGCTGGGGCCGAACCACTAGAACCATCTGAGGACCCGCACCACAGTCCTGTACCCCCAACGGAGAGCCGGCCCCCCGCGCTCAGCCAGCCGCCGACAGGAATCCCACAGACATAGACCGGAACCGCAAAGCGGCACCAACACCCAACCGGCCAAACCCACCGGCATGCCGAACGCGGCCACGAACACGCAGCCTTCAACCCTGCCGCCGCTGTCCCACTTCCTCATCGAAGTGGACGGGCCAAACCGACTCCGTACACCCCTCTCAAAGCCCTTTAAAGGATCCGATCCCCTGTACCCCACCTCGGCGCCCATCCCACTCCACGGCCACACAGCACTATTTTCCCGGTTCTCGACGAGCGCCGGGCCTAAGCGAACGGCTTCCCCAGGCCCAACCGAGTTCCAGGGAACCCACATAAACCCCGGTGGACCCACGGTACATGCAGCCCGACGACCTGCACGTAGCCACCCCTCAAACCCCGCGGCCCACATGCCGTCGCCAGGCCCAACACACGAGCCCCCGGCAAGCCTCGGCCCCCAATAGAGCCGCCCATCCAATCACGTTCCACGAGACCCCAGTCCCACCTCTCCCAACCCTCCACTGCGTCCACCCGGCGGCCACCCCACTACCCCACCGGCGACCCAGACGCCGCACAGCCTCAACGGCCAACCCCACCAAACGGCAGCCCACACCGCACCGTAATTGTGAGGCAGCCCCCAAACCGAGCGGGCTGCTGGACAGGGACGGCCCACCTACAAGGAAACGCTGGAGCCCTGGCCAGGAATACATGCCTAGAAGCCAACACGCAACGATCAGGCTGTCATGGGCCTCTTCTCCGCCTGCCTGCACGGACACTATGGGCGTGCAGCGGGGCCTACGCGGGCCGCTCGCCTAGATGTGCCTTGGCCAGGTTGTACGACTCTTCGTGTTCCCCGGTCCAGCTGACCCTCGCCTTCAGCGCCTCCACGTACCTGAGGACGGCCCTCACCAGGCCGATAACTGCGACGGCCGCCTCACCGCTGTTCCGATACTTCGACACGGCCATGTCCGGGTCCGGGCCATGGTACTGGTAGTCATGGAGGTTCAACGCCCGGTCCGTGATACAAGAAACGCTTTCATATCCCAGCCGTTCCAACATTTGGGACAGCGGCACCATCCTCGCCGTGGGCACCCTCGGCACGGCCCCAAGCCAGCGCCCCTCCTCCTCGCTCTTGGCGTTGGCCTTCAACCTGTCCAATTCCAGCCTCAGGAGGGCCGCTAGGACAGCCCTCCACGCCTGGAAAGCCTTCCCCGCGGCATTCCTCACAAGGCCCCTCCTGAGGAACTCCAAGGCCAGGTAAGACTCGAGGAGGGCCTCCAGAAGGCGGGCAGAGGCATACTCCACGGCAGAGGGCCTCGGGAGAGGACCCTCGAGAA
>WANN01000006.1 GCA_015521775.1 Thermoproteaceae archaeon
GTTATAAGGTTGTGTTACGTTACATGGATTGAATGTATATGGACTTATGTCGACTCTCGGTGAAGTATTCGGTTCTTCTCTCCCTTCCCGCCCGCCCCCCAGGCCCGCCCATTAAAGGGGAACGTGAGATGGGTTCAGACCGTCGCGAGACAGGTCGGTCTCTACCTGTCGGGGGTGTTGGCCGCCTGAGGGGAAGGTGCCCTCAGTACGAGAGGAACGGGGCGCCGCGGCCACTAGTCTACCGGTTGTCCGGTAGGGCAGTGCCGGGCAGCCACGCCGTAGGGGATAACCGCTGAATGCATCTAAGCGGGAAGCTCCCCCCGAAAAGAGGCGGCCGTTGCCCGGCGTGGGCGAACCGCGCTGGGCACGAGGGCTCCCGTAGAAGACGGGGTTGATGGGGCGGGGGTGTAACCCCCGAGGGTGCCCCCCGAGGGGGGAGCCTGCCGCTCCCAATCGCCCGAGGTGCGGGCGGTGGGTAGAATGGCCCTCTGGGTGGTGGGGGTTCTGGCCTGTGTAAAATTTATAAGTCGTTGTATGTGTTGTGTAGGGGCCCGTAGTCTAGCGGCTAGGATGCCCAGGGCCTTGGCCCGCGTATGCCTCACGCGCGGGAGATCCCGGGTTCGAATCCCGGCGGGCCCACCAGGCCTTGATGTGGGGTCAACGATATAAAGGGGGGCTTTACACATGGCATGGTTCGACGTTTTAGGCGCGCGGTTAGGTACAGGAGGGGCGGTAGGACGCATGGGTGGGGTAGGGTTGGCCAGCACAGGAAGTCTGGCTCTAGGGGTGGTAGGGGCCGGTCAGGGAGGCACAAGCACAAGTGGACCTGGGTCATCAAACATGCCGTGGATTCTTCTGGGTACCCGTTCTTTGGGAAGCATGGCTTTGTGCAGCCGACGAGGGTTGGGGGGAAGGCGATAAACGTGGGGGAGCTCGATGCTCTGTTGGACCGCCTGGTCGCCGAGGGGAAGGCCAGGGTGGAGGGGGGTAGGTACGTGGTTGACATTGTGGGGCTCGGCTATTCCCGCCTCCTCGGTGGCGGCAGGGTGAGTAGGCCCATCGTGGTGTATGCGCCGGCGGCCACACGTGGCGCTATACGCAAGTTGGTGGGGGCTGGTGGGGAGGTGAGGGCCGTTCTAGGCGCGGCATACAAGTGACATGTCCGGTTTCCTGGCGAGGCTGGACCCCCTGCTAGGCGCCATCCCCACAGTGGAGAGGCCGAGGGGCCGGCTCCCCTTCCCGACGCGGCTCTACTGGACGTTCCTGGTGGCCACAGTGTACTTAGTCATGTCCATCACGCCGCTGTATGGGCTGGGCCCCAACGTGCAGCAGTTCGCCAACCCACTCATATCCATTATATTCGGGTCCACTGCCGGCACGCTGGCCCACCTTGGGATCGGCCCTATAGTAATCGCGGGCATAATCATGGAGATTTTGGTCTTCTCCCGGGTGATCAACATTGACCTCTCGGTTCCCGAGAACAGGGCCAGGTTCACGTTGCTGCTCAAGGTAGCGGCGCTGGTGGTGGCCTTCTTCGAGATCATGGTGGGCATCGCGGCGGGCCAGTTCGGCCTGCTTACCCCCCTTAATGCGCTGCTGATCACGGCCCAGCTCATGTTGGCCACGCTCATAATAATTATGTTGGATGACCTCATGTCCAAGGGGTGGGGCATAGGGAGCGCCATAAGCCTCATAATATTCATAGGCGTGGCCAAGTCCATATTCTGGTCCCTCTTCAGCCCCGAGACCGTCGTGTTCACGGAACAGGGACCGCAGCTGATAACGCCTGACGGGCTGCCATACGGCATTGTGCCGGCGCTCTTCGTGGCGCTCTACGAGGCGGTGGCCCTCGGCGACACTGCCCGTCTAGGCGACATACTGTACCGCGGCGGCGGTTTCCCGGACCTGGTATCCCTCCTGGTGACTGTGGCCATAGGCGCCGCGGTCCTCTTCCTTGAGATGACCAGGGTGCAGATACCTGTGGCCGCTGCCCAGTACCGCGGCATAAAGTTCACCATTCCCCTCAAGTTCATCTACGTCTCGGTGCTCCCCCTGATATTCACCGCCTACTCGCTGGTCCTAGTAAGCCAGATACTGCAGGGAGTGTGGGCCACGTTCAACCCCAACAACGACAACCCGATACTCAACGCGCTCGCCATGGCAGTAGTGACAGAGACCGGCGAGGTGATCCCACTGAGGCCCAGCCTCCTCTACTACGTGACGCCGCCAAGCGGCCCCCTCACAGTGGACTACGTCATCGTCCACATAGTAATGTTCATGGTGTTGGCCACCGCGTTCGCGTGGATATGGGTCAGCCTGGCTGGGCTGAGCCCCGAGGAACAGGCGAGGAGGTTCGTCCAGGGCGGCCTACAGGTGCCCGGCTTCCGCATGTCCGAGAAGGTAATCGCCAAGCTCCTCGAGCGCTATGTGTGGACGCTTACGGTGGCCAGCGGCATGGTGGTGGGGTTTGTGGCCGCCGTGGGCGACATAGTTGGGATACTCGGCGGTGGGATAGGGCTCATACTGCTGATAGAAATAGCGCAGCAATACTACGAGGTGGCCATGAGGGAGCAAGTCCTCGACATGTATCCAGGCCTCAGACGCGTGTTGGGCGAGTGATCGGTTTGGGTCAAAACCAGAGGAGGACGCAATACGGGGATTACCGCTTTCCCTCTCCGCGACCTTTGGCCTGGATGCCCAGATTCGTCGAGAACTGCGAAGCCTGGTGGGCCTATAACGGCCATGACATTGTGCGAGTGGGGACAATATGGCGTGACAGTTAGTGGGGACCTATAAGGATTGGCCCGATTTAGCCTTCACGGCGTCCAGGACCTGTATAAATCGACTTGGTGGGGCAGAGTCAGAACCACATGGGTTAAACAATCACGCCATCCAGCGAGCCGTCCTCCTGTCCAGCGACCACCTGGTTATGGGGCCATAGTCGAAGAGCCTTACGCCGAACCTCTCCAGCAGCGCCCTGAGGGTGTCCGCCACATCGAACCGCCTCTCCCTCCTCAGCGTAGACCTGTACTCCACCATGCCTGACACGAAGTCCACAACTTCCCGGGGAAGGTCCCTGTACATCACTAGGCCGAGTACGTCGGCCATAGCGAGCAGGTCCTCGAGCGCCCTGGCCAGGACCGCCTTGCTCAGCCTTTCGGCCGCCGGGATAACGCTCGCGATGAGGTGTCTGGCGTACTCGTAGAGCTTGCCCACGGCCACATGTGCCTTGAGGTCGTCGAGGAGCGCCTCCTCGAATGCCTCCACGTAGTTGTCGAGGGCCTTGGCCATCTCGGCGTCCCTGTCGATCCCATTGTCTCTGGCATCGTTGAGCGCCTGGACTAGCTGGTCGTAGGCGCTGTAGAGCGCGTCCACAATGGGGCGCTGTGCGTCCAGCAGTTCGGTGGAGAAGTCGAGGGGCTTCCTATAGTGGGCCGATAGGAGGGCTAGCCTGACCTCCTCGCCCATGTACCTGCCGAGGACCTCCCGCACAGTCACTATGTTCCCAAGTGACTTGGACATCTTTTCGCCGCCTATGGTGAGGTACCCCACATGCATCCAGTACCTGGCGAAGTAGTCGACCCCGAAGTATACCCTGGCAATGGCCACCTCGTTCTCGTGGTGGGGAAACATGAGGTCCTGTCCGCCGCCGTGGAAGTCGAAGGGCACGCCGAGCAGGGTGCTGGACATGACCACGCATTCAAGATGCCACCCGGGCCTCCCCGGGCACCAGGGTGAGTTCCACCACGGCTCGAGGGGGGCCCACGACTTCCATAGGGCGAAGTCAAGGGGGTTACGTTTCCCAGGCTCAGGCTCGACGCGGGCCCCGGCGATCAACTCCTCCACGCGCTGGCCGGAGAGCTCGCCGTAACGGGGGACCCTGAACACGTCGAAGTAGACCGAGCCGTCCGGCGCCACGTATGCGTATCCCCTCTCCACGAGGTCCTCAATCCACTTGACCATCTTGTCCACGTACTCGGTGACCCTGGGATAGTGGTCGGCCCTCTTGACGTTCAGAGCATCCATAACCTCGAAGTACTCCTCTATATACCTGCGGGGAACATCATACCACTTGGCCACTACGCGGTCCCCGTACTCCTTGCGCGCCCTGTCAATGATCTTGTCGTCTATGTCGGTGAAGTTTATCACAAGGGTGGTCCCAATGCCAAGGTACTCCAAGAGCCTGCGAAACACGTCGAAGACCACGTAGACCCTGGCGTGGCCCACGTGGGGGTGATCCTGCGGCGTCAAGCCACAGACATATCCGCGTGCCCTGCCCGGCACGGCGACCCGGAACTGTTCCTCCCTCCTAGTGGCGGTGTTGTATATGGTGAGGGGGGTCTCAACCCCACCTGCGTATCTGCCCCTATGCACGTTGGTCTGGCCCCGGGCCAAAATATAAATTTACGCCTGCGACTGAGGGCAATGAGGCTTGGCATAGCCCAAGTGGGGTCCACCGCCGACAAGTACGGCAATGTGGGGCGCCTCTCATCGCTCATAAGGGGGGAACCCGACCTTGTGGTGGCCCCCGAGTACCTCATGACCCCTATCTCGGGCCTTCCCCCAGCCAAGGTGTATGAGGCCGCCGAGACCATTGAGGGGCGTTACGTCGACGAGCTGGCCAAGGTAGCCTCGGAGTACTCCACATGGCTGGTGGGCCACATGTTCGAGAGGGCGTCCTACCCGAAGGTGTATAACACCGCCCTCCTGATAGATCCCGGGGGCAACGTCAAGGCGGCCTACAGGAAAATGCACCTATTCGATGCCTTCGGTTATAGGGAGTCGGACTACATGGAGCCTGGTGACGCTCCTTCTCCCATTGTGAGGATCGGCGACGTCAACGTCGCCATTGCCATATGCTTCGAGCTCAGGTTCCCCGAGCTGTTCCGCCTCTACGCGTTGCGGGGGGCCGACCTGATTGTGGTGCCCACCGCATGGTACAGGGGGCCCCTCAAGGAGGAGATGCTCTCGCTAATGGCGCGGGCCAGGGCCCACGAGAACACCGTGTTCGTGGCGGTGGCAGACCAGTACGGCCCTGAATTCGTGGGGAGGAGCATGCTTGTGGATCCCCTAGGCGTGGTTATGACGGACCTCGGGATAGGGGAAAGGTATGTGGAGCTGCGTGTTGACCCCTCCGTGGTTGCCGAGGCCAGGAAGACCCTGCCATTGCTTGACCTGGTACGCAGCGACATCGTGATGAGTCTTCTCGGGTCGATGGGTGAGAGGAAAGGCCGCCACTGATTTAAGCGTTGACCGGGAAACGCCATAGCCCAATGATGCGTTCAGCGACGTGCGAGGGGTGAGCGCGGTCAGAGATTATGAGGGCGCCTACGTCTCAGGCGCACCCAGTTGGCCCCACCACGCTTCTCCACCTCCACTACGCCGAGCTCCTCCAGGCGCCTCACGGCGCGCCACACTGTGGCGCGGGGCTCCCCAATGATCTTGGCGATGTTGGACTCGTAGTCGTCCCCGACCCTGCTCAGGTACTCCACTATCTTCTGCTCTACTCCGCGCAGTTTGGTTCCCGAGGAACGCCTACGGCGAACAATAGCCACTGCCATCCCGGCGCTGGCCACGGCGACCGCTACGGCCAAGAGGTACCCAGTTGATGGTCCCGTGGGGGAGGGGCTCATGGGAGGGACGCCGTCCCCTTTGGGCACTGTGTTCCCCCCATCCACACTGGGCTGCGGGGAAACGTCCTGCGGTGGCGCTTCGTGGATAGGCGGCGGCTCCGGCGCGTCCTCAGACGCGTTGACCGTGGACGCTGCGTTCACGGCTTGTTCCTGCGCGGTTCCGTTGAGCAGTATTGTGTAGTTTACACGTGCTGGGCCTATGAACATCACGGTCAGCACGCCGTCCTTGAACCTATACCCGGTCACGTTGTGGGGCACGTCCAGCAGCAGTACGCCGGATTCGACGTACATTAGGTACCTCCCCTTGCCCACCTCGATGCTGGCGAAGCCCCCAGACACGGTCACCTTGGGGACATACCTAATGGACACGTTGGCAGGCCCGAAAACGGGGACGGTCACGGTCCCGTTCCTCATTATGTACGGCACCAGTTCCCCATCGACATATGCCAGAGGATACGACTCGTAGTCCGCGGGAAGGGAAACGTTCAGTAGGTCGCCGCTGAACGTCACGTTCATAGCCAGCACTGGGGTGCCGTTGGAAAAAAGGAATAGTACCCAAAGCACGTCCATTGTGCCCATACCTATTTCCTCCTACTCGTCATCGTGTCCGTCCTCTCCATCCTCGTGTTCTTCCTCGTCGTCGTGCCGATCTTCACCGCCTCCCCTACCACGTCTCTCGCCTCTGTCCCTCTCAGCGCCTTCGTCGGCGGCACCCTCCCCACCACTCCGTTCGGGCCGCTCCTCATGTTCATCCTCTTCGCCGCGCCCGCTTTTTTCCTTTTCCTCGTCATGTTCCTCGTCATCCACCTCCCTGCTGTCGGGTACCCCGTGCTCCTCCCCGGCCCTTTCTTCCCTCTTTTCCTCATCGTCGTATTCACGCTCGATCTCCACCTCGATTTTTCCTCCCTTTATCTCGATCTCCACCTTGGTCCCGTTCTGCTCTATCTCTATTTCCGCCTTCTTCAGCTGTGCCGTGGTGTTATGTAGCATGGCTATTGCCTTGTCTATCTGCTGTATGGCCGTTGCCGACACGTTCAGCTCAGAAAGAAGGTTCCTCACCTCTTCGAGAATGGTAAGCGTCATAATGGTCGCGTTTAGGGCCCTCGAGACGGTTACCTCGACCTCGGCCTTCGTGGCCGTGCCATTGATGAGCTTCAACTCCTGTTCTATCTTTATGAGGACCCTATTGCTAACATGGGTCGCGTTCACGTTACTCATGGAAGAATTGTACGACTCGGCGGAGACGGAGACCGACTGCTCTATCTCTATTTCAACTTTACTGGTATAGTTGTAGGCCTTAAGTGTGAGGTACGCGGACTTGATGGCGAGCCTCAACAGCCGTACGGCCTCGCTATAGTTTCCGGCGGACGCGGCGGCCTCGGCGCGGTCTATGAAAACATCCACACCGCTGGCATTCAGACCCATGCGCATCACGGCCTCCCTCCACGCACCTGCAAGCGAACGGTAAAGGTCGTAGAGTACCCTATCAGCATCAGACACATTGCCGGTCATGTTAGTTGAAACTTCTATTGACGTGATGTTGGCATCTGCCAGTGTGGCGTTGCCGGTCGAGTTGGTGTACTGCGTGGCGTTGGTCGGCGTCTGAGCACCGACCAACGCCAGGCTGAGGGCCCACACTACCAGCAGTGTGGGCCACAGCGTTCCCAACTTTTTCGCCCTCATGGGGGCACCAGATCGCCGGACCTTATAAGGAACGGCTTTTTCACGGTTTTTCACACCGGTGAAAAAGTCATTTCTTAAGTGGTTTGCCCTTAAAGCCAAGCCTATGGCGGGCCAGAGGGATGGGTCCACCGGCAAATTGAACATGAGGAACTTACTCGCGGCGTCCCGCCTCTCATCGTGGCTCCTCCTCATGGGGGCCTCCGCCTCGCTTGTGACCGGCATAGCCCTCATGAGACCCGACCTGTTTGGGGCGCAGCACGGTTTAGCCGAGGACATACACGTGCTTGTTCCCCTAATCTTTGCCCCTCCCCTACTGGTACACGTGCTTGCCGGACTCCTCGTCTCGGTGACGCGGAACCCTAACAGGGCGAGGATCGTAATCGCGGTGCAGCTGCTAATCATATTTGTATTGGGGATAGTGACGTACCTGGCGCTGTGGAGCGGCGATCCCTCCTCCCAGGGAATTCCGGTTTCTGGGCCCACAAACGGCGACGTGTTCTCGGGCACGGAGGCATCAGCCACGCCTGTGGTCCAGCCCACCGCGACGTCGGCAAGCCCCAGGAAACCTGTAAACGTGGGCCTTACACTAGAGGAGGTGGCTAGACACAGTAGCCCCGACGACTGTTGGATAGTGGTTGGCGGCGAGGTGTACGACGTCACCCAGTACCTTCCCCTCCACCCGGCTGGCGCCTCCATAGTGGTGCCTTTCTGCGGTAAGGACGCCACAAACGTGTTCTTGAACACGCATTCCACACACGCATATACGCTGTTGGAAAGGTACCATATTGGCAGTGTCGAAAACGCAACGCTGACACGGCCAGGCGGGGCCGTGGCCACGCCGAGCATCCCGAGACCCATTGACGCGGTCGACGACCCTATAAGCGCCGTCCTATCGATGTTTCCAGGCGCGGAAATAATGAAGGTGGAGCGTGAGGATGGGTACATATACGAGGTGGAGCTCATCTACGGTGGGGGCTTCTACGAGGTCAAGGTAGATGCTTACGGCAATTTGCTCGAGGTGGAAGAGGAGAGTTAGTTCATGGATGGGAGACTTAAGGGGGAAGAGCGGGAGGACGGTTAAGGGACGCCCCAACCAAGGATAAATAATCTGTTCGGCCTAAAACATATGTCTTTTCCTAGGATGGGTTTAAGGGGTCATAATGGGGAGGTGGTGGACGTGGGTGGGCTAAGGGGCGTGGTGGTAGTGTACTTCTTCCCAAGGGCGTTCACCAGTGGGTGCACGCGTGAGGCGCTGAAGTTTTCGGAGCTTTACGACGAGTTCAGGGCATTGGGGGTAGAGGTCTATGGGGTCAGCACGGATCCGCCGGACGTCCTCGCAAAGTTCGCCGAAAAACACGGGCTTAAGTTCGTGCTGCTGAGCGATGAGGGGGGTAGGCTCGCCTCGCAGCTGGGCATACTCAGGCCCAGCGGAACGGCGGATAGGGTCACCTACATTCTGGTCGATGGGAAAATAGTCCACGTGCTTAAGGGTCTGCGGGACGCCGAGAGGCACGCCTATGAGGCGCTTGAAAGGGTTAAGAAAGCGGTGGGCCATGGGAAGGATCAGATATAGCAGCCTAGCGAAGTACCTGGAAAGCGCCGGTCCCCTAGAGGTGGAGGAGAGGGGGGACAGGATAGAGGTGTCCCTGTTAACCCCAACGTTGAGCGACGCCATGGGTGTACAGGGCGCTGGCGACGAGAGGGGGATCTATAGGCTTGTGTTCGAAAAGCGGGGCGACGAGGCCGAGCTTGTAGATGCGTGGGTGGAGATTGGCGGCGAGAGGCGGCGCATAGCGGTCGCCGACCTAGAGGCCTGGCTGGCGTTCCTGGACGCATGGTGATAACAACTATAAACCCGGCCATACCAGGTAAACTTGACCCGCCCCGCCCATAGGCGGCAGGGGCGTGGGGTCGACCCGGCGACGGGCGACCTCGGGAAACTCCCCCGCGGCCGCGAGCCGCCGCGGCTTAGCGTTCCGGGGGTAAAACCCAGGCCGCGGTGAGCCGGTCCCGAGTCGGCCTGTGAGGCGTCGCGGCGAGGCCGTGGAGGACCGCTAGATCGACCCCATACAGCAGGGGGGTTATGGCCGCCTATGGGCGGGGCTGGGGACCAAGCTTTATAGTAGCCCATCCGAGGCCTACATATGGACCTAGTCGCCGTGTATTTCGGGGATGATGACCCCAGGAAGAACACCGTGTTGAGGCTAGCAAGACGCGGCCTGGTCAGGGTGTTGCGGCCCCCCTTTCGAGCGGACAGGTCCACCCTCGTGCTCGATCCCCTGGCCGACGAGCCGTTGCGTCCCGCACCGGAGCCGCGCCGCCTCCTCGTAGTGGACTGCTCGTGGAAAAATGTCGAGTCGGCCCTACGCAGGGTGCGGGGTGGGACGAGGCGCCGCTTGCCGTTCCTAGTGGCAGCAAACCCGGCCCACTATGGTAAGCCCTACATGCTCAGCAGCGCGGAGGCGCTCGCCGCGGCGCTTTACATATTGGGCCATAGAGAACTTGCGGGCGCCGTAATGGGCAAATTCAAGTGGGGCGATGAATTCCTGAGGTTGAACCGCGACAGGCTGGAGGCGTATTCCGCTGGGGACATAGGACACGAGCTCCGGTACATGGATCCGAGGGATGTACGTACCCTCGTGAAGAGGGGCTTCTACTGATGCTGCTGCACATAGGCATAGACGACGTTGACTCTCACTTCGGAGGATGTACAACCCACGTCATGTATGGGGTTCTGAAGGCTTTGTTGAGGGATGGGGGGGCGCGCCTGGCGGACTTCCCAAGGCTTGTCAGGTTGAATCCGTACGTGCCCTTCAAGACTAGGGGCAACGCAGCGCTGGCCGTGTCGTTGGCACTCGACAGGAACATGGATGTAGGCGACGTGAAGGAGCGCGTTGTTCAGATGGTTGCGGACATGTCTGAAAGGCGCGGCAAGGCGAGCCCAGGGATAGTCTTCGTCGAGGGCGAGGTGCCCTCGGAGCTCGTGGGGCTTTACAGGAAGGCGCTGGCCCAGCTGGTCCCCAAGAGCTTCGCCGTGAGGCTCATCGACAGGGTGGCCGAGTGGCGAGGCGGAAGGGGCGTAATTGGGGCCGCCGCGGCCATAGGCGCGTTGATGGACAGCTTCACGTTTGAGCTGCTCGTGTATAGGGACCCGACAGCGGAACGTCCACGCTTGGATCCAGCAGGGCTGGCAAGGGCCATTGCGGCCGTGGGGCCATTGGTGTACGCAACTGCCACAAAAAGAAGGCTGTTGGCCATGCCGCGAGGCGGGGACCCTGTGCTCCTGGGGATCAGAGGGTTGTCGCCGACCCACATATTTGCCATGATGGCCGTGCTCCATCAACACATAGCCGACCACGTGGTCGGGTGGGCCCTATACAAGACGAACCAGGGCACCGATGCGCACTGGACGGCGGGCGAGGTCCCGGAGAGGCCGTTGCCCTACTCTCCCTACATTGCGAGGGGCATAATAATCGGGGCGAAGAGGTTGCCGGGGAGACACGTGATGCTGGTCCTGGACAGCGGCATCAAGGCCGTGGTTTATAGGCACTTGGGCCGCATTAAGGCGGTCCTAGAGAGGTGCAACGGGTGCGAGGCGGTCCTTATAGGGGGCGTGAAGCCGCATGGGGAGGACCTGTTCCTGTACGTCGAGAAGGCGTTGGTGGTACACGACATAGCCGCCGTGGACATGGGCCCGCCGCGTTGCGAGGCGTGTGGGGGTCCACTGACGAGCATGGGGAGGCGTGGAGGGCACAAGTGCCGGAGGTGCGGCGCCCGCTACGCGGCCGTGGCTAGGCTGGCCAGGTATAGGGGGACAGGCGTGCCCTGGGGGCTCCACGTTCCCCGCGAGGAGGAATGGAGACACTTGTCTGCACCGCCCAGCGTCGCGGATCTCCTAGGCGTAGCGTCCCTCTACAGCGTCGATGACTGGCCGTACATAATTTTTTAACTTTCATTTAGGCCCGATTACACATGGATATCAAGGTGCTTGGAGGCGGCGGTGAGGTGGGGAGGATGGCGATACTTGTTAGGAGCAGCCGCGGCCGCGGCGTGCTCCTGGACTACGGGGTCTCCTTCGACGAAAACGACAGGCCTGTGTTTCCACAGCATGTGAGGCCCAGGGACCTGTGCGCCGTGGTGCTCAGCCACGCCCACCTCGACCACAGCGGCGCGTTGCCCAGCCTTTACGTGTCCACCTACGTGCCGCTTTACTCGACGAGCCTCACCATGGAGCTGTCCGACATAATGTTCAAGGACATGGTCAAGCTAAGCGGGTACTACCTGCCATATACCGACGAGCAGGTCAGGGCTGTCATGGAAAGCGCTCTGTCGGTGGTCTATGGGGAGCGGCTCGAGGTGTGCGACGACATATACGCCACGTTCCTCAACGCGGGCCACATACCTGGCAGCATGATGACGCTGCTAGAGGTCGAGGGCAGAACCCTGCTGTTCACAGGCGACTTCAACTACGCTGACACCAACCTGCTCAGGGGGGCGGACCTATACGGCGTTCCCCACGACGTGGACGTCGTCATAATGGAGGGAACGTACGTCGCGGGGACCCATCCCCCAAGGGAACGGCTTGAGCACGAGTTCGTGGGCAAGCTGAGGGAGGTTTTGGAGGGGGGTGGCATGGTGTTGATACCGTCATTTACGCTTGGCCGGACACAAGAGATATTGGTGACCATTGTGAAGCATGGGGTCACCGAGTACCCGATACTCGTTGATGGGCTTGCTAGGCAGGCAAACCAAATAGTTGGGAAATATCCACAGTACCTTAGGGATTATAGGCTGTACCGTAAGGCCATGGAGGTGGCGTTGGACGTTCCCAACACATATGTGAGGAAAAATGCGGTTAAGGATGGCGAACCGACCATAATAATTGCCCCCGCGGGTATGCTCAAGGGCGGCGCCGCAGTTTACTATCTGAAGAAGCTTGCCGGCAATAGGCGCAACGCGATATTCCTGCCAAGCTTCCAGGCGCCGGGGACGCCCGGCTATGAGCTGTTGGTCAAAGGTGAAGCCGTTGTGGATGGGTCTAGGGTAAAGGTCGAGGCGAGGGTGGAGTGGTTCGACTGGTCGGCCCACAGCGGCAGGAGGGAACTCACGGAATTCATCAAACGCTTCTCGCCTGACACGAGGATCCTGCTGGTACATACAGAGCCCGTCTCTGCCCTCAACTACGCGGCCCGCCTCCGGGCGGACCACGGGATAGACAACGTCTATGTAACCCTTGGAGGTGAGGAGATCTCGCTGTAGCGGGTCAACGTATCTGGTTAAATATACTAGTCTCATGGGGGTCATGCGTTGCGACGAACTCGTGGTGTCTGTACACGGGCTGGGTTACGTGGGTCTCGCTGTGGCTGCCGTATGGTTACGTGCGGGGGCCCGCGTTATAGGCGTCGACGTG
The DNA here is from genome assembly GCA_015521775.1 of Thermoproteaceae archaeon. Taxonomy (GTDB): domain Archaea; phylum Thermoproteota; class Thermoprotei; order Thermoproteales; family Thermoproteaceae; genus WANN01. The sequence continues at coordinate 12,727 of WANN01000006.1, forward strand.
GACTCCTCCAGGATACGCCTATTGTCGGAGGGCCGCATCAAATATCCCGAGAGGGAGGTCGTGGAGGCGCTTCGCAGTCCGAGGTTCGAGGCCACGTCGGACGGTGTGGGCGCCGCAAGGCGCTCCAACGTTCATGTGATCACGGTGCCCGTGAAACTCTCCGAGGGGAGGCCCGACTTTGGGCCTCTTGTAGCCGCTGCCCGGGACGTGGCGATGGGGCTGAAACGTGGTGATGCCGTTATAGTGGAGAGCAGTGTGCCCCCAGGCACCACGCGTAGGGTGGTGCTGCCGATACTGGAGGAGTCGGGGCTGGAGCCGGACAAGGACTTTTACCTGGCATATAGCCCGGAGCGCATCATGGTGGGTCGGGCCGTCAAGGACATAGAGGAGAACTACCCTAAGGTGGTCAGCGGCATTGGGAGTGCCAGCGCCGAGTTCGCTTCGTCGCTGTACGGGTGTGTGGCTAGGAGGGGCGTCCTAAGGCTGTCCACCGTGGAGGCGGCCGAGTTCGAGAAGTTGGCGGAGGGGGTGTACCGCGACGTAAATATAGCGCTCGTGAACGAGCTTGTGAGGCTGGCGAACGCGCTTGGGGTCAACTTCAACGAGGTGATTGACGCTGCTAACAGCCAACCGTATTCGCACCTCCATCGCCCGGGTCCAGGGGTCGGGGGCAATTGCATACCGGTATATCCGCACTTCCTACTCCACGCCGCATCGGGGCTGGGAATAACCATGGACCTACTATCACTTGCGAGGAGGATAAACGACTCGCAGCCGCGGTTCATAGCGCGTTCAATTATTGCTGCCCTCATAAGGCACGGCATAAACCCGGCCAGCTCACGCGTAGCGCTCTTGGGCCTGGCATTTAGGGGTGGAATAGACGACACTAGGCTCAGCCCCACCTACGGTGTGGTGGACGGGCTGCTGGAATACGGACTGACCGGACGCAACATAGTTGTTCATGATCCCTACGTCGCAAGGGACGGCTTTTTGGAGTCAAGGAACGTGAGGCTCACCAGCGTGTTGGAGGACGCGCTTGACTCGGACGCCATAGTGGTTTTGACCGATCACCCGGAGTATAGGATGCATGCGTCCCATTTACGTCGACGTAACGGGTCAGCAATAGTGATGGACACGAGGGGCGTGGTCGCGGACGACTGGGATGCGAGGACATATGTGTTGAGCGGCGGTAGGTGGCCCATCAGCGGATGACGGCTATAGAGGCGAGGGGCCTTGGCAGGGAGTTCTCTGGTAGATGGGTGTTGCGCGGAGTCTCCTTTACGGTGGAGGAGGGCAGACTTGTCTCCCTCTTGGGGCCCAACGGCGCGGGCAAAACCACGCTTGTGAGGATCTTCTCGACGGAGCTCATGCCCAGCGAGGGGAAGGCGTGCGTGTTGGGGTATGACGTGGTTTCGGACGCGCGACACGTGCGTAGACGTATAGCCACGATACCGCAAGAGTCCAAGCCCATAGGATTCCTGACCCCCAGGGAATTCGTGTATTCGTATCTACTCCTCAGGGGATTCCCCCGTAGGGAGGCAAGGAGGCTGGCCATGTGGGCGCTGGAGGAGCTCGGACTGGACCAGTACAGGGACGTCCACACGTACTATTTGTCCGGCGGATACAAGAGGAGGGTGCTTGTGGCAGCAGTGCTTGCCTCACATGCAGACGTGGTGTTCCTAGACGAGCCCACGGTGGGCCTCGACCCTATGGCCAGGCGCGAAACGTGGGACGTGCTCCTGCGGTTGAGGTCCTCTGGAAGGACAATACTGTTGACTACGCACTACATCGAGGAGGCGGAACGGCTCAGCGACGAGGTGATACTCATAAGCTCTGGCCGCGTAGTGCTTAGGGGCAGCCCTCAACGGCTCGTGGCGTCGCTCCCCGGAAAACTCGCCGTGGAAATAGCCTCTGCGGACGGCATACCCCCCACTGCGGGCTACGGCCACGTGAGGATCGGGTCACATTACATAGTGTTCGCGGACGAGGATGGGGCCGAAACCCTGACGCGCTGGTGTATAGAGAGGGGATGCCATGTCCTGGTCAGGCCCAAGACCCTTGAGGACGTAGTGATGCGCGAGGTGGGGAAATGGGACTAGTGGAGCAGCTCAGGTACATGCTGGTAATTGCGTGGGTGAATGGATGGATACCGCTTTTCCGGATATGGGTCTGGCTTGTGTCGAGTGTGGTGAATCCCCTGGGCATACTCCTGCTGCTGTTCGTAGTTGGAGGCGACAGGGGCCTGTCCTGGGGGCTGGTAGGCGGATTTGTCTGGGTGGTGGCGTCCAACGGTATAAGTATGATCGGGGACGCGGCCTTCTACCGGCTAGAACTCAAGTTCCAACAGATGCTCGTGGCAAGTCCCGTAAAGCCCTACGCGTACTCCATGGGGCTGGCCATGAGCTCGCTGATATACTCGCTTCCAAGTCTGTCCCTTTTCCTTGGCATGTTGGCGTACAGAGGCATGCTGGGCCTCGAAGGTGCACCGCAGACGTTCCTGGCATTGGTGTTGCTCTGGCTGTCCACCTCGTCGCTTGGCTTCACCATATCCACGACGTTCAGGGACATGCGCTATACCTGGGCGGTGGCGAACATACTGACCGTGTTGCTCTCGGTTGTGCCCCCCGTCTACTACCCTGCAACGCTCCTCCCACACCCAGCCCTAGCATACATAGCGCCGACCAGCGCAGCTGCAGTGGTGATCCACGACACGTTGGGACTAGCGGACTACGACGGCCCAGTTACGATGGGTGGATGGATAGCTCTCGCGGCCCACATGGTGGTGGGCCTGGCACTCATGATAAAAGTGGCTAATTGGCGCGTGAAGTGAAAACGGGATCGCCTTTTTGTGGCGGGCCTACCCCACCTTGCCGTACTTGCCGAACTCCAGCTCCAACACCCTCCGCAGTATCACCGCGTACTCGAATGGCAGCTCCTTCGTTATGTCGTCTACGAAGCCTAGAACCACCAGGCTCTTGGCCTCGTCCTCCCCGAAGCCCCTCGACTGCAAGTAGAAGAGCTTTTCCTCGGAGATCCTGCTAGCCGTGGCCTCGTGGGTCACCACGGCCGTCGGCTCGAATACCTGGTCGTGTGGAATGGTGATGTTCTTGGACTCCCTGTCGAGGAGCAGCGCGTCGCAGGAAACCGTGCTCTTGGCGTTTCTGGCCCCCTGGGCAACGTACACGAGTCCCCTATAGACCGAGACTCCCCCGTCGGCGCTGATGGACTTGTTTATTATCTTGCTCGACGTATTAGGTGCGAGGTGTATCGCCTTGGCCCCGTTCTCCTTCCAGTACCTCCCCTTGGCGGTGGTTATGCCTACGATCTCGGTGGAGGCCCCCTCGCCCTTCAGCACTGTGGAGGGATACGTGAAGCTGGCCCTGCTCCCAATGCTGCCCTCTATCCAGTGTACCCGGGCGCCGGCCTCGGCGACCGCACGCTTATTGTTGAAGTTTATTATATCGCGCGACCAGTTCTGCACTGTGGTGAACTTTATCGTGGCGTTTTCATGGGCGTAGAGCTCCACCATCCCGTCGTGGAAGCTGAAGCGGGAGAACCTAGGCGCGGAACACCCCTCTATGAAGTGTATGAAGCTGCCCTTGTCAGCCACTATGAGCGTGTGCTCCAATTGGTTCTCCATTTCCTGACTGATGAAGAAGAAGGCCTCCAAGGGCTGCTCTATCTTGACCCCTGGAGGAACGTAGACGAAGACGCCGCCGCTCCACAACGCGCCGTGCAAGGCCGCGAACTTGTGTTCCGGCGGGAATATCTTCATGAAGTACCTCTTGACCAGGTCTGGGTACCTGCGCACAGCCTCCTCCATGGGCAGCATCACCACGCCCTTTTCTTCCAGCTTGCGCTTGAAGTTGAAGTATATGATCTCGCTGTCTAGCTGGGCCCCAAGGCCCAGTAGGGCCCTAGTCTCTATTTCGGGCAGGCCCAGCTTCTCATAGTACTCGCGTATCTCCTTCGGCACCTCGTCCCATGACTTGGCCTTGGACACCGTGGGCTTGACGTAGTGGGCCAGCGCCTCAAGGTCTATCTCGGCGGCCACGTTCACCCACTTGGGCATGGGCAGCTTCTCGAACAGTTCTAACATCCTTAACCTTAGCCTCAGCATCCAGTCGGGCTCCCCCTTTACCCTGCTGATCTCCTCTATCATGTCCTTGGTTATGCGTCCCCTCAGGACGAGTTCCGCTGGGGCAGGCCTGGCGTAGCCCAGTATCTCGTCGAACGTTCTGATGTCGCTTAGTATTTGTTCCAGTTCCGGTATGTTGCTCATGGCTAACCAATATGGGATTCTACTTATTCTACTTTTGCCTCTTCAACCTCTATGCCCATCTCCCTGAAGAACTGCCTATAGCCCACCTCTTCTATCCGCCTCACAACGTCGGATCCGCCCTCATGTATGACGGCGCCGTTCGCCATCACTATAACCCGATTAGGCCTCACGAAGTTTATTATCCGCGCGTAGTGCGTGCTCACGAGGGCCCCAGTGCCCCCGGAAACCAACCGGTCTATCACCTTGCCCACGGCAGCTATGCCGTCTATGTCCAGTCCGCTGTCTGGCTCGTCTATAAGCGCGTACCGCGGCTTCGTCAGGGCCAACTGCAGCACTTCGGAGCGCTTGAACTCGCCTCCGCTGAATCCCACATAGAGGGGCCTCTCCACCACAGAGGGGGAAAGGCCCAGCTCTGCAGCCGCCTTCCTGGCCTCAGCAATTATCTGGGGCGCCGGGTCCGTCAATTTCCTTCCCTCTTTCTTGTTGACCATGGCCTGGAGGAGCACCGAGAAGCGCACTTCCGGTATAGCCACTGGGGCCTGGAATACCACCCCTATGCCCTTCGCGAACCTCTCCTCGGGGGGCAACTCCAATATGGATTCCCCGTCAAGCCTTATATCGCCTCTAGTGACCACATACTTAGGGTTACCCGCGATTGTCTGGAACAGCGTTGACTTGCCGGACCCATTGGGCCCCACCACAAGCACGATCTCGCCGTTTTTCACCGTTAGGTTTATGCCCCTCAGTATCTCCTTCCCGTCTATCTCCACGTGAAGGTCGACCACCTCTAACATGTGTAGTGCCCCGATTACTAGTTATAAGTATGTGCTTTCCTGGAGCGCCACGTTGGGCGTGTCCTGGGTCGGTCTCGTAGGGACGTACACCATGTGTGGTGTGGTCCTCATGAGCTCGAAGAGCAGGTTGGATATTAGGTTGAGGTGTTTTATGAGGGGCATGTTGTTGAGCGCTATGGCCCGCCTCTCGGCCCACCTCACCCAAATCCTGGCCTCGTCGATGGCCGCGCATTCGGCCGACTCGCATATGACCCATCCCGGAACACTGTCCCGTATTATGGAGAAAGTTTCCTTTAGGGCCCTACAGTAAAGTTCGTGCGCCCTCTCCAAGTGGCGTTCCTGGCCTGTATTGATGTAGAAGCCCAGGTGCATTAGGGAGAAGAGGAGAAGCCTCAGTACCCTCCTTTGCTTGCCACCCACAAGTAGGGCAGCCTTATTTACATAGACCATGGCCGCGTCCAGCGAGCCGTAGAACTTCACTATGGGGTCGTCCTTGGAAACGCCGCTGTACAGGCGTCCCATGTACATCACTGTGGTGTCGCCGCCGTCCCCCGGGCAGAGGAACCTGAGTAGGCACGGCTTCATGAAGCTCACGTATACACGTATGACCTGGTTTTTCATTCGAAACGGACAAAATGAGGCGTTGGGGGTTAGATGTAAGTGTTACACCTGTGTGGCCTCGTAGATGGACTTGCGGTAATACCTCCTCGAGACTTCGGGCGGCACGTTCGTGAGTTCGTCCTCGGGCAGCACCGATAGGACGTCCCAACCTATGTCAAGGGTCTCCTCGAACGTCCTCCTCTCATAGTAGCCCTGGGCGACGAATTTACGTTCGAAGGCCTCTGCGAACCTTAGGTACCTCCTCTCGCGCCACCCAAGGTTGCTTTCCCCGACCAACACGGCCAGATTGCGCAGCTCCTGCGCCCTTGTGTACGCCGCTATCAGCTGATTGGCCACATACTTGTGGTCGTCCCTCGTCTTCCCCTCGCCAACAGCGTCCTTCATGAGCCTGCTCAACGACATCATTATGTCGAAGGGAGGATATATACCCCTTCCCCACATGGATCTCGAAAGGACCAGTTGGCCCTCCGTTATATAGCCCGAGAGGTCCGGTATTGGGTGCGTTATGTCGTCGTTGGGCATCGTGAGTATAGGGAACTGTGTGACGCTTCCCCTACGCCCCCTAGCCTTGCCAGCCCTCTCATATATTGTGGCGAGATCCGTGTACATGTAGCCAGGATACCCGCGGCGCCCTGGAAGCTCTCCTTTCGACGACGACAGTTCTCTGAGCCCTTCACAGTAGTTGGTCATGTCGCTTAGAACCACGAGGACGTGGTAGCCCCGCTCCCACGCCAGGAATTCGGCTATGGTAAGCGCTATTCTGGGCGTGAGTATCCTTTCGGCGACGGGATCGTTGGCAAGGTTGAGCACTGCCACGGCCCTTCTCAGGGCTCCGGTCTTCCTAAACTCCTCAAGGAAGAACAGGGCTTCCTCGGACTTTATGCCTATGCCCGCGAACACGACAGCGAACTCCTCCTCGCTTCCCCTTACTGTGGACTGGCGCACTACCTGGGCCGCCATAAGGTTATGGGGGAGCCCTGTACCGGAAAATATGGGCAGTTTCTGACCGCGTACAAGCGTGTACAGCCCATCTATCGCGCTGATACCCGTCTCAATAGGTTCCTCGGGGTATTCCCTCGAATAGGGGTTAAGCGGGGCCCCATTGACATCGCTGAAATCCTCCGCTGGTGGGAGGGGCATGTGGTCGCGTGGTTGCCCCTTTCCGTCTAGGACCCTTCCAATGAGGTCCTCTGAGACGGGTATCTTGAAGGTCTTGCCGTAGAATGTGACCGTGCTTCCCTTGACGGGGAGACCCAACGTGCCGGTCAGCACCTGCGCAATGGCGTAGTTGGTCCCCACTTCGATTACCTGGACCCTTCTAGGTTCCCCGTCGGGCCCAACCACTACGCCTATCTCGCCATAGGCCAGGTCCCTGGTCCTCTCTATCACAATGAGGGGCCCCTTGACCTCAGTCACGGTCCTATAGCTCGTGGCGCCCAGCATGGAGCCTAGTACTACATGCCTTTTAAGTATATTTATTTAGCCTTCCAGGGAATAGCGGTGCCTATCCATGCCCTCGTACTCAGCCAGGACCTTAGCGGCCTCCCTTAGGGGCGACCGGGCCGCCTCTCTTACATAGCCCACGCACTTCAAATAGTCCATGGGTGTGATCACGCCGCGCCACCTCGCCGCCCCACCGGTGGGGAGTATATGGCTGATGCCGGCAACATAGTCTAGGAGGGCCGACGGCGTGTCCACCGATACTACGCCGGCGTTGGTTATCCTGTCGGCTAGATGCGGCGCCCCGATGATCTCCACGTGCTCTGGAGCCAACTCGTTTATCACGTCGGCGGCCTCACGCTGCCCCATGTTCATGGTGTATATTGCGCCTAGGCGTTCCGCCGACGCGGCCTCCGCATAGGCCCTTTCCACATATTCAAGCGCCTCCTCGGAAGGGGAGATCACGAGGGCGAATGACGCCGGGCCGTGTTCCAGTTGCGCCAAGGCGTCCCTCGCCGCGGCCTTTCCATCAGACTCAGTATATATGGCGAGTTCTGTCGGCCCCTCGAAGCCGTCTATGCCCACATATTGCGAAAGGAGTAGTTTGGCGGCCTGAACATAGATGCTTCCCGGCCCGGTGACCTTGTCCACCTTGGGCACCCCTATGCCCAACGCAACCGCGGCTACGCCGTGGGCGCCTCCCAGGGGAACTATGCCCCTGACGCCCAACTTGTAGGAGAGCGTTACTATTTCGGGCGTTAGGCCTCTGGGAGGGGTCACCACGTAGATCTCGTCCACGCCGGCCACAACTGCGGGCACGACGCCCATAACTAGCGTCGAGATGTACCGTGCAGGGACATAGAGGGCGACCCTCCTCACCGGGCCACATTTAACCTCCCTGCGTATCCCCATGTACTCGTCCGCTATGTCTCCGGACACTGCGACGCCACGATAGAACTCTCTGAGGGACCTTGCGGCTTCTAGGGAGGCCTCTATGACGCGCCCATCGCCGCCGACGTCGCCGGGTGTAAGGAGCAGCTTGTCGGGTACCATCCCGTCCATCTCGGCGCTGTAGCGGAGCAGCGCCTCTAGCCCTCCCCTCTTCACGCCCTCTATTATTGCGGCTACCTCGGCAAGGTACTTCTCTATGCCGCCAACGCGTTCACGTATCTCATCGATGGCCGTTATTCTCATAGCCTCACCTCTACACCCCTATCCCTGAGATACCTCTTAACAGTGACTATACTTAGCATTCCCATGTGGAAGAGACTGGCGGCCAGGACGGCGTCGACCCCTATAGAGGCAGCCTCATAGAAGTGTTCCAGGGCACCGGCGCCTCCACTCGCTATTACAGGCACGTCGACCGATCTGACCACCGTGTTAAGTAGGCCGAGGTCGTAGCCCATCCTTGTCCCATCCCTGTCTATACTCGTGACGAGGAGCTCGCCGGCGCCAAGCTCCACAGCCCTGCGGGCCCATTCACCGGCGTCGAGTCCTGTGGGCGTCCTACCGCCGTATATGTACACCTCGAATCTGTTGCCAGCCCTTTTAGCGTCTATCGCAACGACCGTGGACTGGGACCCATACTCGTAGGCCATGCGGGAAACCAGCTGCGGGTCTTTCACTGCGGCCGTGTTCACGCTGACCTTGTCGGCGCCTGCCTTGAACAGCCTGTCGGCGTCCTCCATGCTCCTCACCCCCCCACCAACGGCAAGAGGTATTCCAATCGCGTCGGCTACCCTTCTGACAACCTCGACGAACGTCTTCCTCCCCTCAACGCTTGCAGTGATGTCCAGAACGACCAACTCGTCGGCGCCTTCCTCCTCGTAACGGGCCGCCAACTCTGCTGGGTCGCCCATTTCCCGTAGGCCGACGAAGTTCACCCCCTTGACCACCATGCCCTTGTCCACGTCGAGGCACGGTATGACTCTGAGCGTGGGCATGGCGCTAATAGTACGTGCCCTTTAAGCTCGTCACGCCGTCGCCCTCCACCGCCATTGCCTGGCCCAGGGCCATGCCCAGCGCCTTGAACATGGCCTCTACCCCATGGTGATCATTGCTGTGCCACCTCAAAACCACATGTATTGTCGCCCCGGAATTGTAGGCTAGTGACCACACGAAGTGCGGCACTAATTCCAGGGACAGGCCCCCAACGCTGTCCCGCTTGAAGCGGGCCCTCACCACCGAGTAGGGCCTTCCCCCCACATCGACGGCCGCCTCGGCCAGCGCTTCGTCCATTGGCACTAGGGCCCACCCAAACCTTTTGATCCCCCTCCTATCGCCCAGCAGTTCTGCTATGGCCCTACCAAGCGTTATGCCTACGTCCTCCACAACATGGTGGTCGTCGAATCCGCGGAGGTCCTCCGCACGTAGCTCTCCGTGTAGGCCGGCATAGAAGATGAGGGTTTCCAACATGTGGTTGAAGAAGGGTATCGGCGTCTCAACGCGTAGGGGCCCCCTCCCACGGGCCAACGACACGCTGACCCTTGTCTCCTTGGTTTCCCTAACTACCATGTCAATGCGCATGGGATAAGATACTTATACATGACGCCGTTTACAGGGCGCCGGAAAGGCCGCGTCGACCTAAAGGCACTCTGCCACTGCCCCCTCATAAAGCGCCATGCCCACAATAACCCCGTCGAAGCCCATGTGCAGTAGCTTGTCGGCGTCCCTACAGTCCCTTACGCCGCCAGCATAGAATAGCCTGGGCGCCGCGCCGCGGAGCCTAGATACAACTTCTGGCCGTGGGTTGGGCCCCTCCATTGTCCCCTCCACAGAAATATCAGTGTAGATTATTCCCCATGTTTCGGGGAGGCTTGCAACGACTTCGTCGACTTTTCCCGCAGTCTTTTGCCACCCGCCGACCATCACCCTGTCACCCAGCACATCAAGCGATATCATCACCCTCTCGCGTCCCACAGCTTCTATGATCTCCATTGCCCTCTGCGGGGCGGTGAACACCAGCGTTCCCAGAACGACCCTTAGACATATGCGGAGCAGCTCGTCTGCATGTTCCAAAGACCTCACCCCACCACCAACCTGGCACTGCCCGCTCAGAAGACCTGCGACGCCCCTAATAGTGGCCAGGTTGATTGGCCTACCGCTGCTGGCCCCATCAAGATCCACTATATGTACATATTTCCCCCTCAGTTTGGCCGCCGCCTCAAGAGGATCAACCACATGCCTTTCCGTGCCGCTTACGCCACGTACCCGTTTAACTGCACGGCCCCCCGATATGTCGATGCTGGGCACTATCACGGGGTTTCACAGCGATATGACCCTATAAAGATGTCGATTCACGTGTCCAGGTCCCCTTTCCATGCTCTTCACCATTTACATGCTTAGCTATAAGCACAAATTTCACAATGTCCTCAATGACGTCCACCCTGTTCACTGCTTCCCACAGATCGCTGCCGACTGCAACCACGCCATGCCTATCAAGGACAGCCACGTTGGAACGTCGTAGGGCCTCCGCTACGGCCATCGCCAAGTTCCAGGTCCCGGGCTCGGCGTAGGGCACAAGCACGGGGTCGCCCCCAAGGTAGTATTGGGCCTCGGTAAGCGGGCTCTCCAAGCGTTGACCTGTCATGTAAAGGGCCACCACAGTGGGGTTATGTGTATGGACCACTGCATGTACGTCTTCGCGCGCGCCGTATATGGCCACGTGCATCCTCCACTCGCTGGACGGTCTCCTATGGCCCTCCACCACATTTCCATCGCAGTCCATGACCACTAGGTCATCCACGGTTAACATATGCTTGGGCGTGTAGCTGGGCGTTATGACTATCCTGCCGCCTACCCTCATACTTATATTACCGCTCATGGTCGTCACGTATCCCCTTCTATATAGTTCCCTGTAGGCTTCGACGATCTGACGTTTGAAAAATTGCATGTGGTTGGTCTACAGGGGAAGGGGCCCCAGCCCCATCTTGCGCCTGAACTCGTTGAACTTGTTTACCACGGCGAAGTTCCACTTGGGCAACCCGCTGGGGTCCTCGGGATACTCCAGGTACATGTCGCCTATCTCCTTCGCGTATTGTATGGCAGTAGCAAGCTTGGCGAGCACGCTAGGCCTACCCATGAACCTTATGGCTATCTTGAACTTGTCGAGCAGGCTCAGATTGTGTATGCCCCTCGCGGATATCTGGTATATCTCGTCCTCTGTTAGCAGCTTGCGGGAAAGGCCGTAGTTGAGCTCCTCGTCTGAGAGCGTCTGTAACATGAGCCTAAAGACGTCCAGCTGGGCCTGCCTATAGCCCCATGCGCGCATGTAGCGCACGTTGTACCGCCACAGCGCCGCAGCATCGTACCCACCCTCCACCGCAGCGTCCTCGAAGGCCTCTGCAGCCAGTTCTGCGCTGAGGAGCGCCTGGCCGATGCCCCCGCCATGTATGGGGTTGACCGCAGCCGCGGCATCCCCCACGGCAAGAATGCCGTTGGCGACCAGCGACTTTAGGGGCCTACGGGTAGGTATGTATCCCCCACCCGCGTGTATCACCTTCCTCCCCTTCATTAGGGGCAGCGGAAGTATATGCTTCTTGTAGTTGTCGACGGGATTTATCTTGAGCTTGCCCCATATACCAAGCCCCACATTGATTATGTTTGGGGCCCTCGGGAATATCCACCAGTAGCCCCCTGGAGCTACAACAGAGCTCAAGTATATCTTTATATATTCGTGGGCCTCCACGTCCACCTCCACCTCGGCCACTTCACGGAACGCGTGCGAGACGTCCTCTGGCTGTAGCCTCTCCGATATCGGCCATTCCTCTGGCAGCTTGGTCCGTACGCTGCCCGCCGATCCGGACGCATCTATCACAAGCTTGGCCCTGAACTCCTTCACGTTGCCCGTTTTATGGTCGCGCGCCTTCACCCCCACCACTGCCCCACTTTCCAATATGGGCCCCATAACTGTATGGGCCTCGTACAGCTCTGCGCCCGCGTTGACAGCTTCCCTTATGAGCCACTTGCCCCACTCAAACCTATCCAGCACGTACCCCTCTCCGGCGACTATGTACCTCACCGACATGTCGGGGCTGAACAGCTCTACTCCCTTGATGACGTTGGAGAACACGGTGGGGTTCGGGGTCAGATATCTGCTCATTCTCTCTACGTGGTGTTTCCCAAGGCCATCGCCGCACACCTTAACGCCGAGCTGAGGCCCGCTTTTGGACTCAAGCAGGGCGACCTTGAAGCCCCTCTTGGACAGGAGATAAGCGGCGTAGGCGCCCCCGGTTCCCGCGCCGGCAATCACCACGTCGTACATTAATTGCATGTCGAAACAGCGTTTTAAATGTTTAGATCACGCACCGTTACATGTCTGTAGGGCAGAGAGCCCCCAACCGGTGAGGGGGCAGCCCAACAATCGGCTATGTGGGAGGTTGCGCCACGATTCCTGCAGGGGGGCACACCACACAAAAAACTTAGAGGGGGAGTTTTATGGAGTCCCCGGGGCTTACCACTAGCACCTTGACCCTCGTGGCATACGACTCGACGAGTTCCTTGAACCTTTCTGGGCTTTGTCTAATGGCCGGGAAGGTGTTGTAGTGCATTGGCACTACGGCCCTAGGCCTCAACATTTGTGTGGCTATTGCCGCCTCGCGGGGACCCATTGTGAACGTGCTTCCTATGGGTAGCAGCGCTACGTCTATGGGGAACATCTTTCCGAGCAGCTCCATGTCGCTGAACACTGCTGTGTCGCCCGCATGGTAGATCACGGCTTCGGGACTGACTATTATGAAGCCGGCAGGCGCTCCCCTATTGGCGCTGTGGACCGCAGGCGTCATGTAGACCTCTATTTCATTAGTCAACTTCACCGTTCCGCCGATATTCATGCCCAAGGTGCTGGCCTCTGCAACTCCCTTCTCGGCGACCTCAAGCGTGGCCTCGTAGATCGCGACCACTGTGGCTCCCGTCCTCTTAGCAATGTCGACGGTTTCGCCGAAGTGATCGAAGTGGTCATGTGTCAACAGTATGAAGTCAGCCCGCCCGATGTCCGTTGGGCTTACCGGGGACAAGGGATTGGAGAGCCATGGATCTATCAGTATCCTCTTTCCCTGTAGCTCCACCTCAAAAGCGGCATGGCCAAGCCATTTTATGTACGGCATGCCCCACAAAACACTTCAAGTTAAAAATGTCTCGATAATGGGACACACGCGGGGAGCAGGGAAAACATGGGGTTGTCCTTAAGCTGGACCGACCCCACTAGGTCTAATTACCTGTCCCCATGGGCCAACATGGCGCACCCAAAACGTAAGGGGACAGCCCATGAGAGGAACTTGGCCCTTTACTTCTGGGAAAGGGGATGCGCCGTGCTGAGGGGCTGCTCGTCGGGCGGCGGTGTCCGTAGGAGGTATGTCCCGGACATAGTGGCGATATGTAACGGCGTGGTCCTCGTGATGGAGGCCAAGTATCGGGGTAAGCCGGCCCACATATATCTGGACGAGGAGAAGATGAGGGGTCTCGTGGAGTTCGCTAGACGGTCACGCGGCCGTGCCATGGTGGTAGTAAAGTACGGCAAAGGGCCTTGGAGGGCCATGCCGGTAGTAGAGCCCCGTCCCATTACCATAGGGCGCAACGACTACGACCAATTCATGGATCTGGGCACACTGCTTGCATCCATCCAAAACCGTCCCATGGACGAGTTCTTTTCATCATAGGGCCCTCCATGTTTTTGCCGGTTCTTTGTCATGGTTGGGGGTGTTAGGGAGGGTGTTCTTTTGGTTGTTAGGAGGTATGGTGTTTCTGTGAGGTATGTCAAGGTGTATGTGGGGGGCGGGTCTCTGTACGTAAAGCTCTACGCCGACAACCCAATACCC
>WANN01000007.1 GCA_015521775.1 Thermoproteaceae archaeon
TCTTGCCCGTGCCCGGAGGCCCGATCAGGAGGACCCCCTTGGGAGGCTCAATGCCAAGATGCTTAAACAACTCGGGATGCCTAAGAGGCAACTCCACCAACTCACGAATCTTCTGCTTAGCCTCCTCCAAATCACCAATATCCTCCCAGGTCACGTGTGCCACCTTAACGCTGGACACGGGCTTGTCGTATATGACGAGCTCCGTTTCGGAGGTGACTATGACGACGGAGCCGCCCGGCTTTGTCTGCACAACCTGGAAGAGGAGGGGCTGCGTAAGTATGTGTATCTGGACGAGGTCCCCCTCCACGAGCACCACCTGCTCCCTCAACTTCTGTTTCACGTAGTGGACAAAGTTGGAGTCCGTCGCTATGCTCATGGACGCGGGGGCCAACTTGACCAGTTGGGCCGGCTTCGGGTCGACCCTGCGCACACGTATCTTCTCGTTGAGCGACACGTCGGCGTTCTTCCTAAGAATGTTGTTCATCCTTATGACGCGTTTCCCCCTGTCCTCCGGCAGCCCGTTCCACACCTTGGCCGCCGTGCGCCTCTTCCCCACTATCTCCACTACGTCGCCGGGCTGTATGTTGCTGATTTCCATGATTTCCGGGTCTATCCTCACTATGGGCCTGTTGGCGTCGCGCGCCTTAGACTCAACTACCCTAAGCTCTATCCACTCGTTTGACATCGGTGGAATATGCGACGGGTACTTAAAAAGTAACCTCTAGAAGCCGACCCTCGAGAAGTATTCCAGTTCAATATTGCCAACCCCGTTTATGGACCTCAGAAGCTCCTCGACCTCGTCCGAGGAGCGGTCCTCCCTCTCCTCCATCTGCACGTATACTTTTAAGGCGGTGATGCCGAAACCTATGGGCTCCTCGTCTATCTTGGCGACCCGGTACTTCGGCTCGAGCTTCCCCCTAATGTCGTTCTTCAGCCCCTCCAGGCTAGTCTCCACGCTCTCAGGCATCACCCTATATACGAGCAACACCTGGGCGCTCATGGTCCCTCGAACCCGCATATGGGGCATTTATACGTTATGCCGAGCTTCCTAGACTTCTGCGTCCTAATGACCGTATACTGGCCACAACGAGGACAAACGAATTTGACGGCCTTCTCGAACGGCGCCACAGGCTCGTTGGTCGACGTGTCGTACTCCACCGTGGGGCCGTACAATTGCGGTTTTGGTCTTGGGGGCATCGCTTCTCGCTCTTGGCCATATATAAATAGTTTGCCCGGGTTTTCCCTAGGGGGTCACCCTGTACCTGTCCCGCGGGAAGAGCACCACGTCCCTCACGTTGCTGAGGCCCAGCAGCGCCATCATGAGCCTGTTGAAGCCAAGTCCCCAGCCCGCGTGCGGGGGCATGCCGTAATCGTACAGTTCCAGGTGGAACTCGAAGCTCTCCGGCCTCATCCCCCTGGCCCTCATCTCGCCCTCCAAGGCCTCCCTCTCGTGTATCCTCGTGGATCCGGACGCCACTTCTATACCCCTAACTATTAGGTCGAAGGACTCCGTTCTCTTAGGATCGTCCGGCAGTCGGGCCGTGTAGAACGGCCTGAGCTCGTGCGGCCACTCGGTTATGAACACGGCGCCGCCGTACTCCTCACATATGAGCATCTGCATTTTCACGGTCAGATCGTCGCCCCATGCGACCTGGTGACCCCTAGACCTCAACAGCGCCACCGCATCGTCGTAGGCCACCCTGGGTATGGGCCCATCTATACGCATGGTGGATAGGCCCACTGAGGCCAAGGCGTCCCGCATCACTGCAAGCCGCTCGGAGACCAACCTCATTACGACATCAAGAACGTCCATAACGTCGCGATAGTCGTAAAAAGCGGCCTCCACGTCGACCGACACGAATTCGTTAAGGTGGTAATCGGTGTTGTGTTTTTCGGCCCTGTAGGCAGGCGCGACCTCGAAGACGCGCTCGAGGGACGCGGTTAGCTGCTCCTTGTACAGCTGGGGGCTTTGAGCTAGGTAGGCTACTCTCTCAAAATAATGTACGGGGAACAGATCCGCGCCCCCCTCGGTGCTTGTGGCTATTATCTTCGGCGTGAAGACCTCCACGAATCCCTCGCCTGTCAACGCATCCCTGATGGCTCTCAACGCCGCGCTGTTGGTCCTGAAGATGGCCAGGTTCCTTGGACGCTTCAGGTCAATCCCCCTATACCTGTACCGTGTGGCCGCCTCGCTTTCCACGTCGCCATGTATATCGATTGGCAGGGGCTTAGACCTGGACAGGACCTGTATGTCGCTGGGGAACACCTCCACGCCCCTCCTGGCGATCTTGCTGGACCTCACCGTGCCCCGCACAACGATAACGTCCTCCCTGTTCAACCCCTTTATCTTTTCGAGTACGGCGTCGGGCACGGCCCCCCCTTTGGCGGTTAACTGGACTGTGCCCTCCCTGTCCCGAAGAACCACGAACTTGACCTTGCCGAGGTCCCTAACTTCCCAAACCCATCCCGCCAGGACCACCTCCTCGCCGTCCATCTCCGGTGTGAGCTGCGCCGTCCAGTGCGTCTTAAGGGGGTACCACCGCACGCTGGTATGCGGTTGGTTTAGGTTAAAACCTTATCTGACACCACTTCAAGCCTTACCTGCCCCCCAATGACGCTCCTCAGGATGTTTTCCAGGAGGCGTGGCCTGAAGGGCAGCCTGTTGGCCTCCTTAATGGGTATCTTCACGATCAGCTCGCTGGTGCCGTCGGGCAGCCACGACGTTGTTATGAACACGCTTCTGGCCGGCGCCAACAGCTGTAGCACTATGTCCCTCTGGGAGGACGCGTCGACGAGTCTCACGGTCTTGCCGAGGGCGGAGGAGAGGCCCCTTTCCAGTTCAGACACAGTCTTCCTGTCCAGGGACTTGAGCCCGCGTAGCATGACCACCACGACAAGGCCCTCGATCACGTGGGACTTCACGTATTCAAGCGTCCCAACGTGCGGCAGCCTCTTCTCCAGCTCCAGCACCGCCTCAAGGACCCTCAAGTCGTCCTCGTTGTATATTCCGGCCCTCAGGGCCTCGACGCACTTCTCGCATCCCCCGATCTCCCGGCACCCCTCGCAGAAGGGTATACGCATTGTTCCAAGGTCCTCATGAAAATTTATTTTTTGGCGTTGGGGGGTCCACATGGACGTAGTCATTATTGACGGCTATGTGGACGAGCCAAGCGGCTTCGGCGTGCCCCCCTACGTGGACGCCCCCATAAGGTACATCGCCGGCGCCGTTAAGACACATGACAGGAGCGTGAACGTGACGTACTTCACCATAGACACGGTAAGGTCCAACTGGGGCCAGTTGATCGATAGGCTAAGGAACGCGCGCCTAATGGTCATATACGCCGGGATAACGACGCCCGGCAAGTACCTTGGCGGCGCCCCGATAACTATAGGCGAGCTCGAGGAGCTTGGACGCATAGAGGGGCCTGTGAAGGTGCTCGGCGGCCCAGTGGCCAAGTTCGGGTACGGCGGTGAAGGTGGTACCAGGGCCGTCCCGCCCTCCCGGTTCAAGGCGCTTTTCGACCTAGTAGTGAGCGGCGATGTCGACCTGGTGGTCTACGAGCTGTTGAGGGGCGGCCTCTCGATCAGTAGAGCCCCTCCCTACATAACTCACAGCGACTACCGCTTGGTGGACATGTTCGCGGTGAGGGGCGCCGAGATAGTGGTGCAACACCCCAACCATGGGGGAAACCTGATAGCTGAGGTGGAGACGTACAAGTCGTGCACCCGCTGGATAAGTGGGGGCTGCTCCTTCTGCACCACTGTAAGGTATGGGCCCGTGGTATTTCGAAGCGAGGAGGCAATCGTCAGGGAGGTGGAGGCCCTACATGCGGCCGGCGTGAGACACTTCAGGCTCGGCCGACAGGCTGACTTCTACGCGTACATGGCCAGGGACACCGGAAAGGTGGACCACCCGAGGCCAAACGTTGACTCGATCAGTAGGCTCCTCCACGGCATCAGGCGAGCGGCGCCTCACCTGGAGACGCTCCACATCGACAATGTGAACCCTGCTACCGTTTACCTTTGGCAGGCCGAAAGCGCGGAGGTCACGAAGCTGCTTGTCGAATACGGCACGCCGGGCAACGTTGCGGCCATGGGCATAGAGACCGCGGATCCCAGGGTGGTGAAGCTCAACAACCTCAAGGTGATGCCGGAAGAGGCGTACATCGCGGTAAGGCTCATAAGCGATATTGGGAGGGCGCGCGGATGGAACGGCATGCCCTATCTGCTGCCCGGAATAAACTTCGTGGCCGGCCTTCCTGGAGAGACCAAGGAAACTTTCAGGCTGAACGTGGAGTTCCTCGACCGCCTGTTGAGGGACGACGTCTGGGTACGCCGAGTCAACATAAGGCAGGTGCTCGTTTTTCCCAACACGCCCCTGTGGAGGTTCGGCACGAAGAACGTCAGGAGGCATAAGCGGTATTTCCGTGCCTTTAAGAGGCACGTCAGGGAAAGGTTCGACAGGGCCATGCTGGCGAGGGTGCTGCCCCGCGGCACGGTGCTCCGCGCGCTCTACACGGAGCAGCATTACGGGGAGGGGACGTACGCCCGCCAGCCCGGCTCCTACCCAATACTTGTGTACATGCCGATGCGCGTGCCGCTTGGGAGGTGGCTGGACGCGGTTGTGGTTGACCACGGCATGAGGAGCGTGGTGGCTTTGCCCCTGCCCATAGACCTGAACACGACGCCAAAGAGGGCGCTGGGAGCGGTGCCGGGAATCGGACCGGGCACTGTCGCCCGGATCATGGCGAGTAGGCCTATAAGCGATGTACGTAGCGTCGGGGACGTGCTTCCCAAAGGATTTAAATGGGCTTTCACTGTCAGGGGTGCGGCGCGTGCTGGTGATGCCGGACTTCTTCCTGGACATCTTGGTGAGTCTCGCCCCAAGGACAGTCGAGGAATTCTGTTCCGAGGTGGCCAGGGTCGCGGCTAGGGGCGGCGGAAACGTCATAGTGGCGAACCGATTGGCGAGGGGCGGCAACGCGGCCAACACGGCCTCGGCGCTTGCGGCGCTCGGAGTACGTGTCAGGCTGGTGGCCACGGTGGACGAGCTGGGGCACGCCGTCCTGTCCAGGTCTCTGGGAGACGTGGAGATAGTCCCCATATGGGGCGAACAGCCCATAACAGTGGCGTTGGAGCTGCCAAACGCCAACGTCATGCTCTCAAACCCAGGCAGGCTTTCCTGTGTGGGCCCATCGGACGTGGAGCCGGTCCTCGGGGAAGAGTACGACGCCGTTGCGGTCCTTAACTGGGCCCAGAACAAGTGCGGTACGGAGCTCGCGGCCCACGTCTTTTCGAGGGTCGGCAAGGCCATTAGGTACCTCGACCCAAGCGACCCCACCGTGGCAATGGACAGGATTGGCGCGTTGGTGGGCCTCCTGGAAAGCGGCCTCGTCGACGTCCTATCCATAAACGAGAACGAGGCCTTCCGCATAGCCGAACACCTAGGGTTTAGCGGGGGGAAGCCCGACAAGGCCGCGGAGTACATCTATGGCAGGGTTAACGTAAAGGTACTAGACCTCCACACCTCTACGTTCTCCTTCAGCATGCCCAGCGGCGCCTATGCGCCGACACACGCCATAGAGCCGCGGTTCCTCACCGGAGCAGGGGACAGCTGGAACGCGGGCAACCTGTACGGCCACCTGGCAGGCCTTTCCCCTGAGAGGAGACTCGCGCTTGCCAACGCGGCGGCGGGGTACTACATCACTAGGGGGGTGCACGGCACGTTGACAGAGGTGGAGGCCTTCATGTCATCTACCCCTCTTAGGCCTCTCCTCTAGGCTATCCTCCGCGAGCATGTTGAGGAGAACAAAAACCAGCGTGCCGACGCCGAGCGCCGATACCACGATGAATAACGCGCTCCCAATAACGCTGAACGTGAGCAACGCATATACTACATATATCGATATACCTATGGCTAGGCCGATATAGGCATAGTTATAGTAATGCGCGATTTTCCGCACGTCCATGGGAGGCGCGTTGGGCACGTTTATAAGCTTCGCTATCCCCGCCCTAAAGAAGCCGCAAAGGAATTATACCTTGCGCATCCTGACCAGTAAATGTTCAGGCTCACAACGTATAGCCCGGCCAAGATAGAGGAGGATGTGCTCACGTTTTGGAGGGAGAGCGGCGTGTTTAGGGAATGGG
This sequence comes from Thermoproteaceae archaeon, assembly GCA_015521775.1. Classification (GTDB taxonomy): domain Archaea; phylum Thermoproteota; class Thermoprotei; order Thermoproteales; family Thermoproteaceae; genus WANN01. The sequence continues at coordinate 6,148 of WANN01000007.1, forward strand.
CCAGGTGGGAGGAGGGCCGCGGCGTATTTGCCTTCCTTGAGGGCCCACCGACCACTAACGGGTACCCGCACATGGGCCACATACGTGGCAGGACGTACAAGGACATAGTCATACGGTTCAACAGGCTCACCGGCAAGAACGTGTGGGTGCAGGGCGGCTGGGACATGCAGGGGCTCCCCGTGGAACTTGAGGTCGAGAAGAAGCTGGGCCTGAAGACCAAGAAGGACGTGGAGAAGTTCGGCCTCGAGGAATTCGTAAGGGAATGCAACGAGCTAGTGAACTACTATTTGAAGTACTGGACCTACTGGGGCACGGTTAGGCTGGGCCTGTGGCTGGACCTTGAGAACGCCTACGAGACGAGGAGCCCCAGGTATGTGGAACATGTCTGGGCGTTCATAAAGAGGATGTGGGAGCTCGGCCTACTCTTCGAGGACTTCAGGGTGCTCTGGTTCTGCCCCCGCTGCGAGACGTCGCTCAGCGATGCGGAGGTCGCCCTAGGCTACGAGGCAAGGAGGGACCCCTCCATTTACGTCAAGTTCCCCGTAGAGGGAAAGGACGGCGAATACCTGGTCATATGGACCACGACGCCGTGGACCCTGATAGACAACGAGGCGGTCGCCGTGAACCCCGAGCTAGTATACGTCAAGATAGGCGTGAACGGCGAGCACTGGTGGGTAGCGGCCGACGCCCTGAGCCGCATAGCGTCCAAGCTGGGCCTGGGCGCCCCCACGGTCGTGGAGGAGCGACGCGGCAGCGAGCTGGAAGGCCTCGCATATGTACATCCGTTCGCCAAGGAGATACCTGAACGTGGGTCGCGCAGTCACCGGGTATATGCGGCGTCCTTTGTGTCGGCGGAGGAGGGCACGGGCCTCGTCCACATAGCGCCGGGGCACGGCCCCGAGGACTTCGAGCTGGCCAAGTCGCATGGGCTCCCCATAACCAACAGCGTCGAAGTAAACGGAACGTTTAACCAGTTGGCTGGGCCCTTCGCTGGGAAGCCCGCGCTGGAAATAGACGGGGAGGTCATAGAGGCCCTGAGGAGGAAGGGGCTGCTGGTCCACAGCGAGACGATCGAGCACGAGTACCCGCATTGCTGGAGGTGCGGCACGAAGCTCCTGCTTAGAAGCGACCGGCAGTGGTTCGTCAGGATCACGGCCGTGAGGAACAGGCTCGTAGAGGAACTGAAAAGGGTGAACGTGGTGCCCGAAAAACTGCGTGACCGCTTCGACGTATTTGTGGAGAATGCCAGGGACTGGAACATATCGAGGAGCCGCATATGGGGCACCCCCCTGCCCGTATGGAAGTGTAGGGACAACGGGGAGATACTTGTTGTGGGGTCGCTGGACGAACTCAAGCGGTATGCGGTCCACCTGCCGGAGGTGGACGACTTCTGGCTGGTCCACAGGCCCTGGATAGACAGGGTGAGGGTGTCACACGGCAACTGCAGCGAGTGGACAAGGGAGCCCTACGTAGTTGACGTGTGGCTGGACAGCGGCGTGGCGTGGATAGCGGCGGTGGACGGGCTCCGCAACAGGGACACGTGGGAGCGGTTGTTCCCCTACGACTTCGTGACCGAGGGGCAGGATCAAACGAGGGGATGGTTCTACAGCCTCCTGGCGACCTCGGTGCCCTGGACGGGCAAGGCGCCGTACCGCAACGTCCTCATACAGGGCCTAATCCTGGACAAGCACGGCCAGAAGATGTCCAAGTCCAGGGGCAACGTCATATGGGCCGAGGACATATTCAAGAGGCACGGGGCCGACCCCACGAGGCTGTACATAGCCCTCAAGTCGGCGCCCTGGGATGCGCTGCTCTTCAACCCGGACGAGGTGGTGGAAGCGTATAGGACGCTTAACATACTCTGGAACATGGTCAAGTTCGCGGACACGTACATGGACCTGGACAGGTTCTCCGTGGACAGGCACCGGCTAGAGGAGCTGTACCAATGGGCATTAAAGGAGGACAGGTGGATACTCTCCCGTTTCTATACCGTGGTGAAGGAGGTAAGGCAGTACTTGGAGGGGTACCACATACACCACGCGGCACGTGCGTTGGTGGGCTTCATAGTCGAGGACCTCAGCCACCGGTACATTAGGCTGCTCAGGAGGCGGGTGTGGATGGAGGAGGAGCGGAAGGACAAGTACGCGGCATACGCGGTGTTCTTCCACGTCCTCAAAGGCACGCTGGTGCTTGCGTCCCCCTTCGTCCCATTCATAACGGAGTACCTGTGGCAGGCGTTCGTGAGGAAGTACGACCCGTGGGCCGAGCCTTCCGTGCACCTCTCCTCGTTCCCGGCCCCCAGGGAAGGCTATGTCGATGCGGAGCTGGAATCGGCGTTCGACGAGCTCTTCCGCGTATTCTCTGTTCTGGCCGAGGCCCGTAACAGGGCGGGCATAAAGCTGAGGTGGCCCCTAGCCGTGGCCTATGTGGCGGGCGCTAGGCACGGCGCTCTCGTCGCTGAGCTCCTCCCGTACCTGGGCAACGTGAGGGAGGTTAAGGTGGTCGACTCGGCGCCGGACATGTGCAAGGATAGGGACCACCTCATGCACAGCGAGATGGGGATAACCGTGTGCATACCGGGTAGGCTCGACGAGGGGCTGCTCATGGAGGCATTCGCTAGGGAAATAGTGAGGCGTGTGCAGGTGATGCGTAATAGGCTTGGCTTAAGGGTGGAGGAGAGGATAGTGGTCTACATAGACACGGACGACGCCGAGTTGGCGGAGGCCGTTAGGCGGCACGAGGGGTACATCCTCAACGAGACTAGGGCGAGGCGCCTCGAATGGGGCAGGCAGGGGGACCTCGTCATGGAGTGGGAAATAGAGGGGAAGCGGCTCGTGGTCGGCATAGCCAGGGCGGCTGACTAGCCCGATTCCTTTTTATACTTCCTTGCACCGGAACCCATGTCGCTGTACTACGACGTTGCGCCGAGCGGCATCGAGGGGCTCGACCAGCTCATCGGCGGCGGTTTCATAAGGGGGAGGACGTACCTGGTCTCCGGCGAGACCGGGACGGCCAAGACGCTTTTCGCCCTATCGTTCCTTATAAACGGCGCGCTTAAATACGGCGAGCCGGGCATATACCTTTCCGTGGACGAGACCTACGAGCAGTTCGTAAGTGGGGCATCGCGTTTCGGCTGGTCGATAGAGGAGCTCAGGGGCAACGGCCTCCTAGAGGTGCTCATACCCGAAATGGACATAGTCGAGAAGATCCGTGAAAAGGAGCCGTCGGCAATAGCGAAGTCCTTGATAACTGCGATTAGGGACTACGCGTACGCCCTTGGGGCGCAGAGACTGGCCATAGATCCAATCGCTCCCTTAGTCACGCTGGAAAAGGACGTGCAGGTGCTTAGGGAGTATATCAGGGCTCTTATAATGGGCATAGAGCGCGAGGTCGGCGTTACGACGCTGATAACCACCGAGATACCCAGCGGCGTGTCGACCCTTTCCAGGTACGGCGTCGAGGAGTTCCTGGCAACAGGGGTAATGGTGCTGGGCATAGGCAGGGACCATCACGGGGACTTCAAGAGGGTCCTCTTCATAAGGAAAATGAGGTGGTCGCCCGTACAGCCGGGCGTGTACGAGATAGATATTGTTCCCAGGGTCGGGGTAGTGGTCAAGGGGAGGGCCGCTGGCCCCATATCGCCTGTGACGAGCAGCATAGTGTCGATAGCCTAATGCTGGTAGCCATAGAGGGGATAGACGGAAGCGGCAAGTCCACCGTCATCGGCCTTGTCGCGGACACCCTCAGGAAGGAGGGGGTGGACCTATACGTAACGCAGGAACCTAGCAATAGCGAGGTTGGTAGGCTGGTCAGGGGGTGGGCGCTCAAGCATTCCGTGGATCCCCATGTGGACGCGCTTCTATTCGCCGCGGACAGGCTACACCACTATGTGACCGAGATAGCGCCCGCGCTGAGGAGGGGCGAGGTGGTGATAACAGAAAGGTACCTGGAGAGCAGCGTCGCGTACCAGGGCGCGTTGGGGGTGGACGTGGCCTGGATACTGGAAATAAATAGGCACGTCCCTTGGCCCGACCTGACCATTGTACTGGATGTTGATCCTAGGGAGGCGCTGCGCCGGGTGGCCGCCAGAGGCGGCAGGCCGGACAAGTACGAGGTGCTCCACGTACTGTCAAAGGCAAGGGAGATGCTTATCAGGCGCTCAATGGAGCTGGGCTACGTGGTCGTGGACGCCGGCAGGGGGCCCGGCGAGGTGGCCGCCGAGGTGGCCTGGCACATAAGGAAAAAATTAAAAGAGCGGCGACACGCCGATGCATGAACTACGTCGTGTCTCTAGCCCTATTCATAGCGGGCATAGCGATAGGCGCCGCGGCAGCCTGGGTGGTGGCCAGCACCAACATATACTCGCTGGAACTGCAGGTGGAGAGTCTCAGCAAGTACAAGACGCTTGTGGACGAACTTGAGAAGGACAAGTCGCGCCTGCA
>WANN01000008.1 GCA_015521775.1 Thermoproteaceae archaeon
ATGGGGCTATTTCTGGGGTAGGCCCGCCATGGCCATATATAGGCATTTCTGGGAGGACTCGGTTGGCCGTACGTATGACAATGAGGAGTACGGCCTGTACGCTGTGAGCGACCTGTATATAATAAATAATGCTATCCAGAATGGAGTCGAAGTTGGCATGCCTGCCCAGGTGCTTATGGACATGTTGTTTGAGGGGACAGACCTACAGTACTTCACGACCATATATCCCCCGGGCAGCGGGGCGGGAAGCAACACTGTGCTCCTTAAAGATATAGTCAATGCCTATGACTCGTGCGGCGTGGACTTCGAGATCGGCATACCCGTCGGCGCCATCATAGCCACAATACTTACCGCCAACCCCGTGGCCGTAACGCTGGCCTCCACAGTAGGCGTGACGATCAGCGTAATGGGAGGCACAGCCACGGTGGAAGGACAGATAGCAAATAGGGGAGACCTTGAGGGCGGCATGAATGTTTTCGAGGACATATACGTGGCTGTGAGTAAGTACCAGTATTCTGATGGGAACTGCCTGTACAGGGTGCCGGTCGGCCTGTACGTGAGGAGCTGGTAGTAGCCATATAAATCCCCCTTTTGCGGAGTTTTTGGTGTTCCCAGAAGGGGGCTCACCATTATGGTTCGCTGGGTCCGGCGCTTGAGCGGCATGCCGTGAATATCGGCTGTGAGGCCTTGATGGGGTTGGGAAAGGGGTTGTCCGGGGATGTGGGCTTGTCTGGCGTTTCCGCCGTCAGTGTGTGTTTTCCGTTGTGGTGGCCTTGCCGCATACCTTGCCGTAGAGGTCGCCTGTCTGCTCGGCGAAGTGCTGTAGGAGGGCGCACGTCAGGTGGGCGGCTGTCCTGTCGTCGGGTATGTCTGTGAGGTAGCCCTCGGGGTCCAGCCCATTGTACTGGTAGCGGTGCAGTTGCAGGGCTAGCGCCGTGTTTTTGGCCCCGTCGCCTCCCGCGGTCCCCGTCAATAGGGCGGAGATTTTGAGCATGGCCGTGGTGGGGACCAGCGCTATGACTATGTCGACCTCCTCGACCTCCACCTCCTCGTCCCCCGACCTCACCTTCCTGGCCCCGGGAAACGCGTCCCTCAGCCTCTCCCTGTGCTCCGCCGCGAGGGCGCCAAGGTACGCCTTCCACGCCTGGAAGGCCTTGCCAGCCGCGTTCCTCACGAGGCCATCGGCGAGGAACTCGAGGGCGAGGCGGGCCTCGACCGCGGCCTCCCTAAGCCGCGCCCGCCTGTACAGCCCTATATCCCTCCACGGCTTGACCAGCACCGGGAACTCACGTGGACGCTTCCCCCATCCCATATAAACCTTCCAACAGTGAGCCGCCCGGTCCACGCGTCGCCGAAAGGGATTTATCCGGCTTGGGCGTCCGTAACGTGGAGACGTGGGTGAGGCGGGCGTTGAGGTTTAGGGAGTATGCCCACGAGGACTATAGGGCTGGCAGGTACGACTCGGCGGCATTCTTCGCGCAGCAGTCCGTGGAGCTGGCCCTCAAGGCCCTCCTGATGGGGCTGACTGGGTCCAGGCCCCAGACCCACGCCACTGGGGACTTGCTCAGGCTCCTGGAGAGGGCCCTGGGGACCTCCTTTCCCGACGACGTGGTTAGGTGCGCCGAGCTGTTGGAGCAGCATTACATCCAGCCCCGTTGCCCGGACGCCCGCCTCAACGATTACAGGGAGTGGGAGGCCAGGGAGGCGCTGGACTGCATGGAGAGGCTGTGGGGACATGTCGTGGATAGACATATTCAGGGAGGTGGCTGAGGAGAGGGGGAGGAGGGCCGAGGAGCTGGTCAGGCGGCTCTGCGGGGAAGGGGGAGCCCTGCTCCTCTTCGGGTCGCGGGCTCGGGGAGGGGGACACCCCTTCAGCGACTGGGACCTGGCCCTCATAGTGAGGGCCGGCGACTACGAGGTTAGGAGCACCGGCGTCGGCCAGCTCTTCGTAATACCGCTGGACAGGCTGGACGAGCTGCTCGCCACGAGCATGGTCATACTCGACATACTTGCGGACGGCGTGCTGCTCTGCGGAGACAGGGCGCTCTACGAGGAGGCCCATGCCAAGTTTAGGCGCTACGTGGAGGAGCGGGGACTCGTCAGGAGCAGGCTGGGGTGGGTGCCCGCGGGCTGGGCCGTCTGACAACTTCCTCACAACCATTTCCATATCCCTTACATGATTCTTCATTGGTTCCCTCCTCACCAGCACCGTGGGGCCGTGAGGGGCCGAGCCCAGAGGCACGGGGCTCCCATACAGGGCCGTAGAGCGTTGCGCCCCACGGATCTATAGCAACGCACTACAGGTCTTCGAGCCAAATGGGTAGGCTAACGTTTCTGCCCCTCGCCCCCCTCCTGGAACAGCTTGTAGGCCCTGATAGTCCAGGCGATTAGGAAGAGCTTGTACGCCTCTTCCTTGCCCTCCCGGTACCACCACTGCTTGGCTATCTCTGCCGCCCTCTCGAGCTCCTCCACGGTCATCTCCTCGACGGGCTTGCTGAACACACTCTTCAGGAACTCGAGCTCCTCGGCGGTGATCGGGTTGACCTTCACCATGGACAGGAGGCGGGAGGCCTCCCTGGACAGAAAGGCGGTCTCCTGCTGGGTCAACACCCCTTTGAGGCCCAGGTATTCCACTAGCAGGGAGTTTATGGCCACCACACTGGACCTGAGGGAATCGGCGAACAGCACCAGCTTCCTTTCCATATCCTCGAACCTCCTATCGATGTCCTCGAACCTCTTGTCGATCGTGGCGAACCTCTTTCCGAGCCAGTACAGTGCTCCGCCCAGCATACCGATGATCGTCAAGGAGAATCCGATTATGTAGACCACAACATCGTTCACAGGTAAACATGGCCGCAATCTAATATTTTTTCCGGTGGCGCCATGTTCCTCACCCTGAGAGCATTAATACGCGGTTTTTGCCGAGCGATGGTGGGAGCCTATACACGCGTTGTTGAGAGGGGTACATAGCTACGGCGACATGTCCCACGTGTCTGCCTTGGAAGGCAGGCGGTTAGAGGTTGGCCTATGGGGCGACGCGATAGAGCGGCTGCACGTTTCCCCTATGTGGGTGGGGGATGGCTATACGTCTCCACAGTCCCGATGGGCGTCGTTGGAGCGGCATGGCGCGTCTATCTACGGGTATTGCGGGGATTGGGGACCCCCTTCTTCTTGCCCCATCGACGAGGCTGCACCCGATAATCGCCCTGCATGTCCACGCGTCGACAGCTGCGAGGAGGCCGGGATGGGATCGGCATCGATGCACTCCGCGCCCACGCGCACCGATTCTGGGTACAAATAGGCGGGGTATAGCGGCGGGTCCGATGCCTCCGCCTCAATGTGGTCCTGCCATGCATTGACGTTGTGCAGTGGGGGCACCTCGACCAGGGCCCACTCGGATAGGCTGAGCTTAGGCGCCCATGGAAGGCCCACGTACCCGCCGCCGGCCATCGCCGTTGCGAACACATCGCTGCGCAGGAGGGGAAGTACGCGGCTGGGGTCAGATCGGCCAGGTCGCACGGCGCTATGGGGACCGGGGCACGGCTGTCCACCACGCACTCGTCCTCATATCCCCTGCCCTCAGTGTACTCCACCTTAAGGCCCCATGTCTCGGCCAGCCATGCCACCCCCACGTGTCCAGGGGTGGTCACCACTACTATATCGCTGAAGCCGGCCCACGTCAACGCGCCCACAACCCTCAGCAGTAGGGGCACGGCACATACGGGAAGCAGGCACTTCTCTGGGTCCTCGTCCCCTTGCCCCCGCCATTATTGCCGTCCTCGCCGCGCGGCGCCTCGGGCGGAACATATATTTATGCCGTGGGCGGGGAGTACATGCTGGGCTTTAAGTATAGGGTGGCCGTGGTTGGGGCTGGGCTGACCCTCTTCCGCCGCCGCCTCCTCGAGACCCCGCCCGAGCTGGCCTGGATAGCGGCGAGGCAGGCCCTGGACTCGGCCGGTCTCACCCTTAGGGACATAGACTGCGTGGTCGTGGGCTCGGCGCCTGACGCCTTCGATGGGGTGCACATGAAGGGCGAGTACCTGGCCGATGGGGCTGGGGCCATGGGGAGGCCCATGGTCAGGGTCTACGTGGGCGGGGGCACGGGCGTGTTCGTGCCGGTGGCCGCCTGGTGGCACGTGGCTAGCGGGCTGTGCGACACCGTGCTGGCAGTTGCCGAGGAGAAGATGAGTCACGCCGCGAGGCCCCACCCACAGTACGTGTTCAGGAACATTTGGGACCCCATAGTGGAGAAGCCCCTCAACCCCAACCTCATATGGATATTCGCGTTGGAGATGCACAGGTACATGTACAGGTGCGGCGTGTCAAAGGAGGACGTGGCGCTGGTCAGCGTCAAGAACAAGCGCAACGCCGTGGACCACCCCTCGGCCCAGGCGGCCGACCCCAACATAACTGTGGAGAAGGTACTCGAGAGCGAGGTGCTCGTGTGGCCCGTGCAGAGGCTCGACATATCGCCGGTCAGCGACGGTGCGGCCGCCCTGGTCCTGGCCAACGAGAACGTGGCGAGGAGGGTGACCGACACGCCTGTCTGGGTCAAGGGGATAGGGTTCACCCTGGACACCACGCACTGGACCAACAGGGACCTGGCGTTCCCAGCCTACGTGCGGAGGGCTGCCGAGATGGCCTACAGGATGGCCGGCATAGACAACCCGCGGAAGCAGATAGACGTCGCGGAACCTTACGACCCCTTCGACTACAAGGAGCTGCACCACATGGAGGGGCTGGGCCTCGCCAGGAAGTGCGAGGCACCCCTGATGACCAGGGAAGGCGTCACGCAGAGGGATGGGGACCTGCCCACGTCGCCGAGCGGGGGCCTCCTAGGCGTGGGCAACCCCATTGCTGCCGCGGGCCTCATGAAGGTAGCCGAGATATTCTGGCAGCTGCGCGGCGAGGCGGGTAGGAGGCAGGTCAAGAAGCCGGCCTACACGGGCCTGGCGCAGGCCTGGGGGGACCTAATGCAGGCCGGCACCGTGGTGGTCCTCGGTGTCTGAGCCGGGGCCCCCAGAAGTGTTTTAAAAGGCCTCCCACACACGGTACATGGACATAGTCCTCCGCAACGTGGCCGAGGTCGTGACCGAGGAGGAGTTGAGGGAGAGATGGGGCGGCGTCGGCTACATTGGGTACGAGCCGTCGGGGCCCATACACATCGGGTGGCTGGTCTGGATCTTCAAGGTCAAGGACCTGGTCGAGGCGGGGTTCCGCATGAAGGTCCTCGAGGCCACGTGGCACGCCTGGATCAACGACAAGGGTTCCTGGGACGAGGTGAGGGAGAACAAGAGGCACGTGAGGGACGTATTCGGGAGGCTCGGCGTGGACGTGGAGTTCGTGGACTCGGAGAGCCTCGTCTCGGACAGGGAGTACTGGCGCATGGTGGTCATGGTGGCCAAGCACTCCACACTGGCAAGGGTTAGGAGGGCCATAACGGTCATGGGGAGGCACGTGGAGGAGGCGGACCTAGACTTCTCGAAGCTCGTGTACCCCGTCATGCAGGTGGCGGACGCCCTGTACATGGGCGTCGACCTCATGGTGGGGGGCATGGACCAGCGGAAGGCCCACATGTACGCGAGGGACGTGGCCGAGAGGCTCGGCGTGAGGAAGCCCGTGGCGCTGCACACACCAGTGATATCTGGGCTGAGCGGGGTGGGGAGGATGGAGGGCGTGTCCAGGAACCTGGACGACGCAATGGCCTTCGTCAAGATGTCCAAGACGAAGCCCAACGACGCGATTTACCTGCACGACGAGCCTGCCGAGGTGGAGCGCAAGGTCAAGATGGCCTACTGCCCCCCACGGGAGACCCTGATGAACCCCGTGGTGGACATAGCCAAGTACCTGCTCCTCCCCTACTGGGGTCCCCTCGACGTGGACGGGGTCCACGCGTCGACCCCGCAGGAGCTCGAGGAGGGGTATAGGGCGGGGAGGATCGAGCCGGCGGGCCTGAAGAGGGCGGTGTCAGAGGCTTTGATAGGCCTCTTGTCCAGGCTCAGATAGGCAGGCTAACGCGCCAGCAACGCCACCGCGCTGGTCGACGTGGGCACCCCGCGCCAGGAATGGGCTATGCCCCTCTCCCCACGCCCGTCCCTGAGGGCCTCCACCAGGTTCAGGACCCGCGCTAGGCCGTGCGCCTCCAGGGGGACCCCCTCGGCCAGCGCGCCCCCGCTGGGGTTCACGGGGAGCTCCCCGCGGGGCGAGAAGGCCCCGTTGGCTAGGTCCTCGCCCACAGTGTGCCTCGTTGTGAGGCCCAGCGCCTCGAGGAATTGGAGCTCCTTGAAGCTGTACCTGTTATCCAGCTCGACCAGGGAGGCCCATTTCCTCGGGGCATCCACCCGCGCCTGCCGGTAGGCCATCGACGCAGCCTCGTGGGCATGGCGGGGAAAGGCCAGGTCGTGCAGCTCCCAGGTACCGGTCTCCGTGGACCACCCCACGCCCTCCACCCAAACGGGGGCGTCGTTGAGCCTTCTGGCTACGTCCCCCGACGCGAGCACCACCACTATGGCCGCGTCTACGAACCCAGCTATGTCGGCCTCGCGGAGGGGCTCGACCACCATGGGGCTCTCCCAGTAATCGTCCCTGGAGGCCCGGGCGGCGCGTCTCGCCCGCGGGTTGGACAGACCGCTCCTCATGGCCTTCTCCACGACCATGGCCAGGTGCTCCTCAGTGAGCCCCCTGGCCCTCATGTAGGCCGAGGCCTCTAGGGCGGCCAGCGCGTGGGGGTTGGGTATGGATAGGGGGCGGATCGTCACTGGGTCCATGGCGAAGGAAATGACCTCGCCCAGGGTCTCTATGTCGCTGGGCTTGCCGTGCGCCTCCACCACCACCACGTCGAAGAGGCCAGACCTCACCATGGCGTAGCCCTGGGCAAGGCCCTGGAGGCCGTCCCCAGCCACCGTGTACACGCTCCTCATGGCTCCCCCAACGGGGTCGGGGGCAAACTCGTCGGATATGGCTATGCCCTCCCAGTAGTCCTCCTGGCACGACACGAAGGCGTCCACGTCCTTACGGGGGTCCAGGCCCCCCGCGTCCTCGTACGCCCTCATGGCCGCCTCGAACATCATCTCCCTGAAGGAGAGGTCGTGCACGGCCTCCGCGAACCCCGACCACCCTACGCCCACGATTGCAACCCTCCTCACTCGCCACGATGGGACCGGACATATAAAGATTGCCGCGGCAAGGCGTTGAGGGCGCGGCCTATTGGACCACCTTCTCTATGGGCGTTATCACTATGTCCTTGGCGCCGAGGGACTTGAGCCTCATCACTATGTCGGGTATCTCCTCCTCGGGCACCACGGTTATGACCTCCCACATGGCCCTACCCGACGCGACGCGGGCCACCGTGGGCCCCTCCATGGCTGGGAGGGACTTGACCACGGTGTCCAGCACCTCGTCCGGCACGTTGACCAGTAGGAGCTTCTTGCCGGCCGCGTTCCTCACGCTGCTGATCAGCGTGGCAAGCTTGTCGGCCACGTAGCGCTCCTCGCCGCCGAGGCCGCGGCGGGCCACCAGCACCGCCTCTGTCTCGAGAACGGTCTCTATGGGCACGAGGCCGTGGACGCTCAGCGTGGTGCCCGTGGACACTATGTCCATGACCGCATCCGCCACGCCCAGGAAGGGCATGACCTCCACGCTTCCCGAGACCTTGACCACGCGTACCCTGAGGCCCAGCTCCCCGAAGTACCTGTACGCTATGTTGGCGTACTTGGTGGCCACGCGGGTGCCCGAGGGGAGTTCGGCCACGCTCCTCACGCCGCTGCCCCGAGGAACGGCCACGACCAGCCTCCCGCGGCCGAAGCCGAGCTGGGCTATGGTCTCCACCTCGACGCCGCTCTCGACCACGTAGTCGTACCCGGTCACGCCAAGCGCCACGCTGCCCCAGCCCACTATGCTGGGTATGTCCTCGGGCCTGGCCCTCACCAGGTGCAGTTCCTGCCAGGACGTTGGTAGGACGAGCGCCCTGTCGTCGCTGGCCAGGGGCCTTATGCCCACGGCGTCCAGCATCCTCATGGTGGGCTCCACTAGCCTGCCCTTGTTAGGCACCGCGAGCAGCATGGGGACTCATGACGCCCCACCACGCCCGCTTTTTAAATCTTCAAGTGCCGAGGCCAGGGAGTCCAGGACCCTGTCCATCACGTGGGGTGGGGCGAGGGTTATTCTGAGGCACCTGCCGCAGCGCGGCTTGGAGCTGACGTCCCTGACCGCTATTCCCCTGGCCAGAAGCGCCTCGGCCACCTTGCTGGGGGAGTCGACCAGCACAGTCACGAAGTTGGCCACGCTGGGCAGGAACCCGATGCCGAGCCCCCTGAGCCGCCCCGTGAAGTACGCGTACGCCTCCCTGGCCCGGGCCACGGCATCCTCTACGTACCTCCTGGCCCCGAGGGCCCTCCTCACGACGGCCATGGAGTGGGCGGGCAGATTGTGCGGTAGGGATATCCTCGAGACGAACTCCACGAGCGTCGGGTCTGCCGCCAAGTAGCCCACCCGTATCCCCGCCAGCCCCCACGCCTTGCTGAAGGTCCTCACGAGCGCCACGTTGCGGTACTCCAACAAGTCTACATGGGACTCGCCCCTATACTCCCAGTAGGCCTCGTCCACCACTAGGAGGCCCTCGAGCCTCGACGCCAGCTCCTCTATGCCCCTGGGCACGTTGCCCGTGGGGTTGTTGGGGCTGCACACGTACACTAGGGCCGGCCCCCTCCTCACCACGTCGTCCACGTCCACGTCGAACGTCTCGGTGAGGAGCGATTGCTCCGCCCACAGCCCCAGCGACGCCGCGATGGGGCCGACCATGCCGTACGTGGGCTCGAGCACCACGACCCTCCACCTGGCCAGGAGGGGCAGGTGCATGAGGAGGCGGAGGGCCTCGTCGGCGCCTAGCGTGGCGAAGGCGCTGCCCTCGGGCAGCCCGAAGCTCTCCTCGAGGAACCGGTTGAAGGACCGGTTCAGGGGCTCCGTATAGTACCTCGCCTCGTCGGGCGACACGTCGACGAGGACCTCCCTGTAGTACTCCTCGGGGAGGAAAAGGTTCTCGTTGAAGTGCAGCCTCAGCATGTCCCTTCCCACGTTTGGCTCGTTGTACGGCTCCAACGCGTCCAGGACCTCCCTTGGGACAGCCACGTGGTGGGCGGGCGACCACATTATAAATGATCTGCCGCGCCGTGGCCCTCGCCGAGGGGGCGGGGCCTGCAGGAGGCCGCCACGTCGCCGGCCCTCCGTAATACCTCCCCTATACGCCTCCAGTGCCCACCTATCCAGTAGGCCTTGCCGCATTGGGGGCACCTCCAGTACCTGTCCGAGCTCACCCTCGGCGGCACGTCCACCGCCTCCCTGGGGACCTCGATAAGCGGCGCGTTGCATAGGGGACACCTGGTCCTCGAGAAGTCCACCTCCACGGGGACCCCCTTGACGACGGACACCGCTGCTATCCACGCAACGTGGTCTTCTGTGACTAGGAGGAGCGCGTTGCGTCCCCTACGCCTGAAGAGGCCCACGTCCCGCGTCACCAGGAGGCATGGGGTCGCCGCCAGCTCCTCGTCCCCAACGCTCGGGTCGTAGCGCGTGTCGTGGCCTAGGACCCTTAGCCACCTGGCCAGCCACCCCAGCATGGCGTCAACGTATATGCAGGGGCTACGGTCAGGCAGCTCCCCGACGTAATACGCGCCGCAGCGGTCAAGGGCCATCATAGGGGACGACCTCCCCATCTACGTAGACCGACCTGGGCGTGGCCACTAGGCGGGCCCTGCCGTACGTGGGCAGGCCCTCCAACGGCGAGAAGCGGCACGAGCCCGAAAAGGTGGCCGGGTCCACGCGGCCCGGCACCAGCTCCACCACGGCGAGGCCCGCCGGGGACCCCTCCTCTAGGCCCAGGCGCAGCCCCATGAGGCCTCGGGGCCTCGATGAGTAGAGGCGCACCACGTCGTGTAGCCCCATGAGGCCCCTCCTCACCAGGTCCAGCAGCAGGAAAAGGGCCACGTTTATGCCGCATATGCCGGGGGGCGGATCATCGGAGGCCTTCTCGTCCCGCCCATGCGGAGCGTGGTCAGTGGCCACGGCGTCCACCATGCCCAGGAGCAGCGACTGGAACAGCCTTTTCCTGTCCTCCCTGGAGCGGAGCGGGGGACGGACATAGCAGGGCCCCCTCCCGTGCCTGGCCACGCACTCCTCCCTGCTGAGCAGCAGGTGGTGGGGGGTAACGTCCAGCGTTATCATGGGCCTATAGGCCTGCACTAGCTCGACGGTCCTCGGGTCCGAGACGTGGGTCAGGTGCACCCTGATCCCCCTAGCTACCGCCCACCTCACCAGTTCATGCGCGCAGAGCAGCTCGGATTCGTTGGGGCCCTCTGCCATTGCGCCTGGCTCCTCGCAGTGGACCACTGCAAGTAGGCCGAGCCTGTTGGCCATGGCGAGGGTCTCCACTACGTGGTCCCAGCCGTACCTCTCTATGTCGGCCGGGTAAGCCTTGACCCCCACCACGTAGGGCCGCGCCTTGGCCACCTCCTCGGGGTCCTCGGGAACCCCCATGTACAGCCTATACTCCACGGGCAGCGAGGAGCCGGCGTCCCACCGCTTCTTGGCGAGCCCCGCGTCCCTTATATGGGGCACCGTGTTCGGCATGTCGCCCACCGCCACGACCCCGCCCTGAAGCGCGGCGAGGGAGGCCGAGGACATGTCCTCCTTGTGCCTCAGCCCCCAGTCCCTGAAATGCACGTGCATGTCCACGGCGCCCGGCAGCACGAGGTGCCTCCTGTCGAAGACGTACCTGCGGCATCCCTCCAGCCCCCCACCAGCCACCACGCCGTCGGCTATGGACACCGCGGCGCGCCTGCCGTTCCACAGCCTACCGGCGACCTCTATGCAGCCCATGTGCCCAGCCACGCGCTGCTAAATAAACCCCATCAAATAAAAGCCCCCCATGACGGTGCCGTATGGACATGGATGACGTGGGGCCCCTCATACTGCTGGCCTCCATGGGCGTGTCCAGCAAGAGGAGGGCACGGCTGAGGCTTGCCGACATAGCGGCCGCTACGGGCCTCACGCCGCAGGGCGCCTCGAAGCTCGTGAAGCGGCTCATGGACAGGGGCCTGCTCGTGAGACACGCAGACGGCTCCCTGACGTTCACGGGCAAGGCCGAGGAGGAGATGCGGGAGGCCTTCGGCGTGCTGCTCAGGTACTTCGGCGCCCCCCTGAGGGTCAAGCTGTCGGGCGCCGTCTTCACGGGGCTGGGGGAGGGAAGGTACTACCTGTCGCTCGAGGGGTACGTCAGGCAGTTCGAGGAGAGGCTGGGCTTCAGGCCCTACCCGGGCACCCTCAACGTGAGGCTCTTCCCAGAGTACATACCGCATAGGCGCTACCTAGAGCTGCTCCCCGGCATACAGATAAGCGGGTTCAGCAACGGCGTGAGGACGTACGGCGGCGTCAAGTGCTTCAGGGCTGAGGTTAACGGCTATCCGAACAGCGCAGTCCTCATAATCGAGCGGACACACTACGGGCCAGACGTGATAGAGCTGGTCGCTCCGATAAGCCTCAGGGAGGCGCTGGGCCTCAAGGACGGCGACGTGGTGGACGTTGTGGCCAACCTAGAGCTGGGCCTGTAGGCCGCGCTATTCCCGCTCCAGGTCCAGCCTAAGCACGTTGCCCCTGGCCTCGACGCGGCCCCTCGCGCCGTACGCCTCAAGTACCCCCAAAACGAACTCCCTGAACACGTCGGAGAACTGTTCGGAGCCCGGGGGCCCCATCACAGTGACGCGGCATGCCCTCCCCTCATCGTCAAACTCGCAGTGGGCCTTCGCTGAGAGGTAGAACTTGGTTATGGTGGGGAGCGCCGCGAGCACGTCCTCTAACGCCACCAGGGCCTTCAACGTGTTGCCGACCCTCGTACCCCACTCCCTGAACATGCTGGCCGCAGTTGCCTGGTCCACATGGCGCAGCAGTTCAAGGAGGAGCGATGCAGGTACCGGCACTGGGTCGAACACCGATATGGCCCTGTACACCTTCCAGTATATGGATATGTCGCGGGGCGTGACCCCATCCTCAAGTATGTCCAGGGTAGACCCCATCAGCTCGCTGGCCAACCTAAACACGTTGAACCCGTGCGCCCTGGCTATGCGCGAGAGGCGCGACGCTACGCCGCGGTCCACAGCGATGGTGGTCTTAGACATGGGGTACAGTGCGCGGGCATAATAATGCTTTGCCCCGAAAAAAGGGGGGTTGGCCCGGCCTACCAGACTACGTTAGGCTGCTCGAACCTGTGCTTCTTCCCCGTCTTGACGATCCTGGCCGGCGTGTCGAAGTACGCCTGTGATGCGCCTATCCACGAGAGGAGGGGCCAGTCGCCCAGCGAGGGGTCCGACGCCTCCACCACGTTGGGGGTCACCCCGTTGAAGCGCCACTTGTCCACGGCAGCGCCGTCGTAGTAGTCCGATGGGCTCTTAGTGAAGAGCAGCTTCTTGGCGGTCTCGGGCAGCGACCTGACCGGGTTAACGGCCTGGGGCGGAACCTCGGCGCGCTCCGGCAGCTCGCCCAGAAGCGATGCCAGGCGCGGCTCAGCCGCCTGGAAGTAGCGTGGCCTCACGGCGGCGGTGTCGGCCCACCTCCCCATGCCGTAGGGCACCATAACGATGCCCGGCGGCACTGTGGGCTCAACCACAGCGGGCACTTCGAGGGACCCGGTAGGCGTCTCCACGCGTATTACGTCGCCCGTCTCAACGCCTATGCGCCTCGCATCGCGTGGGGACAACACGGCGAAGTTCTCCGGGGCCACCTGCTTGATCCAGTAGTAGAACTGGCTGCGGTGCTTCGTGTAGAGGGGCCCGCTGAGGTATATGAGCGTGAGCGGCCACTCCCTGGGCCCGTACAGCTGCCTCAGCGGCGTTCCGTGGGGGCCAGCGTCGCCCCTCAGCGCGGTTCCCACCGGGGCATAGGTGGCCGGCGGGAAGTACTTTGGGCCTCCCCAGAACTTCTGGCCCGTCACGCTGTTCCGCGTCCTGGCCAGGTCCTCGTTCCACAGCATCAGCGTGAGCCTCCACCTCTTCCTCTTGCTGGGCACCTTCCTCTTGGAGATGCCCCTCTCGTCGAAGGACTCGTCATAGCCCGTGAATACGCCGCCCCTTGCCAAGGCATAGGCCATGTACGGCCACTCATCGGGCACCAGGTCCCTGAACCTGGCTATTGGGTAGTTGCGTTCCACCCACTCGACCTCGTCGCGGGGAACCTCGCTGGGGATCAGCCCCCTGTCCCTAGCATCCATGGCCGCGTTGGCAAAGACGCGCATTACGTACTCCCAGACACAGTGCAGCGAGTACCACCTCCCCTCGTATTTCCCGAGGCCCGGCATGGCCCTGTCCCCATGCCCCGGCATATCCAGGGCCTTTGCCACGTCTATCAGGAACTCCCACATGCTTGCGTGCCTGGGATGGCCGTTTGGGCACTCGCCTATGTACTGCGTGAGGGGCATGACCACGGGCGACCTCCAGGCCTCGGCGAGGAGAACGCTGCCGCTGCTCGCGTAGAGATACTGGACGCCCGTGGTGCCCGTCTCTAGGTATGTGGTGTCCGGCACTATGAGGTCCGCATACATGTAGGTCTCGTTTATGGTCGTGGTTATGGCTATGAAAAGCGGCAGCTTCTTCACGTCCCTCAACACCTCCACGAACTTCACCCCGTAGTTGGCCGCGAGCACCGGGTTGGCGTAGAACAGTATGAGCGCCCTTATAGGGTAGGGATAGGCCTCGGCTATACCCGCGAACAGCTCCGTGTAGCTCTCCTCCACGGTCATGGGGTACCACGGCCTCTTGGCCGGGTATGCCGCCTTCACCGCCTCGTCCCAGCCCTTGCCCTCCGCCAACGCCCTCTTGACCCTAAGCCAATATTCAAGCGTGTCCTCGTACGCGTACCTATGCCTGTCTATGGGCGGCCCCCAGCGCACAGGTTCGCCGAACCCCTTCTTGCCCGTGTTGTACAGGTAATTGTTGTACTTGGTGTGCGCTGCCCTGCCGAGTAGGCCGCCCTTCCTGTGGTAGTTGCCTATAAGTATGTCCAGCACCCTGTACGCCCACACAGTGTACTCCCCGTTGGGATGCATGCCGGCGCCCCTGTGTATGTAGGTGGCCGCCTCCGGCGCCGCGTCAGCGAAATCCCTAACCGCGCTTAGGACCAGCCCCACGTACCTGTCGAACTCCGGGGTGCCCACCTCATACGGGCTAGCCTCGGCGAGCCACTCCTCGAAGCCCTTCTTGAACGCCTCCTCTTTTAGGATCATGAACGTGGTCTTCACGGCGACCTCTTCGCCGTCGGCGAGCCGGACGCGGCCGCTGTACTCCAGCTCGGCCGCCTCCACGGCGTCGTACGGCGCCAGCGAGCCGCCCGACACCACTAGGGGGACGTCTCCCCCGTCCATTCCGACGTCCCTGGCCCTGAGGAACTCGCCCGCCCTCTTCCCCTCGGTTATCACGAGCCACGTGGCGTTGGTGTGGACGGGGTATCCCCTGGCCTTTGCGGCCTTTTCGTTGGGCGCTCTGAGGAACTCGACGTTGAACTTCCCGTTCTCTATTAGCCACCTAACCATGGCCATTGCCAGCGCCGAGTCGTACCCCGGCCTGATGGGGATCCACACTATGTTGCCGCGGCACGTCGTCCTAGGAGCGGCCGGGTTAACGTAGTACACCTTGAGGCCGCCCTCACAGGCCCTAGCGATCATCAGGCCCTGTCCTGTGGCGCCGGGGTGCTGCCTCCCCATGTTGGCCCCGGCCATTATTATGACGCGCGAGGATACGGGGTCCGGATTGATGTCGTGGTAGCCCGCCCACAGGTAGTTGCCAACGTAGTAGCCCAGCTGGCACGCCGATGTGTGGCGGAGCCAGTTAACGCTGCCGAACGCGTACGTCCAACGCTGGTAGAAGTAGTCCGCATGTCCCTGTCCCCTCCCCCTGACGTACACCAGCTGGTTCGCCTTTGTCCCCAGATCAGGCCTGTCCGGGTCTATCAGGATGTCCCCCAATTCGAGGCCCCTTTCCCCGAGCCTCCGGCCCCACTTAGCCTTGAACTCCTCTATCGCCCTCGCCAAGTCGCCGTACGTCGTCTTGGGGTCCTTGGCGATCCTGAGCATGCTATCCACGTCCCTCTTCATCTCGGCGAGCACCGCATTGGGGTCGAAGCCGGCGTCCCTCAACTTGCCGTACACAAAGATCTCCCGTAGCCCGGGCAGCCTCTCGCCGGTCTCCGGTATCTCGCAACCGTCCACCACGCACCTGATGAGCTCCTCCCACGTTATCTCCTTCCACTTGCCGCTTCCCCTAGGCCCAGCCCTCCTGAGGGGCCTCACGACCCTGTACGGGTCATACAGATAGTGTATCCCGTCCTGTCCCCTGGGGCACAGGGTCCCCAAGTACCTGAACTTGCCGCCGCGGTACACCTCCCCTATGGGCGTGTTGTAGGGGAGGTGCCTAAGGGGAGTCCCCTGGCCGGGGGCGTCGAGGGACTTCGCCCTGTTATAGGGGTGGTAGGGATTGCCCATGATGCGCTCCACTACATCCACGCCACCAACATTCACCACCCTTGCGATTATGCCGCAACGAACGTTGCAGCCTAAACAGGACGACACTACGTACCTAGCCCCCGTCTGCGGATCGGGGCCGTAGCCGCGCCACTTGGGCCTCACAATCTTCTCTATCACGGGCCAGTAGGCCGCTATGCCTGCGCCTAGCAGCGCTACTCCAAGGGCTCCCCTTATGAGCGCCCTACGGCTGGCCATGGCCCCCAACCCGCTCGGCCTTTACCGGTATTATTAGCGATGCGAGGAGCGATAGGCCTAGGAATACCAGCAGTATCGACGCGGCCTCCACGTAGTGCACAGGGCCTATCTGGAGCCCCCCGAGCACTGCAAGCCCCGTCTTCGACACGCGTTGCAGCTCCACGAAAAACCCCCACCTGTCGATGAGGGTCCCCAAAACGGCGAGGATCCCGGCCGCCGGGGCTAGCCGGTTGAGGAGACCCAGGATCCCGGCCGCCAGAAACAGCGCCGTAGAAGCCCATATGTACTGCCCCAGGACGGAGGCCAACGCCTCTACCTGGGGGACTCCCCCCAACAATAGGTACGCCCTGAAAAGCTCGAGCAGCCTCATGGCGGCCGCGCCCAACGAGGATAGGGCCAATGCCAGGGCTAGGCCGCGCGTAGCGCCCGGGCTCCCGGCCAACAACGACGCCAATATCACTGCCCCGGCGCCCACGGCCAGGGACTGGGCCAGGTAGACGGCTGGGAGGAGGGGAAACACGTTGTACATGTAGAGCAATGCCTCCGCGCTGAACAGGAGCCCGCCGCCGTACACGGCCCATATAAAGGCCAGGACGGCGAGCGGCACCGACAGGGCCCGCGCAGCGGCGAAGTACTTGGGATACCTCTCCATCGACGATAGGCCGAGCGCCAACGCGCGGCGGCCCGCCGCCAGCATGTCCGCGGACAGGGCCAACAGCGAGACCAGCACTATCAGTACCAAGAAGGGTGCCCAGAGGTTGGCCAGCAACGCTATCAGCGATGAGCCGGGCTGTGCGTCGTTCGGCGCTATGTGCGGATTCGTGAATACCAGGGTTGCCCTCTCGGGGTGCCTCAGGTCGGCCATGGGGCCCAGCAGCAGGGCTGCGGCCGATGCGACGGCCAGTATGGATGCCATGGGTACATAGCGGAGGGACGGGCCGTGTCTGAACGCCACCGCCAACCCCAGCACCATTGCGGTTCCCGACGCTATCGATATGAGGAGCATGTAGGTGGCCACAACGGGCATCCAGACAAGCGGCTCGGCCCACTCGTTGGGGTACACGTAGCCATAGGGAAACGCCGTCATGCCTCCACCTCCCTTGGCAGGCCATCGTAGTATATCTGCGGCCCCGTGCCGTAGGCTGGCTTCCATACCTGTACCTGGCCTCCCCTGACGTGTTTAGACACCTCAGAGTTGGGGTCGTTCAGGTCGCCGAAAACCCTGGCGCCCGTTGGGCACGCCTCCACGCATGCGGGCAGCGTGCCGTTGTATATGCGGTGGTCGCAGAACGTGCACTTGTTGGCGGTGCCCTTGACCGGGTCCATGAACCTGGCCCCGTAGGGACACGCCTTGACGCAAGCCCCGCATCCGATGCACAGTGCGTCGTTCACGAGGACGAGCCCGTCGTCGGTCTTATAGGTGGCCCCAGTTGGGCAGGGCTTGACGCACGGCGGGTTCTCGCAGTGGTTGCACTGCTTGGGCACGAACACCACGGTGCCGTCCCCCTTGACGACGCGCTCTACCCACGTTCGGAACACTCCAATGGGCACGTTGTTCTCGGCGGCGCATGCAGCCACGCATGCGTAGCACCCGTAGCACTTGGCCACGTCAACGTACATGGCCCACCTACGCCCCTCGCCCCGCTGTCCCTGCGCCGCCGTCGGTGTGGCAGCCAACAGAACGATTCCGGCGGCCCCCTTTAGGAACTCACGGCGGGACAAATCCATGGGTGTTTCCTCCGTGGGCAAATAAAACCCTTATTATAATGGTATATAATACTATATATCAATATTTATTAAGCACGGCGCGGAGAGGTGCCATGGACAGGGCATTGGCGTACTTCGAGCTCGCGCTGGCCCTAAGCCCAAACAGAGAGCTACGCTCATTGACGCCCATGGGCGTGCCCGACCACTGTGACCCGGCATCCCTCAGAGCCGGAAGGCTCAGGGAGGACTACGACCCAGTTACGAGGAGCCTCCTACCTGGGGCCCTAGCCCAGTTCTACGAGGGACGCGGATTCGAGGCCGTGGACTCGCCGGACCACCTGTCGACCATGCTGGCCTTCATGGCCCAGCTGGCCGCGCTGGGACAGTCCGAGGACGTGGTTAGGGCTCAGCTGAGGTTCCTCAACGTGCACCTAGTGCCCACCCTCACGGCAGCCATACGGGCGGTGAGGTGCGCAGAGGCGAGGCGCGTGTTGAGGCGCGCCCTCAGGTTGGCTTTACTTGACGGGAGACGGCTCATGAAAGTGCTGATCACAGGCCCTCCCTAGACGTTAGGCGGGCCAGGACGAACACGGCCAGCACCAGGGTAATAAGCACAGCCGCGGCGCCGTAGGCCACCTCGTTCTGCACCTCGTAGTTCGTCTGCGCCATGTAATATATGAGTAGCGGTACTGCGCCGACCGGCCCAGTCACGTATTCGTGGGGACTAGCGTAATAATAGTCGTTGCCCAGCGCCGTGAAGAGGAGGGGGGCCGTCTCCCCCATTATCTTGGCAGTGCCTATGAGGAAGGACGCGAGGATAGCCCTCCAGGCGGCCTTTCTGAGCACCACGAAGAGGGCCTTCGCCTCGTCGCCGGTAATCGCATGTGCCGCCTCCCGTAGCTCCCGCCCAACGCTGGCGTACGCGCTGGCCGTGAATATGGCCACGTATGGGACCATGACTATGGCAAGGGCTAGGGCCCCAGCCAGGCCGCTGAACTGGGACACCTCTATCCCCAGCGTCGCCCTGAGGACCGGGTTAACGGCCGGCAACGCCAGCGACATGGCGGCGTACACGAAGAGGCCCACCGCAATTGTGGGGTACTCCACAAGCACGTTGGTGAACGACTGCGACACCGCGGCCAGGCGCTCGTGCCTGTACGCGCCCAGGTAGACTCCCAGGGGGAAGCCTACGGCTATCCCCATGGCTGCGCCCATGGCAGCCATGACGAGGGTCCCCACGAGGGCCGGGCCTATCCCCCCTGCCTCGTCCAGCGGTGTCGGGGGGAGACCCGTGAGGAACTCGACAACGCCTATCCTGACTATTGCAGGTACCCCCCTCGCGTATATATCTACGATCACCAGGACTACCGGGAGCGCCCCCAGCACGGCCAGGGCCACTATCAGCGCCTGGCCAGCCCTATTAATCAACGCCCTGCGGTTCATCGCCTGAACAGGTACCTCACAGCGATTAGGTTGAGTACCACGCTGACAGATGCGAGGAGCAGGGCGCCCGCGTACAGCGTGGGCACCATGTACTGATAGGCATGGGCGTTAGGGAACTGAAGGGCTATGAGGGACGACACGGTTATGCCGGTGTCCGAAAGCGACGTGGGGAGGCGGGACAGGTTGCCGCCCACCACCATGGCCACGGCCACCGTCTCGCCCAGGGCCCTCCCAAGGGCCAGGAACATGCCCCCCACTATGTAGCTACGGACATACCTGAGCTTTATCAGTATGGCCTCGAATCGGGTGGCCCCCATTGCGTATATGGCCTCCACTATTTCCCGGGGTATAAGGGCGTAGCCCTCCCTTATCACGGCCGCAGCATAGGGAGTGACCATGATGGCCAGTAGTACCGACGCCGTGAATATGCCGAGGCCCGTATCTGTAGGTGTGAAGAGCCACCCCACGGGCGGCGGCAGCGACGCCAACAGGTTGTTGGCCCAACGCGCGAACTGCTGCAACGTGAAGAGGCCCCAGAGGCCGAACACCACTGTGGGCATGGCAGCGCTGAGGTCCATGAGGTTGCTCAGAACCGCCTTGAAGCGCCTGTGGGCGTACTCGTTTACGGCGGCGGCGAACGACACGGCGAGGGGCATAGCCATGAGGAGGGCCAACGACGCTGTAAGCGCCGTTCCTACAAGGGCGTTGAGGAGGCCGTACGCCTCGCGGGGTGGGTCCCACTCGGCCCGCAGGAAGAGGGACGGACCATACCTGTACAACGCCGGCAGCGCCTCGGCGAGGAAAAGCCCCATCATGGCCCCGACCAGGGCCGCCATGCCCAGGCCGAGGAGGCGCAGCCCCCACCTTAGGCGCAGTCTTACGAGCACCAGCAGTGAAAGGACGTACGCGGCGACCCCGAAGACTAGGAGTGGACCTGAGATCTCCGGCATAGCGGCGTGGGGGATTACCCCCTGACCCCTTCAAGCGCCTTGAGCCCTATCCCGGCGACCTCGGGGGGAAGCGGTATGTACCCCTCCACCACGTTCTCAGGCTTCTGCCCCTCCGTCAGGACCCACCTGAAGAACTCCCTTATGAGGCTTGCCCTGGTGGCCGGGTCCGCATATCCCTCGGCGCTGTAGTCCCTCCACACGAGTACGTAGGTGAAGGCGGTTATTGGGTAGCCCCTCGGCGGCGTCACTAGGGCTTCCGTGACTGGGCCCCAGTCCTCGGAGGCCGAGGGATAGGCGCCGTGCTCCTCGGCATACGACCTAAGGGCCTCGGACACGCCCAGGGCCACCGCGTCCGGCGACGGGAAGTAGTACTCGCCGTCATTGACGTTCAGCACCTCGGCGACTCCCCCCACCTCGTCGTACCTGTCCGCGTTGAGGGACCAGTACGCGTACTCGACGTAGCCTATCGAGTACGGGACGCGGAGCACTACCTGGGACACGCCCTCGTTGCCCTTAGCGCCTAGACCCCTGGCCACCTTGTCTGCCGGCCACTCCACCGTGTACCCGTGGCCCACCTCGCTGGCCCACGGCGCGTAGTTCCTGGAGAGCCACAGCGTGAAGGCCCCAGTGGTCCCCGACCCGTCGGAACGATGGACCGCCACTATGTCCCTACAGGGCAGCCTATCTGCGAGCTCGGGGTTGAGGCGCCTGATCCTCTCGTCGCACCACTGCCTGACCTCGCCCATGTATATCAACGCAACCACCTCCGGGCTCAGCCTAATGCGCTTGCCCGTCGAGGCGTACGACGCCTCGGGGACGTTGTATATTATGACTATGCTGCCCACTATTACTGGGAACTGGTAGAGGCGGCCGCCAAGCTCCTCGAATCTGTCCCTACCCAGGGGCACGTCGGACGCCCCGAAGTCCAGCTTCCTGGCTATGAGCTGCGCTGTGCCGGCCCCCGACCCAATGGACTGATAGTTAACGGTTACCCGGCCGCCCGTAGCCCTGTAGAACTCGCGGGACCACGCCTGCATCTGCGGGTTGAGGAACGTGGAGCCCCCGCCCACCAGCGCGCCTCTCAGCTCCCCAACAAGAGGCGTGCCCGGGCCAGCCCCCTGCACCCCACCTCGGCCTGTAAACAGCAACGCCGCGGCCGCGACCATTAGGACGGCCGCA
Source organism: Thermoproteaceae archaeon (assembly GCA_015521775.1). Classification (GTDB taxonomy): domain Archaea; phylum Thermoproteota; class Thermoprotei; order Thermoproteales; family Thermoproteaceae; genus WANN01. Next base: position 21,037 of record WANN01000008.1, read on the forward strand.
GCCATGGCGACCAGCAGCCTGTGAGGCTTCATGGGCCCCCACTTGACATAGCTTATCAAGGTTCCCCATATGTCCCCGCTGGGAAGTGCACGTCATGCGTCTTGGCCCTGCATGGGGCCGCATATACCATGCATATGCATGCATACGTTCGGAGGCCTACAGGGTCCCCGGCTTGACTATCCAGCGGTCCACGTACCTCTCCATGTTCTGGAGCACCGCTATGCGGGAACGGGGCTCCTCGTCCATGTAGGTGAACCTCTTGCCGAGCCTGCTCAGCTCCTCGAGGAGCGACATCGCCCACTCCCTCACCTCCCCGTGTTCCAACATGTCGCTCTTCTTCAGGCGCAGGGTGGAGCGGCCTAGGTGCATGTAGCTCTTCACCTCGACGAAGTGGGGGTTGCCCATGGCCACGAGCCTCGCGAAGCCGGGAATGTGCTTGGCCTCGAAGTTGAGGCTCCTTATGAGGGTTATCCTCATGACTGTGCGCGTTGGGAGCTCCGAGATTATCTTGAGGCTTTCCAGCCACCTCTCCCATGCGTCCTCCCTGTAGCCCACCGGCACGTTGACCCTATAGAAGAGGTCCCTGTCAGGGGCATTGGTGGACAGGTAGAGCTGAGTCGGTAGGGCGCCCTCCTCCGCGAGCCTCCTCAGCATCTCGGGGTGCTGCCCGTTCGTTACCAGGAACACGGACCTGGTGTGGGGCAGGGACAACAGGTGCCTTATCAGGCGGGGCAGCTTGGGGTACAGGGTCGGCTCGCCGCTGAGCGATATGGCCCAGTGGGTGGGCCTCAGGGCCTCCTCGACCTTCTTCCGGCCCGACCTGGGGTGGCCGTAGTAGCCGCTGAGCAGCCTCCGCCTCTCCCTGAGTATGCCCTCAACGAGCTCCTCCGGGTCGAGCACCTCGCCGTTGCTCGGCACATAGAAGTCGAACTCCTCGGTGGGCCTCCAACAGTACACGCACCTGTTGTCGCAGAGGAGGCCCACGGGGCTCATCTCCACGCACCTGTGGGAGCCGCCGGCAGGCGCGTTGTAGAACTTGACCTTGTAGCAGCTCGGCCCGCCGGTCAACGCCTCCTTGGTCCACTTGCAGAGCTCCACGGTGCCGTGGCCATATACTCCGTACTTCCTCTCCACGAGCTCCCTCGCTGCGTCCACGCGTATGCGTATCTTTCCCCCCTCAACGGCGTGGTACCTCTGCGTTGCCACTAGTCATGTGCGACCTACCAATAAAAACCTCCCGTCATCCGGGCCCGCCACCGTCGCGCCGGCATCAAAATCGCCATAAGGTTGAAAAGCTTTTATTTAATGATGCGTTGAGCCCTATGTTGTATAGGATAGTCGAGGTGGGCGGCGGCTGCGAGGGATGCATAGCCACAGGCAACGGCTACTACTCGCTGGTCCCGATCGGGCTAGAGGCCGCAGCAGTGGCTGCCGTCTCCGCCGTGGCGCTGGGCATGGCAGCCTGGGCGCTTTCCCGTGACTGGGGCCTCCCCCTGCCGGTTATCGTGGCCTCCAGGATCAAGAGAGCGCGCGTCGACGACTCCATCAAGGCCTCCATAATATCGTTGCTCGAGGAGAGGGGCCCCATGACCATCTACGAAATGGCCAGGGAACTGGGGGTGCAATATGGGGCGGTTAGGTGGCACGTGTACGTGCTGGAGCGCGAGGGGGTGGTCAAAACCGAGAAAAGGAGGGGGAGGACCTACGTCGAATTGGTGTTTAACAAGTTTTAAAATCCATGTTGTGTGGCACGGCCTAGATGCCGGGCCGTGTTGGTGGGGCTGCCGTGATGTTGGGAACGTCGCCCATGTCGCACGCGGTCGACATGTAGGCGCGCATTGTCGGGCCCATGACGCGCCTATTGGCGATCGCCATAATGGCGGCCATATGCGCCGTAAACGTGGCCGGCGCGGCGCAGCTGTTCGTGTCGAGCGACGTGGAGGACGACGTGTTCGCCGTGTTGCTCTCGGAGAGACTTGGCACGGAGATGCACGTGCTGGTGCTGGAGGACCCGCGCTCCAGGTTCATGTTGGGCAACTACTGGTTTCTGGCCCGCTACGACGTTGTTTATCTGCTCGACCTCAACTCGGCCTGGTCGTATGGGGGCGGCCTCACCGAGGCCGAGTGGGGAACCATCATGGACTATGTCAGGGATGGCGGCGTCGCTGTTGTCGGGCTGAACACCGTGGTGGGGAGCCGCGACGTGGACGCGTTTAGGAGGGCGGCCAGGGTGGACGTTAGGCACATCACGATAGAGGGGGCCGTGCCCCTGATATACGGCGACGCCGAGATACAGCTCAACGGAACCTACGGGCTCCTCGAGGTGTACCCGGCCGTAAGATACACCATAATAGCGAGGCATTGGTCCGGGGCGCCCGCCATAGTCGTCATGGAGCTCGGCCGAGGGGCGCTGGTCGTCGTGGGGTTTAACGCGGTCAAGGAGGCAGTGGAGAACGGGAAGCTCGACCTCCTCTCGCCCATCACGGATTCCGTGTACATGGCCCTGCGCATAAGGGAGGGCCCAGGGAGTCCCCTGAGGCCTGTGCTTGCCGCCGTCCTCGGCTCCCTGTCGCCGCTGGAAATAGCCGTGGTCGCATTCTTCGCCATAATAGGCGCGTCGCTGGTCCTGGCACGCCTTGGGCTACTCCCCTTCATTTTCACCCTCGGCGTGGTAAAGCTGTTCTCGCCCATAATATGCAGGTCGCTGGACAGTAAGGGGCCCTACGCCGAGATCATAGATCTTCTGCCCACGCGGCTGAACACCTTCAGGGCTCTCGTGGGGAGGGCGTGGCGTTGGTACCTGTCCGCGCTAACCGTTTCGGGCCACGCCTTCCTAGTCTGGGACGGGGAGTACTTCGTCATGTCGAGAGACCCAAATAGGCTGGGCGAGCTTGGGGGGAGATATGCGGACGCACTCGGCATACTGTCCGAGCGCAAGGCCATATACCTGGCCCACATGGCAGCCCTGCTAGGCGTCAGCTACGACATGGCCCTGCGCATAGCCAAGGACCTGGCGAGGCTCAACGTGGTGACCCTACGCAAACACCCCGTCGACCTGATCGTGTACTATGTAGCCAACCGTAGATGAGGGTCGTCCTGCACCTAGCCCTCTCCCTCCTCGTATTCGCCGCCCATATATTCTTCATGGCCATGGCCATAAGCCTCCTCTTCTCGTCCCTCGGCCTCGAAGTAATGTTCGTCCAGGTGCTGAGCGCCATAGTGACGCTGTTCATAGTTATGGGGGGGACAACGCACATAGCGTACTTCACGCTGTTCCTGTACCATGTGGAGGAGAGGAGGGTGATTGACAGGCCCCCCAACTTCGAGGTCCCATACACGGTCATTATACCCGCGTACAACGCCTCCTCCACCATATGCCAGGTGCTGGACGTGGTGACCAGGAACATAGGCAAGAACTACGTAGTCGTGGTCAACGACGCGAGCACGGACTTGACGCCGCTGCTGGTGGACAAGTTCAGGGATAGGAATGTGGACCACATAATGCTGCCCTTCCACCTGGGCAAGGCGCAGGCCATGATGTTCGCGTCCAGGGAGGCCCTGACCCCCGTCATGGTGCTGATAGACGCGGACACCCTGCCCGTGACGGGGCTGGACAGGCTGGTCAGGTGGTTCGTCCACGACGACGTGGTGCTGGTGACCGGCAACGTGCTTCCCATGAACAAGCACCACAACCTGTGGACCCGCATGCAGTACATAGAGTACGTCCACTCCAACAGCATCGGGCGCCAGATACAGGGCAGGCTCAAGTGGCTGCTCATCGCGCCTGGGGCCCTACTCGCCTTCAGGACCAGGTTCCTCAAGCCCATAGTAATGCTCGGCGACACGCTTGCGGAGGACTTCGACATAACGTTGATGTCCTGGAAGGCCGGCTACCGCGTAGTGTTCGACTCCCACGCGTTGGCGTACACCCGCGTCCCCGTCAGGTTGAGGGACATATATAGGCAGAGGATCAGGTGGTACTACGGGGGACTACAGGTAATGGCGAAGCACAGGGACATGGTCACCTTCAGGAGGGGGGAACGCATTGGCCCGGCACTGCTCGCCAACCTGCTGCTCGTCGAGTACGTAGTGCCGACCGTATCAGCTCTAAGCATACTCATGTTCCCCCTACTCGTGCTCATCCAGGCGCTTCTGGGCGTGCCCATACTGCCGGGCGGGCCCACCTTCCCCCTCATAGCGCTCCTCTACTTCCTACTCTACCCTATACCTGGCATGGCCATGTCGAGCGCCATCGTTGGTAGGAGGATGTTGCCGTACATAGCCCTATACTACTACGTGTACCTCATAGTGCTTGCGTTCGCCAAGCTGGACGCCACCGTGAGGTACCTAAGGAAGGAGCGCGTGAGGTGGTGAGGCGAAGTTCAACAATATTTATATATTACAGTAGTACGTCACTGCGTCATGGCGAGGCCCACACGCCTTGCGGCCGCTGGGAGGAGTAAACGCGCCTATCCGCAGCTGGACGTGGGGTGAGATGGGGGGCGCAGTCGTGCTGCGCGCGGCCCTAGCCCTGGGCGTGTTCGCCCTCATGTACCTTTACCTGGTGGACACGGTGGTGTACTGGGAGACGAGGCTCCTCTCGGCGGTCCTCTGGGCCCTGGGGCTCGACCACGTGGCGGGCAGCTACTACGTGCTCCTACTAGGTATCCCGAAGACCTTCATAGTGTCGGCAGAGTGCAGCGGCATAGTATCCATGTCCGTGTTGTCAGCGCTAATAGCGGCGCTGTGGGGATCCGGAGCGTTGAGGCGTATGGCCATGGGGCTGGCGGCGCTCTTCGCGATAAACATGGCGCGCATAATTGGGGCGGTGCTCGGCTACCTGGCCTACGGCGATGCGGGCCTGTGGTCGGTCCACTACGTTATGGGGCCCCTGGCGCTCTACACGGCCGTGCTCCTGATAGTCACCGCACACATAAGGGCCCAGATAAGGACCGGGATTGCGTGATGTGTGGAGTCACTTCTACCTTAAACGCCGAAAACTTTAACAATATTTTTTAATTTGTTTTGGAGGGAGTGGCATGGCACTGATAATAATCGCGCTGCTGATGCTGCCCCTGCTGGTCTCCGCGTCGAGCACGATAGCGCTGACAGTAGGCGACAAGGACAACGAGGTTGACGGGGAACTGACCATAGTGTGCGACGGCGGGTGCACGTTGACGTGTGGGGGCTCGCCCATAGGCGTGTCCCCCGGCGACACGGTCAAGGTCGATATAGACTCTGAGAACGAGGGACTATACGTAAGCAAGGCGGGCAGCGCCATCACGATCAACGGCTATGTCGAGGAGGTCGAGAAGAACGGCGCCACTGTGTGCAGTGGGGACACGGTGCAGCTTAGCATGGCCTTCTCGTCGCTGTCCGGCAACCTCGAACTCGAGAGCGAGTCCGACGATGACAACGGTAGGCCTGTGCACCTGGTCGTCGATGGTAACGTGGTGATCAACGATCCAGACTCGCTGGACGAGGTACAGGTAAATGTCGATCTGACGTGCACCTTCACCGTTACCCTGGGGGCCAGCAACCTGCAGTTCAACGGGTGTGGGGACGCCATAGTCAACGGCAGCTACGTGCCCGAGGCGCCGCTCGTGGCGGTGCCGGCAATAGCGGCCTTAATCGCGCTGTTCGCAGTGGCGTACAGGAACAGGCTCGCCGCCCGCCGTTAGGCCTTGACGTACCTTGTGATGGTGTTTATGGGCACGTACGCGAAGCGGTTCCTCAACCTCCACGTGGGGAGCAGGCGGCCCCTTATCGGGATCTCGTTGCCGCAGTGCCTACAGTAGTACTTTCCCCCCTTCTCCACTAGGTCGACGGCCAGTATGTCGAAGCCGTACCGCTTTATTACCACGTTGCCGCACTCAGGGCAGTACGTGTGCTCGTACCTGTGGCCCGGGACGTTGCCTATGTACACGTAGCGCGCCCCTTCCCTCCTCGCCACCTCTATGTGCCTCTCCAGCGTCTCCACCGGGGTCCAGGGAAGGTCGGTCAGCTTGTAGTCCGGGTGGAACCGCAGGAAGTGTATGGGGACGTCGGGGCCCAACACGTCTATGACCCTGCGCACAAGCCTCCGGGCGTGGTCCAGGTCGTCGCCTATCCCCGGCACTACCAGGTCCGTGATCTCCACGTGTATGCCCCTCCTCCTGAGCTCCTCTAGGGCCTGGAATATGGGCTCAGGGTCCTGCACCATTATGTACCTGCGCATGAACCTTGGGTCCGCGTTGCCCTTGAAGTCCACCGTGATGGCGTCGAGGAACTCCCCCGCGTACTCCACGGCCTCCGGGGTCAGGTAGCCGTTGGACACGAAGGTGTTGAAGTACCCCTTTCTGCGGGCCAGCACCCCCACGTCGCGGGCGTACTCGATGAATATTGTGGGCTCGTTGTACGTGTATGTGAGGCCGTGGGCCCCGTAGGCCTCGGCAAGCTCCACGGCCTTTTCCGGGGGGAGGTACCACCCCTCCACCTTGCGGCGCTGGCTGATCTCGAAGTTCTGGCAGTAGGCGCACGCCCAGTTGCAGCCGTACGTGGCCATGGACAGGACCATGGCGCCGGGGTAGAAGTGGGTTAGGGGCTTCTTCTCTATGGGGTCCACGGCTATGGCCGATATGAGGCCGTAGTTGGCCAGGTACAGCTTGCCCCCCGTGTTGACCCTTATCCCGCAGAACCCGTGGAGCCCCTCCGGTATGCGGCACAGCCTGGCGCAGGCCGTGCACAGGGCCCTGCCCCCCTCCAGGGGCCTGTACAGGTCCGCTTCCCTGAAGGAAATCCTCATGTGTCTACACCGTTCGCTTATTTAAATCCTCTTGCACCACCCGGACGGAGTCCTTCTCGGCGACGTTCATGTCCAGGAACACCTCGGCCGCGTTGGCCAGGTAGTCGATAACGCGGTGTGCGTGCAGCAGCTCCACGTCGCTGAGCGCGTGTTGGGCCAGGGAGGTCCTGCACCTGGCAGCCTCGTCGAAGAACCCCAGTATTTCGGCCACGTTGTTCGTGAACACGCTTTCCGAGAAGCCGTGCGCGCAGCCCAACAACGTCACGAACACGTCCGTCTGGGGCCCCATTCTTGCAAGCTCGACGACGTGGTCCGCGGCCCTCTCTATGTGGCGGGCCAGCTGCACGTGGTGTATGCAGCGCTCGTTGGGGTACTTGTAGCACATGCGCTCTATCATGAGCCTGTACCTGTCCACCTCGTCGTCTATTGAGTCGAGGAAGGAGCTGTCCAGTTTCGGCGCCTTGACCGCGTAGTCCAACATGAACATGAGCACGTTGAACATGCGCGAGAAGAGCTTCATCTTGTCGATCTTCACGTCGTGCACCCTGAACACTATCGTGTCTGGGCCCTCCTCCACAATGAACATCTGGAGCCCACGCGCGAAGACCTGGACCGAGTGCCTGAAGTCCAGGGGCATGCCCCTCACCTTTAGCTCTATCATGTCGTGGCCTGTCACGTAGGCCGACACGATGAGCCTAACTGCGTGGCTCTCCGAGGGCTCGTCCAGCACTATCTCGATGCGGGTGTCCCTGGGCGGCCTGAGCACTAGCACGTCCCCGTCCCAGCTGAGGGCCACCTCGTTACCATCGGTTATGCCCCGCGACACACACCACTGTTTTGGGAGGTACACAGCGTACGACTGCCTTACCCTGAACACCTTCCTACGCTCCATTTTGATTGACTGGCAATGTCCAGATATAACTGTTAGTCCGCCGTCACCGCAAGCGTAGCGATGCCGCAGCGAGCGGGAGGGCGGTAAGGGACAGGGCCGCAGCGAGCGCGAACATGTGGGTAGGCGACAGGGCTGCGTATATTCCCCCGCCGAGTAGGGGCCCAATGATCCTCCCCATGGACGAGGAGGCTTGGACGAGGCCCATGGTTGTCCCCCTGAGGTTCTGTGGGGCCATCTTGCTGGCCATGGAGAAAAGCGTGGGCATGGCCAGGCCGGCCCCCATGGATATGGCCAGCAGCGACGCGAGTAGTTGGGCCAGGTGCCCAGCGTAGGGCAACGTCAGCAGGCCCACGGCCAGAGTTGTGGTGCCGAGTGAGGCCAGCGCGCCGTCGCTGGCCCGTTTGCTGAGCCCCCTAATGAGGACGCCTTGCACAAGCGCCGTGACCGCGCCCATGTACATGAAGGCGAGGCCGAGGCCCGCCTGCGAGAGCCCCACGGAGAACGCCCCGTAATAGGGGAACAGCGCCTCGAACTGGGAAAACGCGGTGTAGAACGTCAGCACCGCGCCGAGCAGAAGCACCAGGGACAGGCCGACCCTGGGCCTCATGGGCCCCGATGGGGCCGCCGAGACGCTCGGCAACGCGGTCGACGCCGCGGCCGAGGCCAGGGACAGGGCCGCTGCGAGGTACAGCGGTGCACGGGTCCCAAGGGCGCCGAGGAGTCCCCCTATGGCGGGGCCCAGGACGAAGCCCAGGCCGAACATTGCGCCGAAGGCGCCCATGGCGCCGGTCCTCTCCCTGTGCCCGGTCAGGTCCGCCACCATTGCCTGCACGGCGGATATGGTTCCCCCTCCGAGGCCGCCCAGGGCCCTGGAGGCTATGGCCGATGGCACGTCCCAGGAAAGGGCGAACATGAGGTGTCCCACCCCCATGATCGCTGTCCCTATAGTTATCACGCGTGCCCGACCGAGCCTGTCCGACACGAGGCCCCACAGGGGGGCCGAGGCCAGTTGGCCTATTGCGAACGTGGAGACCAACGCGCCCTGCACGGTGGGGTCACCGCCTATCTCGGCCACGATGAAGGGAACCACCGGTATCACTATGGTGAACCCCAGCATGTTCACGAAGGTGACGAGCAGCAGCACCCTCATCGCGTGCACGGGGGACCACGGACACGGCTTAAAGCGTTTTTCGTTCCCGCTATATCCTTTCAAAGACCACCCTGCGGCCCCTCACAGAGTACCTCAACTTTAGGGGTCCCAGGAAGTTGGGCGTCTTCCTGATCACCAGGTGCCTATTGGTAAATATGAATATGTAGTCGACGAGTCCGCCCAGGTTTTCGGCCAGCCTATTCCATATCCTTATCGAGTTAAACACGGGGACTGTTACGGCCCTGTCGCCCACTAGGTCCCTGTACAGGGACACGGCCCTGTAAATCATCTGCCTACCCACCAGGGGAACCACTATCTCGTAGTTGTCGGCCACGTGAAGTGTGTAGTTGCCGTCCGTGACTAGGGACGCCGACTTGTACCACCAGCCCACCGACATGTGTTCCTCCACAGGGTGGAAGAGCCACGTTATGTTGGGATTGTCCACCCTTGCGCCTAGCTGCTCCGCGAACACCATAAAAGTGGGGAACTTGTAGTGGTGGTGATACAGGACCTTGTACCCCTTCTCGGCCACTGCTATCGCTGTGAGGACGAGGAGCTTGCTGGCTATGCCGGTTGGGGGGCCGGCGACGGCCACTATTGACCCGACCTCCACGCCGCCCCCAAGGACGTCGTCAACCTCGGGGGCGCCAGTGGTTATCCTGTCCCCTCTAATGCCCAGGGGCGTGCCCCTCGGCGTGAAGAACACTATACCCCTGCCCTCCACTATGTCGAAGTACACCAGGTGCATGTGGGTGGGGTAGCCGCGCGTCTTCACTATGCGCATCTCCCTGACAAGGGAAAAGCCCCTCACGAATTTGTACCTCAGCTCTACGAGGTTGTCCGCAATGTAGTCTATCGGAGAGGTGTCGAGGCCCTCCTTTATGGTCAGAAGCGGCGTCACCGATGCGAGGCCCTTGTGTAGGACCAGGTGTGAGAAGCGGCGCTCGTCCTCCACGTTCAACGCGTTGACGCCGTCCACAACCACTATGTCGGGCCTCTTGTCGGCGATCTTCTCCACCAGGTAGTCCGCTATGATCCCGTCGCCGAGGGACGGAAGGTCGTATATGTACGTGGGCTCGCATAGGCCCAGCTGCTTCAGCTTGGCCCTAAGCCTCTCCCGCTCCTCGTAAAAGGTGAACCACACGATCCTACCATAATTGCAGGCCACAGTGGCGGCCAGAGTCGTCTTTCCCGAGCCCGGCAAACCCTTGATCACCGACAGGCCCTCGCCGAAAAAATCGAGTGACACGGTGACCGCTACGCCTTGTATATTTTAAGGTTTCTTCCTCTTGGCATAACACGTGTATATAATGGGTTAACCACTCAAGAAATGTAAAGCGTTATGGGCCAACACCAATATTAACCTAGCCGCTCCCCAACGGCATGGTCAGGATCGAATTCGTGAGGGAGCGCGGCACGGTGACCGTTAAGGTGGACCTCGGGGGGACACACGCTGTTGCCATAGGCCCCGTGAACGACCTGCCCCGAGTTTTCTCCGTGTTGGCCGAGCAGCTCTATGCGCTGCGGGCGGACCCCCACGCAATTGCCGAGGTGGCCAGGGCCCTGTACAGGTATGAGGAAGGTGGGGGTGCCTAGGCCCCCAACAGCACTGCCAGAGACGTGCCGAGCCCCACCACCACGCCCACGTAGAGATTCGCGTTGAACGACTCCATTATCCGTCCCCGGTACGCCAGCAGCTGCCCGTACGCCAATATGGCCGCCGCGATGAGGGACGATGCAAGGGCCAGCGCGCCCAGGCCAAGCGCCTCCCGTATGAAGAACGCCGCTGCGGCCGCGTGGAACAGCAACGAGGCCGCCTTAGCTGCCCCCACGCCGAAACATGCGGGGACGCTCTTGACGCCGAACCTCCTGTCGAAATCCCTATCAAGTATCGAGTACGTCATGTCGAACCCGGCGACCCATAATGCAGACCCTATCACGTAATTCCACGGCACCTTCTCCATAACAATATATATATCGTCCCTAGGCCACACGGCTATGGCCCCGCCTATGGGTATGAGGGCGAACACGGCGCCTAGGTGCAGGTGCGGGAAGCAGTGCACCCTCTTGGCGTACGGATACGCGTATACTATGGCCAGGTACAGCGGCGCCAAGAAAAGCGGGAGGGGGCCCAGCAACGCCGCCGATGCCGTGAAGGCGGCCGCTCCCAGGACCGCGGTGAGGTACGCCCCCCTGAGGCTCACCCTGCCGACTATGAGGGGCCTCGCGGCGGTCCTGGGGTTGGCAGCGTCTATGTCCCTGTCCGCTATGTTGTTCCAGGCCATCCCGAACGACCTCAGGCCAAGCACGGCTAGGCCTATAAGCAGCGCCGTGTCCCACCCGATTGCGCCTCCGGCCGATATGAGGGCGGCCGCGTACGCGAAGGGCACGCTGAAAAGCGTGTGGCCCACCCTGAGAAACCTGCCGTACTCGACCAACACGGCCACGGGCCTGGGCACGTGCCGGGGATGTGGGCCGCCCATGCCGCACGTCAGGGAAAGTACTCCGACCAGCGCCTATCCACTAGGCTGACCGTTTCCGGGTCCGCCTCGACTTCCTCGGGCCACTCCTTCCCATGCATCTCCTCGGGCAGCTTGCGCGTGGCGTCTATGCCGAGCTTGGACCCGTACCCAACCCACGGGGTCGAGTGGTCCAACACGTCGGCATGGGTGCCCGGCACCACCACGACGTCCCTCTGGGGGTCCACCGTGCTGGAAACCGCGTATATGACCTGGTCCATGTCATGCACGTTAACGTCCGCGTCAACCACAATGATGATCTTCGTCAGCGCCATCTGTCCCAGACCCCATAGCCCCATCATCACCTTTTTTGCGTGTCCCGGGTAACGCTTCCGTATCGATACCACGGCGAGGCCCTGGAAGAGCCCGTGGGGAGGCAGGTTCATGTCCACAATCTCCGGCATGAGGAACCTTAGGACCGGGAGGAATATCCGTTCGGCGGCCTTGCCGAGCCACGCGTCTTCCAGGGGGGGCTTGCCCACGACGGTCCCATAGTAGATTGGGTCCCTCCTCATGGTAATCGTCTCAACCTCGAACATGGGGTACGGCGCTGGGGGAGTGTAGTAGCCGAAGTGGTCCCCGAACGGCCCCTCCTCCATCCTCTTCCAGGGGTACGCCCTACCCTCGACCACCACCTCGGCGTTCGCGGGGACATAGAGGTCGGACGACTCGCACCTAACCACCTCCACGCCGCGCCCCCGCACCATCCCAGCGAAGAGGATCTCGTCGAGGGGATACGGGGTTGGGAGCACCCCCGATATCATGGTGGCCGGGTCGCCGCCTATGACCACGGCCACGTCTATGCCGTCCCTCACCTTCTCGCTGGACTCGGCCCCCCTCTTGTGGATCTGCCAGTGCATGAGGGCCCTCTTCCCGCCCAGGAGCTGGATCCTGTAGACGCCTATATTAGTGACGCCCTTCTCGGGGTCCCTAGTGAAGACCAGGCCATACGTGATGTAGCGCCCCGCGTCCTTGGGCCACGTCTTGAACGCCGGAAGCACGTCAAAAGTAGCCTTGTCGCCCTCCAGAACGACCTCCTTCACGGGGGCGTTACGTACCTGGCGCGGCATGTACTTGGCCATGCCCATGGCCTCCCTGAACCCCTTCAGCTTGTCCAGGAAGCCGAGGGGGGGCGGGGCCGATGCAAGCGCCATGAGCCTTTCGCCGATCTCCTCGGGCCTATTGGTCCCAAGGGCCCAGAGCACCCTCTGGTACGTCCCGAAGATGTTCCCCGCTATCCTCCACCCCGGATAGCCCTCAACGTTCTCGAAGAGTACCGCGGGGCCGCCACTGTACGCCAACCTCCTGATGATCTCCGGCACTTCCAGTATGGGGGTGACGCGGGCCTTCACCCGCCTAAGCTGGCCCCTGTCCTCGAGAAAGGCTATGAACTCCCTTAGGTCCGAGAACACTGGGTTCCCACGTATCTACCAATATAAACTAAGCGTCGCCCAGGGGCCCACCCCTCTTGGGAGCCGCGTCCCCCAGTAATGTGCGTGGGCCGCATGCCGTCCCCTGCCACCTCCCGCAAGCGCCCTTTACGCGGCTTTCGACCTCGCTTCTGCCAGGGGGAGCCCCACGGCCCTATGGGAACGCTCAGCCTTCCAACCGCATATGTCGTTCGCGCAGATCATCCCAGATATCACCACGGCCTCAATCCCGGCGCCTGGAAAGGTCGATGCGCCAGCCAAGTACAGGCCTTTTATGGGGGTCTTGAAGTATGGTCTCTTAACGTCTATTGACTGGTCAAAGGCGTAGATGGCGCCCTCCGGCATGGAGGTGTACCTCTCGAAGGTCTTGGGCGTCGCCGCGTCCCGGACAACTATGCGTTGGCTCAGGCCGGGTATGACCTTCTCGGCCTTCTTGATCAGTGCCTCGGCATACGCCCTCTTCTTTTCCAGGTACTCCCTTGTTCCCCTCCTCGGGAAATCGTGGTAATTGGCGAGGGTCATTATCGTGACGCTTGCCTTGCCCCTCGGCGCCAGGCTCGGATCCGCGTTGGAGTTTATCACAATACTGTAACCTTCATCCAAGTTTTCTATGATCGTGGGGTATCCGGACAGGTCCATGTCGACCCCCAGGAAGACCATGAACGAGGAGGGGGACATCCTCAAGCCCCTTATGTATTCGACGAACTCCCTGTCCAGATTCTCCTCGCCGACGAGCTCCAGGAAAGTGGTTTTTGCATTTGCGTTGGCAATTACGATGGGGCTTCTGAAAATTTTGTCCCCAACCCTTACGCCCCTAACTTCCCCCCTTTCCACCAGTATCCTGTCCACCCTATGCCTCACCAGGACCTTTCCGCCATGCCTCTCGATGACCTCCTTCAGGGTATCGGCAAACCTCTGCGCGCTTCCCCTGGGAAAGTGGCCCCCGTGGATGTAGTAGGATACCACCGCAGTTAATGCGCTGCTCGCCGGCGTCTTATCGGGTTCTGTTCCTAGGTAGCCCAGTAATGCGCAGAGGACGGTCTTCAGATCCTCGTTGACGAAGAACTCGTCGAGCTTCTGCCTGTAGGTCTTGTTCATCCAGTCGTAGAAGTGCGGATGCTCCGCTGGGTAATCCGCTAGTTTTCTGCTTCCAAGAACCTTGGCGATGAGCTCTGCGGGCAGCGGCGTGCCGTAGAGCTCGGCCTCCCTGTAGCATTCCTCGTACGCCTTTTTAGCCTCGTCGAAGAAGGCGCGTATGTTTTCCTTTTCCTCGGGGTACATGTCAGAGAGGGCCCTCACGAACTCTTCCATGTCGCTTGCATCGATGGAGCGGCCCCTAAAAATGAACCTGACCCTGTTCTTCACGAAGAGCTCGTCCTTCTTAAGCCCCAGCTCCCTAAGGAGGTGGGTTATGGGGCCCCTCTCCCACAGCCCACTGACATTTTCCACCCCAGTGTTGAAAATGAAGCCCTTCCTATTGAAAGCGGAGCAGTAACCGCCAACCAGGTAGTGCTGCTCCAAAACCAATACCTTGAATCCTCTCTTTGAAAGGAGGGCGCCGCTGGTCAAGCCAGCGATGCCGGAGCCGACGATTATAACGTCGTACTCGTCCTCCCCTTTTGGTTTCCGGGGATCCACCTCGACCCTCCAGTCGTATTTCCTGAACTCCTTTGAGGCCAGGTAGGCGGGCGCCTTCCGCGGAAAAACGGCTGAAAACGCTACGCCAAAGGCAATCAATGCGTTTGAGAGGATTACTGTAGAGGGCATGTCGAGAAACAGGAATATGGCCGCGTTCGCCAGGAAGATCGTTGCCCACACAGCAGTAATCATGCTGTTAATTGTGAGGAATAGCCTGTCCCTCCAGTAAACCTCAGGGTAGTCTCTTTTCGATGCTTGGAGCGTGTACGGGCGTTTGATGGCCAGAGAAAACAGGGCCATAATAAACAGCGCAGTGTAGCCGAGGAAGCCGCTCTCCTCGACGAATATGCCCAGGTCGAGGATGTAGGTGGCTAGAAACGCCACGCTGAAATAGACAAGTGAGGCAGCATCCATAAGATTCAGATCCCTCCTGCGTATCTGAGGGGCCACCAAGAGAAAGGCTATCACAAGAGGGATAACCACGCCTAGATTGCTGCCCATGCCGCTTAACGCCCAGTAAACTATCCACGGAATAAAGGAAAAAAGTATGTGCAACATGCCGGGGACCTTCCTGCTCCCCCGGTATTCCCCAGCCACGCCTTTCCGCCTTTTGCCTATGGAGGAAACGGACAGGGCGTCCCTATCTCCTTGCCCCCCGTAAATCAGGCCCGTCATCTTGCCGCGGCCCTCACCGTTAAAAATACTCAGAATCCTTAACATTTAAGCCCATCCCAGGCCCCTTGCATCCCAGAACCCTCCTCTCGTCAAATGGCCCAATCGCCATCGTACAGCTCGAATTCCATATAATTATTTTTTCCTGCTGCCTGGCCCCAGGCGGTCTGTAGAGCGGGCCTGGCTGCGGGGAACCTTAGTGATCGAATTAGGTAAAAACCAGGTTAAAAGAGCGTCAAGTTTAGGCCGGATACCTATATTCATTATGGTGGATCCCACTAGGAAATTTTTTATAGTGGTCCCCAGTGACGGGCCATGGCGGACACGTGCAACGACCACAGGACCTGCCTTGCCCTTTTCCAGAGCGTCAAGGAGAAGAGCAGCAACATACTTTCCCTTGTAGAGGACACGGATATAGGCCCCGAAAAGAGGGAGCTCATAGAGAAGATAAGGCGCCTCATGGGCGACCTCGAGGAGCTGCTCAAGACGGCGGAGCTCATAGGGGAGCCCCATGAATCCAATAATCCGCAGCACAAGCTGTTCATTGCCGCCGTCCAGATGCTTATAGAGGCGAACGACATCATGGGCAGGATGGCGACCATACTTGTGGAGTGCAAGTGAACTAGCAGTATTTACCCCTCAGGACGGCCCAAGCCGCTTCTGCGAAGCCGAGTCCGCCCGGCATACTGGTAACATGGCGGGCCGCCGCGCGCGCCTCTGGGTCTGCGTCCGCCACGGCGACACCCACACAGGAACTCAACATGCCGGCGTCCACCGCGCTGTCGCCGACCGCCAGCACCTCGCTGCACGGGATGCCCAGAGCACTGCAGAGGGCCCTAACCGCAGTGCCCTTATCCACGCCCCGCTCCCTGACGTGCAGCGCGTAGCCGCTGTACGTGACCTCCACGTCCAGCCCCATAGAATCCAGCAGGCGCCTAACCGCCGCCAAAGCGGCGTGGGGGTCCCCCTCGACGAGGTAGGCCATGTCGTATATGCGTTGGGCGTTCTGGGGGCTCGGCCTGAGGCCGGCGACGTGTTTGGGGACTACGTCGTCGATCCACCTGAGCTCCCTCTTGCAGAGCCTCACGACGCGGCGGTCGACCTCCAATATACAGCCGTTCTCGGAAATTATGGGTCCCCCGGGATACACGCCCAGGTACCTGGCTATGTGCCTAGCGTACTCGTGGCCGTTGGCTGTGGCTATGCCCACGACAATCCCCCGCCTAAGCAGCGCCCTCAGCGCCGCCAGCGCCTCTAGGGACAGGGCATACGTGTCCCTCCCCTCGGTCAGGGTGCCGTCTACGTCCGTGATCACCGCGCGGCAAGGCATGGGGACCAGCTAGGACAGGAGGCGCCTCAGCCTATCCGCGTCGAACCCGTACACGACCTCCATCGTCCCATCGCCCACCACCACCACTATGGGGGTCCCCACCCTGTCGCCGACAAGCATACGGGCCAGGAGTAGGGGGGTACGCCCATCGAAGGGGCACTGGCCCGCCTTTCCGAGCTCGTCCACTAGGGCCATATACGTCTCCGCGTCGCCCCCAGCGAGGGCCTCATAAACGCGCATCAACGTGTCCAGCGCCCTTTCCGGGTCCTCATTGTATATGCAGCGTAGCCCCGCATGCGCGCGCCTCGAGCCCTCACGGACCAATAGGTCCACGAGGTAGAGGTCCCGGGAAAGCAGCTCCCCGCGGAACTCCGTGAAGAGCCTTGCACAGAAGGGGCACGATACGTCGTAGAACACTATCACGGACACGTCGCTGTTGTTGGGGAACCGCATGGCGATGGGGCCCACAATGTCAAGCAGGGCCCTCCCCAGCTCGGCTCCGGAGACCACGTCCGCGGCGCCCCTTCCGGCCAATACGTCGGGTATCCCCGCCTCAAGTTCCTCCATGCCGAGAGGCTTGAAGCCGTCGCTGTACTCCTCCAGCCTCGCCTCCAGCCTAGTCTCGACGCAGTTGGGGTCCCGGCACTCCGTGCGCACCTCCAGAAGGTAAACCGCCCCACCATCCAACGTGCACGTGTCTATGCGGGTGACCGCCCCCGGGGTGGGCACCGCGCTGGAGGAGCAGAGTGCCGGGCCGAACTCTGTTTCCAGCACACGCGTATCGTTCTGGGGCAGCGTAGGGATGCCGAGCAGCTGGCGTATGTCGCTGAGCGGCGTGGGCAGAGGGCCGACCGGCGGGAGGCAACGGGACTCGGAATATACAAGCCCTAGCCCGCCAATTACCACCCCGGATGTCCTGTTCTCCACGATGCAAGTGCCGTTATAGAAACGGGCCAGCCTCTCAGCCACCTCGCCCACCCGCAACACGTACATGGAGCCGTTGCCTATGAGCGCCTTAACGGAGACGCCCCCCTCTGCCCCATAGGAAATATACGTTTTGTCAAGGCCATATGCAAAGTACAGTTCCGCTTGGCTCGTCTCATTGCCGCGGGTGAGGGCTATGCTGTAAAGTGCGCTGTAGCCCCCAGCGGCCGCAGCGGGCAACTGGAGGCCTGGGGCCGCGGCCCCCCCTTCCACTGCTCCCCGCCCCGTTAGGCCCATATATGCGAGCACCATCACGGCTATGACCACTGCCGAAAGCGCCGAAGCTGCTATCAACGCCCTGCCCATACATCCCATATGGACCCACTAAATATTTGTTCTGGCCGGGCAGAGCGGAAAGGTAATAATGTCACGCGCCGTATGGTCCAATGGAGTCCCCGCCGTACGATAAGGAGGCCACTATATGGGAACACTTAGAGGAGCTCGCTGTCAGGTTGAAGCGGCCGGTGTTGCTGGGCATACTCATATTCATGCTGATGTGGGCGCCCTCACCGATAGAGCCCAAGTCGCCGAAATTGCAGGGAAACCCGGACGGCGAGGCGCCCATATCCGTGGGCTACGTGCCCCTTATAAGCCTCTTCATATACGCGTTTCTGGACATGGCCCTTTCCTACCTGGGGGGCTACATAGTGGCCATTATACCGGGCGACGTGTACAACCCAATAGGCACAATGGTGTTCATGGCGGTGTACATAACGCTCCTGATAATAGTCCCGTACCTAGTATACGAGGTGTGGCAATACGTCAAGCCGGCCCTCTATCCCCACGAGATAAGGGTTGTGAGGCGCTACCTTTTCGGGGGCATAGCCCTGTTCTACCTAGGAGTGGTCTTCGGCACCTTCGTCCTGACGCCAGTCATGTTCCGCTTCTTCATAATGCTGGTCCTCAACTGGATACCAGTGGAGCCCCTTTTCACTTTCGGCAGCATAATAAACGCCATAATAATGAATGGGCTCATCAGCGGGCTACTATTCCAGGTGCCCATCCTCTTGTCCATACTCGCGGAGCTGGGCCTCCTGGAGCCCCGGGCCCTCAGCGAGTACAGGCCAGTCATATATGCCGGTAGCCTCATCGTCATAGCGTGGCTGACCCCAGACACCACTCTAGTCTCCACGCTGCTCCTCTTCGTGCCCTTCGCCGTGCTCTACGAGGTGGGGAGGATCGCCGTGACGCGGATATGCAGGAGGACTATATGTGGCTCAGAACGGCGCGGATAGCGTCCTGGCTCATCTCGCTTATCTTTATGGTGGGCACCAGCCCCTCGATTATGGGGTTCGAGCCGCCGATCAGTATTGCCTTAACGTCCCTGAAAAACTTCCTGGACGACCTCACGACCTCGGGGTTCACCATGTCGTCCTCCCCGTCCGTTATTAGTAGCAGCTTGTAGCTGCGCAGCGACGCGTTCCTGGACGCGTCCGAGATAGCCGTCAGTATGGCCGAGTTTATGTCGGTGCCTCCCAACGGTATCACGCGTAGGAGCGCCCTTATTATGTCCCGGGGCGTCTGAAGCGGCGGGTGGATGGCCTGGTCGAAGAACCTGACCATTATCTTGCCGCCGGTCCTCGCTATCGCTATGGCTATTGCGGCCGCCCAGGTGATCTTCTGTACGGTGTCCATGGAGAACACGTCGTTTATGGAGTAGAACATGCTGCCCGACTTGTCTATCAGCATGTATATCTTGTTCCTGCGCTCCACGTGGCGCTCCCTGACGGAAAGGGACTTCGTAGCGAGCTTATATGCGAATAGCTCCCGCGACGCCGAGTACACGGCCTTGCTGGTTATGCTGGCGTCCTGTATCTCCTTTATGTTGGACATTCGCTTTATGCCCATGGCTATCCCCCTCCGCTCCACATGCGAGCCCTCCTCCACTATTATGTCCTCCACCGTCTTGGTTATCTCGACGAGGGACTCCAACATCTTGGCGAGACGCGCCCTGTAGGGGTCTATATCCACATCGAAGAGGAGCTCGGCCGCCTCCTTGCCGACGCTGCTGCCGAACCTCACGCTCACGGTCCTCTGGGTCTTCTCTATGCTCTTGGTGGTGCCCATGTAGAACCTAAGTATGTTCCCTATCTCGTTGCGGAACCTCTCGTCGTTCATGAGCTGCGACGCGTTCTTGTTCGCCGCGTCCCTCACCGCATTGCTCGCCCTCCTCTCTATCCTGGCCAGTATACTGTTGTACGCCCTAAGTATCTTGAGGGCGGCCCGCCTCGACATGGAGTAGTTGTACTGGGAGAGCGACGCTATGTCCCTGTACATGTCCGAGGAGACATACGTGGATATCAGCGTGTACCATATGGCGTGTTCCTGGCCCACATTGTTGGGGTTTTTAAGGAGGGGCTTCCTGTAATGCACGTAGAAGCTGTCGGCAAGTATCTCGCCCTGCAGGACCTCCTGCCTGAACGGGAAGCCGAGCCTCCTTATGTACCCCAGCAGCTCCCTTATCCTAAGCCTCGTCAGCTCCTCCTCGTAGTCCACGTTTATCAGGACCCCGCTCATAGCTGTTGCCTTATCATGTCGAGCGACTGCTTTATCTCGGCCAGTTCAGACGCGAAGAACCTTTCCATGACGGCGTCGCTACTGATCTGGGCCAAGAGCTCCTCAGCCTCCTTCAGCTTCTCGGATGCATACCCCACCTCGTTGTTCGCTATCAAGGCCTTGATCTCGCTCACGAGGTCCGAGAGGCGCGCTATGCTGCCCGGCATGTGCGACGACAGGAACGCGTCGTACTCGCTGAGCTGCTCGTGGGATGGGACCAGGTACTTGAGTATCTTCAGGGTGGCTGCCCTCACCGATGTCGCGTCTATGCCCGACAACGACACGCCCTGCGCGGTTAGGTAGGCCACGACGTACAGGGGCACCTTAACCCTGGTCCTATTGCTCACAGTTATGTGGTCGAGGTATGTGGCGAGTATGGGCGATATCAGCCTGGAAAGGCCATCTATGTTCTCGTACACGTAGGTGGTTATGACCTCGTTGATCTTCTTCACCTCGTCCATTGTCATGATCGGCTCGGCGGCCTCGTAGGCGCGCCTCAGCTTCCACCCGGCCTTTATAAGGGGCTCCGTCTCCTCGGGCGACGCGTACCGCGTGAACACGCGTAGGGGGAACCTGTCGTAGAGCGCCTGCAGTTCTTCCTCGTCGGGCACCCTGTTGGACGCCCCAAATACCGTCCATGTCTTCACTGGGACCACCCTGTCCCCATCGTATAGGACCCTCTCGTTGAGTATTGTTAGCAACGTGTTGAGTATTGCGCTGGACGCGTTGAATATTTCGTCCAGCAACGCCAGGTCAGAGTCCACCAGGGTGTTCGTGTAGATCCTCTCGACCTTGCCCCTTAGCAGCTCCACCACGTTTATGGGGCCTATTATCTCCTCGAGCTCCGTGAACTTCGTGAGGAGCCTGTAGAACCACTTGGCCTGGAGCAGTCTCGACATCATCGCCACAAGCATGGTCTTCGCGGTTCCCGGGGGCCCTATGAGTATGTAGTTCTCCTTGCTGAGCACAGCTATCAACGCACCGTTTACCTCATCGTTGAACTTATAGAAGTTTGTCGAGAGAGATTTCCTGACCTCGCTTACCCTTGACACTTCCACGTTTAATGCATAGCCTTTGAAGGATAAAAAACTTACTACGTTATGATTTCCAGAAATCCCTCACCGCGGTCCGGTATTATGGTGGCGACCCTATTCAGGCCGTACGTCTTCATAGCCCTGATGGCCCCCATTATGTTGGCCCCTCCCGAGGGACCTACGAGGATCCCCAGGGACCTGGACGCGAGGCGTATCCCCTCAATGGCCTCCTTTACATTTATTGTCACATGGTCGTCGACAACTTTGTCAATGAGCTCCAAACGCTCCTGCCCCAACCTAGGGGCCCGCATCCACGGCGCGGCACAGTGCCCACCGCTTAGGACTGGGCACTCCTCGAGCTGCACCCCAATCACCACGACGTCGTGCAGGACCTCCCTCACGCGTCTGCCTACGCCCACCAGGGTGGCGCCGCTGACGGCGCCCGCCACGACTGCGTCCACAGCGCCCAACTGCCTAAGCAGCTCACCGCCGGTCCACTCATAGTGGGTCTCTACAGCCACCTCGAACACGGTGTCCGGGTCCAGCCTCAACGCGCCGTGAGCCTCGCCCATCCCTCCCTTAGGCTCAACTAGGCGCGCGCCGTAGGCCTCCGCCAGCCTGTCCAGGTATCTGTTGCCCGAGGGAGGCGCAACAACGGCTATCCCATGCGGCGCCGCCAACGCGGCCATGCTGATCGCAAGGGGGCCGCCCTCTGCCAGCTCGACCGTGCCGCCTGGGGCCAGTGGGCCGCCCATCAATCGCTTCAGGATGTTCAACGCTACCCTGTCCTTTAGGCTGCCGGTCAAGTTACATGTTTCCAGCTTCATCAGCAACTCGCCGTCGCCGAACCGCAGTCTCACCGTCGGCGTGTTGCCGACCAGGAACCATGTGCTCATCGCCCTACCTGTATGGCCCTCACGGGGCAGTTGGCCTCGGCCTCCTTGGCCGGGCCCAACAGCTCCCGGGGGATCTCCCCGACGTCGGGCTGGGGGCCCACCCTGTATTCTGGGGCCACCGCGGGCTTTCCGTCGGCCTCTTCAGGCACGAAGATCATGGGGGCATGTATCATGCAGAGGCCCGCCACGATGCACCTCTCCCTGTCTATCCTAACAGTGACCCTCATCGGCCCAGCATGAGGTTCCTGAACACCTTGGACACGGCGACCACCTGGTCTATGTAGACGTACTCGTCGGGCGTGTGGGCGGTGTACATGGGGCCCGGCCCATATGTGGCGGTCGGTATGCCGGCCTTGACGAAGAAGCGCGCGTCCAGGCCGCCTATACATACGGTCCTCCGCGGCTCAGACCCAGTCGCCTCCCTCACCGCGCCGGCCAGCCTCTCCACTAGCGGGTGCGTGGGGTCTATCAGGGCCGCATCGGCCACGTTGGTGACTCGTAGCTCCACCTTATAGTCGCCCAGGCCTTTAGACGCCTCCGCCACGAAGTCCTCTATCTCCCTTCTGGCGGCGTCGAGGTCCTCGTCTGGGAGGACGCGCCTGTCGATGCTGAACGCGAAGAAGCCCGGGACAACGTTGGTCTTCACGCTTCCCCTAACCTCGCCCCCGATGTTTATTGTGGCCCTCTTCCCATTGGGGTCGTCGTAGTCGTACTTGCTGATCCTCGATTCTATCCTCGGCTTCAATTCGCCTATAATGCGGCTCGCCAGCTTCACGGCCCCCTCAAAGGCGTTTAGGCCGAGCCACGGGACCGAGCCGTGGACTTGCTTCCCATACACCTCGACCATGAACCAGACCAGCCCCTTGTGGCCGATCCATATGTTGTCGTAGCCCGATCCCTCGGCTATGATTGCCCACGGCGCGCGTACACCTACGTTCCTCACGAGGTACCCCGCCCCAGTTTCCCCGCCTATTTCCTCGTCTGGAACGAGGCTGATCTCGAAGTCGCTGGCCCCCTGGCGCAGCGCCTCTTCGGCCGCGGCCAGTATGGCGGCGACGCCTCCCTTCATGTCCTGCGCGCCCCTCCCATAAAGCCTATTGCCCGCTATCCGGGGGGTGAAGGGGTCCGTAACAGTCCATCCCTGGCCCGGGGGCACGACATCGTAATGCCCGTTGAAGTGGAGCCGCGGCTCCCCTATCCTCGCAACCACTATGTACCTAGGATAGTCCGCACACTCGTCGCAGACCCTGGCCACCTCGTGCCTAGGCACCTCGACCACCTCCACGTCCATGCCCACGTTCCTCAGCAACTTCTCTGCGTAGTCCACGAACGTCCCGTATTCCCTTCCAGGGGGGTTCACCGTGGGTATCCTAATTATGTGGCTCAGAATCTCCACGGCCCTCTCCATGAGAAGCCCCTAAATGATATTAATAAAGGTTGCATGGGGGGCATGGAGTACAGCAGGATACA
This sequence comes from Thermoproteaceae archaeon, assembly GCA_015521775.1. Classification (GTDB taxonomy): domain Archaea; phylum Thermoproteota; class Thermoprotei; order Thermoproteales; family Thermoproteaceae; genus WANN01. The sequence goes on from WANN01000008.1 coordinate 44,392, forward strand.
TGAGCCCGTGTTCCAGGAGGCGCAGACATCGCCCTGCACCGCGTCCATGGGACCCCAGCTCGTGGAGTGCGTGAAGGGGCTTGTCGAGAGGCACGGATTCGCCGTCTTGTCCGTGGAGCTGCTCGACATAAACACGCAGCCGACCGACGACCTGGCCGCTGCAAGGTTCGTGCGGGTCGAGGCACGCATGGGGACAGGCGACGAGAGGCACGTGTTCACCTTTGCCGTGGTGAGGATGGGGGAAGAATACAAGGCCATGTGGCTTCAGTCGGCCGTGATAGTTCCCTAGATGGGGCCCCTAAACAGGCTTGTGGGCGCCCTTAGGGAGGCAAGTCACTGCGTCGCGTTGACCGGGGCGGGGATAAGCGCGGAGGTCGGGATACCCACCTTCCGGGGCAGCGGCGGGCTGTGGGAGCGGCACAGGCCCGAGGAGCTGGCCACCCCGGAGGCCTTTTGGAGGGACCCCGAGAAGGTCTGGAGGTGGTACGCGTGGAGACAGGAACTCGTGTTCTCCAGGGGGCCCGGACCAGCGCACACCTACTTGGCAAGGCTGGAGGAGGCGGGCTACGTGAAGGCCGTCATAACCCAAAACGTCGATGGGCTGCACATACTTGCGGGGAGCCGAAACGTCGTGGAGCTGCACGGCAGCATCAGACGCGTGAGGTGCACCAGGTGCGGCCACAGGGAGGAACTGGCCGGCCCCGTAAGGGAAGTGCCTCCGAGGTGTGCCAGGTGCGGGGGTCTCCTGAGACCGGACGTGGTATGGTTCGGCGAGGAACTGCCGCGGGACGCCCTTTCGAGGGCCCTGGAGGAGACCGAGAAAAGCGACCTCTTCCTGGTCATAGGGACGAGCGGGGCCGTATATCCCGCCGCCGCGCTGCCTGCCCTGGCCGCTAGGCGGGGCGCCGTCGTTGTCGAGATAAATCCCGAGGAGACGCCGATAACCCGGATCGCGTCGATGGTCTTTAGGGCCCCTGCCGGAGAAGTATTGAGGGCTGTCTACGAGGAATTGTCGTGAGGGCCCACGGCACGGCCGGTCCACTACAGCTTCCAGGGCAAAACGCGCCCGCCGTACGCCACTGCCCCAATCCTTGCCAGGCCCGCGCCAACCGGCCCACTACACGCGGACCCCCAAACTTTAAACTGCACGTCGGTTCTCGCATATGCCGCTCAGGGTCTGGATAGACCACGGGACGTGCATAGCGTGCGGCATATGCTCCACCTTGTCGCCGCAGGTCTTCGAGGGCAACGAGGAGGGCAAGGCCATAGTTGTGGCGCAGTACAGGACGGGGGCCGACGGCGCCGAGGGACGTATTCCCGAGGACCTCAGGGACGCCGCCATCCAGGCCATGGAGGCGTGTCCCACCAAGTCGATACACGTCGAGGAGTGACCGCCCAGCATAACAAATAAATTTCTGGAGCAGAATTTGGGGGCCAGTATGAGGGGGAGGCACCTGTGTGGCGGCCCTCCCCCGACGGGCCCTGAATCCTCGAGGCGTTCCGGACGATGGCCAAGACTTAAATATTCGTCGCTGTGAACCGGCACCATGACCATACTGGACGTGGCGTTTATGATCGGCGGCATGGCGCTCGTTATTGTTGCAGGCCTCATGATAGAGCAATTGATGTACAGGTTCTCCAACGTCCTCAGGAGGGGACTTACGGGGGTAGTCATGATATTGGGGCCCCTGATAACCTCGGCTCCGGAACTCGCCATCTACCTCGTGTCGCTGTTCAGAGGCGAGGTAGACGTGGCTCTGGGGAGCGTCGTGGCTCAGCCCTTCATGGCGTCCACAGTGATCTACCCCGCCATAGTGGTGGTGAGCGCCACGGCGTGGTTGCTTGGGCGTAGGACGCACACCATTCCCCATGTGGAGCGTGCTGTGGCGCTGCCCCTGATCCTATTCACCCTGCCCATGGTCCCCTTGGTATACCTCAGGGACCTCGTGTCCATCGCGCCGCAGGTCTTCGGCGCCCTGCTGCTGGCCCTCTACTTCATATATGCCAGGTACGTGCTCAGACCCGCGGAGAAGGAGGAGGAGGAACGGGAGCTGTGGCTTAGGAGCGCCAAGATACAGCTCCCAGCGTCCATAGCGCTGCTCTACCTGGGCTCCGAGGGCCTCATCAAGGGCATAGTGTCCGCAGCCACGTCCCTGGGCATGGACGAGGTAGGCATATCGATACTCATAATACCCCTGGCCACAGTGGTACCTGAGTCAGTCATAGGTTTCATATTCATATTCAGGCAGAGGGACACCGAGGGAATCGCGGCCGTCGTGGGCGAGAAGGCGCTATACAGCACGTTCTACCCTGGGCTGGCCCTGATGATGGGGCTGCCCCTCATCTATAAGCCCATGGCCATACTGGCGCTGGAAATAGCCATAATAGTCTCCATACTGGAGACCGTGGCCATCTGGTTTAGGCGGTTCGGCCTCACGGCGCCGATAGGGCTATTCGGGTACATATACTTCATCATGGTCCTGTCGGGGTGAGCCACAATGGCAACCTTTATCAACGCAGTTGTATTATACACGCCATGGCAGGCCATTTTAAGCCGGTAGCATCCAGCCCGACGGGCGGGACCAAAATGGCCGGGAGTCCGCCGAGGGGCGCCCCCGCGCCATAGCCATGAGGTACAGGAGGTTCCTCGGCGTTGACGTATCTGAGGTAGGGCTCGGGGCGTGGACCATAGGCAGCGACCTGTATGGGAAAATCGACGAGGAGACCGCTAGGAGGATCGTGAAGAAGGCCGTGGACCTAGGGATCAACATCTTCGACACGGCCGACATGTATGGGCGGGGCAAAAGCGAGGAGCTGCTGGGCGAGTGGCTCGAAGGATATGACGTACATGTGACCACGAAGGTCGGGTACGACTTTTACGGCCGCGAGAAGCCCCAACGAAACTTCGACGCGGAGTACCTCGAGAGGGCCGTGGCCATGTCGTACAGGAGGCTGAGGAGGAGACCCCTCCTAGTGCAGGCCCACAACCCGGGCATCGGGGACGTGGAGCGGGCGTACGCCGCGCTGAGAGGTCTCAGGGGAACGTATTTCGATCATCTCGGCGTCGCGCTGGGCCCAGAGGTCAACGTGTACGAGGAGGGGCTTGCCGCCCTGGGCGTGGGGTACGAGTCCATAATGCTCGTATTCAATATACTTGAACAGGAGCCCGGCCACACCCTGATAGGGCTAGCCAACATCCTGGGGAGGGGGATCATGGTGAGGGTCCCCCATGCCTCGGAGGTCCTCACGGATAGGTTCACGCCGGAGTTCCCACCGCACGACCACAGGTCCCTGAGACCGCGCGAGTGGCTCCTAAGGGCACGTAGGCTCGTCGAAAACGGCGTGAAGCCACTTGCAGGCGAGCTAGGCTACACCCTTGGCCAGTACGCGTTGAAGTTCATACTTTCCTTCCCGGTCTCCACTGTGCTGGTTACCGTGCTCAGCCCAGAGGAGCTGGAGGAATACGCGGCCGCCAGCGACGGCAAGGCGCTGCCGGAGCACCACGTCAGGGAGCTTGTGGCGCTCTACCTCTCCCACAGGGCCGACCTGAGGTAGGCCACCACGGCCTCCACGGACCTGTCGACCCCGTCCCTCTCCACCACGGCTATGGTGTTCCCACAGGCGTAGTCAGCCACTGTGGCCACGGTCGCTGCCCCCTCCATACCGCAGAGCTCCTCCCTGAACCCCTCCACTATAAGTACGTCCAGCTCCACTGAGAGGGCCCTGGCCGCCTCGATGACCTTGCCCAACGATAGGGGGACCCGCAACGCTATGTGTCCCATGACGGGCGAGGTCCCGGCAGTCAGCGCAGATCCCGCCATGAACATGCGCCACGTGTCTTTGCCGGGCACGTCGAAGTCATACGTCGGGTGGTGTATGTGCTTCACGGTACCCACCCTGAGGCCGCCCAACGCCCTTACCAGCAGAGTTATCAGGGTGGTCTTACCACTGTTGCTGGGGCCTATGACCCCTATTATGGCCACCATGCCGGGGCGCCCACAGTCATGCCCTAACGGTCCACCAGGTGTCCTTCGACCCGGGTCCTCGCCTCAAGGCCCTGGTACACCTCGTCTATGGCCACCCTCAACCTGCGTAGGAACAGCAGCGTCTCGGCCTTGCCCTCCTCCGTGGGCTCTATGATCACAGCCACCCTGGCCCCGTCGAGCACCTTCCGTTTCCTCAGGAAGCCCTGCTCCTCGAGCTTCTTCAGGTGCGCCTCCACGGTGCTTGGGGCCACGCCGAGCGCGTTGGCGAGCTCCGTCACGGTGCCTCTACGCCTGCCCACTATATATATCATAAGTAGGAGGCGCGTTGGCGACGAGAAGGTCTCGTTCTCCCTAAAAATGGAAAGTATGTCATACAGGTTCATCGCAGTTTGAGGACCCACCTGGACATGAAGAGCAGGTACAGTGCTATGGAGGTCACCGACATGGCGGTAGACATGATGCCCCCAAGCAACGTCGCGGGGAACAGGGCAAGGAGGTAGAGGAACGTCGGGAACAGCGGAACGTCCCCAAACAGCTTATGCGACACAACCACATTGATTACCCCCACGGTAACTATCCCAGTTATAGAGAGCGCTGCTGCTATGTCGAAGCCTATATAGGTCAACAGCGTGCCCAGGGCGAACACCAGCGCTATCATGAGCGCCATGACGGAAAAGGCGTTCTTCACGAAGGAGGCCGCTGCTGCGGCCTTCACAACCCTGTATATCGCTGAGCCCCTGTCGACGAACCTATACGTCAGGAGGAGCAGTGGGAGTAGCCACGTGAACGCGGCGAGGTATGAATACATGGGCGCGTACGAGAATAGGGCGTAGTTTATGAGTACCACGACAGGTATAAGCGATGCCATTTCGCTATACGCCAGCGACACGTCGAATATCACGGCGGAGTATATCTTGCGTTCCACCTCCTCCAACTTCTTTACAAAAAGGCCCAATTCTTCCCTCTCCACTTTAAAGTTGCCCATAGAACGGTTATATATCTATTGCTTCATCGAGTGGCCTCCGTGCCGTTCCCATAATATGTGGCGTACATATATATAAGCACGACGAGTACGCCCAAAGCGTATTCCGCAGGGTAGTTCACGGTCCACTGGGCCCCAAGGACGCGCCCAATAAGCCGCGAGTCCAGCACTATGGCCCTAGCCACGAAGGCCGCCAGGAGCGCCCGCGACGCGTCCCTAGGATTCGCCGAGGCCGCGTACGCCGACATTAACGCTGCTGCAAAAACCACAAACGTCGTGTCCGGCCAACCGACATATGTCAGCAAGGGCGAGTAAAACACAACTGTGAAGAGGGTCAACGCTACGGCCAGCCTCACCAGTTTAGGCATCGCATTATTGCCAGGGCCACCCTTGTCGGGCTGTCCATGGGGAACATGCTCACCACCCTGGCCCCCCTCTCCTCCAAAGCCCTATACCTGGGTCGCCTCAACGCGGCTTCCAACGCCGAGTTCAGCACGCCTGTCCCCGACACCACGTCCACTATCACGTGGCCCGAGGACGCGGGGACGCGCGCCTCCACGTCACGTGCGGCCACGTCGACCACGTAGACCGCGGGGACGTCCAGCCCTTTGGGACGTCCAGCCGACAGCTCGGCGGGGACGCCCAACATACGCAGCGCGCCCATTATAGACTTGGCCTTTTCCCATAGGGCTGGGTCCGCGTAGACCATCAGAGTCCCACGGGAGGACCGGCGAACGTTCACCATCAGCATCCCTGTTTTGGCCGTGGCCTTCCAGTTGACGTCCCTCAAATGGTCCCCCGGCACGTACTGCCTGACATGGTCGAACTCCAAGTAGTCTGAGACCCCTAGGCGCAGGCCCCTTTGACGGGGATATATGGCGGTCTCCCCGAGCACCACTGAGCGGCTGGTCGACCCGGCCAGGCTGAGCGCCGTGGCCGTAAGGGGGCCCACCACTGTCGGCCCCTCCACTGCGTATGAAAGGGACCTGGTTATGCGGCCCACGACGAACAGCCTAATAGCCTCCACCCGCGAATCCCCTATCCTTTCCCTGAGTTCCACAATGCCGAGCCCCACCGCAGTGACCGTCACATAGACGTTGGTGCCCCTAACATACCTGGACGCGGTGACTTTTGGGGGTCCAAGGAAAGCGCCGAGCAGGAACATGGCCAGGGGCGCGGACGAGACGTACAGCAAAAGGGGGGTCGCCGTTACGCTTCCCAGGAGAAACATGACGAGGAACGCCTTCAACGGGCTCATCTCTTGGGTACCGGCACCGAACCCACATGTTCCTCGATCACGTTGCTGGGGTCTAAAAGCGCGGACGGGGCGACGCGTATCCTGTGGCGCAACACGGGCAACGCGACGGCCTTCACGTCGTCGGGAGTCACATAGTTCCTGCAGTTGGCCAAGGCCAGCGCCCGGCTCAGCTTGAGCATGTATATCCCGGCGCGCGGCGAGGGGCCCACCTCAACCCTCGGATCCTCCCGGATGGACCTGACCAGCGACGCTATGTACTCTAGGACCACGTCATCCACATAGATGGACTCGGCGTGGGACTGCAACGCGGCCACGTCGCCGCTTCCCATGATTGGCCTCGCAAAGGCTGAGGGGTCGTCCGTGCCCCATTTCACCCTCCTCCTGAGCAGCTCCACCTCGTCGGTCAGGGTGGGCGGGTAGCCCAGGCCCACGCTGACCAGGAACCTGTCCAGCTCGGCCTCGGGCAGGGGGTAGGTCCCCTCGTGCTCGAGGGGATTCTGGGTAGCTATCACTATGAACGGCCTCGGAAGGCTGTAGGTCTCCCCGTCCACAGTTACGTGAAGCTCCTGCATGGCCTCCAAAAGCGCCGATTGGACGCGGGGAGGGGCCCTATTGACCTCGTCGACAAGGACCATATTGGCGAAGATGGGGCCCGGCACGAACTCGAAGATTCCCCTGTCCTGGCGCCACACCTTTACCCCAACTATATCGCTGGGGAGCGTGTCAGGCGTCATCTGTATCCTCCTCAACGACAGGCCGAGGAGCCGGGCCAGCAGCTTGGCGAGAAGCGTCTTACCGGTGCCCGGCACATCGTTAACCAGCACGTGGCCCCCCGCGATTATGGACGCCAACACCATTGAGGCGGGCCAAGAGGCCCCGACCAGCACTGTGTCGACTGCGTCCATGGCGGCCCGGACCCTGGAGCACAGGTTATGGACAGCCATGCCTCAACCGCTCCACGGCGTCCTTCAAGCGCCTGTCCAACACCGGCTCCACTATGCACGCTATTTCCTGCCAGGTATATCCGGCGGAGGCAAGTCGGGCCGCTATAATCGCGGCCAACCTACTGGCTTTTCCCCTAGTATAATCGGCGTACGCCTCTGCGAGGTCGCCCTCAGCCACGGAGCCGTCGGACAGCGTCTCCACAGCCGACACAGCGGCCCTGCCCAGAAAGAGCCTGTACATGGTGGCGGCAACGCCCACCCCAATCAAAGCTCCCCCCACGTACATCGTAAGGCCTTCCCCGAAAAGCGCCAGGAGACCCCCGAGCATTACGGGTGAGGTGGTCACATGGTACTTGTTACGCGATATGGGAAGCACCGACAGCGCAGCCACGTACGCGGCCGCGGCCAGCAACGGCACCGATATTCCGGGCACTAGGTCCCTCAGGGCGAAGTAAAGCGACAGGTATATCAGGGCGTAGCCCGACGCCTCGAGGAGGGGGGCGCCGACCCTATCGTACAGCGTAAAGAGGGAGAGGGACGCTATCACGAGCGCCACGGGCAACTTCACGAACTCCACAAGGGGCGTGAGTTCGTCCGGTGGGAGCGCAGCCACGTACGCGGCTGTGGCCGCGTGTCTGGCCACGGAGGCGAGGAGGCGCCGCCTAATGGCCAGCGTGGCCGCATATGCGATCCCCAGCGCAACCGTGAGGCCCTTAGTGGTCGCGGCCTCCACGCCCATTGCCCTTTCCAGCGCCACGAGTCCCAACAACAACGCCGCGGGGACCAGAAGGGACCTATACATGTCTAAACCTCTCGTATATATCCCGGGTCGCCCTAAGTCCCCCGTAGAACACGCGTTCGGCTATCAGCGACAGATCCACCATTACCCCCTCGACTTCCCCCGCTATTTCCCTTGGGGTCTTGGCCGTCGGGTCCCCCCTGTAGTGCCTACGCAGCAGCTTGCCGTAGAGCCTGGCCACCTCCTCCCGGTAGTCCACCACGCGCAGCCTGAACCTGTACCTGAAGGGGCCGCACCCCGCGTGTATGACCCACAGGCCTTTCCTGGACAGCCGCACCCTGATTTCGCGTCCGTTCCCGGATACGTCGCCCCACAGCCTCAGGCGGGAGCCGCACCTGGACAGTATGAGCAGCTCGTCGCCGACGCCTGGGGGCCTGCCGACGATTACCCTGGGCCTCAGGGCCACGTATAGGGCCGCCATTGCCAGGACAGGCACGGCCGCGTACATGGCCCACCACGGGCTGGGCGCCTCCGCCCGCCGCCTACTAGGTGGGGTCGTGGTGGGCCGCTCCTCCCGTTCGTCCGGCCTGGCGTCACCCGCCTGCACAACCGCGGGGGGTGGTGGGCCCCTTCCCGGCGTGGGATCGAACCTCACCCAGCCTTTTCCCGGTATGTAGGACTCTGCCCATGCATGGGCGTCGCACTGTGCCACGACCTCGTCCGTGACGTAGTAGCCGGCCACCAGCCTCGTCGGTACGCCGAGGAGGCGGGCCATGAGGACAAACGCCGTTGCGAAGTCCACGCATATCCCCCTCCGCGACTCGAACAGGAACCATTCCAGGGGGTCCTCGCCCATGGGGGCGGGCGGCCTCGAGAGGTCATACTCGTAGTTCTCCTCGAGGAACCTCTCGAGGGCCCTCAACTTGCCCTCTACGTCGTGTATCCCCGCCGTGACGTTGCTTATAAGTTCCATAAGGGCGTTGCGAAGGTCCTCGGGGATCTCCACCTCGAGGTAATGAGGCTCGTCCTGGGGCGGCTCCGGCACCCACCTCTCCACCATAATCCTATAGGCGGGGCGCGGCGACTCCACGATGTAGTACCCGTGCGGCTCCACCCAGTATATTTCGCCAAGGTCGGTCCACACAACCCTGTAACGGTCCGGAAACACGAAGGGGAAGGCGGGGTCCGACAGCACGTTTATGGTTATAGGCGTGCCGTTGCCGCTGCGCGGCATGGCCAGGGCCTTTCCAGAGGCGGGCAGCCAGGTGCCCTCACCGTAGATGTACCTGTCGAAGACGAGAGACCGGTAGTAGCCGAGGGGGCCCGAGATGCGCATGACCGGTATGGCGCAGTTGGTGGGGAAGGACCTCAACGAGATCTCGTACGTCCCTACAGGGCCAAAGCCCACGGCCCGCCCAACCTCGTATGTGTACCCACGCGCGACCTCTACCTGCAGCGGGTCGATGCCGCCCATGAAGCCGGCGTAAAGATGGACCATGAATACAGAGGCCGCGACTATCAGAATGGCCCTCAGGACACGCGCCTTCACACCAAGCCCAACGTAAATCTATAAAACGTTTTTTGGATGGTGCCCGCAGACGTGGTGCTGGGACCTTCAGGGGAACTGGCGACGCTAAGCGCCCCGCCGAGCGCTTGGAGAGCCGCCTTGAAGGGTGGGTAACGCCTATAAATCGGCGCGGTCCCCCCACCGTGTTTCCCTTGTCGACAGTTAAAGGCCGTTGCGCGGATCTACCTGCGGTTGCACGTAAACGCATGTATCCCCAGGTAGCGCCATGGTGCCGCGCCTAGGCCCAACAGCAATGGGCTGCCATCGCCACGAAACGCGCGGACATGCCCAGAGCAACCGCCCATGTTGCCGCTTGTAGCCGCCGCAGTGGCTGTGGTCTGCTTCAGCCTCAACGCACCCCTCATGGGACTCGCCATGAGGAAGGGGGGCCGACCCGGCGCCATCGTGGCCCTTAGGAACTTCACGGCGGGGATCGTGCTGGTCCCCACCACCCTGTTTCTGCTGGGGCCTCCGCCTATGATGTGGGAGGCCGTGGCCTTCGCACTGTTCGCGTCCCTCTTCGGTCCAGGGATAGGGGACATACTGTACAATTTCTCCATTCAACGTGTCGGTGCGGCCACCGCGGCCACCCTCGCGTACATGTACATATTCGTTGCGTACTCCCTTGACGTGTTGGTGCTCGGCGCTGAGCCAAGGGGCGCAGCGGTTATAGGGGGAATATTGGCCCTCATGGGCATAGCGCTTTCCAGCAACGGGTTCAGGGGAAGGTGGAACGCGTGGGGGGCCGCCTATGGGGCGCTCACCGCAGTGTCATGGGGCGTGGCCACCGCCGCCCTAAAGGCGGCCACCGATCTTTGGACCCCGGAGCACATAGCCATGTTCAGGAGCGTTTTCCTCAGCGTGGTCCTGGGGGCAGCATACTGGAGGGACCTCAAATGGGCCGGGCCCGGGGCAGTCACATGGGGGTCCATCTCCGGCTTCACGGGCCTCGTCCTTGGGGCGCTGGGCTTCATATACTCTGTAAGGGACCTGGGCGTCACGGCGACGGCCCTCATAACGGCCGCGGTGCCTGTACTGACTCCGCTGATGGCCAGAGCCATATTGGGGGACCCGATCAGGAGGGGGCAGGCGGTCGGCGCCCTACTTACGGGCACGGGCATAGCTGTCGGGATCGCAGCCTAACCACACGCACAGCCGCCTCCGGAACCGCTGACTATTTCGTTCGCCTCGTAGAGCTTCGACCAGCATTCGGGGCACACAAGCACGGTGCCCATTGTCCTGTGCTTCGCCTCCAAGAGCGCCGTGTCGTCCCTACCGCAGAGGGAACACCTATACATAGTTGTGGTTGCCCATAGCCACATTTAAGGTTTTCCGGCCAGACCCAGCGCCTATAGGTCATGACAGCCCAAAAGGCTTTTTTCCCCTAGTAAGTAAACGACGTGCTGGTGCTACTTAACCTCACCCTAGTACCCGTCATGTACCTGTTCATACCGGCAGCCCTCATCGGCAACGCGACGTTGCCGGCCCCACCGTTGGCCCCCGACCTCATAAGCGCCACCCTGCCGAACGGTACCGCGGTACCCGTATGGATAGTGGACAGCAGGGTGTTCGTCCTATCGGGCGGGGAACCGGTGAAAGTGACGTACGTGGCGCGTTACTATAATTCCAGCGGCACCATCGTGGTGCCCATAGACTCGCCGTACGAGGTCCAGATACGCATACCGCCGGGCACATATCCCGTGGACGTGCCCGACAACGCCGAGATAATCGACGTAAACATGAGCGGCGTGTACCTGGCGGTGCCGCCCGGCACGTACAACGTCACATATACCCTGCTGGTAAGGGAGGAGAAGCCCGTTGAGGCCGGTGGGGGAGGGCAGCCCAATGCCACAGCGGTCCCGCCAACAGATGGTGGGAACGGGAAGGCGGATGGGGCGACGGTCATCGCCACGCCAGTACCGGGGGGCCCCACCACATTGCTGGCCCTGGCTCTGCTTATCGGCGCCGTGCTGGGTACCGCGATGTATATGGCGCTCCGTAGAAGGGGGACCGGGTGCGGGGGGCTTGGGGAAACGGACCGGCTGATACTCGAGTACTTGGAGAGGGTGGGAGGGGAGGCCTATAGGCAGGACATAGCGCACGGCCTAGGGCTGCCCCCAACGACCCTGCACAAGCACCTCCACAAGCTTGCAAGGCGGGGCATACTGAAGCTCGTAGACGAGCAGAGGAGGCACAGAGTGGTACTGCTCAGACGGTGCTGATCACGCGATGCACGAGTAGTTGTCGTTGCCCTCGATGCACATGAACCTCTCGCTCATGTTCCTGTCGCTCAGCAGGCCCCTGACCTCTTCATATGTTATGAAACACCCACATAGGTTCTTTATCCAGTTCTTGAACGCGTTCACGAATAGGTCCGCGGACGTCGTGCCCGAGGCCGTAGCTATGAGGTTGTAGAGGTCCCACGGCCTCCTACATGCCGCCTCGTCTATACGTATACCGAACTTCAGCTGTACCTTGACGTACAACATCCTGAAAAACCACGGGTCTAGCTGGCCCATGAACCTTATCAAGGCGGTGCACAGGTTCATCATCCCTTACGGTGCAATCACCACAGCTCCACTCCATGCGACTCATGCCATCCCACCCCCAAGCAATGACGCCGATAATTTATTGGGTCACGCATCGCTTAGGCTTGGTCATAAAGGCAAATTTAAATATTACCGTCTCGATGGGTCTAATAGATCCACTACTTAGGTCCTCATGGCATTCTCTGAAGTACTAATGGTTCTGGGCACGATGTTAAAATAACGAAAACAATAGTGGCAATAATCATATCCCTTCATTACACCTTATTTTAAATGTTATACGTCGCGCGCCTTATCGCCGTTCCGCCTCCTGTTGAAGGGCGATGTGAGGACCCTCTCTATCCTCTCGATGGTCGTGTCCGGCACGCCCGCCATGCCCCAACGCCTGAAGTTCATGAGCGCGTTAATGGGCGTGGAGAACGCCTCGAGGATCGCCTGGGCCCTCCGCGGGCCGATGCCCGGCAACGCGGCGAGTAGGGCCAGCTGTGCGTCCTCTAGGCCGGACCTCTTGGGCTTGGGCACGCGCAGCCCCTTTCCAGACCTGTCCTCCTGTTTGGCTGCCAGGCATATGGCCGTGCCTGTCTCCTCCTCGTTCGACGTATACAGTATGGACACGCCCATACGTATAAGGGCCAGCTGGGCCCCAATCACGGCGTTGCGCCTCATCATCCTACCCATAACGGCCGGATCCACATCGCCCTCAACCACAAAAACGGGCCTTGCATACGCCTCCCTGAGCCTGTGGGCCTGGTCGAAAAGCCTTCCGTCTATGATGGACGCCACGAAGTCGCGGGCGGATTTCCGTTCAAAGGCGAGCTCGGAGCTCACGACATAGTCCCCCACGTCCAGTCTGCCCGCAGACACGGAGCACCCCGACAGCTTGATGTGTCTCACCACTGCACTCCTGTACTCCCTTTCGTCCACTATCACGATAGGCATATACAATTGCTATTGGGCGAACTATATTTAATACTACGGGTCGCATTCGCACGGGCGTCGAAACGCGCGGCATGATGAGGATAGCGGTCGCCGACGGTTTGATGAGGGAGGTGAAGGCTGAGCGGGATCTAAAGTTTGTACCCCAGTTTTTCCCTGAGGAGGGCCCTCCTTTCCCGCGCGTCCTCAGGCCCCTCGACCCCGAGAGGCGAGAAGCCGTCCACCACGCCTATTATCCCCCTCCTCTCCGGCTCCACTTCTGCCACTATCACCTTGAGGGGATTTGCGGTCGCGGCCAGCACCTCGACCACTTCGGGGACGCTTCTTATGGCGGCGAGCAGGTTTATGGGCCACGCGTTCCGCACGTATATCACGAACGTGTGTCCCGCGCCGATCCTTTTACATGCATCTATGGCGAGCGACCTCAGCTCGTCGTCGTTCGCCTCGTGCCTCACGAGGCGCTTGCCGGAGGCCTCGCAGAAGCCTATGCCGAATCTAATGCCGGGCACTGCGCTCATAAGCGCCTCGTAGAGGTCCTCGACGGTCTTTATGAAGTGGGCACGGCCCAATATGACGTTCACGCCTTCCGGGATCGGTATGTCGACCACGTCGATCTTCATGTCGCCCAGAACAACTTATAATTAAAATGTTGCCCGCTATGTTGAGCCTGTGGCGATGTCGACCGCGCCGCCGATGGGTGACGAGTAAACCCACATCGGACCCACGAGGGACTGCGTGGGCGTTGGCGCGTCCCAGGCCCCGTCACCTCCTGTAGTAGTTGAGCACCTTCCTAATGGCCTTGGCCACGTCAACTGCGTCCTCGGCGGTGTACATGGGGGAGATGGGTATCGATATCACCCTCTCCGCGGCCCACTCCGCGTTGGGGCACAGGCCCTTGCCGTACGTGGTTTTCCTGCCGTAGAAGGGGCACGACCAGGGGCAGTGCCTCCCATGGCCGACCATGTCCCTGAAGAGGCCGGTGAGGTACAGCGGCTTGGGGTACGCGGCGTATATTAGGCCTATGCCTTCCCTCCTCAGCGCCTCCACTATGAAATCCCTGTCCTTGCTCAGGGCCTCCAGCCTCAACAGGGCCTGGAAGAGGTGCCAGGCGTGGCGCATGTACGTCCGGGGCCTCGGCACATCAAGTACGTCCCCCTCGATAGGCGACAGCTCTTCCATGAGCACCTTGGCGAACAGCTCTCTATTCCTGTTCAGTTTTTCGAGTTCCCTGATCTGGTGGTACCCTATGACCCCCTGCAGCTCCGTCATCCTGTAGTTGTAGCCCAGGATGGCGTATTCGTACCTGTCCGTCTGGCCGTGGTTCGATATGAGCCGGGCCCTCTCCGCTATGGACGCGTCGCTTGTCACAACGGCGCCTCCCTCCCCGGTGGTGATGTTCTTCGTAGCGTAGAAGCTGAGGGCGGCCACATCGCCGAGCGAGCCCAATTTCCTGCCCCTGTATTCTCCCCCAAGCGCCTGGGCCGCGTCCTCCACTACAGGCACCCCCCTTTCCCTCGCCACCTTAAGTATCTCGTCCATCTCTGCGGGCATGCCCGCCAGGTGAACCACCACCACGGCCCTGACATCCTCGTCCATTGCCCTTTCCAGCGAGGCGGGGTCCATGTTGAGTGTATCCCTGTCGATGTCCGCGAAGACCGGGACCGCGTTCGAGTGCAGTATCGTACTAGCCGTCGCCACAAAGGTAAAGGGTGTGGTGACCACCGCGTCGCCTGGCCCCACCCCAATAGATTTCAACGCGACATGTAGGGCCGCGGTGCCGTTGGAGACGGCTATCGCTTCATCAACCCCAAGGTATTGGGACAGCGAGCGCTCAAAGGCGCGGACCCACTTGCCGTGGGTCGAGGTCAACAATCCGCTCCTGAGTATCTCCCTTATGTCATCAATCAATTCCTCACTATATATTGATACCCTGTACCTAAGGGGGTCGGCCCTCGTCGGGGGGCCGCCCTCCACGGCCGGTATCATGCCAGTGAGACAAGAAAAGTACTTAAGTTTGACAGGCCGCATCTAAGGTGCTGACCACTGAGATGTTTATCAAGGGGGTCCGCCTAGGGACCTCGACGTACCTCTTCACAATGGGCATGGTGCTCATATTCCTGTCCGTGGGGCTCATAAGGCCCAGCGAGCTTGCCGCCGTAGTTGAGGCGAGTAGGGGCCTGCGGATAAGCCCCGCATTCGCCTTCACAAGCATGTCGCTGCTAATGGTGATACCCACTCTGGCCATAGGGGTTATAGGTCTCTTCTTCGCCGCATTCCAGGCCTCCATAGGCGTAACCGCGCTGGTGACCGCGGACAACCTGCTAAGCGCGTTTCTCCTCGCCATGATATATATACCGTACATGGCCCTTCTCGGCGTCGTCGCCAACGAGCACCTGTCCATAATAGTGGGTAAAGGGGGGAGAAAGGCGCACCTAAGCGCGTACGGCGAGTCGGTCCTATACCTGCTGGCGTTGACCGTGGCCTACAGCTACGCGTTTTCATGAGCGGCGGGACATGCGTGCCGCTGGCCGCATCCCGCACAGGTAAAGGGGCCATACATCGCGCCGATTCACTGCTGCACGCAGCGCCTAGAGGCCCTTGCCAGGGCCACGCCGATCCGCGTTCCGCCCATGGGACCAATAACGATATATCTCCGCCCCGTCGCATTGCCGTGGCTGCCCGAAACCCGTTACGCCAGTTGTTCAAGAGGATGTTGCACAGCCCATACGAAGACCCAGCCGATTACACCATAGTGATCCTACATAGGGGGGAAAGGGGAGACCGCGTGGAGCTCAGGGGGAGCGAGGTTTCCGCTGCTCGGAGAGACGGGTTTGAGGTGGATCGGGGCGGCAGGGCCGCCTACATACCCTATCACAGGGTCCTCCTCATCAAGAAGAGGGACAGGGTCCTCTACGTCCGGGGTGGGAACCGGTAGGCCGTGAAGCCCGCGCCCCATAGGCTGGACACCGCCCCGACCTACGGCGTCGAGGCCCACACCTATCTACGTGGACCCCGGTTAATGCGCAAGCAACGCATACGACACATTTTTACCCGCGCCATGTGTGGCCACATGAGGTTCATGGACGTGCTGGCAAGAGAGCTCCAGATAGGCGAGGAATGGATCGGCGCACTGGAAAGCATGTTCCGGAGCACCCTAATATATGTCACGTCCCTTGCCGACAATATAGGCAGGTACGTGCCGTCACGCCTACTCGCGACCTCGATAGCCATGGGCGCCACTTTCAGGCAGGGGTTCCTTAAGGCCCTGTTTAGGGCCCTGCTCGCCATGGGGCCCAGAAAAGACGTGGAGGACGCACTGGCGATCATGGGGCTCTCCATCGCCCTTTCATGTCTCCGGGGACGTACAGAGGAGGGGCTTCGCCTAGGGCGGGGAGCCCATGTGGCCAGGGATGTGCTCGGGGAGGCTGGGAACTACGTCTCCAGCGTTTCTGGGGGCCTACAGGAGGGCGAGTCGCTCGTGCTTTCCCTTGCCCTGGTAAATATGGCTGTGGTTGCCGCTGCCTCCCTGCCCGACATAGACGCTGCCATTGGCGCCATATTCAACGAAGCGGCCATACCGGCCATTTCAGAGCTGTCCTACGCCATAGGTTAGCCCGACGCATGCCTACATTATTTATATTCCCCCACATATAGTGGCCCATGGCCACAAAATACGCCGAGGCCGGCTCGCTTAAGGAGGGCAGCTACATAGTCATTGACGGCGAGCCCTGCAGGATCGTAGAGATAGAAAAGTCGAAGACGGGCAAACATGGAAGCGCCAAGGCGCGTATAGTGGCGGTTGGGCTCTTCGACGGGGCCAAGAGGACGCTAAGCGTGCCGGCTGATGCGCAGGTGGAGGTCCCCATAGTGAGCAAGTTCACGGCACAGGTCATAGCCATGGCCGGCGAAATGGTGCAGCTTATGGACATGCGCGACTACAAGACCATAGAGGTGCCTTCGTCGTCCATAGACGAAGAGATAAGGAACAAGCTCGCCGTTGGCGTGGAGGTAGAGATATGGGAGATACTTGGCAGGTATAGGGTCGTGAGGGTACGCTGACGCGCCTGGGGCGGGCCCTCTACTCCTTGGGCGGCTGCGCCACGAAAATGTAGTAGTCTTCGCCGCCCCGCAGCTCCCTGAGTATCCTGTCCACTATGAGCTCCTCGGGATCCACGTTGACGCGTCTCTGGATGTCCTCGAAGCTCTCGAAGGGCTTTCTCCTCCTTTCGTCGAGTATCGTCTTGAGCGTCCTCTTCCCTATCCCCTTGAGAAGCTCTAGGGAGTGCAGCTTTATTGTGACGGGGCCCGCCTTGTTGAAGAACTCAACGAATCTGTGCTCGTTGTCCCTAACTATTTTCCTCACCAGTTGCTCCAAGAGCTCGCGCGCCTCCGGCGACAGATCCTCGTACTTGATGCGCCGCACTATCTTCTCCACCTTTTCCCTGACGTTGGGCCCAATATACACCTTCTCGCCCACCTCCACGGACGCGTTCTGCTTCAGGGTAAGTTCGAGGAGGGTGAAATGGGTCTCGCCGATTGCGTGTACGTACACGGCGTTTTTCGGGAAGTCGCGCCTGACGCGCGGCGGTATCCTGACTTGGGCCTCGTCGGGCGTTATTACCTCCAGCACGTAGGCGTATTCCTCTCTACGCTTCACTTTCGTGCGCTGTCCATGAGCCTGACCATCTCCTCGAGCTCCTCCTGCGAGAACTCGCGTCTTTCCAGCAGCTCGAGCACCACCCTCAGCTCCTCGGCCGTCTCAGGCATTATGTTGACGAGCTGTATCGCCGTGGTCTTCACGAGGCCGAACCTGGAAACGAGCTCGTTCACGAGGCGCCTTGCCTCATCGCTGGAGGCGACCTTGGAGAACTTCCCTAGGTAGTCCATGACGGAGCGTTGCACTTCCGTATTCACGCCTATGCTTGAAAGTATCTCCAGAGCCTCCACATTTGTAACCTCCTCGCTTCTAACTATCTTCCTAAACGACATCAAGTACCCATGGGCCCAATTTTTTAAATTGGTTGTGGCCCAGGATGCGCCATATTTAAAAGGCAGCGCACTGACGGGCGGCATGGTCTCGAGGACGCACGGATACAGATACAAGTCCAGGAAACTGCTCAGAAAGGGGCCGCGCGAAAGGGGGCTAAGGAACTTCTCGAGGCTCCTCCACAGGTACAACATAGGCGACAAGGTGCTCATATACGTCGACCCCACGTTCATAGTCAATGCCCCCCACAGGCGCTACCACGGCAAAGTGGGGACCGTCATCGGCACGCAGGGAAGGAGCTACATAGTCGAGGTGCGCCTGGGAGGAAAAAGGAAGTTGCTCGTGGTTCCTCCACTGCATATAAGGCCTTTCGGCGCGTCCCAAAAGGCACGTGAGCGGGGCCCAACGCAGGGCGGCTCCCGGGGGGCCGCGCCCTAGTCGTGGATCGCTAGTACGTCCAGCTCCACCACGCTGAGCTGCGCCCCCAGGATCTCCGAGACGCTCGGCGTTGTGCGCCCCATGTCCCCATCTATGAACTCCTTCACGTATAGTCCCCCCTGCGCCCTAATGAAGAGCTCAACTACGTGTGGATCCACCATGTAGGGCCACATGGAGTACACGGTCCTGCGCCTCCTCCTAAGCCTCCTGCGCCTTATCCTCCGCGGCGTCAGCTGGGAAACGACCAGGTTCCTGGCATCCTCGAGCCTCTTGAGGTCCTCCCCGCTGATAGGCCTATCGGACAGGGCCAGCGCCCTGTACAGCTTCACGTGCGTCTTCGCCTCGGCCTTTAGCGCGGTCACCTCGCTGGGCGTGGAGTACCTTAGCTCATCCAGCCTAAACACGACCCTGCCGGAGCCGGAAAGCGCCTTGGCCACCTCGTCGATGGCGACCTCGTAGTTCATGGGCTTGCTCACCTCTATGACCAGCGGACGCCCATTGCCCAGCATGCGTACGTCCATGTCCTCCCTGCCGGCAGCGTGGAGGCGCAGGTCCTCGGCCATGAAGAGGCGCCTAAGGGGATCAACCTCTTCCCTAATTGAGCCCACCATGCCGGGGACCCTTTGCACTTGGGTTATGCCCCGCAGGGGCTTTATGTACCTGGTATATATGTATATGGGCATCCGTTCCACGCTTATCGTGCCCCTCTCCACGTCCACCACTATCACTATGTCCGGCCTATTCTTGTCCACGGGTTTGCCGAGCCTCCGCCTTATCAGGCGGCCTAGGCGGCGGTTGGCCTCCCGCTTTATGTTCTCCGACGTGGTTATTCCAAACTCCTTGACAAGCTCCATTTCCCTTGCAAGCACGGATTCGTCTATGCGGGTGCCCACCTCGAACGTGCGGAACCTGATCCCGCTCTTGGCCACGGCGTCCACAACGCCGTCGGCAAGCCTCTCCACGCGGTCCATAAGGCCGCCACAGATGTGGCAGGGCCTCACGTCGACTTTTAGGCCCAGCGACCTGACGTACTCCATTGTGGCCTTGTGCCCCGTGCTCGCCAGAGCCAATAGGCGTTCCAGGCCCCTCCCCTCGCTGCGCACCTCGTACACGTGCAGCATGTTGAGCAGGTTCATTATAGCCGTGCCCCTTTCATGGTTTTCGAGGCCGTACCCCATGAGGGCGAACAGCCTTCCAAGGCAGTGCGGACACAACGTGTACTTGTCCAGTATCGAGGCGGCCTTACTTATTGGGTCCATGGGGGGTGGGGGCCCACCGGTATATATTTCATTGCTTGGCGAAGCTCACGCCTCCCTGCCCACCGCGATCGCCTAACGGCTTTTACAGTATGGGGGGCCTCCTGCCCTCTGAATGCACGTCGGCGATCCACTGGGCCACGGCTATGGTGTGGTGAGGGTACCTCAGCGACCCCGTGGTGCCCTCGTCCCATTGGCGCGTCAAATCCGTTTTCCAAGCCACTACGAGCGTGAATGGGGGGCTTGGAACAACGGGCGGCCCGCCGGACGGCGACGCGAGGAGTCTAGGCTTGGGAAACCTCCTCATGTACTTCATGGGGTCCTCCACGGCCTCCACGGCGACGCCCGGGTGGGGGAAGCGCCTCCTGGATCTCAACGCCTTTTCTATTATGCCGAACGCGGACCTCTCATCGGCTCTGAGCTGCCTTATGTTCCTCCCCCTAAAAATAAGGGCCTTTTCCTCCAGTACAATGACGAACTCAGTGTCCCTCCTAACGTCGTTGGACACGAGAAGCGCAGCCACTAGGGACTTGGCCGCTATGTCGGGGCCCTCGTCCACGGCCCCACGCGTGGTGACCAGCACTATGTGCCTCACCGGTACAGATGCGTGGAGGGACAGTTAAACGTGGCGCTCTAGGGCGCCGCACCGCCGGGGCGCCAGCCCAGCAGCGTCGGCCTCAGATCCTTTCGAGGCCCCTGATCCTCCTGCCCTGCCTCTTAAGGGTCCTCAGGATCTTCTTGGCCTGCTCGTAGGCCTGTAGGAGCTCCTTCACGTCCCGGACACTTGTGCCGGAGCCCATTGCGATCCTCTTGATGCGCGACGCGTTTAATAGGTGGGGGTTCTCGAGCTCCTCGCGCGTCATGGAGCGAAGAATGGCCCTCCACTTCTTCAGCTTCTCCGCGGACATCTCCAGCTGCTCTTCTCTGAGCTTGCCCATGAGGGGCGACGGCAGCATCCCCATTAGCTTGTTCAGAGGTCCTAACTTCGATATGGCTTCCAGCTGCTTCATGAACGCCCTCAACGTCAACTTGCCGTGCTCCATCTCCTCCTCTATGTTGGCCTCCTCTACCACCTCACGCACCTTTTCGACCAATGCGCCTATGTCGCCCATGCCCAGGAGGCGGGAGACAAATCTCCGGGGGTCGAACAGTTCGAGCTCGTCTATGTCCTCGCCGACCCCAATGAACTTAACCGCTGCATTGGTGGCCGCCACAGCGGCAAGCGCGCCTCCGCCCCTCGCGCTGCTATCCATCTTTGTTATGGCCACGGAGCCCAGGGGCACGTACTTGCTGAACGTCTCAGCTTGGAGCGCGGCCTGCCTGCCTATAGTGGCGTCAACCACCAGCACCACCTCGTCGGGCCTTACCGCCTCATAAATGGCCTTGGCCTCCTCAAGGAGCTCCGCCTCGTTCCTATGCCTCCCCGCCGTATCTATTATAATTACGTCGACGGATCCGGAGAGGGCCCCAACGCCGCGCCTGGCCGCCTCAACGGGATCGACGGGCCTCTCATCAAAGAAGTTGGCGCCGATCTTGGCCGCCAACTGTTTCAGCTGGTCATACGCGGCGGGCCTATACGTGTCCGTCTGCACGAGCCCCACGCGGAGGCCCTTCCTCTTGTAGAAGTTCGCTATCTTGGCCGCCGTGGTGGTCTTCCCAGACCCCTCTACGCCTACGAGCATGATCACGTAGGGCTTCTTGCGCACGGTTGGGCTCTGCGCCTTTTCCCCGCCGAGCAGCCTCACGAGCTCCTCGTAAAGCACGTAGATTATGTACTCCTTTAGCGGCACGCCTGGGGGCACGCGGTCCCCCTTCACCTTCTCCTCGATCCTTCTGCTTATTTCCTGGACCAGCTCTATGGTCACGTCGGCCCTCAGAAGCACGCGTTGCAGCTCCCTAATGAGTTCCTTCAGGGCCCTCTCATCCACGTAATCCAGCCCCCTTATCTTTGCGGCAAGCCTAGAGAACAGCTCGGCTAGCTGCCTCACGGCGACTACTGCCTCAGCTCGTTGTCTATACTCACAAGGTAGTTTTCCAACGGCGATATTACCTGTATCCCGTACCCGTAATATATGTCGAACACGAGCTTGATGGGTTTGACGGGCGTCCATCGCATCTTCCTTATGAACATGACCCTGAAGACCCGGCCCTTATATTCGTCCAGCTCAAGCTTGATCACCCCACTCGCTAGGTACTCCTCAACGCCAAACCTGCTGATCTTGTTTTCGCCGCTGGGTATCTCCGAGGTGAGCAGCGCCGTTATGTCCTTCATCTTCTTCAACTGGAACACGAGTTCCCTCATGTATTCCCTTATCCAAAGTATGTCGCTGTGGCTCGTTATTATGAGGGGAGCAATGGGGTCTATCACAAGGCGTTTTATGTTGTGTCTCCGTACGTACTCCGTAATTATCCTCGCTATGTCCCTGGGATCGGCCATCACCTTCTCGTCCTTGGCATAGACCTTGAAGTGCGTCCTTAAATCCACGAACACAAGCCTATTCTGTGACTCGAACTGGGAAAAGTCCCAGCCCAAGGCGTCCCGAACCCCACGTTTAACGTCGTCGGAGGGCTCGTCGATCGTTATGTATAAACCCGGCTCGTCCATTTCTGCGCCTGTCTTCAGGAACTGCAACGCGAAAATGGTCTTGCCCTGCCCGGCCTCGCCGGCCACCAGGTATATCTCGCCCCTACGCAGCCCGCCCTGCAGTAGGTAGTCCAGGTACATTATGCCCGTCGGCGTCTTGTTCGCGTCGTACCAGGCGTACCACCCTGTACGTGCATCGTAGTAGCTTGGGTACTGCTCGTACCTCAGGTACTCCTGATATTCCTCCCCGCTCACTATAGGCTCCACGTCATCGCTTACAGTCATATAAACGGTATGCGGACTAAAATTATATATGTATCGTTGTGTCCGGCGACCCGCCGGTGCGGGTTGTACTGCCGGCTCAATGGGACTCCACCCTCAGATCCACGTGGTACTTCCTCCTTATCTTCTCCAGCTTGTTCATGCCCCTGGAAAGGACCACGTGGAGGTACTCCTCCGGCACCTTTATTATGAGTGTTCCATCATCACTCCTCTCGATGGATACGTCGCGGGGAGGCACGTACCGTTTCAACGTGGAGACTATCGCTGAAGCGATCCTCTTGTCCACGTGCCTAATGGGCATGGCCCTCTTCACGGGCACCACGAAGGTCTCCTCGCCGAACACGTAAATCTCGTATTCGACCTCCTCCGTCAGGAAGTCCTTGATCAGTATCACTGGCCTTGCCAGGTCCTCCTCGCGGAGCCCTGCAGGAACCTTCACGGTCATTTCCAAAGCGTACGCCTTGATGACCTTGCCGTCCCTCATAAATATGACCGTGTCCACGATGGACGGCAACATGCCCAGCTCGACTCTCCCTATGAACCTCTGAACGGAATCTATGGGGCTAGTGGCGTGGATCACGCCAACCATGCCCACCCCTGCAAGCCTTAGGTCTATAAACAGCTGGAAGTCCGCCGTATCCCTCATCTCGTCGAAGATCGTGTAGTCGGGCCTCGACAGCAGTAGAAGGTCGTGCAGCTCCTCCGAGGTGGCGAGGGCCTTAGAAAGCTGGGTGACCTCGACGGGCAGAACCATGTCGCGCGGCGATTCTATGGTCTTGACCACCTTTCCCTTCCCCAGGTAGAACTCGGCCAGGGCCTGCGCGAACGTGGTCTTTCCGGCTCCCGGGGGTCCAGATATGAGGACCCCTTCGGCGCTCTTCTCAAGCCTCTCCACAAGCTTGACGTCTAGGTTGTACTCATCGAGGCTCTTCTTGACCAGAGGCTTCACAGCGGTAATCTCGAGGCCGTCGGACACTGGGGGGAACGCCACTACTATCCTGTACTCCTTGTGTTGGATCACCATCGAATGGGGGCGCTTTATCTCGACCTTTGTGCGCGCCGAGCGGAGAGACTCGGAGATCAGCTCCCTTACAATCATCTCAAGGGTATGCCGGTCCATGGGTATGGGCGAAATGTCCACGATTTTCCAGTCCCCCGGCTTGCCCACCTTGGCCTTTGGAGACGTCCCCTCCTTCAGGTGGACCGACATGACGTTCTTCTCGAAGTACTTCTCTATCTCAAGCATCTGTTTTTCCCTGCCCACATACATCACGGGGAGCCCCCCAGCCAAGGCAGCGTCCCTACTCAGGGGGTCGCTGGTGATAACCACGAGGCCGCTTTCCCTGGCCGCCCTCCTCACCATGTGGGACAGCTCCTTTTCGTCGCGCGGCACATGACCTCTGGACACGTTTACCGTTTCCAGGGTCACGATCTCCGTGAGCCCAAGCTTCTCCACAGCATCCCTAATATCCTGGAGCTCCTTCAAGCCTATCGTGCCTATATCGTCGCCGGCCCTACTGATGTATTCCAGGTAGTCGACCAGCTCCGCGGGCACCAGTACCCGGCCGCGGATAGAGCCCTCCAGTATCCGCTCCTTCAAGGTGCCGTCTATGATGGGGGAAAGCTCCACCACGTAGACGGCCTCCGCTTTACCCACTTTCTCCACGCGGGATGACCCGACGAAATTTATATATATTTATCGAGCCCCGCCGACGGCCCGGCTTACGAAAGGCGGGCAATCGATATTAAGGCCCACCGGGCACAGATAGGATGAAGAGATTAGCCCCACCTAACGATCAGTGAAGAGTTCGGCAGGAGCTGAGTAGGTTTTGAGTAATACGGTTAGTGTCACCAAACTATATAAATTGTTGTGGGGGCACTACCATGGCGAAGCTGTCGGTGGTATACGCCGATGCCAGAGAGTTCCTCTACATAGTTGACTCCATATCGGTAGTTGTCGAGGAATCCGCCTTCGCCATAAAGCCCGAGGGCATGACCCTCAGGGCGTTGGACCCTTCGCGCACGGCCATGGTGGACCTCTTCATGCCGAGGGACGCCTTCGACGAGTACCCGGATATAGGCGAGGAGGTCAGGATAGGCGTGAGCTTCAAGGACCTCAAGAAGATACTGCGGAGGGTACGTAAAGGCGATAAGGTCGCCATGGAGATAGACGAGGGAAAACTCAAGGTCAAGCTGCTTGGGAGGGCAGTCAGGTCGGTCACCCTGCCAATAATAGAGACTGCGGCCGAAGAGCTGCCGACTCCCCGCGTGGTCTTCACGGCCCTCATAAGGACGGCAAGCGACGTCGTGGCGCAGGCCCTTAAGGATGCCGATGCCGTATCGGACTCGGTCAAGTTTGAGGCCCTCGACGATGCCCTGTACATAAGGGCCTCGAGCGATAAGGGCGAGGTGGAGGTCAAGTTGGATAGGGAGGGGGAGGCTGTGTACGAGTACGACGTGAAGGAGCCGGCCTCGTCCATGTTCAGCACGGAATACCTTGTGGACATAGCGTCGAAGGCGTCCAGGATCAGCGACATAACGACCATAGAATTAGCCACGGCGAAGCCCATCTCGATGAACTTCGAAATACCTGCCGGAGGAAGGCTCACGTACTTTGTGGCTCCCCGGGTCGAATGAGGAGGTATATAGAGGCCCTTTTTAGGGACTACTATAGGAGACTCCCAACGAGCGAGCTGGCGGTTTCGGACGTCAAGTCGCGCGAGTTCGCCTACCAGTTCTACGGCGGTTCCATTATACGTCACAGGTCGTTCGCCTCAATAGACGAGCTCCATTCGTTCCTAGCTTCCAAGGGACCGCTACACGTGTACTATTCCTCGGCCCTGTACGAGCGGCCGGACGCCGAGGACATGGAGAGCAAGGGGTGGCTGGGCGCCGACCTGGTATTTGACATAGATGCGGATCACATAGAGTCCGAGGCCTGCAGGTCCAGCGGCGACATAGTGACGTTGGAGTGCCTTGAGGAGGCGCTGTACGAGCTTTCACGTCTACTGGACGCGCTTAACGGGGAGCTCGGGCTCAGGGACCACCTCGTGGTGTTTTCCGGCAATAGGGGCTTCCACGTGCACGTAGAGGAGGAGACCGCCAGGAAATTGGGGGCGAGGGAGCGTAGGGAGATAACGTCGTATATAAAGGCGCGGGGGCTCAGGCTTTCCTCGTTCCTGGCGCGGGGCAGGGGCAACCTCGTCTCCATGACGCCTGTCGGCAACCTAAAAAGGATATATCAAGCGCTCGTGGAGGCGGGGGTCGACGTTGATAGGGGTGGGAGCCTTGGGGAGCTCGACGCACAGGTGTCCGCGAAAGCCGCCATAGAGATAGACGAGGTGGTTACTGCGGACGTACATAGGCTCATACGTTTGCCGGGCTCCCTACATGGGAAGACCGGGCTCAAGGTAGCGGCGTTGGATAGGCGCGACATAGATAGGGGCATAGATAGGGTATTGGAGAGGGCCATAGCGTTCCGAGGGGGCAAGGTGACCGTGGAACTCGTCGAAAAGATCGGGGTCCCTGTGCTGGGATATAGGATAACCGGCAGCACCGCCACGTTGCCCACCTACGTGGCCATATACCTAGTGCTCCGCGGCCATGCAAGGCTCCGTGATGCAAAGGATTAACGAGGCCCTTAAAAGGGAGCTGGAGAGTCCCCGCCTGTCCAGGCTCGAGTATAGGAGCTACGAGCACATAGCAGAGGAGGTGATGCGGGAAGTGGAGCACGTCCAGGCCCCCCTCACCAAGGACGAGCTCAAGAGGGGCGCCCTTAACCTGCTGCGGATCTTGATGGAGCTCAGGATACGTAAGGCCCTAATAGCGCTCATGGAGGGGAACCTGGACCGCGCCTCGCTGCTAGAGGAGGAGAGGCTGCTGCTCGGGCCTCTCATGGCCCTCGCTCACAGGCCTGAGGCCGCGACGCACGTGGAGAGGGTCTTCGTGGTCCTTGGATCCGGTATTTCGCGGGTGGTGACGTCGGACCTGGCCAGGGTGGGCCCCCTGGAGAGGGGGGACATAGCCGTGGTGCCCCGCGAGGACTCCGAGAGGCTTGCTAGGGAGGGGAACGGGGTGGTGGTCAGGGGCGTCAGGCTGGTTTAGCGCGCGGCGGGAAAAGATATAAGCCCGTACTGCTGCGACCATATGCGCTTTCCAAAAACCGCCAACGTGTATTGCCCGCGCTGCGATACCTATACGGAGCACTCGGTGACCATGTACCATCACGGTAAAAGGAGGACGCTTGCCGAGGGACAGAGGAGGTACGAGAGGAAGCTTAAGGGATACGGCTCTTCCAGAAAGCCGAAGCAGAAGAGGTTCGCCAAGCTCACAAAGAAGATAACCGTGAAGATGACGTGTAGGCGCTGCGGATACGTGTTGCATAGGACGCTTGGAAGGCTCAAGAAGGTGGAGCTAGTCTAACCATGCCGAGACCCTACACGAAGACCCTAATACCTAGGCCTCGGAGCAGGTTCCTTAAGGTCAGGTGTCCCGACTGCGGGAACGAGCAGATAATATTCAGCCACTCATCCATAGTGGTCAGGTGCCTCGTATGTGGACGCAACATGGCCATTCCTACTGGGGGCAGATCCGAAATACTGGGCCACATAGTCAGGGAGCTAGAATAGTGGCCCTCATAATATTCGACGAGGGCGCCAACGTCCTCTTTGTTTCCGGCCGGGAAATACGGCTGGGCCGTAATGGCTCGGCCCTCATGAGGCTCATATGTGGGAGGCTTGGGTGGTACGGCGGCAAGTGTTACGGGGAGCTGAGCGACGAGGTCATCGGCCTAGTGCTGGACGAGGGTGCGGCCGGCGTGTCCCTAGGCGTACTGGGCGAGCGGAAGGATGACTTCTACAGCACGGTGGGGTGGATCCTTAGGAGGGCCGGGCTAAGGGTCGAGGACGCCCTTGCAGCGCTTTTGGCCATGGGGATCGACGAGGAGACGATTACAGCGGCCGTACGAGCGGCCTCCGCCAAACTAGGCGCACTGAGAAAGGTACTAGCCCTTCTTGAAGCCCAGGACAAAGCCCAGGACGAAGCTGCCGGCGAACGGCACAGCGTTCACGACGGCCCCCATGACGCTGTACAGTGCCGAGGGCGCTGACTCGGCTGCGACGCCCAGCATTTCGGAGAGCCTAACCCAGTTCACCTCTATCACGCCAATATACGACATCCCCGCGAGCAGCAGCACCACAAGCCCTATGAACACGGCCACTATTTTGAGGAGCTTCTTGAGGGCATAGCCTGCGAAGAATCCCAGCAGCCCGCCGGCCCCCAGCTGAAGCAGGAGGGCGTTGGGATCCACAACCATAAAAAGGGCTACGTAGCGGCTTATATAAGTGACTGAGGCTAGCCGCTGCCGAGCGGTGAGGAATACCGAACCCCAACTGATTTTTACCCGGCGCGCGACATCACAGGAATGGTGATACCACTGATACTGGTCACGGGGGCCATATTCCTAGCATCCCTATTCGACCAGCGCCTCTTCGCCTTGCTCGGCAACGACCCCATATCAGTATTGCTGTACGGAGAGTACTGGAGAATGGTAACGTACATGTTCCTCCATGGAGGCGTGATGCACCTTGCCTTCAACATGTACGCGTTCCTATTGCTGGGCAGTTTCGTCGAGAGGGTGTATGGCCCCATTAGACTGGCCGTGGTATACTTCGTGAGCGGCGCAGTTGCTGGGCTCTCGCCCATGGTGTACCTGTATTTAGGCAAGCTGGTCATGTCCATAGGCGCCAGCGGGGGAATAATGGGCATCTTCGGCGCCATACTGGCCTCGCCTTACAGGTCCTTCGTGCTGAGCAAGTGGAACATCACGGCAATAATACTGCTAAACCTGTACGGCCTCATATCGAACATAGACGTGGTCGGTCACGCCCTGGGGTTCGTGGCGGGGTACGTGCTAGGACTAGCGGTCATGAGGGAGGACCGCTGGAACGGGGCAACGCCGCTGGGCCTGCCTCACGCCGAGAATGGGCCGCGCCCCGTTTCGGCCGTGCCCAGCATCGCCGCACAGGCCGCACCACTTTACTGCTGGCCCAACCCTCGGCGGAGCACCTCCCCACACAATGGGGCCGACGCGGGACTTACACGCATCGCCGCGCCGGGGATCGGGCTGGCGCCTATAGGCCTACACATGCGGCGCAGCTGTGTCACCGGCCGTCCCTATGCCTGACGGATAGGGGAACGGAGCCGTACGTGGCGGAACCCGAGTAGACGGAGACGAACATCCCAATGAGCCTGCGCCCAAGGCGCTCTACGATGGACCTCCTGTACCCTACAGCCATGAGCATCCTGCCGAGCGTCCTGGCCCTCCTGACCTCGTCCACGAGGTCCCTCACCAACAGGGAATACATCTGTAGGGCCTTCTTGGGGTCCATGTGAACCTTTAGGGCTAGGTAGGATGCGTAGGCGGCATCCATGCCGCTTCTTAGGGCATAGTATATGCCCTCGCCCGTCAGGGGGTCCACAAGGCCTGCGGCTTCCCCGATCAATATGGCGGTGCCTTTGCCTAGAGACTTGACGTAGCCGAGGGATATGGGGTGCCCATATATGCCGTCTCCCGGGGATGCCCCAATGCCCTCCATGAAGCGGAGCAGGGGAGGCCTAAGGTCCGGCCATCTACCCCAGCCCACGCCAATGCCTATATTGGACTTGTTGCCTAGGGGGAACACCCATGCGTACCCCTTCATCCCCACGAGGTCCCTCACAGAGTCGAAGTCTATTGTGCACGTGTTACCGGCGTCGAATGGGGATATGTTCATCAGGGCTATGGCATGAGTCCTGTGGCCCTTGTAGTTGTCTATGCCTATCGATCTAGCCACCGTGCTGGGGGACCCGTCAGCCCCGATGACCAGCCTGCCCTCGTACACGCCCCTGTTTCCCTCAACCCAACCGTCGCCTACCTTCACTATGGTGTCCCTGACGAAGTCCGCGCCCACATGCGTGGCGCGGTCGAGGAGCTCCTTGTCGAATACCGGCCTCCTCACTACCCTTATCTCGAGACCCCTATGCCTATATTCGAGGCCCGCAAGCCTAACGACTATCTCGTCGCAGCTGCCCAGCCACGTGTAGTCCGTCCCCACCGATTCGAGGAGGCGCCAAGACCTTGGGGTGAGGCCGCCCCCACACGCCTTTTCCCTCGGAAACTGGAACCTGTCCACGACCAGCACCTTCATCCCCAGCCTCGCTGCGTGGTACGCCGCCGTGGATCCCGCTGGGCCGCCCCCCACAACTACGACGTCGTACCTAGCCATGGCTCAGCTTGACCCTGAGCCTTGTAAGGCCGCTTTCACGCACGAAGTCCACCACGTGGGGGGCAAGGCGAGCCATCTCGCGCCTTGGAACTGTGTGCCATGTTGGACACGTCTTGTCCACCGTAACCCCAGACCCGTCGTATATCAATGGGTACAGCCTACAGCCGCGCGGCCTATGAGGATATATCTTGCAGGTGCGCCTGTGCGGCTCGTAAAAGTAGCAGTGGCCGTCCACGTTCCTCAACCTGTAATGTGACCCGTCGAACACCGCGAACTCCTCGAGCCTGTAGCCCAGCCCGGTTATGCGGTCTATGTCGTCTGCAAGCAGCTCCATTTGGGTCCCCACGCAGCATATGCCGCAGGCTATGCAACGGAACTTGACCTCGAAGTACGTTTCATCCATGTGCAACAATCAGCGAGCCCATTATCACGGCCGACACGAGGGCAACCATCAACGTTATTGCCAGCGCATCCAGGAGCGTTGGCCTTGCCCTGGCCCTCCTCAGCAGGACCAGATCGGTCATTGTGACGGCCGCTGCGAACACCGCTATCGATATCAGGGCGTACACATAGGCCTCCACGGAGGAGCTCGATGCCAATACTAAAAACTTTCACCTGGACCGGCCTACCGGCGGACCGGGGATGGGCGACGCGGTCTAACAGAGACATGCTGTACAACGGACGTCCGGGTATGCATACGGGTTTTCCACGTTCGTTAAAGATTTATGTATGGCCCGGTAAATACGCGTGCCCACGAGGCTGCTGTACCTCGACGACAGTTATCTGCGCGAGTTCGACGCGCAGGTAATAGAGGTGGGCGACAGCTATGTTGTCCTCGACGCCACTGCCTTCCACCCAACTGGGGGAGGCGTGGCACATGATGTGGGTACCCTTACAATTGGGGGGAGGACGTATGCTGTCACCGACGTTAGGAAGAGGGGCGAGGACGTCCTACATGTGCTGGACACGGCACCTGGGGGCAGCGTCGGCGATAGGGCGCACGGCGTAATTGACTGGGATAGGCGATACAGGCTTATGAGGCTACACACAGCAACGCACATACTTGCTGCCATACTGTACAGACGCCATGGGGCCCTGGTGACTGGGGGCGACATAACGCCCGAATACGCCAGGGACGACTTCAACATTGAGGGGACTATGGAGGAGGTGAAGAGGGCCTTCGAGGACGCGATAGGGGAGGCCAACGAGGTGATCCGGAGGGGAATAGAGGTGAAAATATATTACCTTCCAAGGGACGAGGCGCTTAGGATACCGGGCATAGTGAAGCTCGCCTCGCGTCTACCCCCGGAAGTGGCGAGGCTACGCATAGTCGAGATACCCGGGATAGACGTGCAGGCAGATGGGGGTCCCCATGTGAGGAACACATCCGAGATAGGCTCCATAAGGATCGTCAAGATAGAGAATAGGGGCAAGGGAAGGAAGAGGCTCTACTACACCGTGGAACCGTGATGCGCGTTGAGGTAATGTCCATAGGCAAGAGGTCCCTACACGTCGAGGTCGAGCCAACTGGGCTAGGCAGGATAATAGTCGTAGGTAACGGGAAGAGGGCTCACCTCTCCAAGCCCATCCTCAAGAAGGTGATGCGCATGCCGATGAGCGATAGGACCCCGGTGTTGGTGTACAGGGGGAGTACTCTTATCAGGAGGATGGTGCTCGGCCAGGTCAAGGGGAGGGACCCACAGCAACGTTACGTGGGATACGCCGAAAAGGTGGCCAAGCTTCCCGACGGAATAGCCCTCGTCTTCGACGCAAACGCCAACTACATATACAAGATCGTGAGGGGCCTTGCGCCGGCCCTTGGAAAGGACATAAGGGTGGTCCAGGCATCGCGGGAGCTCAGCGACCTCGAGGTGCTCCTCCTGGCGATCAATATAAGCAGACACCGAACCACGTTCCTGGTAACCCACGACAAGTGGTTCATAGGCAAGGGAAGGCCCAACCTGCACGTGGTTTTCCTGCCTATGAGCACCAGAGAGGACTCCATTGAGAGGTTCTTCGACGCCTTCTCCTAAACCGTCACCTCGTGCATTTCTCCCAGGCTAGGCCGAGCTGGCTCGCGTAGAGGTACGCTTCCTCGATCTCGCGTTGGGAGGGCCTGCGGGACAGCTCCCTGAACCTGTCCGAGTAGTGCGGCCCATGGGGGTCCGTCATGTACTCCGGCCTGTACTGGTCCATTATGTTGACCAAGGCGTGGGGACAGTTCTCCGCCAGCCAGCGCAGTACTGGGAAAGTGCAGCACTTCACGTGTCCGGGAAGGACCAAGTGACGCACGATTATGTTTTCGCCCCTCCTACATATAGCCAAAAGATTGCGGACCACTGTTGGATGGAAGTTTAGTACTGCTGAAAGCCGCGCAGCGCACGCGTCGTTGCCGTACTTGAAGTCGGGCAGCCAGATGTCCATGACGTGGAGGAGCAGGCGCAGGCCCTCCTCGGACATGTACATGTTGCTGTTCCAGAGCTGGGGCACGTTGACCCTTCGCCTCGCCAACTCGCGTATGGCCGGTATTATGACGTGCATGTTGACCGTGGGTTCCCCTCCAACCCAGTTCACGTTACGGGCCCCCTCGGCCCTCAACTGTATAGCCATGGACGCCAACTCCTCCGGCGTGACTGGGACCCCGTTGTGTTCCCTTTGGCTTATGTCCCAGTTTTGGCAGTACACGCAACGGAAGTTGCAGCCGGTGAAGAATATCGTGCCGGAAGGCACGAGGGGGGCCTCCTCGCCAATGTGGAGGAAGTACGAGCCGACGCGGGACGTGACGTCGAGCCTGCACGCCCCCCTGCTCCTGGCCCTGTCTATCCGGCACCTCCTTTCACAGAGCACGCAGGACCTCACAGTCCTGCTCACTATGGCCGACTTGACGTCGAGGAAATTGGTTTGGGCCGCTTCCCTGTACCACTGGTCCAACGGCTTCCTTGCATCCCTATACTCCTGCCTGGCCTCGTTCCACAGGGCGTCCAGCTCGGCGCCGAGCCTGTCGTGGAGGGACCAAAGTTCGTCTAGGGACATGGACCACACGTCGTCGCCGACCTCTAGGGTTGCCGCCAACACGTATTTTGCTGGCTTACGGTTCTCCATCACATCGTAGTACCAGTCCAGCCTGGCCCTAAGCTCCTCGTCCTCCAAGGCCCACAATGCGTCGGGCCTGTACACCCGCCACACGTATATGTGGGCCGCCCGAAAATAAAAGTTTTAGTTGCTCTTGGCGTATATGACGTTGCCCGTGGGCATGGCCACCATGACGGCGCTCCTATTGCCGGACACCCTCACGGTGATCGTTTCAAGGGGGTCCCAGTAACCACCCGTGCCTGTAAGCGGATTGATGTACTCGTCCTTGGCCACGAGCTCCCACGCGAGGTACTCCCTCGTAACCGGGTCAAACACGTCCATAAGCCTCAAGTCGTCTGCGTGGACGCGGCAGGGACCAGCGTTCACAAGCGTTATCAGGGTCCAGTTTTCCGTCGCGTTTACGGACTCCACGTCGAACCCGCACTCGTTGCGCGGCGGTTCAAGGGCCACTATGCTTTCCACTATATTGGTGTATGCTGCGAACAGCACCACGACCACGAATATTATGGGCAGTAGAAATACTATGGCGCCTATGCTCATCTTGAGAAGCCATACTGGGCCACGTAGCCGTTAGGCAGCGCGATCTTCAGGAGGTAGTCGCCCGGCCCAAGGGTGACGTCGAGGCAGACCAGTATGGTCTCCCCTCGCGATAGCTCCGCCGAATTGGCGTCTCCGTTGACCTTCGTGATGTTGGATACCAGCGCATACGTCACGCTGTTGCTCCCTATAATTATCCAGTCGCTGTAGTTGCTGAGCACGGCAAGGGGCACGTCCACTATGCCCGTGTTCTTCACGTAGAAACACGACCCGCCGTCGTCCGTTATCACGAGGAGTCTCGTGCCCAGGGCCTCAGCAGCCATGTTTATCCTGGCCATCTCCACCTTGGACACGTCCTGGACCGCCGATATTATCGACATGGAGATCGCCCCTACTGATAGGGCAACGGAAAAAAGGATTATTAGTTCCGCGATTACGCTGTTCATCAACCTACGCCCTTTCCCCCTCCCTGAAGAGCTTAAGGAATAGGTACGTCTTGGAGTCTATCCGCCCGGCCAGATGCAACATGTCTATCAGGTCCATGTCCCCGTCGAGGAGCAGAAGCGCCAACAGCTTCTTGTCCATGTGCCCCTCCCTCCTCCCCCCATTTCCCACATCCACGTCGACGTCGATAGCCCTCTCCACGTCCTTGGCCCCACCATCCACTGGGCCGCTCCCATTGCCGTTGAATCCCCCCGTTATGGGGTTCTCCACCCTGCTCATAAAGGCGCGGAGCTCCACGAGGAGCCTCTCTATGTTCTCCAGCTTGTCGTCCAACCTCTGGTCCGACATGGTACCAGAGGTAACGCATTTTTGTATCCTTTTTTCTTTTTCTAAAAATCGAAAAAGAGCTTTTCACCATTTTCGATTCGTAGAAACAAAGGACGGTATTTAATTTTGTGTGTTTCCAGGACCCATGAACAGGCAAAAAACACCGGTAATGGGGGGTAGAAGGTCCATGAAGGGGTTAACGGGAATAGAAACGGCTATAATACTAATATCAATGGTGCTCGTCGCCGCGGCCTTCGCGTTCGTGGTGCTCAATATGGGAGGTGCATCGGCGCAGAAGGCCGGCGAAACCATAAAGGCCGGCATGGAGGAGGCCGCATCAGCCCTCGAGCTGGCGGGCGCCGTGGTGGCCCAGGTAGACACTAACACCAGCACCGTGCAGAAGCTGGTTATATACGTCAAGCCGGGCGTGGGCAGGATGCCCCTACCGCTGGACAACATCACCGTGGCAGTCACCACTGAGGGCGGCCACAAGGCTGGTCTAAAGCCTAGCCAGGCAAATATATCCAACAACGACCCGCTAAGCGCTACCTGTAGCGGCGTGTGTTATGCCGAGATAAGGGCCAAGAGGGTAGACGGAGTCCTTGAGTCCGGCGAGATAGCGGTGTTCATAGTGGACATAGGCGCCATTGGGCTGACCCTTGGCCCTAACCAGAACGTGCTGGTGGAGTTGAGGCCCCCAAGCGGTGGGGTGCTACGCGTTGAGAGAAGGATGCCCATGGCATTCACGACCTCGGTGGTGGAGCTCACCTAGTTCCGCCCCCCAAATCATGCGTTTTTTCAAAACTTTCAATTCTGAGCTTGATAGGAAGCTGGGGGGCGGCGTCGTCCACCCCCAGCTCATCCTCATGGAGGGAGACCATGGGGCCGGAAAGACCGTGTTCTCCATGCAGTTCGCCTACGGCGCCCTAAGGAGCGGCATGGACGTCGTGTACATATCCACTGAGTTGGACCCCATAAACGTGGTCATGGGGGCAGCCTCCATAGGGATGGACGTCAGGGACTGGTTCATAGGGGGAAAGCTAAGGGTCTACAGCGTCGAGGCCTACCCGAAATACCTTGAGGGCCTCCTCAGACACGTCTCGTCGCTTAGGGATACGGCCGTTTTCGTGGACAGCTTGACCAACTTCGTGAGGGGCCTGGACGGAGAACGCATAACCGACGTGTTCTACGCCTTTAGGGGCATAGTGGACAGGCAGTCCAACACCCTGTCCGTGGCTGTGCATAACGGCATCCTCACCAGCGGCGCCAGGGCGCTGACGGACACGTACATGGTGCTCGAGGTGAGGGAGGTTGGGGGAAGGCTCATGAGGCTCGCCAAGCTTGTGAAGGCCAGGGCGCCCGAGGAGAAGCCCAGCACAGCGCCAATAGCCTTCGAGGTGGACCCAGCATTCGGCATAAAGGTCCTCCCGTTTTCGCAGGCGCGCGCATGAGCTTCCCGCCACACGTGGAGAGGTACCTGGCCCAGCTGGACAGCAAGCCGGAGTACTTCGAGACCCTTAGCCTGGACCTCAAGCGGAGGCGCGACGTGAACATAATGTACAGGGTGGACGACATCTTCTACATACATATATATAGGCCTGCCCCCGACGAAATGCTCAGGTACATAGTTGTGAGGCCGGAGGTCCCCTCGGCCAACCTCGACGTGATAGACGTCGTGGAGGAAATGATGGCCAAGCACATAGAGGCCGACCTCAAGTTCTCGTCGCCCGAGGAACTGGCCAAGTACCTGGAGTCGCTCATTGACAAGGTCGTCGAGGTGGACAACGGCGTCGAGGGCTACAAGGTATCCAAGGGCAAGGTCAAGATGAGGAGGGAGCTGTTGGACGCGGTGAAACACATGATCGTCATGGAGCACGCATACCTGGGCGTGCTGGAGCCCCTGCTGAGGGACCCCTAC
Source organism: Thermoproteaceae archaeon (assembly GCA_015521775.1). Taxonomy (GTDB): domain Archaea; phylum Thermoproteota; class Thermoprotei; order Thermoproteales; family Thermoproteaceae; genus WANN01. Next base: position 80,481 of record WANN01000008.1, read on the forward strand.
ATAGAGGACATCACGTGTCCCGGCCTGGGCCCAATAGTGCTCGTGCACAAGGTGTTCGGCGCATGTAAGACCAACATAGAGTTCCACGACATAGAGAGCCTCGACAGGTTCATCGCGAGGTTGGCCGAGAGGTCCAAGAGACCCGTAAGCCTCAGGAAGCCCATAGTAGACGCGTCGCTGCCCGACGGATCGCGCATAAACATAGTGTACAGCACCGAGGTGAGCCTAAAGGGGAGCAACTTCACCATTAGGAAGTTCTCCAAGGTCCCCCTCAGCATAACCCAGCTCATATCCGGCGGCAACGTAAGCCCCCTCTCCGCCGCATACCTCTGGATGCTGCTGGACAACAGCATGTCCGTGTGGGTCTGCGGGGAAACCGCCTCGGGTAAGACCACGCTGCTCAACGCCATCATACCCTTCATACGGTACGACCTCAAGATAGTGACCATCGAGGACACGCCGGAGCTGTTCGTGCCCCACGACAACTGGGTGAGGGAGGTGACCAGGGAGGGCGGGGAAGGCGAGAGGATAACGCTTTTCGACCTGCTCCGCGCAGCCCTGAGGCAGAGGCCCAACTACATAATTGTGGGCGAGATAAGGGGCGCCGAGGCGTACGTGGCCTTCCAGGCCATGCAGACCGGCCACCCGGTCATGGCCACGTTCCACGCCGGCAGCGTCGAGAAGCTTATCCAGCGCCTCACGGGGGACCCCATAAACATACCGAAGACCTTCGTGGACAGCCTAAACGCTGTTGTCATAAACAGCGCCGTTAGGGTGCCCAAGACGCGGTCCCTGGAGAGGAGGGCACTATCCATAAACGAAATAGTGGGCTATGACGCGTCGTCGGACTCCATAAGCTACGTGGCGGTGTTCGAGTGGGACCCGGTGGAGGACCAGCACATATTCAGGGGGGTCGGCATGTCCTACCTACTCGAGGCCAAGATCGCTGAGATGAAGGGGCTTACTGGAAGGGACGTCAGGAAAATATACGACGAGCTGTTCGTTAGGGCTCACTTCCTCGAGGCCCTGGTCAAGCTGAGGGTATTCAACTACTTCGACGTGTTCAAGGCCCTCAAATACGCGCAGAACTACGGCGTGGAGACCGCGCTCGACAGGCTTATGAGCGGGGAGCAGATATGGCGCTGAGGGCGTTGAAACGGCGGCTGGGCAGCAAGATAGGGTTCTGGGACTTCAGCTTCCTACTACTGTACATGACCGTGCTTGCGGAGTCCGGGTTCTCATACTCCAACATAGTGAAGCTCCTGAGGGGGTTCAAGTCGTGGGGCGGCACGTTCTCCAAGGTCACAACGGCGGTGGACTCGATGGGCTACGAGCTTGCCAAGGCCCTCAAATACGTGTCCAAGGCCGTCAAGCCCCCCCTCAACGATTTCCTCATGAGGCTTTCACGCGCCATAGAGATCGGCCTAGAGCCCAGGGACTTCATGCGGATAGAGTACAGGCACTACATGTCGTCGCTGATGGACGAGGTGGAGCGCAGGATCAATAGGCTTAAGCTGCTCTCCGACGCGTACTCCGGCATCATGTCCTCGGCCATATTCGGGACCATAGCCCTCGTGTTCCTCTCCTCGATCTCGGGGCTCGACGCGACGTTCGTGCCCGTGGCCACGGCGCTCCTGGTGATGGCCCCCGCGCTGGCCCTAGTGACCCTCATGTACACGACCCTCCCCCCATGGAACATCGCCGAAACAATGTTCGGAAGGCATTCCATCTACATCGCGGCCGCAACCGTAGCCGCGCTGGCCCTGGCCGTAAGCATAGACGGGAATAGGCCTCTCATGGTCATGGCGGCGAGCGCCCCCATACTCTTCCTTTCCGTAATAACGTCGAGGAGGCTCAGATACGTTGAGAGGCTCAGCGTGGACATGCCCCTATTCGTCCGGGGCCTCCTAGACATACTCTCCGTGGTGGGGTCCTTCGAGAAGGCGCTTGACGTCATGAGGCTGCACGACTACGGGTCTTTCAATAGGCTGATAGCCCGTTCGAGGTCTCTGCTGCATTCCGGCTTCCTCTCTGAGAAGGTGTTCGGGTACATCTCGAAGGACACGGGGAACCTAATAGTGAGGTCCTTCATGGACGTCATTGGGTCGGCCATAACCAACGGCGCCTCGCCAAAGGCCTTGGCCGAGTACGTCCTCTCGCACATGGACCAGATAGACTTTGCCCGCAAGAGGAGGAGCCAGGTGGCCGGCTACCTAGTCGGTATACTGGTGCCGCTCACCCTCATAGCCGCCGCGGTCTTCTCCCTGGTGGACTCGTTGCTGAGGGCCCTCTGGAGCATGTCCACCACCCTTCCACTGGCGTCGCAACTGCTTTCCCCGCCGCCCCCGGCCCTAGTGGAGACGGCGAACATGGCCATACTCATGGGCATGTCCATAGTCAACGGGTTCGCAATATACGTGGCCAAGGGCGACAACATGATGACCATGCCCTACTACACGAGCCTCATGGCAATGGCGTCAGCCGCAATATACCTCGCCGTGAGCACGTTCTCTGGGAGCATACTGTCGGTGATACAAATAGAGGTCCCCGCCACGTGACCGCCCTCAGAAGTACTTCACTCCAAGCACTATCATGCGGGGGGAAGACGCCAAGTAGGGCGAGTCTACTGCGTAGTCACCATACACGCGTTCTATGACCAGTCCGGCGCGCCTGAACATGGAGTGCACCTCGCTGAGGGAGTAAAGCCTTATGTCGAGCCTGCGTTTGGCCACAGTCCTCCACTCCCTCATTATTATCCGCTCCTCGTGCAGCCTCCCAGTGGCGAGGTCCAGGTACGACTCGGCTATCAACGTGTATGGCCCGGCCCCCGACCAGTAGCGGAGAGTCCTCGAGTTGGCCAGGCTGAGCTGCAACACTATTGGCTCGCGATTTATGAGGTCCAACAATATGCGGCCGCCGGCCTTAAGCACGTATGCCATTTCCCTCAGGGACGCCTCATTCTCATGGTCGTTGAAAAACCCGAAGGAGCTGAACATGACGTATATCTTTGTAAACGACATGGGCCTAAAGGGCAGCGCCCTCATGTCGCCGGCCACCACATCGCCCCACAGCTTGGCCTCCCTGAGGAATTCGAGGTTTATGTCCACGCCGACCACGTAGCCGTACGTCGACAGGTACTTCATGTGCCTGCCGTAGCCGCACGCCACGTCGAGCACCTTGTCGGCCGTCGACAGGCCTAGGACGTCCATGACGAACTCCGCCTGTCTCCTGGACTCCTCTTCGCTTATCTTGGCCCCATACACCTCTCTGTACAACGAGTCGTGGAACTCTATGAACCACTCCACGGTGCCCCGGGCCCGGGGTAAAATATACTATTGAGTTCGCTGTTGCCGCTCACACGGCACACGGCGCCTCAGTCGGCGCCGCATGCCTTGGGACACCTGCCACATGTGAGGACCAGAATCTCCCTCAATACGTCGCGCATGTGCCCGCTTAACCTGTCCAGAAGCGCGGTAAGTTTCCCATAGAGGGCCCGCGCCAGGTCGTCAGCGGCGTCATAGCTGCATGCCCGGACCAGCGTCGCGTACTTGTCCATAAATGCCACCAATGCCCCTTCTGGAGACGCCATATCCCTATACTCCACATAGTACTTGAGGAGCTCCGGCACCCTCTTCTCCATTGCGGCGATCTCTGCGGCTCGCCAGTCCATGAGCCCCCTAAGCTCCTCTGAGGCATGGCCAAGGTACGCCTCGGCAAAGTCGTGTAACAGGGCTATTATGGCCACACGGCCCACATCTATGTCGATCCCCCTGCGACTCAACGCCTCGGCAGCAGTAAGGGACAGAAAAGACACCAGCATGACGTGCTCCCCAACGGTCTCGGCGTTCCTTATACCCCTCTGTAGCCAGCCCACTCTGGGGGTGCCGCATAGCGTGTCCACAACCCTCATCAGTTCCCAGGGATCTTTCCCCACTGGCGACATGGGGGTAATGCGTTGCCCCATATAAAAACGGCGCCCATGGAAGCCATCCAGCGGTCACACACCATGCGTCATATATCTGGCCAAGGCGACCGGCGACGTATAGCCCCTGCGAGACTTGGCGCGCCGCGTGTGGCCCGGACCACAAAGACGCGCGGGCTTTGCCGTACAGGGTTGAGGTCGCCGACAAGTCGCCTTGGCGCTCTCGGCGCCGGGACCGATGGCCCGCTTTGCGGCCGCGCCGCCGCTGCGGCCCTAGGCCTTTCTAAGCGATTCCTTGAGCACGGCGGACTTCCTCCTTACAGCATCGCTGGACCGCACATACCTGTTCTGGTAGGCCTGCTTGTGTACGGTTATGCGGCCGCCCGATACGTCGACGGTGACGTAGCCCAGGTCGCTTATGTCCCACCTATTGCCTATACGCGACGCAACATCGCTGTGAAAACGCCTATCCACGTACGGATGCACCACATATACCTGTTCTACGCCCTCCATGAGTAGGCGTTTACCCCTTGAAAAGCCCATGTGGACGGTTTCCCGCACATCGACGTACACTATGCCTACAGTGGTTCCGTCAAGCGTGTAAATCAACAGGTCGGGCGGCTCGGAGAAGTAGCCGTACCCATGCACGTACTTGACCCCGACCTCCAGCCTGCCTATCTCCATGCCCTCGAAAGCCGACACCCTGCTCATCCACGAGGCCAGTGCCTCCAGGGCGTCCGCAGCCTCGTAGGAGTCTATATCGTAGGCCACTATGTTCATGGGCGCCGGAGCGATGAACTCGCCGAAGTGTTTCTGCGGGGGTTCATAGTCCAGAGGGAGGCCTAGGAACACATCCTCGTTTAGGATTGTCGAGGGTATGTAGCACATTCCCCCGCGAAGCGACGCAGGGACCAGGGCGCTGCATAGGTCGCAGTACCTGTCGCCCTTCCCGCCGCATTCGATTATCAGGGACCCGGCTGGCGTGGTGAACACGCCGAGCTTTGTGTAGAGCTCCCTCCTGACGATATGGTAGAAGGTCTCCGCACGGCCCCTAATACTATTTATGGATGCTACGAGGTCCGCAAGCGCCCTCTTCCTATCGAGCCTCTTCACCTCCTCTAGCTCCCTCCTATACAACTCCGCTGTACAGTTGCGCTCCCTAACGCACTCGACTATTTCCACGTACACACATCACCATCCTGAAGTATTAAAGGAATCGGCGGTGGACCAATTTATTACCGGGCATAATTTTCCGTGGACAGGAAGAGGCTGGCCATGGAGATCGATTCCCTGCCCACGTTCAGGCGCCCTAAGCTGAGCCTGGAGCAGTACGCCACGCCGGGGGACATCGTGGCCACCATAGTATGGGACGCATATATGAGGGGACTCATCGCGGGCAGGAGGGTCGCCGACCTGGGCTGCGGCACGGGCAGGTTTTCCTACGCGGTCAGACTGCTTGGAGGGAGCCCCATCTGTGTGGAAATCGATCCAGACGCTTTATCCGCGGTCGATGACGTCGACGCAGTCATCTGCGACGTGGACAGAATATGCATCAGAAACGTGGACCTGGTGGTCATGAACCCTCCTTTCGGCGTCTGGCGCAGGGGAGCCGATGTTAGGTTCTTGGACGTCGCACTCCACATAAGCGACATAGTGTACACGATACACAAGCTGTCCACATTGGACTACATAGTGAGGCGCGCCAGCCTGGTCGGAGCGGAGGTGCACGTCCTGGACAGAGTGTACATACCATTGCCCCCCATTTACAGGCACCACAGGAAGAGGGTCCACAGGGTGGAGGCCGTGGTGCTGAGGATAGAGAGGGGCAGTGTCGCAAGGAGGGGAAAATAAATATTCGGGCTGCATACAAACGGCGTGGACCGGGCACTCGTGGTACCAGGAGAGGAGCTCGGCACCGCGGAGGAGTACGAGGCAAGTGGATACGCGTACAGCAACAACTATAGGGTCTTGTCCTCGGCTATAGGCATCGCGCACTTCAACCGTTCCCTTCACGTGGTACACGTTGCTCCCCTAAAACACCACTACTACCCAACCTTCAACGACGTGGTGAGGTGCATCGTGGTTTCCATCACAAGTAGGGCGGCCATAATGAGGTGCTTCGCCGTTGAGAAAGGCGAAAGAGTGGCGTACCTTAAATATCCCGTGACGGGAATAGTGCCGAGCATCTTCAGCGGCGAGCACAGCATCGACGAGGCGGTGGGCATCGGCGACGTAGTCAGGGGCCGCGTGGTGTCCCGTAAGGGGCCGCCCTTCACCGTGTCGATAAGCGGCTTCGCATTCGGCGTGGTTTCGGCCATGTGTCCTCGATGTAGGGGGCACATGAGGAGGAAGGGCAATCATCTGCATTGTCCGCGATGCGGCATATCGGTGAGGAGAAAGGTCTCCATACTGTACATATGATGTACAGGAAGGATTTGTCCCTCAGCTTCGATGACGAGAGATCTATGGAACTGTTTATAGGCCTACTTTCGGGAAACGTCAAGGCCGACATGATCGCCGTCAGCCGTATGGGACACCTGTACATCTCGCTTAGAGGCGATCCCGAGACTGTGAAGCGCAGCATTGCCAGGATAAAGGAGCTCTACAAAATGGTGAGGTCCTCCGGGAGGCGGACTATGGTCAAGTATCCAGTGGACATGTTGCTCTCCATGGCTGAGGTTGAGACCCCTATATCGCTGGACACGGTTGCGATATCCCTCTCCATATGGGGGTACAGGGCCGCCCTGAGGGGCAACCACGTGGTGTCCGATGCGCCGTTTGAACTCGTCGTGGATACTGTATCCAGGATTTCCCGCATCTATGAGGAGCTGCGCGGCATTCCCATGACCCCCCCAGTCAAGAGGCTGGCCTCCATATGCGCGGCCACGTGCGGCAAGCGTCCGGAAGACTGCGTGCGCGAATTGGAGGCGATCGGCGTTGCAAGAAACGTGGGGGGCTACTACACGCTTGCAATGACGTACACAAGCGCCGTGGAACATTTAAAAGAGTACCTGGCCAGACGTGGCCATGATGAACATAGACATAGTGAGATACGACGAAAAGTACCTAGAGATAAAGGTCAAGGGTGAGACGTACACCCTCTTCGTGCCTCTCGTGAACGTACTGTCTAAAGATCCGGACGTGGAATACATAAGCTTCGACGTTGATCATCCGCTGACAGAAAACGTCACGTTTAGGCTGAGGACGCGCATAGATCCATTGGCGGTGGTGGAGAGGGCCGTCTCCAAGGTCGTCGAGGAACTTAAATCGATAGAGGGGCAACTCTTTGGGGGCGCTACCTAAGGCTCTGATGAACATAGTCTTGGCCGAGTCGTCGCTGGAAACAGTGCCAAGAGAGCTCTGGTCGCACCCGGTTATCGTAAGGGATTCTAAGCGTAGGGGGAGGCCGCCGTGGCGCATTCTGCTCGACAAGGCCCGCCACTACCACGCCATGGGGACGCTTCCCCGCAAGGAGAAGCGCGGGCGGCCGGACATAGTCCACATGTCCATGCTAGTCGCCCTATACTCGCCCCTGGCGCTTAGCGGAACGCTTAGGCTATACGTCCACACAATAGCCGACCGCGTAATCTACGTGGGGGAGGGGGTACGCATACCTAAAAACTACAACAACTTCGTTGGTCTCATGGAACAGCTTTTTAGTCTAGGCAAGGCGCCGCCCAACGCGGAGACTCCGCTGCTCCGCGTGGAGCACATGACGCTCGACCGCCTATTGGACTCTTTTGGAGACTACGTAGTCATGCACGAGAGGGGGCGCCGACTGGACCTAGGCAAGTTGGCCGACTTGGCCATGGACAGGACCGTTGTCGTTGGTGGCTTCCCACACGGCGACTACGATAGTCCACGTCTCCGTGATAGGGACCGCTGGGTCAGGGTAGGCGACACCGCCATAGACGCGTGGCAGGTGGTGGAACGTATAGTGGTCGCCGTGGAGGCCAAGCTGGGACTAATTTAATGAGGGTAAGTCTAGACCAGCGTAACCGCCGCATACATGTGAGGCTCGACAACGACAACGACGCGTACTTCCTCTTCCTCCTCATAGACAGGGGCGACACGGTGAGGGGGTGGACCGTGCGGGACTACAGGCCGAGTGGGGCCAAGGAAAGCGAGAGGACTAAGATGTTCCTCGGGATAAAGGTTGAGAGGGTGGAGTACCATAGGTTCAGGGCGGGCATTAGGATACACGGCGTCATAGTTGAGGCCCCGGAATGGTCAGAGGGGCTGCTGGGCAGGCACCACACAATGCAGCTGGACATGGGCGGCGAAGTGGAGATCGTGAAGGAGAGGTACGACGAGGGGACGATCAGCACAATACTGGACCTTGCGCGTTCGTCCTCGACGCGAATACTGGTCCTGTCCCTGGACGACGAGGAGGCCGTGATAGCCGAGCTAAGCGCGCTTGGCGTACACGTGAAGCTCCAACTCCATAATAGACGTGGCCGTGGCGGCAGGGAAGACGGGAAGGAGCTGCTTAGGGGATTCTTTGAGGACGTGGAAAGGGCCTTGAGGTCCGTGTTGGAGAGGGGGCGATACGATGACGTGGTCGTGGTGGGCCCCGGCATGTACATAGACATGTACGGCAAGGTGAGCGGCAGGAGGGCTAGGTACGTCAAAGTCTCGTCGGGCGGCATAGCCGGAATATACGAGCTCCAAAGGACGGCAGTAGACCTCATCGAGGAGCTGAACATAGGCATGGGCGCCGCATACGTCGAAGAGCTGTACAGGCTGCTTTCTAGGGAACCCGGACGCGTGGCGCTTGGGCTCAACGCCGTGAGGGATGCCGCAGAGCTCGGCGCAGTGGCCACGCTGTTGATAACGGACGAGTACTACAAGGAGAGGGCGGGCGAGGCGGGCGAGGTCGTGCTCAGGGTCCATCGCAGTGGGGGGCGCACGGTAATAGTGCCCTCGGAGAGCGAGCCGGGCCAGAGGCTTACGGGGCTCGGCGGAGTGGCTGCGATACTGCGCTGGTCAATAGAGGTCACTTCTCCTCCTTAACCCCGATACGGGCCAGCCTCTCGTATGCGTCCAACAGCAGGAGCAGCGTCCTGGTATATTCCGGCAGGTCCTCTATGGGCGCCGCCTCTATTTTGGAGGATACCTCCAGTATCCTGTTGAATATGGCGGACCGCGCCTCCTTGATCTGGTAAACCTCAGTCACCACCTTGGCCTCCTCCTCGGACTTGGCCAGCAGGACCGGCTTCTCGCACCGGGCACAGTAGTACTCCCCGCTCTTCAGCCTAACGAGCACCGTGCCGCAGGCCGGGCACACGTAGCTGGTCAACACTGCGCCGGCCCTCACCAACTCCGCTATCTTCTTGACCGCGCCCCCACTCTCCATTGTCCCAGAGCAACTCCCACCATTTAACTTTTCGCCCCGCGCTTGTCCCTCCTATGCTTAAAAAAGCCCTATCCCCCACCTATAATGGGCAAAGGGCTGCTTGTGCCCCCGCCCCTCTGCAGCGTAGTGGACTGCAGAGACGACGTCGGGTTGGACACGGCCATGTCGGTCCTGGAGTCCGAGGGCGGGCTAATACGCCTAGGCAACATATTCGCTGTCGCCTATGAAAGGCCATCACCAACGCCCTCCATGATCAGCGACTACGAGTTCTGCCCAAGACTGGTCTGGGTGCAGACCAGGATGAGGGCTAAGCTCCTCACGAGGACGTCCCTGGTGTCCCTTGTCAGGGGAAGGATGCTCCACGAGAGGTACGAGCGGTACCTCTCTTCCTTTCCTAACGTGATCACAGAGTACAAGGTTGAGACCGACATAGCTACTGGGGTCGTGGACATAGTGATCCAACGTGGCGATAGGCTCATACCGGTGGAGTTAAAGACAGGGTACGCCACTAGGTCTGCCCATAGGAAGCAGCTCCAAATATACATGGAGTTGCTCGGCTCAGACAGAGGCTACTTGGTCTACCGGCACAGGGTGGAGACAGTTCAGAGGGACCCAGAGTCTCTGAAGGTACTCGACGCCATAAGGCGCGTCATGTCCAGCGAGAGGCCCCCCAACGTGGACCGCGACAAGTGCTCCAGGTGCCCCTTCAAGAAGGTGTGTTGGAGCGGCGCGGCGACCGGGTCCCTCCTGTCCCTCTGGCTTTGAGGGGCCTACGCGGCGCAGCCTTATTAATTCCATTTACGCTATATTGCGATGAAACGCGTGATATTCCACGAGCTTAAAAGGGTCGACGAGGCCCTGAAGGCCATTGCGGGCTATGTGAGGACGATGCCCGTAGAGCGGGCGGGCCTCCTCGCGGCCTATGGACGTGTACTTGCGGAGGATGTATATGCGCCAATCGACGTGCCGCCGTTCGACAGGGCCACAATGGACGGATTCGCAGTAAGGGCTGAGGACACTTATGGGGCCCATGATGAGTCGCCGCGCGTGCTCCGCCTAGTAGGCGCCGTGGACGCCGGCGATGAGGCCGCCGGGGAGGTCAACCCGGGGGAGGCCGTAGAGGTGGCCACCGGCGCTCCCCTGCCCAGGGGAGCCGACGCAGTCGTTATGGTGGAATACACGAGCACTAGGAACGGCCACGTGTATGTGTACAGGTCTGTGGTTCCAGGCGAGAACGTGCTGCATACGGGCAGCGACATAATGCTGGGCGAGCTCGTGCTGCGTAGGTGCACAGTGCTTGGCCCCCGGGAAATAGGGGTGTTGGCCGCGCTGGGCATGGACGCCGTTCCCGTGTACAGGCCTCCGAGGGTTGCGGTCATATCCACGGGAAACGAGCTGGTGCCTCCGGGACAGCGGTTGGGGCCCGGAAAGGTGTACGACATAAACGCGTACACCATTTCGTCGTCCCTGATGTCGCTGGGCGCCGAACCGCATTATTTGGGAATAGTGAGGGACGACGAGGAGGAGATCAGGCGGGCCGTGGACGGCGCCGCGTCGAGCCACGACCTAGTGCTCCTGTCTGGCGGCACCTCGGCGGGCCTGGCCGACCTCACGTACAGGGTGCTCGAGGAGCTGGGCCCCCCCGGCATCATAGTGCATGGCCTCAAGGTAAAGCCTGGCAAGCCCACCGTGGTCTCCGTGACCAGGGGAGGCACGCTCGTGGTCGGCCTTCCCGGGTACCCGAGCAGCGCCCTGGTGATATTCCACCTCGTGGTAGCGCCGATTTTAAGGATGATGACCTGTAGGGGGCCGGAAAAGGAGGCGGAGGTGGAGGCAGTACTGGCGTCGCGAATAGAGGGGGGACGCGGCAGGAGGACCCTGTACCCGGTCAGCCTCGTGGAGACCCCGAGGGGACTCATGGCGTACCCGCTTTCCGCAGAGTCGGGCGCCATCACCACCGTTGCGAGGGCGGACGGGTACCTGGAGATACATGAAAACGTGGAGTACCTCGAGGAGGGGGAAAAGGTCTCCGTGAGACTGTTTTCCGGCTACAGGCCCGCGGAAATGCACGTGATCGGCAGCCATGACATCGCCCTAGACAGGATACTGGTGGGCGCCGGCGTAGCCGCAAAAACGATAAACGTGGGGTCCTTCGGCGGGCTGGAGGCCGTGAGGAGGGGGGACGCCGACATAGCGGGGATACACCTTCTCGACGAGGAAACGGGCACGTACAACGTCCCGTTCCTGGAGGGGCGCGGGATACGCAACGCGGTCCTCGTGGGGGGCTACCTGAGGGAACAAGTGCTCATGTTCCCCAGGGGAAACCCCAAGGGCATATCGGGCATACGCGACCTGCTGCGCGGGGACATAATAATAGTTAACAGGCAGCGCGGCACGGGTACCCGGATGCTGTTGGACTCCCACCTCCGCAGGCTGGCACGCGAAATCGGCGTGACGTTCGAGGAGTTGACGGGGCGCATAAGGGGTTACTGGAGCGAGGCGAAAACCCATACGGCGGTGGCAGCCGCCGTGGCCCAGGGCAGGGCAGACGTGGGCGTGGGCATTAGGTACGCCGCCGATATGTACGGCCTCGACCACATAACAATTGGGTGGGAACGATACGACTTCCTCGTGAACACGGCCTCGCTCAACCGGCCAGCCCTGGCAAGGTTCCTCGAGTACCTAAGGGGAGGCGCCCGCGATGTGATCGCCGACTTGCCGGGCTATAGGCCCCTCGACGACATGGGCGCCATAGTGTGGGAACCAGGAATGTGATCCATCCGCGTTCAAATCCCTCGTCACCCCTCAGCTCAGACTTCTCTTCACGTGGCGCGTCCTGTGACCAGGTTTAAATTTTCTACCTTGGAGCCCCTCTCGGAGTACTTGATCAACGTGTAGCGCCCCGC
>WANN01000009.1 GCA_015521775.1 Thermoproteaceae archaeon
CTAGGGCGAACCTCGCCGTGTGGGGCAGGTTCTCGCCCCTCCTCAGGGCATCCCACAGGCCGGCCATACATGGGGGCCACGGACCGGTCGAGCGCACTTGAGCCACCGCAGAGTACCTGTCCTTCAAGCGTCCCAAAGCCTCGGCCACCTCGGGGGGCACAAGGGCCTTGAGGCGCCCCGCGAAGATGGGGTCATCTGACATCTCCTGCCATATGTCCCACATGGCCGCCTTGTACGCCTCCTTGAGCAGTCTGGGCAGCTCGCCGCGTTTAAGGAACACCCACCCGCTGATCACTGGCCTGTTGATCGGGGCCCAATCGGGATCGTTGGGCACCATGTACCTAATATAGTCCACGAACCTGACCACATGGTAGTATAGGCTCACGAGGGGTTCATGGTTAAACATGTGTTTTGGGTCCCTCGCCTCAACGCCGAGGTACTGCGACAACGAGCGGAGACACTGCACAGGTTCACGCGTCATGTTGAGGTAGGCCGATTGGCTGGCCCACTCTATGTACCGCCTGACCACGGGTTCGCTGGACGCGACAGCCACATAGCCGTAGGCCAGGTAATGGGAAAGGCGGCCCTCAGCCGCGTCGCAGAGCAGGGGGAACTCCCCCCTGCTAACGAATTCGTAGATTATTTGGCTCGCAGCACTAACAAGCGGCTGCTGCGAGGCCGCTTGGATCAGCTGCAGTTTACTCGGCCCGCCTGGAAGCGACCGTAAGAATGGATATGTACAACGCAGCTTATAGCGGTCGTGACAGGAACTCACATATATCTCCTTGACGCCCCTATTTTTAACGCACGTTCCAGATCAAATATGCTGCTTATCTTCACAAATGTGCCGCTTCCATGCCTCACTATCCTTTTCAAGAGGTCGTCGTCGCTCCCCTGCCCTATACTTATTGCGGATATCGTGACCCCAGTCCTAAAAAGGGTTCTGGCACGGTTTACCGCAACATCTGCATTTATCGTCCGCCCGTCCGTTATAAGTATCAGGTGTTTCTGGACTGCACGGGATGCCTTGAAGACGTCCGCCGACTTGGCCAAGGCCTCGCCTATATTTGTGCCCCCGCCCGCATATATGTAGCGGAGCAGCTCCACCATCTCCCTTTTATACCTATACACGGGGAAAAGCGTCCAAAGAATGTCCGCACGATAGTTGAAGAGTATCAAGCTCAGCCTATCGCCCGTAGCGGCCAGGTACTCTATGAACCCCCTAATGGCCTTCTTAGAAATTCCTATCTTGCTCATACCCCTGCTGTACTCCTTCATACTGCCAGAAACGTCCAACGCAACGACTATATCAGATACGTCGGCACTGCCGTATACGTTGATTATTATGTCGCGGTCCTCGATGGGTCTGCCCAGCATGTTCTTCCTGGACACGTTGGCGCTTGTCCTCAGCAGATCCACGGCGCTGAGGGGAGAGCCGGGCCTGTAATGGTCCACCGAGACTATACTTATAGGCATATTGGAGGTGCTGTGTGTGGATACCTTTATCGTGGAGGCTTGCTCTGCAACAACGGAGCGCTTGGACACGTCCAGCCGTAGGGACGGGTATTCCACCTCCTCCCGCGAAATGAGGCCGGCCTTGTGGAGTTCCTCCCTAACTGTGTAAAGTGCTTCCAACTTCTGCCTTATGTGCGCCATGGGGCCCACCACGGCGTTTATCAACGTGGCCAGATTCGCGAAGCCGGAGTCGCCCGCGTAAAGCACGCCCCTTACAATCTCACCGGAGCGAGAGGACTTGTGCGCCCTAACCCGTTCATGGTGGGACACTTTATGCTGATTGGGCCGATCTGCCAAACCGTGGCTACCGTAGTACCTGTCCTTTTGGGGGGCACGCCTCTCCTCGTGTAGGGCCTTCCTAATAGCGTCCTCTATTATCCTCTTCTTCTCATCATGAGGCACTGCAGCCTTCACAGAATTGACGAGGTTTTGGACCCCGATCCTGACAATGACGTTCTCTGGGTCGTCCACGCCGAGGGAAAGGCGGGCCGTCACGTCCGATACAGCATATATATAACTCCGTAAAGAGCCGGGATACAGCACGCGAGGATCGTCCCTCAGTATCTCTGCGACTCTGAGGAAGAGCGATGCAATCACCTTTTCCACTGTTCCCCGCTCTTCCTGGACATGAGTATAGCCTCGTCGAACTTCTTGGCAAGGTACTCGGCCTTCTCCCTGTCGCTTGAAAAGGTGCCCCTTATGACGCTGCCCATGTTGTTAACGACCTCCCTTTTAAGGTCGGCAATGCTGGGTTCCCTCTTTTCCAGCAATGCCCGCGTTATGGCTGTGGAAAGGGAGTAAATGGCGGACCTTATGCTTGGCCCCACCTCCAATTTCACGTCGCGGGACAATATAGCGAAGAGGTTGGCCATGACGTCCACAAAAAGGCTGGGCACTGATAACGCCAAGTGCGATACCAGTTCCTTGCTTTTCCACTGCAGGACAAACTTGAGGACCTCCTTTTCCGGGTAGTCGAGCTCCACGACCTTAAGCCTATCCGCCAAGGCCTCGCTCAGCTCATACACGCCGCTGTACTCGACGGGATTCGATGTGGCCAGAAGGATGAAGTCCGTTCTTATCCTGAAGCCCCTTATGTAAATATAGTGTTCCTGGAGGGCTTGGAGCAAAGCCGCCTGGCTATACGGGTTCAACCTATTAATTTCGTCGAGTATCAGGAACTTTCCGTGGGCCATAACGAGGGGGCCCGGCACGAAGGCCAAGGGATGGTCCAGGCCGGACTGCAACGCCACCGCGATGTCTATGTCGCCGGTCAATTCGGTGGCGGTCATGTGGCTATGACAAGCCACCTCTATATAGGGGGGATCTCCGAGGCCCAATGTCTCGGCTATACTCTCCACTAGGGTGGTCTTACCTATGCCGACCGGCCCAACGACAAGAACGTGACGGCCCACCATGACGCCACTTAATATGTCCTTGATAACATCGTCAAGGCCAAAAAGGGTCTTCCGTACCTCGCCTAATATCCTGTCCACGCCCAAACGCATTACGGCATCGCTGACAACGCTCTTCATGTCAAGGGGACTCCTCTTAAGCAGCTCCGCCAGTCTCGGCACCACGGAGAGTTCCACCGTCGTCTCTATAAGAAGAGCAGATATAAACTTTCCCCGTGAAGTAACGCGGACAAACCGTGCATAATTTTTAAACAGTTCCCGGGGGACAGCCAATGGAAACCTACAAGCTCGAGGGGGGCCAGTTGATGCGTATAGAAGGGCCCGCCAAGGTGCTTGTGCGTAGCGGCAGGATCTACGCCGTGGGTAATATATATACTGTGGGCAAGGCGTTCACAGTCTTAAGGGCGCGGAAATTGGTCATCAAGGCACTTGAAGATTCCGTGATCGAAATAACGCTAGGCGACAACGCCAACATAGAGCCGGCATCGCCTGAAGAGGAAGTCATAGACGTGTGGGAGGAAAGCGTAAGCAAGTTGAGGCTTGAAAACTCGCTCATACTTATATTTGGGGCTATGGACGTGGGAAAATCCACGCTCACGGTACTGATAGCGAACAAGGCGTTGAATGACGGCCGCTCTGTTGCTGTAATAGATGCCGATGTGGGCCAAAACGATGTGGGTCCCCCAACCACGATCGCGTTGACTAGGATCAAGAGCCCCATAACACACCTCAGACAGTTGTCCGCCGAGAAGCTTATCTTTATACAGACTACTAGCGTAGAACGTATATGGGACCGCGTCATAAAGGCCATACATAAACTCGTCAACTATGCCAGGGAAAGCTGGAGCATAGATACAATAATAGTCAATACCGATGGATGGATTTCCGGTGACGAGGCTGTAAGATACAAGGCCCAGATGGTCGAGGAGCTCTCGCCTACGCATGTAATTATTTTAAGGAGGGAAAGCGAGACCAATAAGCTAATCGAGGAGCTCAAGGCCGAGTCGGTGATCGTGCTTCCAGCCCCATTTTCGGCAAGAGTCAGGTCCCGCGAGGATAGGAAAATCCACAGGGACATGGGATATGGGCGTTTCCTCTTCCCAATACGCGAGGTGTCCCTGGACCTACACAGGGTCAGGATAGCGAATCTGCCGGTGCTGTGGGACAATGAGGTGAAGGAGGAGTTTAAGGCGCTTCTGAGCCGTATGGTGAGGATGCGGATATACCACGCGTACCAATATAGGGACAGGATTTACGCCATTGCCGGCACGTCCCAGTGGTCCATTAAGCGCATACCCAACGGCTTCCTCTACATACTTCCAGAGGAATGGGAGTCTGGGCTATTGGTGGGCCTCGAGGACGCGGACGGGTTTCTGGTCGGCCTAGGCATGTTGAAGAAGATATACTATGACCGAGGAAAAGCGATCGTGATAATATCGGAAAAACTGGAGCAGAGGATGAGGGCCGTTAAGGCCATGAGGATAGGGTTCATTAGGCTTAATGACAGGTACGAGGAGGCGGAAAAGGTGTACAACCTCATTAGGTACGAGGTCTAACCTTGCCAGGGCATCGGCCTGAGATAGGCTCATCAGCGTTCAGGCGCTGCCCGCTCACCTCACAGGCGGAGCAATGACAACACTACATAAACTTTATGCTTTCTGCGAGGTTCTGATACTGGCGCGCCAATAGGCCACCTTGCCCCTCTTAACCTCCTCCACAAGTCCCTCGCGCTCCAACAACTTCAATATATAGAAGGCTTGGCTATGGCTAAGCTGCGTCAGCCTCATTATCTCGTTTGTGGGCAATTCCCCGTGGCTCCTTATTAGCTCAAGTACTTCGTCCTTCCTATCGAGCACTTTATCGGTCTGTCTCCTCGGCATGTCACAAAAAGCGGCGCGGCTTTTAAAAGGCAGGTTTACTTACCAGGTATATCACTCTAATAGCTTCACCATGCCCCTCAGCTTCAGGTACGTCGCGTAATCAATATATACCTTGTTGTTCAAATACGCCTCAACTGTGGGCACATCAGCGTTCCTCCTATCCTCTATTGCGTCAGTTACATGAAGCGCGAAGGCTATTGAGCCGGCCCCGCTGCCAAATGGCGCCAGGAGTATTCTGTCTCCCGGCTTAGCTAGAGAGTCCAGTATCCTTGCCAGCCCTATGAGCGCGGCAGCGTTATACGTGTTCCCTATATGCGTGACTACCAACCCCGGCTTGACCTTGTCCATGGGAAAGCCAAGCGTGGAGGCCATCCTCAACGGAAAACGTGTGTTGGGCTGGTGGAACACCACGTACGAAAAGTCGTCGACCTTGTAGCCATAGGCGCTCATAAGACCCTTCACTGCCTCACCTATATGCCTGAAATAGGCGGGTTCCCCCGTGAATCCTTCCCCATGCACGGGATACGGCGAGCCTTCCCTGCGCCAAAAGTCAGGGGTGTCGGAATTGTATGAATATACGGCCTCCACCTCCACGGCAACCCCAACGCTACCCATCACGTACGCCGCGGCACCGCTGCTCGTAGTGTAATCCAGGTGTTCGCCGGGCTCTCCCTGGGCCGTATCTGTGCCTACGGCAAGCCCGTACTTAGCCTTCCCGGACTCCACGAGTCCCAACGCGGCCAACATACCCTCTGCACCAGCCTTGCAGGCGAACTCCATGTCCACGACAGCCGCGTTGTTCTGTATGCCTAGAGCGTCCACCAGTATCGACGCCGTTGGCTTTACAGCATATGGCTTTGACTCGGATCCAACATACACCGCACCTATTTCCCTAGGGTTCACATTACCGCGCCTAATAGCGTTCAGCGAGGCCTCGACGGCCATGGTCGCGGAATCTTCGTCGACGCCTGCGACGCTCTTTTCCTCAACCAGGTACAGGTCCTTGATCCTCATAGGATCGTCGCCCCAGAGCCTGGCGATTTCTTCGGTCCTTATCCTGAAGCGCGGTATGTATACGCCCCAGCTCACTATGCCAGCCCTAGTCATGTCCACCCGTAATTACAGGTCTAAATTTGTATCCGTAGTAAATTATGCCGTACCTCCCATCGGAAAAGTACCTCCGGTACACCAACTCCATTTCGGCGCCCGGCTTAAGCCTATCAACATCCGCATCGACCACTTGGCCCACAACCCTAGCGCCGTTCAGATCCACAATGCCGATAACGAGGGGACGCTGCTTCTCGAACTGCGGGGAGGTCTGGTAAACAACTGTGAACTCTATCAACGTGCCCCTACGCGGCAGTTCGACCGGCTCCATGTCTGTGGAGCCGCACGTACACCTGATTTTCTGCGGGAAATGTATGGTTCCACATGCCCTGCATTTTGACGCCAAGAGCCTATAATACTGCTGTATGTTTCTCCAGAATATAGGTACTGACTCTCTGCGGCTCATCTCGTCATGAGGATGCCTACGCCTATCCTATCTATGCCACCTATGCCGAACACTACGCCGCGCTCCACATGTTCGTTGAGGTAAGGCGCCTTGCCTAGAAGCTCCCAAGCCACCTCAACAGTGGAGTACACGCTTGAGGCGCCCAGCGGATTGCCGCGGGCCTTGGCGCCCCCACTCATGTTCAGGAGATACCTGCTGTCGAAAAACCCTTCCCTGAGCAGTATAGGCGCCTTAC
This sequence comes from Thermoproteaceae archaeon, assembly GCA_015521775.1. GTDB lineage: Archaea > Thermoproteota > Thermoprotei > Thermoproteales > Thermoproteaceae > WANN01. The sequence goes on from WANN01000009.1 coordinate 6,556, forward strand.
CGAGGTCTGCGAGGCCGAGGGACTCCAACTGCAGCAGCCCTATTATGCTGTAGGGGTCGTGCACAGATATGCTGAGCGGCCCGGTCCCGTCGGCCTTCTTGAGCAGCGGCACGCCGGCTGACCTCACCGCATCGAAGAAGAGCGGGTTGTCCCTCTCGGTGATATAGGCGTTGTTCCCCGCAATCCTCACTGACTGGACCTTCACGAAGGAGTCGGCAATCCTTTCATTACACAGCACAAGCGCCGCGGCTCCGTCCACATGAGGGGCCACATCGTATAGTCTAAGGGGGTACGCCACATGTTCGCTTTCAATTATGCTCTTTAAATCCACCTTCCTCCGCATATATGCATAGGGATTCTTGCTGCCCTTCTCATGCATGTTTATAGGCCACTGCGCTATGTCCTCATAGCCCATGCCATACCTCTTCATGTACATGTTTGCCAACAACGCGGCCTCCGACGCAAGCGTGGCCCCAATATGCCTCTCGAAATGGGTATCAAGAGCCATGGACTGGAGCTCTGTGACATACGTGGTGGGCATATCGTGAGGCTTGTCCACGCCAACCACTGCGACGCACCTGTACATACCGCTGACCAACGCGTGATGGGCCAGCGCAATTGCCAGGGCCCCAGATGCATCCCCTCCCTCGACCCTAACAGGGGCCGTATGCCTCAAGCCTAGCTCGCCCAGTATGTACGATCCAGACAGATGCTGCTTCTCAAAAACTTCGGCACTGCTAGACGCAACAAACAACGCTTCTATCTCCGGGTTGCCCGCCTCAGACCAGGCGTCGAGCAGGGCACGGCCAGCTAGCTGGGAGAAGGACGCGTCATATAATCTACCCGGCTTTATTAGACTTGCGCCTACAAGATATACGTTTTCCATCGAAACTTAAAAATGGCCGGTAAATAAAGGTTAGCATGCACGACGATACTATGAAGGCCGAGGAAGCCCCCCTACACAAGCTCGACTTGCTCATCGGCGATTCCAATGAGGCGGCCGACCGAAGACGCAGGTACCTCGAGGAGAAACATGGAGTGGAATTAAGGAGTATCGGCAGCACCGTCATAGACTTCAACGGTGTCGTGGGCCGCAACATTGAGAACCCTATAGGTGCAGCCCAGATACCGCTAGGCGTTGCGGGTCCACTAAGGATAAGGGGTCAACACGCCGTGGGCGATTATTACATACCTCTGGCCACCACAGAGGGCGCCCTAGTGGCGTCGGTCAACAGGGGCTGCAAGGTGGTTTCTGAAAGCGGCGGAGCCTACAGCGTTGTTTTTAGGAACGCCATGAGTAGGGCGCCTATTTTCAGACTTCCATCTATCGAAAAGGCTGTGGACTTTGTCCGGTGGGTACAGAGCCACATGGACGAGATTAGGAGGGAGGCGGAAAGCACCACTAGGCACGGAAAACTGCTTAATGTCGAGCCGTACATAGTCGGTAACAATGTGTGGCTGAGGTTCTCCTACTTCACCGGCGACGCAATGGGCATGAACATGGCCACCATAGCCACTGACAGGGCATGCAGCTACATAACGTCCCAATTTCCCGAGGCCAAGCTAGTGGCGCTGAGCGGCAACATGTGCGTCGATAAAAAGCCTAACGCAGTGAACTTCATACTGGGAAGGGGGAAAAGCGTCCTAAGCGAAGCCATAATCAAAGGCGATGTGCTGAACAGGTATGGGGTAGATGCGTGGGGCGTACACGACGTCAACATGCGGAAGAACATGCTAGGCTCCACGGCAGCCCACGCCTACGGGCACAACGCCCATTTCGCAAATATAATAACCGCGATATTCATCGCGACGGGCCAGGACGTGGCCCAGGTAGTGGAGTCCAGCATGGGAATAACGTGGACTGAGCCCCTGGAAAACGGCGACTTGTACATTTCTATTACGCTGCCGAGTCTCGAGGTGGGCACCGTCGGAGGGGGTACCTGGCTGCCGACACAGAGGGAGGCGTTGCAGCTGCTCGGCGTCTACGGCTCAGGGAATCCCCCAGGAAGCAACGCCGTCAAGTTCGCCGAGATAATAGGCGCAGCGGTACTTGCAGGCGAGCTGAACCTGCTCATCGCGCTTGCCAAGGGCGAGCTGGCCAGGGCACACGAGAGGTTGGGTAGGGGGAAGAGAGACCGGCAATAGGCGGCTATATCAGCTGGCTGATCTTGACCGCGAACTGTCTCACTTTATTAAGCACGTTCTCCACGTGCCATAGAGGATTAACGAACAGTATGAGCCACCCCTTTTCATGGACCTCGTATATCAACAACTTGAAGTTCGTGTACCTTATCACAACGTACTGAAGCCTACCCATGGTCTCATCCGATCCGCGTTTCGCCACGTCTACGAGGCCTATCACGTTGAGGATCGAGCGGAGCGACTTGGCCGTCACAGTGCTTGGAAGGTGATGTATTATGGGCACCCCCTTGGCGTCCAGTATGGCGACGCCCTGTATAGCCTCATCGAGTAGGTCGCCGATGATGGACTTCTTAAGGTCCGTGGCCATGCTGGTGGGCCTTTGATCCCGCCTATCGGAAGATACGTAGATTACCATATAACGTGACTGTTACTGTAGGATAAAAAGTTTCTCTATGCTTATAAAGTCGCGCCACAATGTGATACGTGGCCAAGTACTATGAGGAATATGTGGAGGAGGTGGAACACGAGGAGGTTTCTGAGTTCGAAGAGGAGGAGGTTGCCGGCATATCGATAGAGGGCGAACAGGCAGTTGATGTGGGCCCCTCGATAGTGCTTTCCGTTACATATGACGGTAATAAGGGCAAGGCGCTGGTGAAGCTCTATAGTCCATACAATGACAAGGTGTATTTCTGGTACGACAACACGGGCCATAAGCCCTATCTGCTCACCAATGTGACGCCGGAAGAACTTGTATCAAAGTATCATAACATGTTCAAACATCCCGGCTTTGACCATATCGAAGTAACGCGTAAGTTCCATCCCCTTGAGTTGAGGGATGTCACGGTCACACGTATAGTCGCCAAAGACCCACTTGCAGTAGGCGGATCACGCAACTCCATAAGGAACATCGTTCCCCAGTCCTGGGAGTCGCGGATAAAATACCACCACAGCTATATATTCGACAGGGGCATAATTCCCGGCGCTTGGTACGTAGTGAAGGGAGGCAACATGGAGAAGGCCAGGGTGTACATTCCCGAGGACGTGAAAAAACTCGTATATGACGCTCTGGAGGAACCAGAGGAGCGGGAACTGGCCCATGAATGGGTAGAGCTGCTACAGGCGCCCATACCCAACGTGAAGAGGCTGGCCATAGACATAGAGGTCTATACCCCCATGGAAAACAAGGTGCCCGACCCTGAAAAAGCGGAGTACGAGGTGATATCGGTGGCGTTGGTCGGAAACGACGGGCTTAGGAGGGTGCTGCTCCTAGTACATGACAATATGGCCATATCCCCGGAGGAATTTCTCGACAAAGAATACGAGGTGTTGCTGTTCGGAAGCGAGAGGGAGCTTCTTGAGGAGACCTTTAGGGCCATACTGGGCTACCCCATAGTAGTTACGTTCAACGGCGACTCATTTGACTTGGCCTACCTCTATAACAGGGCTTTACAACTGGGCTTTAAAAAAGAGGAGATACCCATAGTCCGCCGAAGGGACTACATAACTGTTCCTTTAGGTATACATATAGATCTGTACAAGTTCTTTTCCATAAAGGCTATAGAGGTCTACGCCTTCGGAGGCAAGTACAGGGGGGAAAGGGGGCTCGACGCAATAGCCCAGGCCCTAGTGGGGCTGGAAAAGATAGAGAGGCGCAGGCCGGTAAGCGAAATGTCGTACGTGGAGCTCGCCGACTATAATTATAGGGATGCCTTTCTGACCCTGTACCTTACCACCTTCAACAGCGACCTGGTGATGAGGCTGATATTCCTCTTGTCAAGGATATCCAAGATACCGCCCGAGGACCTCAACAGGTCCCAGGTATCCGCCTGGATCCGGAACATGATGTACTACGAGCACAGAAAGAGGAACTGGGTGATCCCAAACAAGGAGGACATCGTAAGCGTCAAGGGCCAGACGAGAACCCATGCAATTATAAAGGGTAAAAAATATCAGGGCGCAATAGTATTGGACCCGTTGCCCGGCATATACTTCAACGTGTACGTGTTCGACTTTGCGAGCCTATACCCCTCAGTAATAAAGAACTGGAACCTGTCCTACGAGGTGATAAACGCGCCTAACTGCAACGATGCAAGGGAACACGTGCCTGGGCTCGGCCACAGCGTGTGCATGGACAGGAGAGGACTCACAAGCCTTATAGTGGGCCTACTGAGAGACCTAAGGGTCAATATATACAAGAAGCTCGCGAAAAACGCCAAGAGCATAGAGGAGAAGAATTACTATGACACGGTGCAGAACTCCATGAAGGTACTCATAAATGCGTCGTATGGCGTATTCGGCGCTGAGACCTTTCCCCTGTACTGTCCTCCCCTTGCGGAGCTGACCACTGCAATAGGCAGATATGTAATGGGACACGCAATAAGCACAGCGCTAAAAATGGGGCTGGTGCCCATATATGGCGACACCGACAGCCTCTTCGTGTGGAACCCCCCCAAGGAATTTGTGGATGGATTTGTGAGATACGTGGAAAACAGCATTGGCATAGACATCGAGTTGGACAAGACCTACCGCTACGTGGCGTTCAGCAGTAGGAAGAAGAACTATCTCGGCGTGCTCTATGACGGATCTGTGGACGTCAAAGGCATGATGGGCAAAAAACGCAATACTCCCGAGTTCGTAAAGGAAATCTTCTCTGAGGTTCTCGACATTCTCAAGGCCATGGACTCTGTGGACAGATTAGAGGACGTCAGGACGAAGATCGGGGCATTGGTGCGTAGGTACGACGAACTGTTGAGGACACGTGGCCTGACATTGGACAAACTCGCGATAAAGGTTTCCCTGAATAAAGACATAGAGGACTATACTAAAAATAAGCCACAACATGTCAAGGCGGCCGAGATGCTGAAGAAGTATGGGGTGGATATTGGTAGGGGAAGTGTAATAGCGTTTGTAAAGACCTCTGACCCAAACGGGGTCAAGCCCGTACAGCTGGCACGCATAGACGAGGTGGACACCAAGAAGTACGTGGAGTACCTTGAGAATACCTTGGAACAGGTTTTGGAGGCGTTCGGCCTAAACTTCGAGCAGCTGAGGGGGGCAGTGGCCCTGATCTAGGACACGACCACACAGTTATCCCTATCAACACGCATCTGAAATTTTTCAATTCCTCGTCTAGTCACGAGTAGACGAGGGACATACACGTACGCAAAGGTCTTGCTATGTACCGCGTCCAACAGGTATGCTGGTACCGCGACTTTGGGTACCCGCGGCACTGGAGGACTTACCACGAAGGGCACCATATCAATGCCTGCTGCCCCTACAGGACACTTATAGATGACGTCTATGCCGGGCCACCTAACGTATTCGCCGCAATACGCCTCAACTGCTACGAGCCTCCCATCCACAGATATGGCCATGCGTGGTTTGGGGCCCCTCAGGAGCGTCAGAGATCCTCTTAAACACATGGGAGTCGAGTCGCAACAATGAGCTCCCCCCCGACAACGATATAATCATTTAGTAGGTATGCGAGGCCCGTCAAGGCTGCCACAATGCTGTCGATTTGATCTCCGCTAAGGTCCATGTCGGCCCACCTGGCTATCCTGTCAGGAGGAACATTGGCGAGCCGGAGCGTCGACGAGGGATGCACCTCCACTACTTTTATGCCGCTACCTTCGAGGCTTCTGCGTACCGCCATGCCTATGAGGGTCAGAGCCCGCATTCCGCCCAATAGTGGGGGGAGTAGCCTCAGCCCTAGCCTAAAGGCCTCCTTCTCGACTTCCCTGAGGAGGCCCTCCTTCGGCATGGAGAGGGGGGCGTCGATCGCCACTAGCGATGGGGAGCACGACATCACGTAGTCTATTAGAAGGTCCGTCCCCATTTCGGCCATCTCTATAAGGGAACAGTCGTCCAACACCGCCAAGGTGTGGGGCCGTGCAACGGCCAGATCTACGCCTATTACTCTTCCCAACTTCCCGACCTTAGACTCTCGCCGAGGTCTTCCGCCTTCTTCTCGCCACGCCTAACGACCTTGACACGCGTCTGTAGGGGCACGTACAGGCCCATGCTCCTCAAATAGTTGTAGAGCTCATAGTCCGAAAGCTCCCTGATGGACCCACTCTTGTGGAGGTCCACTAGCCGTGAGAACGCCCTTCTCGCTGCCTCGCCATACAGCTGGATTGCCCTTTCTATTATCTCGTCGGCCCTATTTCCCCTAGTTATCCTCCTCAACTCCTCCACCACGTCGGTTGTCTCCCTTTCCCCGTACCGCGACTGTGAGGAGTACCATGCCTCTAGGGCCTTCCTCTTGATTAGGGTCTCTATATCGTCCATGTATGAGGTATATGTGGAACTTATTAAGGCTTGCCCGGGCTATGCCTTTTTCCTAAGCCTATTCACGAACTCCACGACCAGATCGTACTTTCCTTCCTCGGCCAGCTCCCTAAGTACGTCTATAAAGGGGACCACAGACTTGAACGCGGCGGACCTCACCGCTATGGATGCCACGCCGTTGATGCCGGCTTTACTCACCTCACGGGAAACCACGTGTGCGACGTGGCCCATATAGGGGGCTACCATTTCCTCAACCCACTTACGTGCCAACAAACGTTCCAGCCTCTCCACCTCGGCCTCAATGATGGCCCTGGCCAGAGACACCTCAGAGGCGCGTTCCCTGTTGTACACCTCTGCCAATTCCCTCAACGAGTCCACAGTGACCACGTCCACATCTAGGCCCGGCACAGTATTTCTGGGCACCCCCAGGTCAACTATCACCTTTAGCTGGCTTCCCTTAGGCACGTGGGTTATCACGGGCCTGAACGACGACACGGCCGTAAATACCGCATCGCAGCGGCGCAGACACGCAGTCAGCGATTCTTCGTCCAGAGGCAGCGCCTTCCCATCGTATCTCGAGGCCAGGCTCTGCGCTTTCTCAAGGCTTCTATTAAGTATGTAAAGTTCTCCGACGCCTGCATCGCGCAGCTCCTTGATTAGTCGAGACCCAACAGCCCCCGCGCCTATAACGCCCACCCTAAGCCCCGAAAGGTCCCCTAGCCTGGAGGCCACGTATTTTATGGCCAACGATCCGATGCCGCGGGGACCCCTGGAAATCGCCGTCTTACTCCTCACGAGTTTGCCGACCCTTATAGCCCTTTCAACTACGCTTTTCAAAAGGCCCGTGGTGAGCCCAGCCCTTACCTGCTGGTCATACGCCTCCTCGATCTGGCCCAATATGTCCGTCTCGCCAATCAACATGGAGTCCAGCCCGGCAGCGACCTCGAAAAGATGCCTCACCGCGTCAAGCCCCTTAACTTTCCTCACATCCACGCCGTACTTGGCATAGCTGTTCGCTATCCTATCCACAAAAGACGCATCGTCGGTATAGACGTACGTCTCGACCCTATTGCATGTATGAAGCGCAAACATAGGGTAGGAAAAACGGCGGGCCAGCTCCACACATGTCCCCATGTCACTCGCCAACTCACCCAACCTCTCCACGGGTATTTCCCTATAGGTAATGATGACGCCGTGAAGCCTGTCAAGGAGCACGAACCCACTGGACAGACACAATTATATTTTTTATTACAACAACGCGCTTAATGTGGGCACAGCGGTAAGCCCCATCAACCCCGGTGCGCATTAGGGGACCCAAAGGACAGGGAGATGTCCCTAAGTCTCTTACATATGTGGTCCAACGCCTCGCCGATGACTCGCCCATTGTCGTATCCCTGTAGTATGGACCTTAAGGAGTCGCGGCCAAGCGACTTGTGTCTTCTTACCATGTCGACAAGCAGAGGAAGCGCACGCGTCACGTTGTCTATAATGGTTATATCGGCGGTCCGCGCAGTCCTGGAAAGGGGGTTAAGGTCCACTGTTATGACCATCTTGCCCATCCTCCTCAACGCCTCTGTCCTATCGCCGTCCTCAAGCGGCACGAACACCACGTCGGCCACAAGTATGCCCCGAGGACTCACTCTACGTCTCTCACTTTGTAGTTCCGGTATCTGCGCAGAGGCGTCTTCGCCGACTCCAAGCACGTCCTCTGCGCCCCATCTGCGTAGGGCCGCCGCAATCGCCTCCTCCCTTTCCCTGGACCTGTAGAAGAGGTTCACCTCGAGTTTTGCCCCGGTTTCCCGAGACAACGCCACTACATGTTCCGGCACAAGGGCGGCTACATTGCCGTTGACAGAAATCACGGGGCGCTCCGCAAGCAGTAGGGCCGCCGATGCCGCCTCTATGGCCCTCACAGCGAACTCCTGCGTCTCTTCACCTATCAGGTAATCGAACGCCTCGCCGCGCCCGTGTGCGATGAGTCCCTGGGGGACCACAAGGCCGCTTTCAAAACCCTCAACAAGTCTCTCCCTTTCAACCAGGGAGCGGTACCGAGGGTGTGTAGGGGGTATCATGAACATCGGGCAATTTGCGGGCGTTTTTATATTTCCCCTGGGCCACGTAGGCTCATAGGCACCTACCAATGCAGGGCTCATTACCGCGCGGCGTCCACGTTAGGCATTCACGTCGTGTCCTACCGGTGGGCCACAGCTATGTGAGCCGCGCGCCCCTGTTGTCCCTGCCATGACAGGTGGCACCTCGGCGGTCTCGTCGGGCCCAAGACGCTCCAGTGGCGTTATTCCCCCCTCACCACTAGTCCGCTTGATGTGGGTTCAAGCGTGTGCACGGGCCCCAGCTTGGCGGCCGCGTACTCCACATCGGATCTCCATTCCCTTTCCACAGCTATCACGAGAACTCCTTTCTTCACGTAATAGCCTATCACGCCTCTAATCCTTTTAACAGCCTCCTCTATTTTGTCCGTTAGGAAACCAACCTTACGCGAAAAGTAATTGGATAGGTGGAGGAAGTCCTCGAATGTTGGCCTCTCCACGAACATCTGCATGGTTTTTTGGCCGTACATGGTTATCCTATCGTGAAGTTCCTGTAACATGGCTGGGGTCGGCCTCCTCTGTAGGTCCACGGTTAGCACGGGCACGTTGGGGCATGGTATGCGGTCGACATACGCAGTTCCAGGGGCTCCCGGCGACAGCCTGATATCTATACACCCACCGGCGTACTGCGCCACGACGTCCCCCAGCCCAGTCCTCTTGCTCACCTCGTGGACATGCGCCTTTTGCGCCGCCCACAGAAGGGTCCTCCTTCTCTGCGCCGCGATGCCCACAGCTGTGGCCAGCGAAACCGCGGCTGAAACGCCATAACCCACGCCTATGTTGACGGGCGCTGCAGCCGACACCTTCACAGAGCCGTCTGAATAAAGCTCATTAACGAAGTCCGTGAGGTCGACGCCGTTAAGATGTAGCCCTTGGCCGGGACCGACCCTAGCGACTAGCCCTGGCCTCAGCAGGATCCCAGCTCCCACCGACCCCGTCCTCAGCGGATCCGGGGAATAGTGAGGGGACCAAAAACCGGTAATGTGCAAAGGCACCTCTACAAACATCGTCCTACGCTAACTACAGAAATATAAAAAATTATGAACTCAAAAAATGACATTAAGGCTGAGTGAGTGGGGCGTCGTGGAGTGTAGAGGCCCATGCCTGGTAATTGTCCTTTCGTTGGCCGTGCTGGCCATATCCTCATCCGCGATAATATATAGGCTTCTCTACGCACGAGGTATAGGTCCAGAAACAGTGACGTTCTGGCGACTGGCCCTGTCCATACCGATACTCATCGCCTTGGCCGGCAGACGGCCTAGGCTGGGCGCATGGTACAAGTATTCGGTTGTGGGCGGCGTTGCCTTAGCCATACATTTCATGTCGTGGTTTTTGTCTCTGGAACACACGAGCGTTGCTGTGAGCACTACGCTGGTGAGCACATACCCGCTGTTCACGCTCTTCATAGGGCGCTCCATAGGGGAAGTGGTGACGCGCACAACTGCTCTAGGCGTGGGAATTACCTTCATGGGCATAGCGGTCACGTCGCTTACCGCCGGGCTCTCGGGAGGGAATCCCTTGGGACCTATCATGGCCCTCCTGGGCTCCATAAGCGGCGCATTGTATTTCTCTATGGGCAAGTTGGCCAGGCGGAGGGCCAGCACGTTTGACTATGCCGTGGTAACATACGCCACTGCCATGTCCGTTGCGTTTGTTGTGGCCGCTGTGAGGGGTGCCAGCCTCCACGTAGTGGACTTCGAGTCGCTGCTTTTACTAGTGGCCATGACCGTTGGGCCTATGCTGGCAGGTCACACAGCTATCAATTACCTGCTTAAATACGGCAGGCTAACGGTAATAACTGCAAGCACGTTGGGCGAGCCGGTGGGCGCCACTGTACTGGCAATGGGCGTCCTCGGCGAGTATCCCCCCATATCGGCGTATTTGGGTATGGGCACCACGCTGATGGGCATAGGCATATTGCTTGCCGAGGAGAACAGGCTGGGCGCTAGGCGGCAAGGATAACTTTAATTCGGGGCCGAGCGCTTTCCCTGTGCCTGTGGTTTCCTTCTATGCGTGGGACCTGAAAAGGCTGACTGGAATAGGCGTCGACGAGGCAGTTGAGCTCCTGAGGTACAGGGTTAAAGGCGAGGTGGAGTCCGTTGAAGAGGGGCTGATAAGGATGGAGGTGACGCATGACAGGCCGGACCATTTCAGCGTGGAGGGCATTGCCAGGACCCTTAAGGGCCTAAAACGCGTTGAGACGGGGATGCCTAGATGCGGGGTGGTGGACAGCGGCATAACAACTTACGTCGACACAATAGAAGAACGACCGTACAGCTTCATGGCCGTGGTGTACGATGTGGACGTGGACGCAGCCGCCATCGAACAGATGATACAGCTACAGGAAAAGCTCAGCCAGACCTTTGGCCGGGACAGGAGGACAATAGCCATAGGCTTCTACGACCTGGACAGGTTGAGGCCGCCCCTCTATTATCGCCGCGTGTCGAGAGACTTTAGGTATCGCCCCATTGGGGAGGGAAGGGAGATGGACGTAGGCGAGGTGCTGGACAATACCGAGAAAGGGCAGAGGTACGGTCGCCACATAAGGAGGGACCGGCCCCCCGCCATATTCGACGGCGAGGGCAACATCCTCACTGTGGTCCCTGTGCTCGGATCTGAGCACAACAAGGTGCGGGAGGATACGCGAAACGTCCTAATAGATGTCACGGGCACGGATAGGCGGCTTGTCCTCAACGTGCTCAACGTGCTCGCGTTCAACCTACTTGAAAGGTCTAAGAGCAGACGCCTAGGCACGGTCAACATGAGGTACGAGGCTGGGGACGTGACGTCGCCGGTCCTCACATACCGGGAGTTGGAGGTAGACGCGGCCCAAGTAAGTCGGCATCTCGGCGTTGATGTGAGCGAGGAGCGGTTGGCTGACCTCCTTTCAATGGCGAGGTACGACTATTCAAAGGGCAGGGTGCTTGTACCGCCCTACAGGTTCCTCGTGCTTCACCCGGTCGACGTAATCGAGGACGTGGCCATAGTGCTTGGCTACGAGGGCCTTCCGCGCGAGTTCCCCCAACAGTTCGGCGTTGGAAAGCGCAACGATGTGGAGCTTGCCACAAACCTTTTGAGGAGGGCCTTCGTGGCTATGGGCTTCCAGGAAGTCGCCAATTACGTCCTTACGTCGCGGGAAATCATAGAGGAGTTGATAATGTGGCGCAGGCCGCTCATAAGGGTGGTCAACCCTGTCTCGGAGCGATATGCCTATGTCAGGGACCACATATATCCCCAGCTCCTTGTTGTCGCTTCACGCAACATGCCCGTAGCCGAACTTAGGATATTCGAGGTTGGCGATGTGGCCCACGGCTATGCTGTGGAAAGGATCGCCGCGTTTCTCCTGTGTAGGGACAAGGTGACGCTTACGGACGGCATCGTGGCCACGAACACGTTGTTGGGGTACCTAGGCCTAAAACCTGTCTACGAGCACTTTGAAATAGGTGGGCTTATACCGGAACGTACAGCGGCCATATATATAGGGGGAAGGCGAGTGGGGTTCGTCGGGGAGGTCATGCCGGAGGTTCTGTTGGGCGTAGGCCTCGACGTGCCAACGGTAATCGGCGAGATAAGCGTAGATGGCCTCATTGGAGCGGATTAGGATACACATCCCTCTGAGGGACCCCGTGGCCAGGACGTTCTACGACTTAATAAGCGGCGAAATTGACGGCGATAGGTGGGGCCCCTACGTCGTCAGCGTCGAGGACGCCGATGCGGCGCATTCGAACCCGCCGCCGGGCGGCCACGTGGTCATACCTTGCAGGCACGAAATGGCGAATCCGCGCCCCATGTACACGGTCCACGCCACAGGCAACTGGACAGAACACTCGCATGGTGGGAGGCCGCGACACGTATCTGCATCAAGTGCAAGGCTTATAGGCGCCTTGGTCAGGGCCATTCACCATGTGAGCGCCGGCGAGGTCCCTGTAGCCATAGAGGCGACACATCACGGGCCCACCGTGGACACGCCTATTGCGTGCATTGAGGTGGGGTCTACCCCCGCCGAGTGGATTAGTAGGGAGCGGGTTGGCGTACTGGTACGCGCGCTGAGGGACGTACGGGCACATAGCGCAGAACCGCCTGTAGCGGTGTCCATAGGCGACCTACATTATTCCGTGCTTGTAGATAGGGTGATCAGGGGAGAGGTGGACGTGTGCCACGTCGTGCCCAAATACGTGCAAATAGACGGTTGGGTTGTCAGAACCGCTGTGGAGAGGTGCATCGAGACTGTGAACATGGCTGTCGTGCACTGGAAGGCGCTTGGAAGGAGCGCAAGGGAGACAGCGCTGAGGGAACTGGCCGTAAAAGGCATAGACATAGTTAAGAGGAAGTAGCCCATGGACGTGGATAGGCCGTTTGGGGATCGGTGACGTGAGGCTGCCCAGTCGCCTAGTAGAAGAACTCTCCTCGTGCGTGGAGGAGGAATGCGTATACGTTCTCTTCGGCGTGGACGGCCGCGTCGTTAGGAGCGTCAGACTTGTGAACGTGCTACATAGCAGGACCGCGTTCCTGGTGGATCCAGAGGAAATGTACAGGGCTTTAACCGAAAACAGCGATCTAGAGCTTCTGGGCCTACTCCACACGCATCCCTGCGGCTCCGTCCCCAGCCCCATAGACCTAAAGTACATGGATCTCTGGCCAGTGACCTGGGTGATCTACAGCGTCTGCGACGGGCATGTAGAGGCATGGATCAAGAGGGGAGCCTTGTATAGGGTACCCCTGGAAATCGGGGACTAGGCCACGTGTTGCGTCCGTATATATAGACATACCAACACGAGCGTATTTAAATGACGGCCCATCGTTGCGCCATGCCCGGAAAAACCCGCGAGCAGGTTTTGGGCCTGCTCGTGGACTGGGGCAAAAAAGTGGCGGACGCCATACTTAGGGGAGACGAGCCCATGCTCGAGATACCGGCAAGGACCCTGTCCAACACTGTTTGGGACCCTAAAAGGCGCATGCTCCTCTTGGGACAGGAAAAGGTCCATAGGCGCTTCCTGGACCTGAAAGAGGCGCGCAAGTTCATGCAGACCATGCTCATGTTGAGACTCATAGTTGAGGCCATACGGTCCGACGTGTACCCGACCATAAGGGACCTCTACTACAATGGGAAGCACACGATAAGTTTCAAAGACCCCCTCGGCAAGGTGCATAGGGAGAACACTTGGGACGAGCAGTCCGAGAGCAACGCGGTCATTGAGGACATCGAGGTGGCCGCGGGCACCCTTAGAGAGGAGATGGGGGTCTCAGCCGACGTGAAGGGCAAGATAGTGGGGCCCATAGTGGTGAGGTCCCAGGGACATGAGTTAGACGCCTCGCGTTTCGGGGAGACCGCGCTTAGCCTGCCGGTAAACGTGGACGGGCTGGAAATAGTAAGGGTCGACGCCTCCTACGTCCTTGTCGTGGAGAAGGACGCCATATTCCAGAGACTGGTCAGGGAAAAGTTCTGGGAGCGGGAAAAAGCGCTGTTGGTAACCGCCAAGGGGATGCCGGATAGGGCTACGAGGAGGTTCGTGCGCAGGCTCAACGAGGAGTTCGGGCTCCCCATATACGTGCTCACCGACGGGGACCCATATGGGTGGTACATATACTCGGTTTACAAGAGCGGGTCGATAAAGCTCAGCTACGAAAGCGAGCGGCTTGCCACCCCCGAAGCAAAGTTCCTCGGAGTTACGGCCAGCGACGTGGACACGTACAAGATTTCCGATCAGTACGTGATAGCGGCCACAGACAGAGACGTGAAGCGTGCCCAGGAACTGCTCAGGTACCCGTGGTTCCAGAACGAGGAGTGGAAAAGGGAAATATCGCTGTTTCTCAAGAGGAGGAAGAAGGTGGAGATAGAGGCGCTGTCCACGCATGGACTCAGGTTCCTCCATGAATATATTAGGGAGAAGATAGGCAAGAGGATGTGGATCGGGTAGCGCACAATGGAACTTTTATTAATGTTTGGGCTTACAGTGGCCGTGAAGCGCGAGAAGGGTCGAGAAGGGGAGGTAGTCATACCGTTTAAGTTCAGGCTCGCCAGGAAGGAACTGCCAAACGAGGACGAGCTGGTGATAGGCACCGTCAAGAACATAGTGGACCACGGGGCGTACGTCATGCTCGACGAGTATGGGGGCAAGGAAGCCTACGTATCCATAGGCGAAATAGTGCACTCCTGGTTCCACGACGTCAAGGACTACATAAAGGAGGGGCACAAGGCCGTCTTCAAGGTGCTTCGCGTTGACTATAGGCGCGGCCTCATCGACCTTTCCCTGAAGAGGGTCAAGCCTGAGGAAAGGGAAAAGAAGATGTACTACTGGAAGAGGCTGCTGAGGGCTGTGCGCATACTGGACCAGGCGGCGCGTAGGATGGGCAGGAGGACAGAGGATCTCATGGAGGTCCTCTGGAAAATGGAGGACTATTTCGGTGATCCCCTGAGGGGGCTGGAGGCCCTGGCAAGGGAGGGAAGACAGGCCGTCGCCAAACTGAGCCTCGACGAGGACACCGTGGCAGTACTGGAGGACGTGGCCAAGCAGAACATACAGATACCCACGATCAAGAAGGTAGGCATAGCAAGGCTCGTGTCCGTGGCCCCCGACGGCGTCAGGCGCATAGGCCAGGTGTTTTCCAGGGCCGTGGAGGCAGTCAAGAAGGAGCAGCCCAACGTAGACGTTAGGATATACACAATAGGGTCGCCCAGGTACCGCGTCGAGTTCATGAGTAAGGAGGGAAAGGCGTTGGAGACCGCCATACAGGTCTTCACGAGGGTCGCCCAGGAAGAGGCCAGGAGGAACATGGGAGAGTTCTCCATACAGTTCGCCGAGGAGAAAAAGGAGGAGTAGGCATATGGTGCAGGCAATCCTACGCAGATGCGCCGTGTGCAGGGCATATACGCTTCAGAAGGACAGGTGTCCCCACTGTGGCGGCAGGCTGGAGAACCCTCATCCCCCCAGGTTCAGCCCGCAGGACAGGTATCAGGAGTACAGGGTCGCTATCAAGGTCATGTCCGGCATCATAAAGGTGAGGGACGACGTGGCCGAGCGTGTACTTAGGCGGTTGGCTCAATCCTATATATGAGGACCCAACCATAGGGCTTGGACACGTACACAAGCCTAAGGGACTGGAACGGCGGCGCCGTCAACAAGGGCTCCCAGTCCTCAACGTACCTGACGCCGGACAAGAAGCCCAATTCCCTGTCCCAGTCCCTTATACGTGGGCCCTCATACCCGCCGAGCTCGCTCACCACCGGTTCCTGGACCAGCGTGTTGTTCCTCAGCCTAAACGTGAACGTCATGACGCCCTCGAAGAGCCACTGAGGGACCGAAAACGGGTTGCCCCTCATCAGCTCCGTGTTTGTGGCTATCCAGAATATCCTGTCCTTCCTGAAAAGGGCCTTGTAGAGGGTGACATTGAGGTCCAGAGGCACGAAGAAGCTGAACACGCCTCCCTGGGAGAGCTGCAGCGAGGCTTGGCCCAGCAAATTGTTGAAGATGTAATCGTCGCTGAATCCCGCTATCCTCGCCATCCACACGCTCTTGATGAAGTCCCCGGCCGTGGGAAGCTCGTGCACGAACATGTGGTTAGTGACGTTGAGCGACACGGGCCCATCGCCCGGTATCTGCATGCTGCCGAGGTAGGTGTACGGCATGAACACGACCAGGTACTTGGCCCCCAACTCGTCGTAGAGTATGCGCACTGCCACGTCCTCTGAGCTCACCAGCGCCCTCCCGATCTGGGCTATCTGAGTGGAGTTGAACGTTGCGTTGTCGGCCAGGCTGGGCCTTTCGCCGAGGACAGATATCCAGTAACCATAGTCCCACCACGCGGCGACTGGGGCCCCCGGTTCGGTCCGCGTGGATATCCACATCAACGCGTCAAGCCAGTCCTCGCTTAGCGAGGACCCAGCGGAGACCGCTATCTGCGGAGGGGACTGGAACCTTACATATGCGTCCACTTTTCCCGCCAAATCCACAGCCACCCCAACCCCTATCATGACGAGGACCGCTAGGAGGGCCAGAGAAATGCGGGCCTCTGAGGCCCGCACGCTCCTGGTGCCCTCGATGGCCATTTTCAGCAGCGCCACAAGACCCACCGCAAACGCCGCAACGAGCGCGGGCGCGGCCAATACCAGCAAACGCACCATCGCCGCGGCCGCATACGTCCCAGTGGCCACGTATAGAAGCAGGACAAGGTTCCCAAAGTTCAGGCGTGACGCCAGGACCCCGGCCCCAACCAGTATCAGCGGTATCATAAGCGCATATCTGTTATATATATCCACGAACCTGGTGACTGAGTGCTCGGCCACGCTTGCCACTATTGGGGGCCTCTCAAACGGATTTATGACGGCCAGGTAACGTCCGCTTATGAGGCCGAGCGCTGCGCTGAGGACTAGCGAGCCTATACCTATTATAAGCACGGCAAGCGAGATCCTCTTCACGAGCGACGGGGTGATCCTAACGCCGACGCGCTCCGCCACAAGGGCCATTACAGCCCCCGCCAGCGCCAATGCCGGTATCAGGTTCACGCTGCTCATAAGTATGCCAGGGAAATACCGCTTCACGA
Organism: Thermoproteaceae archaeon; assembly: GCA_015521775.1. Classification (GTDB taxonomy): domain Archaea; phylum Thermoproteota; class Thermoprotei; order Thermoproteales; family Thermoproteaceae; genus WANN01. Next base: position 23,634 of record WANN01000009.1, read on the forward strand.
ACGCCAACATGACTATATAGGTCGCATAGAATGTTATGTACGCCAACGCCACAGGCTTGGCGTCGTGGAGCCTCATGGAGAAGAGGGCTATGGCGAGCCATAGCAGTACGGCCAACGCCACTAGGTTCCATATATATATATGCGCGCCCCAACTCCACGCCACATATCCTAGGGCTAGGCCGCCCAGGGCCCCCAGCCAGTAACGGCCGCGCGACGCGTCTATAAGGAGGGCTAGACCCAGAGGTATGAGGAGCAGCGATATGGGCTCGTCGTCGAACCACCCCGCCATGCTCCTCTCAACAAAGCTAAGCGATGGGGCGACCGCCACGCCGGCTAAGAGCCCTGCGTAACGTCCGCCTATGCGTGACACCAGGTACGCCATAGAGAACACGGAGAGCGCGCCGAATATGGCCGGCGCAATCACGACAGACTGCCAGAGGGAGTACCCAAAGGGCGATAGAGCCCAGTATATGAGGACCCCGTAAAGCGAGGTGCCCGGCGACAGAATCCGGTCCCATTCGGCTCCCCATGGGTACCAGAACCCGTCGAAACGTACGGGGCCGCCAAATAGCCACCAGCCCACCCCATTCTCTACGACGTACGATGCCAAGTAGTAGCGTATATATGGGTCGAACTCATCTATCCACCATCCCCACAACATGACCCGCGACGTCCTAATATATAGGGCTACCAGGAAACCGGCTATGAGGCCCCAAATCACAGCTATCTTCTTCACGTCCATGACGGCCGTTACTGAACCGCTTTAAATCACTATCTACTCGGTCACTCCCTTACGTACATGGGGTGACACACGTGTAGAGGCGGATGGCCGCTGGAGGGCAACGTCAATGGTCCCCAGCAGCGTTCCGCGGCCCCATGTAATCCCCTGCAACGCCCCTCCTACTGCCCCTACGACGGGTCCTCAAGCCATGTACGCGCGGCGGGTCCAAGGTCGACAGGCACTTTGGGCATCTCCCTCCCCATTCCCTCACTATATCGTCGAGGGCTCTGAGCCGGCCCACATGTAGCGTGAAGCCGCATGAGTGGCACCTCACTACGAGCGGCACACATTACCACATGCACCGTTTATTACTGTTACCGATAAAGTATCGTAATACTGTTCGCCGACACTTTCAGACACATCCACCCAAGGAAATGTGCGCTATCTATTTTATGTATCCTACAATTCACCCACGATGAAGATTGGGAGCTGCATAGAGGCGGGCTTCGTGGTCAGCGGGAGCAACGTGGCCATGGCCCCAGCGCAGATATACAGGAACGCAGAGCACCAGACCATGGAGGAACAGGTGGTGCTTGTCGAGGACCCATCCCTTGACAGGTACGCATTCCTAGGGGTGCTCCGCCGCATCACCAAGTACGAGCCCATTGTCAGGGACAGGGTGAGGACGCCGTACGTGGATAGGCCGGAAATACTGGACCACACCGTGCTCATGCCGTACACGTCAGGCGTGGTGAGGCTATACGCGATGCTGGACACCAAGGAAAAGGCGTTAATGGAGGTGCGCCATGCGCCAACCCCTGGGTCCCGCATCTGCATAGTCACCGATGGCTCCTTTCTTAATAGCTATATAAGGGTTGATAAACATATAAGCGTTGGCCTCCAAAAGTATTCGAATTGGCCCATTCCGCTGGACATCAACTATATACCGTACCACATAGGCGTGTTCGGCGCCACGGGCATGGGCAAGTCGAGGCTTATCAGGGCCCTCCTCGGCGAGTTCAAGAGGGTTGGCATAAGGGCCATAGTGTTCGACCACACAGGCATAGACTACGCCGCCCACTTCGAGGGGCACATCCAGTCCACCGACGTGTCCATACCACCCCAGATAATTGCGTCCGTTATAGCCAAAAAGGCGGGCCTGCCCTGGCAAACGTACGGCGAGTACCTAGAAATAGCCGCGCTCACGTACGTCTTCGGGGAGAGGACCAGACAGGGCACTTTGGCCGAGCAGAGCCACGCCCCGCGCTTCTGGGACAAGGAGGAGTTCCTCAAGCATTTGAGGGGCCAGATGAGGAGGCTCAACGCCCGTGACTCGACCGTCGAGAAGGCGGCCCTCTTCATAGACTACTTCGTTGAAGAGGAGTTTTTCGACACGCTTAACACGAGGAACACGCTTCCAGAACACATAGTGGAGAGGGCTCTTGACGAGGGGCTCCTTGTGATCGACTTGAGCGCTGATACGGATCTGGCGGTTAAACAGGCCATAGTGGCCTCCGTCATAAACGCCGCGTGGCGCAGGGTGAAGAGCGCCAAGACGCCGCAACAGATGGTGTTCGTGATAGACGAGGCGCAGAACTATGCCCCCAACGAGTGGGCCATAAGTAAGGACGCCATAGAGACCACGGCACGTGAAGGGCGTAAGTGGGGACTTTCCCTGGTATTGGCAAGCCAGAGGATCGCGGGCGACATAGACCCATCTATACGTGCCAACCTTGGCACAATATTCTTCAGCAAACTGTCCTCACCGACGGACCTCAGGGAAATAGCGGGCTACATGGACCTGGCAGACATAAGCGAGGCGACCTTGTCGCAGCTAGCGCCCCGCGAGTTCTTCGTCGCCGGGCTTCTTAATCCTCTAAGGAAACCCCTGCTCGTAAGGGTGTTCGAGGTGACATGAGCGACCAGCAGACACTGGACATATGGATAGAGGCGCCGCTGCTCGAGGCCATAACGAGCGACGTTAGGCGCATTGTGGGCAGCGACAGGTACAGGCATTCCAACGATGTGGCTAGTCGCATAAGGGCCAAGGCCGACGTGAGGCAGATCCGTAGCCCGAGGGACGGGCACAACGCCTATGCTGTGGACTCGTCTTACGGCTCTCCCCCCATGGAGCTGGTGGCGGGAGTCATGACCGTACTGGCCTACGGGTATGTGGGCAACGTGGACGGGCTCTACGACAAATGGCTCACAGGCGAGGTCGTGCTGGAGGACACGGCCAACTTCGAGCGCGCGATTTCCAGGCGTGCAATGATAAGGGAAAGGGAAATAGCGATACGGCTGCTGAACAAGAAGCTTGAGGGGAGGGCCAGCTTCGACATGCTGATACTCGACGGAGAAATACCCATACATCCACTGCCATACAACTTGGCCGTTGAACGCGGCAAGTACGCTGACGTAAACAGGCTCATGGATAGGATGATTAGGCTTGCCAAAAGGACGGAGACGACGATTGTCGGCATAGTGAAGAGGGTCAGGTCGAGGCTGCTTTCGGTCCTACATGGCGATTGCCTTCCCGCCAACGACAAGATCTTCGCCTCGCTGATATTGGATAGCGGCGAGTACATGGTGCTAGGCACTTTCCGGGACGTGCTTCCCAGGTGGCTCCGCATAAACTATTCCATGTGCGACATGCCCGACAAGGCCGACAGGATACTTGAATGTGCCGAAAAGGGGGAACTCTCCGCCGGCTCCGATCCGGTCACAAGGCAATGCAATAGGATAGTGGAGGGTCTCAGAAACCTCGAGAAGGTATTCTCCGCAGACCAGTACCCCGGGGTATCCGAGCTCGGGGATGCCGCGGTAGCCTTCTACAAGTCGCGGGGCAACATGCTGGCCACCAAGGCCGAGATACTGGACCTTGGCGGCCTGGGCATCGACGAGGTCATAGCCTACCTGGACTCCACCACATCGCCGGTGACCGGCTATCCCATCCTGCTAGACATAGTGGACAACTATGTTAGAGTGGATCAGAACGTGCTCGGCTACGTCGCTACCCTCATGATCAGGGAGGCCACCGCGATAGACGATAAAACCCTCATAACTATGCTCCAACTGACCAACGCCCAGAAAGGATATCTTCACCCGTGGCGCGTGTTCTAATGGAGCCCATCTACGCCCACGGGTTCCACGTGTGGACGGGCACACACGTCCAGCTGGTCATAGTCTTCGACTACCGTGATAGGGAGGGAAAATACTATGAAGTTGTCAGTAAGGGGGGCCGAGACCTCGCAGAGGAGCTGGGCATGCTAATGCACAACATGCAGCAGTTCCTCGACGAGGAAATAATCAAGGTGAACGATGTGAGGGTCAGGCCCAGGGTAATCGACGTCGCCGTGGGAATTAAGGGCGATGTGCATAGGCCGTATATAGAATATGTAGTAGCCTTTGAGGCGCCGTTGAGGAAGGGCGACAACAGGTACGAGGTGCACTACGAGGAAGAGGTGGCCGAGTACGACTACGAAATAGTGCACATTTTTCCGCCTAATACCTCCATAGTTGGGTGGGAGATGGCCGGCAGCGGCGAGGCTAGCAGTAACGTATTACGTGTGCGTGTTAAGAGGGGGACCAGGGTAGGGGGCCGCGAAACGATACAGTTCAGGGTCCCCTAACACGTGCATCGTGGACGGCGAGACCGGGCGAACGCGTACAATGCCCTTCTCAGCATCCCAAGCCCCATGGGGCCATTCCAAGCCATATATCAGGGCTGCATCCCTACCTGGCAGACGCGTAGAGCGGTTGGGGGCGCGTTGAGCGCCTACGATGTGCGTGGTTGGCCAGACGTGGCACGGTCTGGTGTTAGGGGTTGGTCAGCAGTGCCAACAGGGAGGTTCCGTTGTAGGGCAAAGCCCGTGCCTTTGCACCACGGCTGTCTCCGCTATAGTGGTGTCAAGTCCCAGATCGCCGTGAGCGCGAGGTTGTATATATGAAGGGGATTGCTGGCCTGACAGATCTTCCGCCCCATGTGCGATACACACTTTATAAAAGGCGTCTCGACGGTGAACAATGCGCCCCCAAGTATGGATAGGGCCCGCAGGAATACCTCAGTACCTCGTTAAGGCCAAGTCCACTGTGGACGGGGTTAAGGCGGTCAAGAAGCTGGGCCTCAACGCCATGGAGGTGGAGTTCGTGAGGGGAGTAAAGATGTCCGTTGAGGCTGCTAGGGAGGTAGGCGACGTGGCGAGGTCCCTGGGGGTCCGCCTATCGATACACGCCCCGTACTTCATCAACCTCTGCAGCGAGGAGAGGGAAAAACGGGAGGCGTCGAAGACGCGCATATGGGAATCGGTGGTAAGGGCCGACGCCATGAGGGCTGACGTCGTAGTTGTGCATGCCGCGTACTACGGCAAGTGGGGCCCCCAAAAGTGCTTCGAGATGGTCGAGGAGGGGCTAGGCGAGCTGGCCGACCGCATGAGGGAGGCCTCCATTAAAGGGGTTAAGATCGGCGTTGAGGTCACCGCAAGGAAAGGACAGTTCGGCACCGTAGAGGAGGCGTTTCGTATCGCCAAGGCCGTTCCCAGCACCGTTCCAGTGATCGACTGGGGGCACCTCTTTGCTAGGATGGGGGGGACCGTGAACTACGCCGAGATCTTGGACCTATGGGTCAGGGAGTTCGGCAACATGCACATGCACACACATTTCACGTCGGTGAAGTACGACAGCAAGAAGGGGGAATACGTGGACGAACACGAGCCCATAGACAGGGAAAGGCCGCCGTTTAGGCCCCTTGCGGAGGAACTGGCAAGGAGGGACATGTCCATAACCCTTATATGTGAGTCGCCCCTCCTCGACGCCGACGCAGTCAAGATGAGGGAGCTCTTGGAGGGTCTCGGCGTAACGCTTAGATGAAAGATTTAATGTTTGGCTGGGGGCCTACCATGGAAGGCCACGTAGAGGTGGGGCCTATAAGGGGATCGAAAAGCGATCTGCTTGCGGGGCGGCGGGTGGTCCTCGCCGTGACTGGGGGCGTAGCAGCGTACAAGGCCGTTGACCTGGCCAGGGAGCTCATAAGGCACGGCGCCGATGTGCGCGTGGTCATGACGCGTAGCGCGACCCGGCTGATCAGCCCTGTGATGTTTGAGTGGGCTACGGGCAATACGCCGATAACTAGGATCGGTGGGTGGTCCGAGCACGTGTCCGTGTGTGGGTCTGCGGACATGGTTGTTGTGGCCCCAGCGACCGCCAACACCATGTCGAAGGCCGCGTCAGGGATCGCCGATACGCCTGTGACCCTTTGTGTCCTCGCGGCCCTCGGCTCGGGGGTGCCCCTGTTGTTCGTGCCCACCATGAACCTGGCCATGTGGGAATCCCAAAGCGTCAGGAACGTGGTCGGCCGACTCGTCGAGATGGGCATAAGGGTGCTAGAGCCCCATGTAGAGGAGGGGAAGGCCAAGTTTCCCCCCGTAAACCATCTGGTCGACTACATACTTGGGGCCCACCTGCCACGGGACATGGCAGGCATGAGGGTGCTCGTCACGGCCGGCCCAACGCGGGAGTGGCTGGACGCCACGAAGTTCATCTCCACGCCAAGCAGCGGCATTACGGGCCTGCAGTTCGCCCTTGAGGCGCACGCACGCGGCGCCGACGTGGATCTGATACTAGGCCCTGCGCCGCTAGACGTGCCCACATGGATAAACACGCATAGGGTATCCACTACGAGGGAGATGTACGAAAAGGCCCTGTACCTGGCCAAGCAGTTTAAGTACGATGTTGCCGTGCTCTCGGCGGCGCCTCTGGACTTCTACCCTGCGAGTAGCGAGAGGGGGAAGCTGAGCAGCGACGTCGATCACATACACGTGAAGCTCGTGCCTACCCCTAAGCTGGCCCGAGACCTGAGGGGAGCGGCGCCATGCACGGTCATAGTGGGCTTCAAGGCCGAGGTGAACGTGGACGACGACAGGCTTGTGGGGAGTGCCCTAAGAAGGCTAAGAGAGGGCGGCTGGGACATGGCCCTGGCCCACGACGTCGCTAAGTCGGGGTTTGGCACGGACATGGACAAATACGTGCTCGTCTACAATGACGGGGCCCATGAGGTGTTGGGCCCCGCCCACAAGCGCCTGCTGGCAAGAGAGGTGCTTTCGCGGGCCCTCAGACTTAGAGGGGAGAAATGCCCTTGATGGCGGCCTAGGGCCAAGGCCCGCAGGAAAAGATTTAAGTTTATAATGCCTTAGATGCGTGGACGACCGAAGACTGGTCACAGCAATAAAGGCCGCCTTGTCCCAGATATTGGTAAGCAAAGGCCTCAGCGTCAACGAGGCGGCCAGAGTACTAAGGCTTACCCCCGCAGCCGTAAGCATGTACATATCCAAGAAACGGGGCGGCTTCGCGGACCAAATACTCTCCAATGACAACATTAGGCGTATCCTGGACTCATATGCGAACACGCTCATAATGAGGCACAGGGAGGGGCTCATAAGCGACCTAGGCCCGGAAATAGAGGACTTAAAGAGGCAGATAAAGATGATGTTGAGCACGGGCGAGGTAATGGACGAGGACGAGGTCAAGAGGGTGATAAGGGAGAGGATCACCCTCGAACATGAGACCGCTGAGAGGGCCATGGCGCTGGCCTACATAACCAGGAACCCGCTGGTGAGGTCCATACTCATGCAGATAGCCACCGACAGCCTCCGCCATGCCCACATACTCACCATCATAGCGGAGAACTATGGGGAGGCCGAGATAGACCTCGACGTGGACCAGCTCAAGCAGTTGGCCGACGAAGAAAAGGACATGCACAGCGCGCTTAGCAGCATAGTTGGGTCGGATAACCCGCTGGTGAACATATTGCTTCAGTCGATAATGAGGGACGAGCTGAAACATTACGAGCTCGTTGCCTCCCTACTAGGCCTTAAAAAACGTTGAGCCCACATCATGTATCCCTCGCACGTGCGTGGAGACCAGCATAAGGAACGCTTAAATTGTGCGCGTCGTGGACTAAGCGGTGAGGAGAGACCGCTGGACGATGGATGAGTAAAGTTTGCAGCGCTGACCTATCCCCTGTCTTCCTTGGAGCCCCCGAAAAGGGACCTGAACTTTAGGTTTATCAGTTTGCGTAGGGAGCGCAGGTAGGCGTAGCAGTTGACCACTGCGTAGTCCACCATGTCGTATGTGTAGGGCCAGAGGGCCTTCAGGAGCCTGCGCCTCTTCCGTTTCTCGGCCTGTACTTCGACCCACACATTTGAGTATATGGAAAGGTCAGGGTTGGCGCTCGTCTCCATTTTAAGCACTATGTTGGTATCCCTATAACGCCTCCGGACGTGGTCCAGCTTCTCGTCGACCAGGGCGTATATTGGCAGGCCAAGGCTCTCCAGGGACACCTCCCTCACGTCTATGTCCACAAGCCCATGCAGGTCGTGTGGGGGTATGCCCAGCGATCGGCTCATCTTCTTGGCCATATGCCTCATCCACATGTCCACGAACGTCGATACTGTGTCCGCGTCCAGCTCGTGCCTAGCGCCAAGTAGGAAACCGTCATGCCTCTCCTCGTACCACACGTGGGAACGGGGAGAAAGGTAGCACACGTTGTTTATGGACCTGCCCACACAGAGCACGGACAGGCTCATTCGCTACCTCTGACCAACGAGGTTTTTGGCGAGATCGGCCAGGCTCCTCCTAAGCGACTCGTCCTCCAGTTGAAGGGCCGCCACGAGCAGAGACTGAGCCACTATCAACCTCGAGGCGCTGGGTATGCTGTTGGCCAGGTTGGAGATAAGCCCGCCTATAAGGCCAACCGCGTCCTCTACCCTCATGTCGCCCAGCTTGTCCATCATGTCGGCGACCCTGTCCCTCGTGGAGTATATGGTGTAGAGCGAGGAAAGGACCAACAGGCGGGCCTCGTCCACCCCATATCGGGAGACCCAGTCGCTGAGTGCCTCGCCATCGCTGTGGGCCACGTACGTCGCGAACTCCCTAAGCGCCTCCTTAGGCAGCTCGACCACGGACTGCGCGTCTTCGACGAACTCATCCAGCCAATCCATAGAGTGCAGGAGACGGAAATTAATATGTTTGGTAGTGGCCCGGCCAACCCGATGGTGGGGCCCCACGAAGGCCTAAGCCAAGCCGCGCAGGGACCGGAAAGGCCCAGGGCCCGCCCAAGGGGCTATGCCCCGGTCCGTGCCCCAGGGGTTCGCTTAATCGCGTCAAGTTCCTACCCAGGCATGCCCTCATCGAGGCTCCAAAGGCGCCGGCCATTTCTCCGGGTCTATGTACGGCAGCGCCATCAACACCCCAATGACCGTCTTGCCGTCCCTAATAGCGCCGTTCCTCACCAGCCGCAGCACGTCGCCCACCTCCATAACGACAACCTTGATCCCTTCCTCGGGCTCCCCAATCCTACGCACGGAATCCGCGAAGTAGATATGTATCTGCTCGTCGCTGGTGCCGGGAGACGGAAAGAAAGAGTAGATCCACCGCAGGCTTCTCGGCTCGTACCCGGTCTCCTCCACAAGCTCCCTACGGGCACATTCCTCTGGGCTCTCCCCGCCCTCCAAGGTGCCCGCAGGTATTTCGAGGAGCCTTGTACCCACGGCCTCCCGGAACTGCTCTACGAGTATTATGCCGCGGCCCAGCATAGCCACGACCGCCGACGATCCTGGGTGCCCCACTATTCTGGCGCGTCCCATGTGCTTGTTGGGGGCGCCACTTATATTAAAACAGGTGGCACGTGTGTTGGGTGATTGCCAATGTGGGCGCGGGCAAGGCCAACGCCTGGTACCTGGAGGTAGCCTCCGGCGTCCTCATAGACGCGCCTAGCGTAAGCCTGGAAAGGCTCGGCAACGTCTCATATGTACTCCTCACGCATTCGCATGTAGGCCACGTCGAGTCGCTAGCGGCATTGGCACAGCGGTACAGGCCTATAGTAATCGGGAACCCGATAGAGCTGGCCTTTCTACAGGACGTGGAAAGGCTGGCCAAATACATACGTACCGTGGCCAAGAGGGCTGGCGCAGACCTCGACGCGGTTGCCTTGGCCAAGGAGATCCACGTGCCGCCGCTCAACGCCAGAGTGTACAGGATGGGCAGCGGCAACGCCGACCTACTCGAGGCAGACGTTGAGGTGCTTCCTTGCGGTGGGCACAGCTGGGGATCCACTTGTTATAGGCTGGGCGGAGTGGTCTTTGTCGGGGACCTGGGAAGGCCATGGGTCTCGATAAGGTCGCTTACCAGCACCCTAGCCCTGCTTAGGGGCCTGGACGCAGTGGCGTATCCGGGACATGGGGAGCCTGTTGAGGCACGTGAACTCGCACTTAGGGTGCAAGGCGAGTTGCGGAACACGGCCAGGAAGTACCTCGAGTGCATTGCCAATGGCCCCCCAGTGGAGACCGCCGACTGCGTCTTCGGGAGGACCGCAGAGCCCTATGCGTACTTTAGGGCCCTAGAGGAGACTCTGGCCTTCATAGGGCTCTTCGTCGAGGAAGGCGTGGTGAAGGTCAGCGGGTCAGGCACGTGGAAAGTAAGCAGGGTCCGCTAGAGGGGGCCCGCACCGGCCTATCCCCCGAAAATGGCGAGGAATGTTATGGTCACCACGTCGTCGTCAGACACAACCGTGTCCAGGCCGTTGAGCCAGTCCACTGAACGGCCATTGACGAACACGTCGTAGTTCCTTTTCAGGTTCCCATTATCGTCTAGGAGTAGCCGCTTAATTCCCGGGAACAGCTCGTCCAATGCGTCGATCAGGCCCCTAACGGTAGTCGCGCCGCCCACTTTCAACGTGTAGCGCAGTGTGCCTGTGTGCTCCGCTACTAGGGACAGAAAGCGCACCTCGACCACGCGGGTCAACCACTGCCCGGTAAAAACTGTTGTGTTGGGTATGCATATATATCCATCCCCATGCCTAAATACGATGAGGCCCATACACCTGGCCCTACTGCTTGGAGGATCCGTGGCGGGACTCATTACGGCGCTCCTCGTTATATACACCGTATACGTGATAGAAACCGAGCCTTATTGCCCCGCCGAGGAAACAGTTGGAGGCGTTCCGCTTGACTGCGTCAAGGTAATATCGAGCGAGTATTCCAGGGTGTCCCTTGGAGAGTTCGCAATACCCCTGGAGATGCTTGCCGCGGCGTGGTTCCTCAGCAATATAGCCGCAGTGCTACTCATACATTTCAGGGAAGCCGTGAAGGCCAAGGTCCTTAGGTTCCTCTTCTATTGGCGCTTCCTCGGAGTGGCGGTTGTCCCCTACCTGGTCTACATAGAGCTGTTCATCATAGGCGCCATATGCATATACTGCACCGCGATGCACGCCGCGATAATCGCGGACTTCGCCCTTATAACGTACCTACTCTTCATAAAGAAAATAGTGTGAGGCCACCGAGCATATCCCCTCAAGAACCCTTTCAAACAGCCTCCTATAGGCCTCGTCGATCTCGACGAGGCCTCCATCGCAGTACACACACGTGGGTTTACCCCCCGATACACGGAGCACCTCCACGTCCCCATCGTACACGACGACGTAGCGCAAGTTCTCCCTCTCCACGTCGCTGAATATGTCGCTGCGGATGGCCGCCAACAGGTCCCCCAGCGCCATGTCCGAGAACGCTATTACACGGCCCAGCATTACGTTGGGGAGGAGGTACATCAGAGTCTTAAGGTCCCACACGTCCCTTACCTCTTCCACTATGGTGTAGCTGTACCGACCGTCTATGGGCAACAACGAGAGGAGGTACTGAATCGAGGCGTACATGTCGCCGAGCCTAACAGGAACCGCGGGGCCCACGACATAGCGCAACAGCCTAAAGCTGCCCAGGTACCCAACCAGGCCGCGGGGAAGGCAGGATATGCAGCGGGCCGTGACCCGCTCCCTGTCAAGGGCCAGGACGAGGGGGCCGGACATGAACGCCGCCACTACTGCAGAGGCGCCCTCATTGCCGAGCACCTCAACGCACACCACCGCCATGTGGGCCCCATTATAAATATGTTAGGGCCACTGGGCAGACCCCCTGCACATACGCGGACGCCAATAGGGTAAACCGGCTGCATCCGTCAGGGCTCGGCAGCTGAGCCGCGATCTCCCTCATTTCCGCCCCGCCTGAACGCGTGGACGGGACTCATGTTGGGCACATATGGGAGGCGCGTATGAGGGGAGTATTGGGACCCAGCAATCCCGGCGTGTCCTCCCCAAGTCCAGAAAACGGAACCGCCTATACCACGAGACTATTCATGGGCGTATCGCGGCGGAGGATGATACGGTTTACGGCATAATAAAGATGGTGGGTGCGGGTCGAGGGCGGCAGGCGCCGGTTAGGCACGGGGAAGGCGAGGACGGTGGAAAGAGAGCTACGGAAACTGGCCCGTATAAGGGGACAACGGTAACCCCGTTTTCCATTGCCATGTGTCCACGTGGAGGACCTACGCTAAGAAAACCCATTGACGTGGCACTACGACAAACTGGTGGACCGGCCGGGATTTGAACCCGGGACCACCCGCGTTCCCGGGCCATCCCTGCGAGGCGGGCATTCTTCCGGTCTGAACTACCGGCCCCGACACACTTTGTGACGGCTTTATTAAATTTTGTCGCTGGCCATGGCCGCTCGGCAATGGGGCTGCCGCGCTCCAGCCCGACGTGAGGGCCCGGTCATGGGGTCGGCCCGTCACTGAAGGCCGCTTTCTGGGCTCCTTCCTCGTACGGATTGCGGGTAGGCATCCGTTCCAGGTCGCCACATGCCTCTACTCAACGATCTTTATGCCGAACGTCCTGCCGAGGACATCGCCGATTATGTACGCGCCGGCCACCGTGCCGAAGAGCAGTGCTACGGCTTCCAGGAACTCGCGGGTGAACCCCTTATCCAGTATCACCGAGCTGTAGAACGTGAATGCCCCTATAAGTACAAGCGCCGTTACAATGGACGCCACGAAGGCGTGGAGCATGTCGGGCCACACAAAGTAGGGTACAGCAAGCGCGAACACCGCCAGTATGTACGCCATCCCGGTCACAGCGGCGGACTTAGCCGGGTTGAGGCTCCCATCGTGCTTGGCCTGTAGGTACGCCGCGGAGGCCATTGATATGGCCGCCGAAAAGCCGACCACTATGCCGGCTATGCCGGCCATTATAGTGGAGTTCGTGACGCCGAGCATGCCTGCATGTACCCCCGTTATCTCTATGATGGCATCGGCAAGGCCGAGCACCACGAACCCCACGTACCTCACCACGTTGCTGCCTATCTGATCGAGGAGGGACGTCTCGTGTTCCTCCTCTTCCCTTATAATCTCCATGAGTCTCGCCCTGCCCTCTGGGTCCATGCGCTCCGCAGCGGCCCTATATCTCGCAATGACCTCCTTCTCATGCCTTTCAAGGAGCCTCAAGAGGAAGACAAGGCCGAACACCTTCTTTAAGGCCATGTAAAGCGCTATGCGCCCCCTTCCCACATCGGCCCTACAGTCCCTCGTCAGCTCCCTCCAAAAATCGTAGTGTCTGCGTTCCTGCTCCGCAAGACGCATAAGCATTTCCCTCCTTTCGGGGTTCCTCTCCCTGTATGCCAACTCGCGATACACAAGGTAGTCGTGGTACTCGTCGCGGCAGAACACCCCGTAGTCCATATGGCCCAATAGCCAGCCCCTTTTAAATTTTTAGAACGAAATTTCAAAAAGAAGTTGCTTTCATGTAATGGGCACCCATACGGCGACCGCGGCAGGGACAGCACGCATATACTGATAAATGGGGCACAAGACCGTTGCTGTGGAGGACTCACGTGTGGTGCTTCTGCTCGGCGTAGGCGGCGTCGGCAAGACCACCCTCGTGTTTAGGCTGCTCGATGTCAGGGCCGATCCCAACGCCACCCCCGTAGTTGGCATCTACAAGGTCTTCCTCGCCGAGGGCCCCGACATAATTATAATAGATGTCCCGGGCCAGAAGGTCCATGAAATAGTGGAGCGAGTTGTGCCGTTGTGGGACTTCCCGTTGGACCTAATAGTGTACATGTTCGACATGTCCGATCCGCTGACCGCGGGGGAACTGCTCGAGCTGAAGAGGGCCTTGAACGGTCTCGGAAGGCCTAGGTACAGGCGCGCCATACTGATAGGGAACAAGCTTGACGTGGCCGAGGAAATAGGCATATCCCTGGACCTGGAGGAGTTGGGAAGGGAACTATCGGTGGACAGGACGTACAAGGTGTCCCTTGTAAGGGAGAGCCCGATGAGGATACTAGGTATAATTCTAGAGAACCTGTGAGGCTCACCATCCCGCGCCCAGGAACAAAAGCAATATTATACCAGTGTAGCATAGTAACGTGCCCATTAAATGCCCGGTATGTGGCACGCCGGTTAACGTCAACGTAGAGGGGGGAATAGACGTCGGTGGACTGCGGGAGGTCGTGGCGCTTCACGGCAACCACGCCTTCAAGGTGTACGTAGACCGGGACGGAAAGGTGCGCAGGGCGCTCCCAACCGTGGCTGTGCGTGCAGACGACTCGGCCCGCTTGGACCACCTGGTATACGTATTCGGCGGCCGCGTCGAGGTGCACGACGGCGACATGGTGACATATTTGGACGGCTTGGCGCAGGCCATGGAGAGACTTAACATAGCCACGCCGACCATAGAGGGGCGCAACCCCCTGGTTGAGGCCCTGGCTGAGCTAGCCGCGATCGACAGGGCCGCGCTCACCATGATGGAGCTGCTCCAGCCGTACGGTGTAAAGCTGTTGGCGTTGCTTGGCGAGGGGGGCATGCCCATATACGTGTACCCGCGTGTGATCCCGTTCCAAGACGCGCTGGTGCTGTCCATGGTGGACATTGTTAGGGGGGTCATGGGGATCCGGGACATGGGCCGCGTCGAGGACCTCCATGTAGGCACCGACGCGCATAGACTCGCCGTGAGGCTCGTGGGAAACGCAGCCATAGCGTTCCTCGCCGAAGGCGACTCGGCCGCGGCCCGTTCCACGGACGTCCTCGCGGAGGCGTGGGACGACGTGAAGGCCCTGGCAGCGGCCGCTGCAGGGTACCGGTTTGAGTGCTACGCCGTAGGCGGAAAGAGGCATTGCGCCTACGGTGACGCCGAGAGGGTGCTCGAAAGCGCCGCTGCCGTACAGAGGAGGGGGGCCGGCCTAGTCCTGGCCGTATCGGGCACGTACGTGGCGCTGTTGGGCGACGGCCGGGGAACGGCCGCAGCGGTTGTGAGGCGCGGCGGGGACGTGTGGAGGGCTATTGTATGGCTGTGCGAGGCAACACGTCAATGCCAGTACCTGGAAACGCTGACATAACGCGCCAATAACAACGCTGCGGCTAGACACATTAAATAAAATGGGCATCGAGTCCGTCCATGTACGCGGTGGCGGCGCTCTCCCTGCTATACGTAATCATCCAGTGGTCCATATATGGGGGGCTTGTGCCGCCTCCCCTCCACGCGGCGTCGTCGGCGCTGCTCATATTTACGTGCCTATACGCGGCGGCCAGGCGCGTGGGCGCACGCTCGCTCCTAGCCCTCTCGCTGGCGAGCGCTGTGGGCTTCTCTGTAGAGGCCGTCGGCGTGAACACAGGCATACCTTTCGGCAACTATTCCTACGGCGACATGTTGAGGCCCAAGGTACTAGGGGTGCCCCTAGTCATCCCGCTGCTGTGGTTCGCCGTGACATACGCCGCATACCTCGCCGCGTTGGCCGTGGCACGTGGCGCGCTGGTCCTGCCGCTTGCTGTGACCAACGCAGTCCTGTGGAACATGTCCGCCGACCCAGCCCTCTCGCAGGTAGGCCTATGGACGTGGGAGAACGGGGGATTTTACGGGGTCCCATACACGAATTTCCTCGGGTGGGCGTTGACCGCCCTGCTGATTTCGTCCATATATAGGCGCCTCGACCGGGGACCGGCAACGCCCTGGCACGCGCTGCCCTACGTGGCCCTCTCCATAGCGTATGTGCCCCCCAGCATCTCCATGGGGCTCCACGTACCCGCCGCAATAGGCGTGGCCCTGGCGGCGTTCTACGTGGCGGCGCCGGCATTGGCCCGCCGGGCCCCGACCCGGCTATGACGCTTGACCTCCTCTCGCCGCTGTGGGCGGAGCGCCTCTGCGAGGCCCTAAACGCGTCTGAGGAGTATAGAGTGGCCGCGGCTGACTGGGAGGGGGACGTGCTGCTTGTGGCCACGGGCGTGCCAGGGGAGCTTGGCGTTGGGTCCAAGGGCGCGGCCAGGTTGAGGCTGTCAAGGGGTAGGTGCCTTGACGTCGAACTTCTAGATGAGGGGTCCCTACAGGGCGTCGAGGCACGCTACGTCTTCGAAGCCGAACTCTCGACGTGGATCGCCATATTTGAAGGCAGGCTCAAACCCGTGCCAGCGCTCGCCCTGGGCAAGGTGAGGCTGAGGAGGGGCAGGCTCGCCGAACTGTTAAAGTACGCAGATGCGGCAGCCGTCATGCTGGAAGTGGCCAGGAGTCTCGTGGAGAAGTACCAACAACGGGGGCAGTAGGTCACTGCGGCCCGAACGCCATCAATGATGGGGCAGGCACAAGGCTTTTATCGATCCTTGTCGCGCCGATCATGGAGTCGCTTTTGGGAGTGGCCCTGGACAAGCCCCTCAGCCTCGTCGTGGACGAGCTTAACCGGGGGGAAAAGCTGAAGGCCGAGGACTTGGCCGTCCTCATGATAGCAGTGGTAAGGGAGCTAAATAGAAGGATGGACGAAACAAACAAGCGGATAGATGCTCTTTCCGATACTCTTAACGGTAGGGTCTCCTCCATGGCTGACTCGCTTAATGGCAGGATAGACGCATTGGCCGACTCGCTGGGCCGGAGAATGGACGAAACAAACAAGCGGATAGACGAGGTGTACAGCGCTCTGGGAAACGTCCAGCGGACCATAGCCGACATGCAGAGGACTATGATGGATATGTACAAGTCTGTCCTCGAAATGCAGAGGACCGTGGAAGAAATACGGTTGAGGATTGGACACGGGCCAAATACCTAACGTCGCCATTGGGCCGTAAACCACGGCAAAGGCGCCAGCCCAACTCGCCACTGATTTCCTAGGAACACCAGAACGGGTGAGGAGCCGTTGCCCAGCGATTATCAAGCAAGCCCACGCATACTGTACTGCAACCCGCGCACAGCGCTCAACATTTACTTAGCCTCTTCGCGGATCGTACATGTTGCCCATAGGAGGCGAGGCGCCCGACTTCGAGCTTCCGGACCAGCACGGCAGGCTTGTCAAGCTCAGTCAGTTTAAGGGTAGGTGCGTGGTCCTCTTCTTCTATCCCAGGGACTTCAGCCCGGGCTGCACCAGGGAGGCCTGCTTGTTCAGGGACGCCTACCTGGACTTGTCCAGACAAGGCATCGTCGTGGTGGGCGTCAGTAGGGACCCGCCTCCAAGGCACGCCTCCTTTGCCTCTAGGCACGGCTTACCGTACTACCTGCTCAGCGATACCGACGGCAGGGTCTGTAGGGCGTACGGCGCCTCGAGGTTCCTAGGCATACTCACGTGGAGGATCACCTACGTGATTGACAAGGACGGTACAATACGGCACGCCAAATCGTCCATGTTTGACGTGGAGGGCCACGTTAGGGAGGCAATAGAGGCCCTCAGGAGGGCTGGATGCCTAAACGATAAGTAACCTACACCTCAAGCCAAATAGGGTCGCCCCAAGACGCCTAGCTATCATGATATCAACATAGACGCACCTCATAGGTCCAGAATTCTGAGATGGTCGCGCCATCCATTATCCCCATTACCATGCTGTTCTAAAAACTAGGGACTATTGATCCCATATCCGTTACAGCGAATTGAAAATCCTATCCTTTGAGTTTGAGGAGGGTGTTCCTTCCTGGCTCCCATGACCTTAGTTTTATTATTTCATTATTTTATTTTAGTATATTTATATAAAGAAGTTTAAGTATTTCTCATCATATTTACTTGGATCTTCTCTTTTAAATACAAAAATTATTGGTGGTGCGTGTTAGTCCGGTCAAGCTAACACCGAGGAGAAATACCCCTGGACTTGTGCCTTTCTTCCCTTGATTTATATTAGTACAATGTACGTGTACGTAAAAGGGAAATCACACGGGAACACTTTCTTAGGTCCTACTTTACTATAGTTACTATAGTAATATTCCATGTTACTATAGGAATCCACAACGCTTAATATGGTGCCGGTACTGCCGTGTGTGGAGCTGAGGAGACTGACCTTGGAGGAGTATCTGGATGTTGTGGCTCCCAGCGGCGCTATACATGAGTATGTTCCCCGTCGCAATAAGGCGGGCGTCATCACCGTTACTGATAGGTTGGCCGCGCGGGGGGTCTTGTCCATGCCCACCGACGTGATGCGCGTGTTGGCGGGCAAGACGGTTAAAAGGAGGATCTTCATGGCTGGTAACAGGGTTATAGTCGTGTTGGAGACGCTTGAGGAGGCTGGGGCCCGGGATGATGAGCCTAGGACTGTAGCCGACAGATGACTGGACTTCTCGCGCCTGACCGTTTAGAACACCTCTATCTGGGTGTACGCCGCGGCGTCGCACACCAAGAGGAGTAGCCGGCAGTACGCGCACTCGGTTTTGGACCCACACAGCTTGGCGCATGCCCTGCTACATGTGGCGTCCCTGAACTCGAAGCGGGTATGGGCGAGTCTTGCGGAGTCGGCTGCGTCCAGGCCCTCTATTATAATCCCTTTGACAAGGCCTTTATATGTGAGGAGCGCCGGCAGGAGTCCGCGCTTGTCCACTATTATGTATGTGTCCCGGGGCATGGGCCTGTACGTGTTGGGCGTGAACACGGCCCCGTCCTCCACATACGCCGGCAGCCTCCTCACTATTGTGTATATTGGGACGCGGAGCATTTCCCTGATGTACCTAGCCACATGCCTGTTGGCCGCTCCCTGCTCCACCATGACGCCGCTTGGGACGTGGCTGGGGTCCCCCTCGAGCATCGTGAGGTCCTCCATGCTGCGCACCCTTAGGAACAGCCTAAGCTTGGGTATGTCGGGCAGCGGCGCGTCCAGGTCCACGACCAGGAAGTCGAATATGCCCGGGTCCACTGTTACGTCTCTACGTCTCGGCAGGGCCCCTACAAGCACACCGATAGATAGGCTCGGAGACGTTTATCTACATAATACGTAATTTACGGCTCGAGGGAATGCTTAAAATACTCGCTGGACGTGCCGTACGCGTGATACCTAAGGCGATCTACCAACGCCTTTGCCCCCACTGCGGCGGTGCGATAGACTCCGAGCGCCTTGCTTTGGGCCTCCCCTGCAGGGAGTGCCTCCCCGAATACGAGGGGCCTCTGGATCCCGTGAGCGTGGCCAATGCCCTTAAGCGGCTCGAGCAGCAGAAACAACTCGAGCGACGGCCCAACGAGGACAAATCACGCGGGTATGAGCGTGTCCTGGATATGCATACCAATTACCAGGAACTCGACTCGATGTTTCGCAGGGCCGTGGGCTTCCCAATGTGGGGCGCCCAGAGGTTCTGGGCACGTAGGGCAGTCAAAAACAAGAGCTTCAGCATCGTCGCGCCCACAGGCAGCGGAAAGACGACTTTCGGCGTGGTCCTCTCCCTTTACAAGGCGTCGAAAGGCGGCAAGGTGCTCTTCGTGCTCCCCACATCCACGCTGGCCATGCAGGTATACGAGCGGGCGGTCAAGTATGCCCAGAGGCTGGGCCTCGACGTACGGGTGGTCACATACAACTCGCTTCTAGGCGAGGCTGAGAAGAGGGAGGCGCTGGAAAAGATATCTTCGGGGGACTTCGACGTGGTGGTCGTCACCTCCATGTTCCTCCCACGCCACTTCGACGTGCTCTCGCGCCACCGCTTCAACCTTGTCTTCGCAGACGACGTGGACAGCATGCTGAAGGCCACCAGCAAGAACATCGACAGGGTGCTGAAGCTGCTGGGCGTCACGGACACGGCCATGTCGCTGGCGCTGGAAATAGTGAACCTGACTAGGCAGTGGACGAGGCTTGTAAGGATAGGCGACGAGGAGGCGGCCGAAGAGGTCGCCAAGAGGATCAGGGAGCTCAGGGATAGGCTCAATGATGAAAAGGAGCGCATGGATAGGCACGTGAAGGTGGGCACCTTCATCGCCGCGGGGGCCCTGGCCAAGGCGCGTAGGACAGCCAGGCTCCTGCTCTTCAGAGAGTTCCTGGGGTTCGACGTTGGGGGGAGGGCGGAGGGCCTGCGCAACATTGTGGACGCATACGTAGCCCCGGACAAGGCGGACGACGCTACGAAGGTCGTTGTGGACATCGTGACGAGGATTGGCGGGGGAGGTATAGTCTACGTGCCAACGGACATGGGCAGGGAGTTCGCCTTAAGGCTTTCCGAGGCCCTGAACGGTGCCGGCGTCCGTAGCGAGGCGTTCCTCAAGCCCAAGAGGGGGGTCCTGGAGAGATTCTCAAATGGCGAGCTGGACGTTCTTGTGGGGCTGGCCACGGCTCGGTCCCCCCTTGTCAGGGGCATAGACCTCCCCCACGTGATTAGGTACGTTGTGTTCGCCGGCATACCGAAGTTCAGGTTTAGGCTGAGGATGGACGAGTTCAACCCGAGCGCCGTGATGACATTCCTCTACAATGTTAGGGCTGTACTTGACAGGGACAGGAGGCTGCGGGTGGACAGGGCCATCGCACAGCTGAGGAACATCGTGGGGCACCCGAAGATAGGGGACCTACTGTCCCGCGTAGCGGCAGGGGAGAGGCTCACGGGCTTCGACAAGTACGTTGTGGACGTTGTGTCCAGGACCGTTAGGCTGGTGAGGGACCTAGTCTCGGACGAGGAGCTGGTGGACAGGATCAACAGGGAGCCCGGGATCACCGTTAGGCTTGAGGGCGGGGAGGCTTGGATCGTGGTCCCCGACATAACGACGTACATACAGGGCAGTGGGAGGGCGTCCCGCCTCTACGCAGGGGGCCTCACGAGGGGGCTCAGCGTCGTGGTGGTCGACGACGCAAAGGTCTTTGAGGGGCTCAAGAGGGAGTTGAGGCTGAGGTTCGAGGAGGCGTCGTTCACCGAGTTGAGCGGGCTGGACCTGGGAAGGCTCCTAGCGGAGATCGACGAGGACAGGAAAAAGGTGCGTAAGGTGCTGGAGGGGACGTTCGAGGAGGGCGAGCTTGAGGCCCGGGAACTCATGAGGACCAGGCTCATCGTGGTGGAGTCGCCCACCAAGGCGAGGACCATAGCCACGTTCTACGGTAGGCCTAGCAGGCAGATCGTGGGGAGGCTCAACGTTTACGAGGTGAGCACTGGGGACAGCATAACCCTTGTGGTCGCGTCCATGGGCCACGTGGTGGACCTCCAGAACAACCTCGCCGATACGGAAAGGCTGAAAAGCGTGGTCGGCGAGCCTGACGGCAGGTTTGAGAACAGGTACGCGGTGCTGAAGACGCCCCGAGGCTTCATACCTGTGTACAACACTATAAAGAGGTGCGGATCCAAAACCGAGACAGACGACATGGAGAATTGCCCCGACACAGGGTCGAGGCCCCTCGATTCCAAGGACATCATAGAAGCTTTGAGGGACATATCCATGGAGGTGGACGAGGTCTATGTCGGCACAGACCCCGACGCTGAGGGGGAGAAGATAGGGTGGGACATAACCCTGTTCCTCAGGCCATACGTGCCCAATATAAGGCGCATAGAGTTCCACGAGGTCACTAGGCGCGCGGTCATGAACGCCGTCGCGAATCCGCGTTCGGTTAATTACGCCATGGTCAAGGCCCAGCTGGTCAGGAGGATCGAGGACAGATGGATAGGCTTCGGGCTGAGCAACGTGCTTCAACGCGCCTTCAATACAAAGTGGCGGCCCTCAGCAGGGCGCGTGCAGACCCCCGTGCTCGGCTGGGTCGTGGAGAGCTACGTTGAGGCCCAGAGGGGACACCGGTACATGTTGATGTTCGTCTCTGACGGCGTGTCCATGCCCTTCGAGTTGCCCGGCGACGTGAATGCCCTTAGGGCCGTAAAGAGGCTGGCCAACGAGGGGAAGCTCGCCGTAGAGGTGAGCAGGACCGGCGTCGAGAAGGTGTCGGTGGCCCCGCCTCCCCCGTACACCACCGACGCACTCCTGCGCGACGCGTCCCAGAGGCTTAGGATCGGGGTGGATAGGGCCATGCAGATAGCGCAGGACCTCTTCGAGCTGGGCCTAATAACCTACCACAGGACCGACAGCACCAGGGTGTCCGCCGTGGGCATAGGCGTGGCTAGGGAATACGTGGCCAGGCGGTTCGGAGAGGCCAAGTTCAGGGCCAGGACCTGGGAGCACGGCGAGGCGGGCGCACACGAGGCCATAAGGCCCACAAGGCCCATGGACGTCGAGGAGCTCAGGGGCCTGATAAACGCCGGGGTGATACAGGCCGTGGTCAGGCCCACCCCGCTGCATTACGCCATGTACGACATGATATTCAGGAGGTTCATAGCGAGCCAGATGAGGGAGGCCGTGGTCGTCAGGGCCACGTATAGGGTAAAGGCGTTGGACCAGGAGACCACGGTGGAGAGGGTGGTGTCCGTCGAGGAGTCGGGCTTCCTGGAGGCGTACCCCATAATAGAGGTGGAGAGCGAGCTCCCCGAGGGGGTCCACAGGGTCAGGCAGGTCGAGGTGCTGGGCAGGATGCCCTGGACGAGGCTGAGGACCCAGAGCGACCTCATACAGATGATGCGCGAGCGCGGCATAGGGAGGCCCAGCACATACTCGAAGATCGTGCAAGTGCTTATGCAGCGCAGGTACGTGAAGCCCGTTGGCCGCTTCATGTCCATGATGCCCACTAAGATGGGGCTACGCGTGTACACGTTCCTCAACGAGGAGAGGAGCCCAAGCGGGTTACATTATAGGGAACTGGTCTCCGAGGAGAGGACGAGGCTCGTGGAGAGGCTCATGGACGAGGTCGAGAGGGGACACCGCGACTACATTGAAGTACTGCAGGAGCTCCACGACGAGGTGGCCTCGTACGGCCTCTTCTAACGCTACTCCTCGGCCTCCACCTCCTCGGCGGCCTCCCCTACCTCGCTCACGTAGAGCACGCCGAGCTCCCTAAGCGTGCCGTACAGGCGCTCCACGGCGTCCTTCACGTCCCTCTCCCTCTTGGCCCCAGTACACACGATCTTGCCCGAGCCAAATATCAGTATGACGACCTTTGGGTCCCTCATACGGTAGATGAGGCCGGGAAACTGCTCTGGCTCGTACATGGAGTCCTCCAGCATTAGGGCGGCCCTCTCCAGGTCCACCTCTGCGAACAGGTTGCCGGAGGCCACTATGTTCTGTATCTGTATCTCTGGGTTGAATGGGACGTGGGCCCCGTGGTCGTTGAGGAGCTTTATGAGGACCTTAATGGCGTTCCTCAGCTCGTCCTCGCTCTTGGCGCCGGTACACACCATTTTGCCGGTCCTGAATATGAGGGCCGATATGCGGGGCCTGCTTAGACGAAGTATGAGCCCGGGGAACTGGTCCGGGTTGTACTCCGCCTGGTGGAGGGACTCTGCGAGGCCTTCGAGGTCCAGGTCCACGCCGAGATTCACAGTGGCGACAATGTTTTCCACCTTGTACGTGGGCCTAATAGTGGACATGATGTAGCCATTTTAAAAACCTACTTAAAAATGTTACCGTTAAGATTATAAGCAGGTGGCCGCCCGGACACATGGGAGGCAAGAAGAAGCCCACCATTTCCCAGCTGGTCAAGAAGGAGGAAAAGCAAAAGCCCCAGCAGAGGCAGGTCCGGAGGGGCGAGGAGGGGGCCAAGAGCCGCATTGCCCTAATAGACCAGAAAGTCATGGACGACATAGTGAGGGAAGTGGTCAACTGGGACCTGGTGACCCCGTACCAGGTGGCCTCCAAGTACGGGATAAAGATGAGCGCGGCGCAGAAGGTCCTGAGGTCCCTCCACGAGGGCGGCAAGCTAGTCCTGGTTGCGCGCGGCCACCGCGAGGAGATATACGTTTCCAGGAAAGCTTACGAGAAGCTCTACGCCGGGTAAGGGCATCCCTAGCCACTCCTACGCTTCAAGTTGACCACGTTGAGTTCTGTGACCTCCACCATGCCCGCCATGTCCAGCGCGTTGAGCGCCTCGCTTAGAAGCGCCCTGAAGTCCTCGTGGCCCATGTTTCCCTTAACGTACCTATATATGTCCTCGGTCAACCTCATGACACCGACGCTTGGATAAACCGAGAGGTACTCCAGCAGCATGTCCACTATCCTCTTCACCACGTCCATCCCCTGCCCCGTCTTCTCGGCCACGGTAGATACGACCCTCCATATGATGTCCAGGTCGCTCACGTGGCGCTCCCCCGCCTGCGTCCCCACAAATGGGACGGTTTCCCGGCCAGCCTGTTCGGGCTCGGCCGCCGCTGCAGCACCGCCGCGTTCCGCCTCCTGACGCTCCTCGGCGGCCCCGCCCACGTCACCCATGAAGGCCAGTATGTCGCCTCCCCTGCGCCTGGCCACGGCGCGCTTCCTCTGCCTCTGGGCCTGGCGGGGCCTGGCCTCCGAGGGGAGAGCTGCGTAGCCCAGCCCTATGCTGTGCCTCCCCATCCTTACCGCGTACTGCGGGGAGGAGCAGCCCAACCTGAGGCATATGACAGTCCCAGCGAGCAGCCCTATGAGCGCGGGGTCCCCTAGCCTCAGTATCTGCTGGTACTTGGCCTCCATAACAAGACCCCAAAGGCGCATTTTAGCTGTTTCTATGCTGGCGGTCTACCTGTATGGGCGCCCGCACATCAGAGCCCTCAGCGACGTCGTTTGAGGTGGCGGGCCGCAGGACAAGTACGCACCTTTTTAAGGTAAGGATTTACGTGACTAACGTGTCGATAGAGGGAGCGCTGTACATGGTCAAGAAGCGCCATTTGGCCATGCTGAGCCTGCTGAGCGAGGTGGGGGTCGCCGAGATCGACGAGGTGAGGAGGATGATGAACATGCCTGTGTCGACGCTGTTCTACGACGTGAGGCTCCTCGAGCGTCTAGGCCTGATAAGGAGGAGGGGAGGCCTCCTCATGCTGACCAGCGAGGGAAGGAGACTTGTAGAGCTTTTCGGGAGTCACAGGCTTAAGTACAGGACGCACAACATACTGTTCGATCTCCTTGTGATGAAGCCCCTGATAATATACCTATTGCTTCTGCCTGGACGAGCCATGGCCCTTATAGGCGCGGCCCTCCTATCCATGTGGATGTACCTGACCCATGTGAACGGCCTCTACATGCTCTACCTGGTATACTTTGGCCCACCCTTCGAGAACCCGCTGCGCGAGGTGGAGTACCTGGGACCAATAATCACGCCCGTCTCCTTAGCTGTGGCCGCACTGGTGCTGGCCAAGGTGACTGGGAACACGAGAGACTTCAGGGGGCCCACGGTCGGGTTCCTCCCCATATTGGTGTACCCGTCCCTCATGGTCCTACTTAAACCTGTGGCCACTGCGCTGGTACTCGACATGCTCAGGTTCCTTGCCATGCTGGCCTCCTCAGTGACCTCGGCGATAGTGGTCTCCTTCAACAGGGGGAGCAAGCTGGAGACCGCCTTCGTGAGCACAGCGTCGCTCTTCTTCATACTCCCAACATTCCTCTACCTTGCCCTCAGATGACCTACCTTTATGGCCCGGCAGAAGACACGTGGCTCACGGTAAGGGCGGCCGAGCGGTGCCTGGGGCCCGCAAAGCCCAAGCTGTGCATAGACGTGGGTTCTGGGGGCGGACACGTGACCCGCGTCCTCTCGGAAATATGCGGGGCCGTCGTGGCAGTGGACGTGAACCCGGCCGCGTGCCGCGCATCGAAGTCGTGGGGGGACTCCGCGTGTTGCGACGTCCTATTCTGCTTCGTGGGACGTAGAGACAGCGCTGTCGTGTCCAACATGCCGTACCTGCCTCCAGAGGAGGAGGCGGACGACTGGGAGGCCCTGTCCATCTACGATTATTACTTCACCGAGAAGCTCCTGTCGTGGGTGGCGGTCCAGGGACCGCGCCTTGTCGTGCTCACCACCAGCACCCTGGGGCTGGCCGACCACGTCGCTGCAAGCCTGGAGCTGCTGGGCTATAGGATTTTCCACGAGGAGAGGAGCCACATGTTCTTCGAAGATATAGTGGCCCTGTGCGCCCAACGCTAGGCCTGCTTGGAGGCCAGCTCCACCTTCATGTCCACCAGGGCCTCCACAATGTCGTTCAGATATTCCAGGACCCTCAGCATGCTGTCCATCACAATTCCACTGCCCACAGCAGCCTCCACGCCCCTGTCCTGCCTAATGGCCCGCGCCATCCTCTCGCTGTCCAGTATGAGGCCTATCAGCTTCCTCTCGTCGTGCTCGTCGCCAACCAGTAGGGACGACACCGTGTCGAACATCTTCAGGTCCATGTCTATCAGCTCCATCAACTTGTCCCTGCTCTTCGGCCTCCACCCCTTCATGCACTCGTACGCCACGCGGGCTATGTGGTCCCCGATCCTCTCAATGGCCTTGCTCACCATGAAGAGCTCACCTATGTTCCTAGGATCCTCTATGCCCAGGGACACCATGACGTACCTGGATATTAGGGCCCTGTTGAGCTGCCGGACAGCCAACCAGTAGAATCTGTCCACCTCGTCGTCCCTCTCCGCTATGTCCGCGTACAGGTCGCTGGCGCTGTCGCGGAGCAGGGCCTGCTTGAGGTCGTCCAACATGTTCCTAGCCACGCGGAGCATCTTGGTGAATACCTCCTCTATCTTCAGCTCGGCGACGCCCAGAATGGACTGTATCACGAGCCTCGTCGACGACTCATCCACAACCTCAGAATCTATCATTTTCCTCCTCACGAAGTCCTTTATCTGTTTCCGGGCCCTGGGGTCCTCAGCGTCCAAATTTATTATTAGGGTCTCATAGCCGGCGATGTAATACGTCAGGAGGAGACGGGCCACCTCCTCGTCCTTCATGTCGCCAGTGACGTTTATCTCGGCAACGAGGGGCAGCGTCTTCGACATCTTCTTCGGTATCAGCAGGAGCGTCATGTCGGGCTGGGAAATGATTATAACCTCGTCGCCGGGCTGAAGCCCCACCTTCTTCGCCCAGTCCTTGGGAAGCGACACAATCAACGTGGCCCCCCCGGTCAATTGCACTCGCCTAGTCTCTGCCTCCCTCTCCATGCGATATTACCTAGAGATATATATAAATATAACCTCCTAAATATACTGTGGGTTAAATACTGCCTATATTTCCTCTATTCCACCGGCGGCTCCGCCTCGCCTACAGAGCTCAGCTTGCTCGCCATCAGCACCAGGACGCCGTCCCTATATACGGCACGGGCCGTGTCCGGCCTAATGCGTACCCCCAGCCCTATCCTCCTGGCAACCCTGAAGTTGCTTATCCTCTCAGCCCTTATGGCGTTGCCGGGCTGCTCCATGGAGGGCAAGGCCACCACCTCTATCTCCGAGTCGTACACCTTGACCCTTATGTTCTCCTTCCTGAACCCCGGCATGTCCATGTACACCAGCAACATGCCGTCCTGCTCGTAGATGTCCACGTCGGGCTCCCTGGTTATCTCTGCCGGCGGCACTGACCTGTAGAGGTCACGGGCCACGTCAAGTATCTTGCTGACCAAACTCTGCACGTTCATGCACTTCCGGGGGACCAAGGTTAAAATTTCAACGTTATTTTTACTGGGCTACACACATATTACTTCTTCTTTTTGACCTCCCCAACAACCTCACCATACATGTTTACAGGGAACTGGTATCCACAGCTCGGACATGAGATGGAGATCCCCATGGTGTACCACGATTCGCCCAGCTCCACCTCAAACGTGTTGTTGCAGTTGGGGCACTTGGCCTTTATCTTGAGGAGTCTTTCGGGCACGCCCCCGGAGTATTCCCAGTCCTCAGGCATCTCCCACGCCTCCTCGTCCCCAGAGGACAGGAACGGCATGGACCCGTGGGTCGGTGGAGTATTTAAACGTGGTGCTGCTCCGATGTCAGTACCTCCTGGCGATCCTCAGCCAGTACGTCGCCCTGTCGCCGCATATGGGGTCCCTTAGATCGTAGCCGCCGACGTCTGGGTCCCGGTCCAGCGGCACGCCGAGCGCGTTGGCGTCCACCGCGTCCTGTAGCTTGACGCCACACTCGTCCCTCCCGTTCCACGGCACCTCGGCCACTGCGCGCTCCTCGCCGACAACGACCCTCGCGTCCTCGAGCGTCTCCACGCGTTTGATCGAGGCGGAAAGCCTCTGCCACGCCTCCCTCCTCAGGTTTTCCTGGACCTCGGAGAGGAGGCTCCTAACGTGGTCCACCACGGAGCCGCGGGGAACGGACACCTTCTCCAGCGTGTCCCTCCTCGCTATGACCACGCGCCCCTCCTCCACGTCCCGCCTCCCTATCTCTACGCGGAGGGGCACGCCAAGCAGCTCCCAGTAATGGTACTTCCACCCAGGGGTCTTGTCCCTCCTCTCGTCTATTATGGCGCTTATCCCCGCCGCCTGCAGCTCCGAGGCCAAGCCGCGCGATGCCTGCACCATGGCCGCATACTCCTCGTCGCTGTAGAATATGGGCACTATGACGAGCTTGTAGGGCGACACGGAGGGCGGCAGTACAAGCCCCCTGTCGTCCCCATGCACCGCCAACATCGCTGCGATGCTACGCTCCGATATGCCGTACGAGGTCGTGTGGACGAGCTCGTGCCTACCGTCAGGCGTCAGGTAGGTGACCTCGAATACCCTGGAAAAGTTTGTGCCCAGGTAATGTACTGTACCTATCTGCAACGCCCTGCCGTCCGGCAGCACCGTGTCGAAGGCTATAGTGTACACCGCCCCAGCGAACTTATCCCAGTCGGGCCTCCGCGATATTAGGTAGGGCACGGCCAGCTCGTCGAAGAACCGCCTATATATGTCTACGGCCTCCCTCACCTGCCTCTCGGCGTCCTCCCTGTCCACGTGGGCCGTATGCGCCTCCTTGAACATGGATATCTCCCTGAGCCTTATCAGGGGATGCGTCATCTTGGTCTCGGCCCTGAAGACGCTCACTATCTGGTACACCTTGTAGGGGAGGTCAGTGTGGTCCCTTATCCACAGCTTGAACATCGGCATTATCGCCGTCTCCGAGGTGGGGCGGAGCACGAGGCGCGATTCCCCCTCCTGCAGCCCCTTGGTGACCCAGAAGACCTCCTCCTCGAAGCCCCTTATATGTTCAGACTCCTTGGCGAAGAACTCGTAGGGTATGAACACCGGGAAGAGGACCTCGCCGTGCCCCGTCTCCTCGAGAAGGCGGCGCATGGCTGCCTCCACGTTCCTACGTATCTTCATCCCGTAGGGCCTCCACACGTAGGCCCCCTTAACGGGGTACCTCACGTCGTAAAGCTCAGCCTCGGCTATTACCCAGTGAAGCCACTCGATGAGCCGCGCCAGTTTTTCCCTGCCCCGCGGCTGCGGCCCCCGCAGAATCCTGGCCTCCATGCCGCCGAGGGCGAGGACAAATATAAATTATGCCGGGCGGCGCCCAGACGGCCGTGTGCCAGGCGGTCCTCGGCGTTCAGCCACAAGCCCTGTCCGCCCTGACTCTTGGGGCTCAGGGCCTTTGACGTGCCAGGAACACGTAGCCCGTGTGGGCCAGGGCCCAGGACCTGGGCCTCAGCTCCCCCTTGACCACCTTCCACTCCCTCAGCGCCACGTCGTAGAGCCTCCAGTCCACGAACCTGCGCCCGTCCAATGCACCCACGAACTTGACCAGCTGGTCCACAGTGGTCAGGTACGCGGCAAGTGAGCCGCCGGGCCTCAGCGCGCCGTGGGCGTGGTCGAGCGCCCTCCACGGATCCGCCATGTCCAGCACCACGGCGTCCACCCCCCTCTCCTCGAACCCCTCCGCCACCACGTCCCTGATCCTTAGGATCACCCATCGGTCTAGGCCGATGGACGAGATGTTCTCCCAGCCCACCCGCGCCACGTCGGGCCTCCTCTCGTACGCGTACACAACCCCGTCGGGACGCACGTACCACGCGGTGACGGCCGTGAGGTAGCCGGAGCCCAGCCCCACCTCTATCACCTTTGAGCCCGGGCCTATACCCGCGTACATGAGCACCTGGGCAATGTCCTTTGGATGCATGACCTGGGTCACCTTGCGGAACCTGGACAACACGTCCACTATAGTGGCCGGGAACACCACGAACTCCTCGCCCAACGTGGAGCGGACGCGCGACCCGTATAGAGCTCCCACCACGTCGTCTAGACGTATGGCGCCCCTTATCGTGGCCACGCGGGCGCCCCGCACGGCCTTAGCCACGACCTTGACCTCCTCAGAATGGTAGAGCAGCACCCAGTCCCCCTCACGCACCTCCATGACGATAATAAACCCTGCCTATATAACTGGCGCAATGCAGAGAGGCGTGGCGGGCGAACATGGGACGCATATGGACCGCGCTACTGGGAGGCCTACCGAAGGCCAAAATGCCGACCGGCCAGGCCCCACAAGGCCGGCGGTGACGCAGCCATGACGGTGCCGGCTGGTCGGTGGAGGCCTCCCATGAGGGCTGACCACCCTGTGCTGTCCAACATGTCCCGCCTCCTCATAATGGCCTACCTGGCTACCCACGGCAAGGCAACCCTGACAAGGCTCTCCACAGACCTGGGCATTCCCCCTAACAGGGCTGCGTACCACCTCGACGCCCTGGAAAGGGAGGGCTACGTCAAGAAGGGCATGGACTTGAGAGACCTGAGGGAAAGGATATACACGCCGACCGACCGAGGCCTCAGGGAGACACTCGAATACATACGGACTATAAGGCCCCTCCTCGCCCTATGAAACATTTAAATACGTGTCACCCACAATAAATATTCAATTTATAACGCCGTGCTTTATATATCTTTCCAAAATTCAAAACTTCGAAAAAGGGACACGCATAATAAAAGCCATGAACAGGAACACCATGAGAGGCCTCACGTCACTAGAAATAGCGATAATAGTGGCCATAATACTGGTCATAGCGGTCGCGGTGGGATGGTACCTCTACACCACCTTCGCCGCATCGACAACGGCACAGGCAAGACTATCTGTATCAAGCGCCGAGTTCTCTAATGGAACGCTCACCCTCTACGTAATCAATCCCGGGCCCGCAGACGTGACCATACAGGCCGTTAACCTGGCCGGACAATCATGCAGCGGGGGAAGCGGGGGCGACTTTACAATTGGTAACACGATAAACGCCGGCGATGCTGGTACCCTTGTCGCTGAATGTTCCGGCGTCACGGCCCAGCCCGGCACCACGTTGCAGGGTACTGTGATCACTACTGCCGGTACGTCATTTCCATTCACGGCTGTTGTAAAGCCGTAGCGTCTTTTCCATGGGCATCTGGGGAAAACACCTTTTTTTGTGCGTATCATAGCGTAGTATGTCCAGCATAGATGTGCTTGTCTTGGCCGGGTTTATCGTGGTTGTGGCCTTCGCTGTCATGTACATGTACGTTTCCGTCTTCGTGGGCGAGGTCTCCACGTCTTCGAGGGGCGGGCCCCTCTCGGCTTTCCTGGACAGGGACGGGGATTTGCTCGTCTGCGTGCAGAATCCGGGACCGAACGAGTACTACTCCGAGTACGCCGTCGTTGTTGGGGGCAGGAGGGCCAACATCACTGGCACCGTTGAGGTTGGGGGGCTTGTTGGGCTTAGGGGCCACGTCTCCCTGGACGGGCCCTTGATGGGGGACTCAGTGTATGGCGAGGTGGTGACGCCTAGGGGGTACAGGTACCCTGTCACCTTCGCCGTTGTGGCCGACGTGGACGGCTTGTCCTGTGGGTAGACATGTTGGGCTGGTATCTGAGGGGCATAGAGAGGACCGATCTGGACCCGTTCAGGTTCATGCGTGTTGCGCGCATGTCCATGATTGGCGGCGCCTCGCTGGTGCCGGTGGGCGCCCTTCTCACGGTGCTTGGGGCGTTCCCCTTCTCATTGGCGTTTCTGGGCGCCGGCATATTCCTCCTCTTCTTCCCCAAGATGCTTGTGGGGATCAGAGCTGGGGTGGTGAGGGAGCAGCTCAACACCGAGATGCCCTTCCTCACGGTCCTCCTCCAACTGGCCTTCGCCACTAAGGCCCCCCTGGATACAATAGTCGACTCCATGACCAGATACGCAGAGCTGCCCGGCCTGAGGGCCCTGGCCCTGGCCGCGTGGAACAACGTGAGGATGCTCGGCCTCGAGTCCATGGACGCCATGAGGAGGGCCGTGGAGAAGCTTGCCCCCCTTAAGCTGGTGTACAGGTTCTCCTCCCTCCACACGGCGCTTAGGCTCGGGGAGGACGTGGTGGCGAGGCTCGGCATATACATGGACATGGACCTGGCAGAGTTCTCGTCCAACATGGCGCGGAGGATCGACAGGCTCACCTCCATAATGGCAGCCCTCGTCGTGGGCATTTCCATGCTGAGCGTCACGGCGGTCATAGTGGCGAGGGCCAACCCGGCCATGCTCATAGTGATGGGGGGCCTCGTACCCGCCGTGATGGCCTCGGTCATGTCCCTGGTGGTTAACGTGCCCTTCACCAAGATAAGGGTTAACCCGGCCCATATAGGCGTCGCCGTGGCGGCGTCCGCGGTGACCGCCCTCAACCCGCCCCTGCCCGGCCTCGGCGAGGCTGGGCCCCTGTACGGCTTCGTGGTGGCGTTGGCAGGGTTCCTCGCCCTGCGCGAGAAGGACTGGGGGAAGGATTACGAGAGGGGGTTCATGGACTTCATATACACGCTCTTCGACCAGATGAAGCACACCCCCTCGGCCTACAGGGCCGCCGAGCTGGCCGCGGAACATGGGGAGTACGGGCCATTCACCAAGAGGGTCTACGGCATACTTCAAGCCCTCCGACTCATGGACAGGAGGCTGGAGGACTCGGCGTTGAGGGGGCTTCCCCCACTCATGAGTGCCGTCATGAGGATAGTATTCGACATAAATAGGCTGGGCAACCTGCCCAGCGGCACCGTGGACCAACTGCAGAACTTCGTGTTGAAGCTCTTCGAGGCGAGGGACCAGCTGGTCAAGTCTCTCGGCATTGTTAGGTTTCTGGGCGTCATGGGGGCCGTCATGGTGGCCTTCGTGAACTCGTCGCTGCTGACCCTGTCCGGCGCCCTGACGGCGGTGGCTGGAGGAGGACAGACGGTGCAGATCCCGATGGGCATACTGTACATGTCAGCGGCCCTCGTCTCGTTCGGGTACTGGGCCCTCTTCTCCAAGATAAGCTTCTCGCTTAGGAGCGGCCTCCTGTACATGGGCATAGTGCTCCTCTCCTTCTACGTGGTCAGCAAGCTTGCCCCCCTCCTCTTCGGGATATGACCCGCGGGCAAAAATCGATATATTCATGTCACGACTCACCTAGGCGATGATAGGGTTCACGCTCACCGCGTGTCCGGGCAAACTTGTCGGCGAATACAGCAGCGAGGGGGCGCGAATACAGATATTCGAGGAGGGGGGCACGCACTGCTACTCGGTGCAGTTCAGCTTCCCCTTCAACGAGAGGATCGGGGAATACACGTTCAAGGTCATAGAGTACCTCGCCACGCATCAGTTCGTGAGGCCCAATGTGACCAGGGAGGAGATGGCGAAGCTGATAGAGCACGCCATGGGCGAGGTGGAGGTGCCGCGTAACCTTAGGGCCGCGGTCAAGTACTACGCCCAGCTCGAGGCGTCTGAGTACTCCCTCCTGACCCCCCTACTCTACGACACGATGCTCGAGAACATAAACATAAACGGCGTTGACACGCCCATATACGTTGACCACAGGAAGTACGGGTACAACATTAGGACTAACGTGGTCCCCACGTCCCGCGACGCGGTGCTCCGCATAATTGGGAGGGTCTACGCGGTCACTGGGCGGCCCCTCAACGAGCAGTACCCGATACAGGACACGTTCATACTGCTGAGCAATGGGGCGTTGCTGCGCTTCGCAACTGCGGCGTCGTCCCGCGTGGCCAGGAATGCCCCCTACGTCTCCATACGTATACAGCCTCCGAAGCCAGTGACGCCCACAGAGATGGTGACGAGCAGGACCATCAGCCCCCTGGCATTGGCGTACCTCTGGCAGATGGTGGAGGCGCACAGGTCCATAGCCATAATTGGGGCCACGGGCAGCGGCAAGACCACGCTGCTGAACACCCTCCTGCTCCTCATACCCTACAAGCGTCTGGGCATAGCCGAGGAGACCCCGGAGATCAGGCTTCCCCCCTCCTTCGAGAACGTGATACAGCTGTACACGTCGCCTATGTACGAGTACATGAGGGAGATGAGGGGGTCTGAGACCGCTATATACCTCATAGACCTCGTCAAGTACCTTCTGAGGGCCAGGCCGGACATAGTGGTCATCGGCGAGTCCAGGGGCAGGGAGATACACGAGCTGATACAGGGCATACTCACGGGCCATGGAGGCGCCACGACGTTCCACGCTGAGTCGCCCAGGGAGATGTTCCTTAGGCTTACGGGCGAGGCCATCGGCGTGTCGCCGGAACAGCTATCCGCGTTCAACATAATCGCCACGATTAAGAGGCTTGAACACGGCAGGAGGGTGGTCGACATATCGGAATTCGTGTGGCTAGAAATGTTCCCCGACGTGAGGCCGGACGAGGAGGTGGACATCAGGGGGGAAAGGTACGGCCTCGTTAGGGTTGCTTGGTGGGACCCCAAGAAGGACGAGGTGGTGGTTGACCTGGGCAGGTCGCTGTGGGTCAAGCGGTACGGGTCCGTCGAGGACATACGTGTACGTGCAGAGTACCTACATGACCTCACGAGGCTCAGCGTGTTCGACGCCGATGAATACGTGAGCGCCGTCAAGAGGTTCAAGAGCGGCCTAGTGGAAGTCTTCGTATGATAGATTATGGTCCCCCCCACGAGCTCGAGGTAAAGGTCCTCAGGGAAATAGAAAAGCTCGAGGACCTTGCCAGGGTGCACGACAACGTGAAGAGGTACGCCGCCAAGAAGGTGGCGCTCCTCAAACGGTGCGTTGAGAGGCTCAGGGAGTATGGGGCCTACGCCGAGGTTCAACTGGTGGCTACAGAGGACTGTTACATAATACCGCTTTGATGGATCCCTACGCGTTGCTCGTAGCCGCATTCTCGTTCGCCTCTGTGCTCATTTGGGACAGGCAGATATACCTCCTTTACGTGGGCCTCGTGTCGTTTCTGGCCGTCCTCCTGTACCTCATAGCCCAGTCACCGGCAACCTTCCTGGGGCTGGCCCCCTTGTCTCTGGGCGCTCTGAAATATACGCCGATGGGCGCCCGCATGATGCGCAGAGACCGCAAGGGGAGACTTGAGAGGGCCCCCCCTGCAAGGTGGAGGCGCTTCACCATAGTGGACGTGCCTAGGGACATAGTGGACGTGGTGCCGCGCGGCTCTGTGCGCAGGGTCCACAAGTCCCTCATAGACCTGCTCGGAGTGGTGGAGAGGGCCGAGGAGAAGGGGTACAGCGTTGAAGTCCCAAAATGGCTGGAGGAATTGAGGTCCTACATATCGCTTGTGGGGCCGTATTTTGTGGCGACCGCAGACACCGTGGTCTCACCCGAAATGGTCCACGAACTCGGGTGACCGCGGGTGAAAGGTAGGTATTATAAAGGTGTCGCCTGACACGATACATGATAGTACACACGGCGCGCCTAAGGCTCCTCGAGAACCTGTATTCCACGGTCCCTGAAAGGCCCCCGGTGGAGCCCGTCCGCATACGGGCGGGCAAGGCCCTCTTCGTATGGCCAGTTCACCTTCCCAGGCTTCCCCTGGACCTACTGTCGCAGTTCCCCAACTCGTATGTAATAGTAAGGAGGGGACTCCTAGTAGTGGTCCCATGAGGAGGGTCAGAGTAAAGGAGCTTCAGGGAGTCATAAGGGACGACGTCTACACGGCCCTTGTACAGGTGCTTGGCGACGATACGGAGGTCCTGTTCGAGAGAAGGGGGCAGAGGTACCTGATAGTGCTATGATTGTCATAAACAGTGGGAACATAGACACCTTCATAAACGAGCTGCTTGTCCGTATGCCGCTTATGGAGGGCGCCGCAATGGTCCTAGGCCAGAGGAGGATGGGCAACTACATAGTGGCGCTTGGGACAATAGGCCATCTGCACGCGGCCTTCTCAGGGGTGTTGGAGCTGCTCATAGAGGCCAAGAGGCTGGCTAGGGACCTGGCGCTTCAGAACTACAGCGTTGTCATCACGCATCTGGGCAACGCCGTAGTTACACCTGAAGAGCTCCCCGAAGTCGTGCCCATACTGCCGCCGCACGTAGAGGTGGAGCACATAGGTATGCCGTACACCACCGTGAGCCTGTTCGGGTGCAATGCGCCGGAAAGGGGGCTCGTGAAGATGTGTATCGGGGACGTGGAGATAGGGTATGCTCTACCTTAGGCTCTCGAAGCTCGAGGAGATACTGGTCTCGCTGCGTGACGCAGCGGAAGAGTACAGGAGGCAGAGGGCGTTCCTCTCGGAGCTGGACGAGAGGTGGCGTAGGTTCGTGGAGCTGGCCAAGCGCTTCAACGTGGAGCTCAAGCTCGTCAAGGTGCCCGAAATGTCGTTCTACCTTGGCGAGGAGCTGCCCGACAACGCCGACCTCGTGAAGAGGCTAAACGCCATGATTGCGGCGGTCAGAAGGATAAGAGAAGTGTATGGGGACCTGCCCGTCATAGTTCAACTAGACATAAGCCTAGGCAAGGTAATGGTTAAGGTGTAGCCTATTCGAACTCCCCTATTTCCTCGGCCGCTCTCCGCCTCCGCCTCACCACGAGTAGCGTCGCTGTGACGGCCGCGACAAGGCCCCCAACGACCATCAGGGGCACCACGTCCAGCTCCCACACGGCCTCGTACGTGGTCGGAGCAGCCGGCGGAGCGCTCAGGGGCACTCCCCCCACGGCGCCCTTGACGCGCCACCCCACAAACTTGTACGCTATGGGCGGGAACGGGTCGAACACGTAGCTGGGCGTCACTGTTGCGGCTATGTCCTGGCCCCTGTCGAACCACCCCTCCCTTGGCGTAGGCGTGCCGTAGCGGGACACGAACCTGGTGAAGTACTGCGTCTTCGTCCTGTACCTGATCTCAAGGGGCCCCTCCACGGTTACCGTGACTGTGGTCGAACTGCCCTCCACGCCCTCCCACCCTGCAAACACCTCCCTCACGTCGCCCCTCTGACTCACCACTTGGGGTATCTCTATCCTGAGACTGCTCCCCCTGTACGCCCATGTGCTGTTCCCCTCGACCCCGACTATCCGGGCCGGGGGCGCCACGGACACAAGGTACATCCTCCGGTACTGGGGCCGGAGCTCCAACGGCCGCGTCACCTCTAGGCTCAGCATTTCCTCGCCAGCCCAGCCCACAAAGACGTCCCTCGTGTCGTTGCCGTAGTCTATCACGGTAGGTATACGCACAGTCTCCCCATATGCCCCTAGTGCGTCCTCTCCTGCGACTATCCTCACGGTGCCCCCCTCCCTCACCCACACAGACATGGTCATGTTGGGCAAAACCACCCTAACGAGGAACTCGCGGTGGTACAGCGGTCTCAGCACCACGGGAAAATGCGAGAACACGGGGGAGGGGCCCGAGGCCACTAGCGCGCCCGTGTCCGCGTCCAACACGTCTACCGAGTCCAGCACAAGCCTTACAGAGTCCGAGAGCTGCACCACCTCGTCCACGCGCGCCGTGTAATACGCCCGCGCGACTATGGGCGCCGCGGCCTCCACCCTGATAGAGGGAAAGGTATAGTTCCTTCCGTTCACGTTCCAGTGATGGAACACTATCCTGCCCCTATCCACGGGACCCAGAGCGCCCACCTCTACCTCTGCCCTGGCGCTCAGATACACCGATCCGCCCGCGGGAACCCAAAACGCCGATGCCAGCGTCACGTTGGGCGGCGCCACGTCCACCCTATATTCGACCCTGTACTCGAAGGAGGCGGCCGGCTCCGCCAGGCTCGACCCGACCACACGTAGGCTCGTGGATGTGGGTATAGGCGTGCACCTTACGTCCCTCGACACGTATACGGGCTCCGCCGCCACCTCGATGGTGCCCACAGGCACCAACACAGTTCCTTCGCCCGATATGGAGTACATGTAGTCGCCTATCCTCAGCGTGGCTATCTCCCCGCACACGTCCGGCATGGATACCGATACCTTGATGAACGCCAATGAGATGAGTTCTGCGCCGCGGGGGGTCTCGGCAACCGCCCTAAGGCCGTCGGCAGAGAGGGCCAGGTCTATCACTGGCCCCCCAACCGAGGTCCTCACGGCCTCAACGCCGTTGCTATATATGACCACATAACCGTCCACGGTGCCGACAGCAACTACGCTCCCGTTCCAATTGGCCGAGACGGCGGTGGGCAACGACGGGGAGGGCAACCTATGCGTCAGCTCGCCGCCGCGGTAAACCAGCACCTCGTAGCTCTTTGCTATGACCACCGTGGACCCGTCTTGACTGACCGCTAATGGGATCCTCGGGACCATTACGCCGTACGTGACAAGCGAGGAGAATGCCACTTCTCCAATGCCGGATACCTCTGCCACGGGCACATCCCCCTTCCTTAGCCACGCAACCACGGGCCTCCCCTCGGAAAAGCCCGTGAACACCACTGTGCCTCTCCCGCTGAGTATGGGGCCGCTCAGTCCTCCGTCGTATAAGTACACAGATCCATAGTCGGTGCCCACCAGCGCCGACCTTCCATCGTATGTGAACGATATGCGGGTTATGGGAGCGCCAAGGAAGAACTCGCCGACCACATCGCCGTCGCGCAGCACCAGGAGACGCCCGTCCATCGTGCCGACCAGCACCTCCACGCAGTTTGTGCCCACAGCGGTCGCATTGACGCTTGGCAATTTCACGGCCCACAGGGGGTACCCATCCCACGTGAAAAGCGATGCCAAGGCCTCCTTTTCCACCGCGACATCGAGCACTAGGTCCACGGGTATCTCGTACTCGACTGGGATCCTCTCGCCCTGCGGCCCCGTCACTTCTGTGGTTATCTTCGCCGTGACGACCTGGCTAAACACCTGGTATATGAATGGACGGTCCACTACGGCTATACACTTCCCCAACTGGTCCGACGCGGCCAGCGGGAACATGAACTCCATAGACCAGAGCTCGGTCCCGTCGGCCCCCACGACCACGAGAGAGTCGTGTGTCACACGCGCGTAGGTGTCCAGGTGCTCCGATGGTATTACAAGCGAGTAAACCGGAGGCGCCGCGGCCACTATGGCCACCACAATGCACCGTAACAGTGCCGCCCATCTAAGCACGTACATGGGCCTCACATACCCCTTGGTGCTGGCCGTTATTTACCTTAGCGTTTTTTAGTCTGACTGAAAGCCCTGTCCTTGCGGCGACACGTAGGAATTGTTATATCTCCATCACGCACATGCTACGTGCTTCCTCAGTGGATTAGGACCGCGGTGCCCAGCGGGGGGTACAAAACGATCGAGGCGGTTAGGAACATACTGGAAAGGTACAGGCTCAACACGGTCTGTTCCTCGGCCCTTTGCCCCAACGTGTTCGAGTGCTGGGGCGCGGGCACCGCCACTTTCATGATACTCGGCGATACATGTACCAGGGCTTGCAGGTTCTGTGCTGTGAGGACCGGCAATCCCAGGGGACGCGTGGAATACGACGAGCCGGAAAGGGTCGCCGCTGCAATCGCAGAGCTGGGGCTGGACTATGTGGTCATAACGTCAGTCGACAGGGACGACCTGCCGGACGGCGGGGCCTCGATATTCGCGGAGACCGTGAGGCGCATTAAGGAGGTCTCGCCGGGGACCCTAGTCGAGGTGCTGGTGCCCGACTTTGGGGGACAGGAGGACAGCGTAAGGACCGTGGTGAGGGCGGGCCCCGACGTGTTCGCACATAACATCGAGACCGTGAGGCGGCTCACCCCGACCGTGAGGGACCGTAGGGCCAGTTACGACACGTCTCTTCGCGTTTTGAGGTTTGCCAAGGAGCTTGGCGCCCCCTTGACTAAGTCGGGCCTCATGTTGGGGCTTGGCGAGGAAAGAGGCGAGGTGATCGAGGCGCTGCGGGACATGAGGGGGGTCGGCGTTGACATAGTCACCATAGGCCAGTACATTAGGCCCACCAGCAGCGCCAGGCACCTCCCAGTGGCCCGATGGGTGCCCCCGGAGGAGTTCAAGGAGCTCGAGTCGGTGGCCCTACAGATGGGCTTCAAGGCCGTTGCGAGCGGGCCCCTAGTTAGGAGCTCCTACCGGGCTCTTGAGACATATGTCAAGTCCCTTATTACGAATTAAATTTAACTAACTCCAAGATCACTCCAATAAATTGTAAATAGTTGGGGAAACACTTATATGTTGGATCTGGACGTCGCCCATGGAGGTCTCCGAGAGGGCGGACATCATTGACAAGTATCGTGTCAGGGTCGTTGAGCCGGACGTCTTCCGGGTATTGGGGCCGGACGGCGAGGTGGACGAGGAGGCCATGTCGTGGGGCGCCAAGCTTTCCGAGGGGGAGACGATAAAGCTGTACCGGTACATGGTGCTTGCTAGGGCGCTTGACAGGTATACGCTTATGCTGCATAGAATGGGCAAGGTGAGGTCGACCTATGGCCCCCATGAGGGCCATGAGGCCGCGGACGCCGGAACCGTTTACGCCCTAGAGGATGCTGACTGGATAGCGCCGTATTACAGGAACCTTACTCTGGTGCTCATACGCGGGGTTCCCCTGGAAAGGATATTCGCCAAGTTCTTCGCCAACAGCGGCGACGTGGACATGGGGAGAAACCTGACCATTGAATGGGGGGGATTCAGGGAGTGGCGCATCCTGTCAATTGGGGCCCCCATAGGCCACCAGTACATCTACGCTGTGGGCTTCGCCTATGCCCTAAGGTATAGGGGGTCCAACGAGGTTGTCGCCGCGTATCTGGGGGACGGGGGCTCCTCTACGGACGGGTTCTTCAACGGGCTCAACTACGCCGCTGTTTTCGGGCTGCCAGTAGTGTTCCACGTGTACAACAACCAGTACGCTATATCGGTCCCAGTGACGAGACAGGCCTCCCTGAAGAGGCTGGCCACCAGGGCCGCAGGCTTCGGCGTTGAGGGTCTCGCCGTGGACGGCATGGACCTGTTCGCAGTGTACAAGGCGTCCAAATACGCGGTGGAGAGGGCTAGGAAGGGAAGCCCAGTCTTAATAGAGCACTTGGTCTACAGGTTCCAGCCTCACACGACTGCCGACGACCCGCAGATGCGCTACAGGGATCCACACGAGGCGGAGTACTGGAGGTCGCTCGACCCAATACCGAGGCTGGAGAAGTACATGGCCAAGTACGGCATCCTCAGCGAGAGCGACATAAAGAACATTTGGGGAGAGGCCGAAGAGGAGGTGAGGGCCGCCGCCAAGGCCGCTGAGGCCTATCCCGATGTTGGCCCCGAGAAGCTCGTGGAGCACGTTTACAGCGAGCTTACCTGGAACCTCAAAGAGCAACTGGAGGAGGTTCTGGGCAGTCTGTAGCCATGCCCCAGGTAGGGATGGCCAAGGCCATAAACATGGCCCTTTTCGAGGAGATGGAGCGCGATGAAAGCGTCGTGGTACTGGGCGAGGATGTGGGTAAGAAGGGCGGAGTCTTCCTGGTAACAGAAGGGCTCTACGAGAGGTTTGGGCCGGGCAGAGTCATAGACACCCCGCTTAACGAGGGGGGCATAATAGGCTTCGCCATGGGCATGGCCATGGGCGGGCTCAGGCCCGTCGCCGAGATACAGTTCGTGGACTTCATATGGCTCGGCGCAGACGAACTGTTGAACCACGTGGCCAAGCTTAGATATAGGTCGGCGGGGAGGTACACCGCGCCGCTGGTGGTCCGTGCGCCCTATGGGTCCAACGTCAGGGGAGGCCTATACCACAGCCAGAGCCCCGAGGCCATATTCGCGCATAGCCAGGGCCTCTTCGTGGTTATACCGGCCACGCCGTACGACGCCAAGGGCCTGCTCAAGTCTGCTATAAGGTCCGACGATCCCGTAGTGTTCCTAGAGCCGAAGCTGCTCTATAGGGCTCCCCGCGAGGAAGTCCCTGAGGACGACTACACGGTGCCCCTGGGCAAGGCCAAGGTCGTCAAGGACGGCGACGACGTGACTGTGATAGCGTATGGTTCCATGGTGCATAGGGCCCTAGAGGCCGCCCAAAGTGTGAGGCACAGCGTGGAAGTCATCGACCTGAGGACTCTGGTCCCCCTGGACGTAGAGACCGTCATGGCCAGCGTGAGGAAGACTGGGCGCCCCATAGTGCTCCACGAGGCCCCACGCACAGCCGGCTTTGGGGCCGAGATATCGGCGCTGATAGCAGAGAAGGCGATAGACTACTTGCAATCGCCGATATTCAGGGTGACGGGGCCCGACGTACCACAGAGCCCGCTGGCACACGACGAGTACTATGCCCCAACGGTCAAGCGCGTGGTCAATGCGATAGAGCGCGCCATGAAGTACTGATGTACGAGTTCAAGTTCCCCGACCTGGGGGAGGGGCTGGTGGAGGGCGAGATAGTCAAGTGGCACGTGTCGGAGGGGCAGCACGTGAGGGAGGGCGACCCCCTAGTGGACGTCATGACCGAGAAGGCCACCGTGACGCTGCCCGCCCCGGCCACCGGCGTCGTGAAGAGGATACTGGCGCGTGAGGGCGAGAGGGTGAAGGTTGGGCAGGTCCTATGCATTATATCGGAGGAGGGACGTCCAAGCGGGCTTGTCCAGGCAGAGGCAACGCATGGGCCTAGGCGCGGGGAACCGCTTGGACGCGCCTCGCAGGTCCAGGTGGAGGCCGAGCACGTACGTGGATCTGTGCGCGCCATGCCGGCCGCCAGGAGGCTGGCCAGGGAGCTCGGCATAGACCTTTCCAAGGTGCCCGGCAGCGGGCCCGGCGGCGTCATAACCCTACGCGACGTCAAGAGGTACAGCGAGGAGTCCGCGCGGGAACGCGTTGCCCCGCCTAAACAGAGGGAGGTGGAGGCCGAGGCGCCCGAGGAGCGCGTGCCTGTCAGGGGCCTCCGGAGGGCGATCGCCGAGAAGATGTCTAAGGCCAAGTCGTCCATACCGCACGCATACCACCTGGAGGAGATCGACATGACCCAGATCATGGAGCTCAGGGACAGGCTGAGGCCCAGGGCCGAGGCCCTCGGCGTGAGGCTCACCCTGACGCCCTTCATAGTTAAGGCCGCCGTAGCGGCCCTCATGGACTACCCGTACATGAACGCCACGTTCGACGAGGAGAAGGGGGAAATAGTGGTCAAACGTTATTACAATATCGGGCTTGCGGTGGACACCGAGGACGGTCTCGTGGTGGTGGTCATAAAGGACGCAGATAGGAAAACAATACTTGAAATCGCCAGAGAGGCGGCCCACCTGGCCGATAAGGCGAGGGGCGGCAAGTTGGAGCTGGGCGATGTGAGGGGAAGCACGTTCACCATAAGCAACATTGGGCCCATTGGAGGCATCGGCGGCATACCCATCGTGAATTACCCGGAGACCGCCATAATGGCTGTGGGTCAGGCACGGAGGAGGCCCGTGGTGGTGGGTGACGGGGTGGCCATAAGGAGCATGGCCATGGTCACCGTCAGCTTCGACCATAGGGTGGTGGACGGGGCATACGTGGCGCGCTTCACCAACAGGTTTAAGGAGTTGATAGAGGAGCCCGACCTGCTGGTTCTGAGGCTATGAGCAGGCTCGTCGTCCTGGGCTCTGGCCCCGGGGGATACGTCGCCGCTATAAGGGCGGCCCAACTGGGCATGGACGTGACCATCGTCGAGGAGGACAGAATAGGAGGCGAATGCACGAACTACGCCTGTATACCTTCCAAGGCGCTCCTACACGTAGCCGACCTATACCATTCCCTTAAGGGTGCCAAGGGGCTGGGACTGAGGGGGGAGGTAGAGGTTGATTGGCCTACAGCCCAAAGGTGGAAGGACAGCGTCGTGGACAGGCTTAGCAGGGGCGTCAAGCTATTGTTGGAGAGCAACGGGGTAAGGATAGTGCACGGCAGGGGAACCCTTGTTAACGCGCGCACCGTTAAGGTGAACGGCAATGTCATAGAGGCGGACAAGGTCGTGGTGGCCACGGGCAGCAGGCCTGCGCCGCTGCCGGAAGCGCCGTTCGGTAAAAGGATTGTGGATACGAGGC
Organism: Thermoproteaceae archaeon; assembly: GCA_015521775.1. Taxonomy (GTDB): domain Archaea; phylum Thermoproteota; class Thermoprotei; order Thermoproteales; family Thermoproteaceae; genus WANN01. Next base: position 67,303 of record WANN01000009.1, read on the forward strand.
GTGCGCTTAGCCTCGACGAGGTGCCCAGAGACATCCTCATAGTGGGAGGCGGCGCCGCTGGGGTGGAGATAGCGTCCATATATTCTAGGCTGGGCTCGTCCGTGACGCTGGTGGAGCTTATGGACCAGCTGCTTCCCGGCATGGACCACGACGTTGCCGCCCACGTCAAGAGGAGGCTCGAGGAGCTTGGGGTCAGGGTGCTCACGTCCTCCCGCGTAGCCAAGGCCGTGGAGACGGGTGGACGCGTGGAGGTCACGGTAAATACTCCGGGGGGCCAGGTAAACGGCGGCTACAGCTACGTGGTGGTCTCCGTGGGCAGGATCCCCAACACTGAGTCCATAGGCGTAGAACTTGAGAGAGACAGGAAGGGGCACATAGTTACCGGCAGGGACATGAGGACCAGCGTGCCCACGATATTAGCCGTCGGCGACGTTACTGGCCCGCCCTACTTGGCGCACAGGGCATCCGCACAGGGCCGAGTAGCCGCAGAGGTGGCCGCGGGGAGAGACACATGGTTCGAGCCTAGGGCTGTCCCACTCGTCGTGTTTTCCGATCCAGAGGTTGTCTCCGTGGGCCTAACCGAGGCGGAGGCACGGAAAAGGGGGCTTACAGTCTCCGCGGCCCGATTCCCCTTCTCGGCACTGGGCAAGGCCGTGGCAACTGGGAGGACCGACGGCTTCATTAAAGTGGTGGTGGACAACGATGGCGGCGTGCTGGGCGTGCACGCTGTGGGCCACAATGTCAGCGAGCTGGCCGCGGCGTTCGTGGAGCTGGTAGAGTTCAGCGCCACTGTGAGCGACGTGGAGCTGCTGGTGTATCCCCATCCAACGCTCGGCGAGGCCATCATAGAGGCCGCGGAGGTGGCGCTGGGCAAGCCTATACACGTCGTGAGGAGGTGAGCCTCCTCGTCATGGAGCTGGGCAGGACCGAGTACGTGCGTGCGTGGAGGGCCATGAGGATAGTGCACATGGGCGTGTCCAGGGGCCTCATCGGCGACGCGCTCATACTGACGGAGCACGAGCCCGTGATCACGGTGGGGAAGCATGGACGTACGGGCAACGTGCTTGCCTGGGACATACCGGTGTACGTTGTGGAAAGAGGCGGGGACGCCACGTATCACGGGCCCGGACAGCTCATAGGCTACCCAGTGGTGAGGGCCAGGTGGCCCATCAAGACGTACCTCAACATGCTTGAGGACGTAATAATAAGGGCCCTTGCAGCCGTGGGCGTAGAGGCCAATAGGCGGGCCGACCACCGTGGAGTCTGGTCCAAGGGAAAAAAGGTGGCCAGTATAGGGGTGGCCGTCGAGGGGGGCGCCACCCTGCACGGCTTCGCGGTGTACGTGCATGGGAACGTTGAGGACTTCAGACGCGTAAATCCCTGCGGCCTCCACTTTAGCCAGGTCACGACGCTCAGGGAACTCGGGCACAACGTGACCATGGAAGAATTGAAGAGGGGCATAGTGTCAGCCTTCAGCGATGTATTCGGCTTGAAACCGGTGTGGACCCACTACGAGGACGTGAGGACCTATCTAGGCGTGGACGAGGATGAGGTGGGGGGACCGTTGATGGCGCCTCCAACAGGCAGCAACGGGTGCTGCGCATACCCCCACACATCGCCCCAATAGCGATCCCCATTGTGATTTGTGGTTTTGCGTATACATGTCCAACTATTGATGATATAGATATCGTAAGATGTGGCTATATCCTTCATACTATCCGTGGCGTACCAAATAAATTTTACCTAGTAATAGTCATGACCATTTCAAATCTATATACACGCGATAGATTTATATGAATAGCTAAAGCTGCTAATAGCAGTGAGGATACATGTGTGTGGCGAAGGGGGCGTCGGGAAGACGACCTTCGTGTTGACTTTAGTTAAGCGTTTCGACGCCGCTATACCGGTCGCCGCACGTATAGGCGTGAGGACAGAGAGACCCTACGTTGTCGAGATATCCTACGGCCAGAGGAAGATAAGGCTGTACGACTATCCGGGACAGGCCGAGTTCCGGGAGGTCGTGGCCACCAACCTCGCCAAGGAGCTTGTGCATGGGGGCCACGCACTTTTTATAGGCGACTGCTCTAGGCCCGACACGATAACGGGCCTTGAGCGTTGGGCTAAACTTTTTGACGGCGTAAACGTGGGGAGGTACATGGTGATAAACAAGGTGGACGTCTGCGACCCGGATATAGGTCTCATCGCAGACGTTTCTTCCAAGATAGGGGCAAGGTACCTAGGCGCCTTCACGTTCCTCAGGGAGCCCGAGCACGCCGCGAGGATACTGAGGACGCTCGTGTACATGGTTGAGGCCGAAAGCGTCGACATTCCTAGCGAGGGGGTGTGAGCAGCGCATTGGATATAGACATAGGCGACATATACAGTAGGGTCATATGTGGGGGGACAGCCGAGCTTAGGACAAGTAATAGGTACGCCTACTCCGTGTTCAAGGTTATTAAACATGCCAAGTGCGGGCTCGGCATAAAGGGCATCGAGGGGGACGTCTATAGGGCCATCTCCATGTTCCACCCCATCAGGGTCAAGCTGGTCGCCGAATACGTGCTGAGACACATGAAGCGCGTGCCGTTGAACTCGAGCCTCGTAGTGGGATGGTATCCCTGCGGCCTCGCCGTGGAACTCATAAACCTGCTCGGGGTCGACCTGACCGTTGTGGAAGACCAGGTGTCCGTCTTCGACATGGAAAGCAGGCTGATAGACCGCATATTTCCCAACATGTACATGTCGCTCCTCAAGGAGGGGAGGGCCACTACGTACTTTACACATATATACTCAAGCCCGAACGATGTGGATGCCGCCAAGGGGCTAGGCCCCTTCGACTTCGCCGTTGTGTGCTCGCCTATTGGAAGGGGAGTAGACGCCGTGGGCGACGTCCTCAAGCTGAGCAGGATGGCAGTGCTGGTAGAGGTTGTGAGGACCGGGCGTTTCGGCCCCCTCTTCGACAGCTTTCTGGGGCTTGTAGGTAGGCGGGCCCCATCTGTCGAGGAGGCGAGGACCTACGTGCGTAGGTGGAATGCCGAGGACGTGGAACTGTACGCCGACCTGTATGTGGTGGGCACTATCAGGCGCCAACCTTAAGGCTACCAGGTAAAAAAGGCGTTATTGTACGGGCCGACTACCTGCCCAGGTAGTACTCGAAGAGCCCTATCTTCTCCAACGCGTCTAAGAGGGGGCCAAGATGTTCCTCTACGCTACGCTCACCGAACCTGACGAATATGGCGGACACATACTTGCGCATTAGTTCGGGCCGCTCGTTAAGCCTCAGGAGCGCGTCGACCACGCGTTGGCGGAGCTCCGGGTCAAGCCGCTTGCTTACGAGCACCACGTGGGAAGGGTTGGGCCCTGCCGCGGCCTGATCCCCATTGTCGAGGAGGAGCACCCTGCTGTTGTTCATGGCCTCCCAGAACAGGGACTCCACGACGTCGCCGGCTATCACAGCGACATCCACCTGCCCCTTTCTAAGGGCCTCCCAACACTGAGCGTAGCCCCCGCCGAAGGTCACCTCGCCGAAGAACCTCTCCGCAAGTTCCCTCGGCTCCTTGACCCCCCTGGGGTCTATGAAGCCCCCATCCACCATCAGCTTCATCGGCATGATGAATCCCGACGTCGACGTGGGGGAGGGAAAACATGCGCGTTTGCCCCTAAGCTCGCTTAGGTACCTGTAGGGGGAGTCCCTGAGGACTATGAAGTAGCTGTAGTAGTAGGGCGACACGGTCTTCTTTCCGTCCACTATGACCTCCCTGTATTCCACCAGGGGCATCTCCACGTCGGCAACCTTGAGTGCGAGTGCACCCACAAGCGACCCGGGGCCGAGGGCCACATGCGCGTGGCCGAACCTTAAGGACTCTATTATAGCCGCGCTGCTAGTGGGATACACAACGTCTACGGGCATGCCCAAAGAGTCCTCCAGGAAGGATTCGAGTTCCCTGGCCTCCTCAAGCGAGACCTTTTTAGAGACGCCCACGTTGACCACCACTACCAGCTTATCCGTTTCAGTGACGTTAAGTTCCCCCTCTTCCCTGACCGATGTCACTCCCTTATCCCATTGAGTGGGACTTACAGTTAATACTATTAACGTGGATATGGCCACGATGATCAGCGCCCCCATAACCACCCACATTTTTCTTCCCATGAGTACCCCTCCATTGTTCGTTTTAAGTATTAACATAGTTAACTAACTGCGAAAAGTATTGGGGGAGAAAACGCAGATGCTCCTTCATGAAACTGGTTTCTAGTTAGAACTGTTAACCATGTTAATGCTTAAAAACATCAAACGATATGTGTATGTGGGCGTAATATTAGAAGGTATATATTATGGTGTGAATGGCACGGCGCTGCTTAGGGGAGTCTCTGCCGTGTTTGAGGAGGGCAAGGCGTACCTAATAATGGGCAAAAGCGGCGTGGGCAAGACGACCCTGCTGAAGATCATTGCGGGCATTCTGAGACCCACCGGGGGAAAGGTGATGTTCATGGGGCATCACAGGGTTGCGTATATACCCCAGAACCTCGGCCTAATCAAGGGCGCTACGGCGCTTGAGAATGTGCTTCTGGCGTTTTCCTCGCAGTGTAGGCTGTGCCCATTAACCAACATGTGGCCCAGGAGCTACGTGGATAGGGCACTGGCAGCGCTCAGGGCTGTCATGCTGGGCGACAAGGCCTGGGTCAAGGTGGAGAACCTCAGCGGCGGCGAAATGCAGCGCGTCGCAATCGCCAGGGCCATGGCGTATGGCGCGGACGTGATTTTGGCCGATGAGCCCGTGTCGAACCTGGACGAGGAAAATGCCGCGCATGTAGTGGAGCTCTTGACCGGTCTCAGGTCCAGGGGCCTAGTCATCTCGGTGATGCATAACCGCGAGTTTATGGACATGTTCGACGAGGTGTACATGCTCGACATGGGCTCTCTGAAACCCCTATGTCGAGGTACCTCCTCGTGCTCGTAACCGTAACCGCGCTGCTCATAGGAATAGGGGATCCCTGGACGTGGTATAAGGCTATCAACAATTTGGCCCGTTTGATAGGTGAGGTAGGCCTCGAAGTCGAGGTTCTCGACGAGGCCTTCTACGCCATGATAGACACAGTACTTCTGTCCGTTTTCGCCACGAGCGCAGGCGCCCTCATCTCCATGTTCCTGGGAGCGCTGGCCTCGCCGATGTTCTTCTCCAAGTACCTGGCCGCATCTGTGAGGGCCATAGCGAACTTCATGCGCACAATACCTGCGCTCATATGGGGCATACTGGCCGTCATAATGTTCGGCCCCGGAACGGCGGCTGGGGCCATAGCCCTGACCATATACACCACCGGCTACCTCACGAAACTATTCTACGAAACGTACGAGAACGTGGATAGGGACCTTGTGGACTCCCTGAAGGTATTCGGGTTGAGAGGCATCGTTCTGGCGTCGGCTGTTTTTAGGCAGGTAAGGAAACAGGCGGTGACCAACATACTCTTCATATTCGAATACAATATAAGGACGGCCACCGTACTGGGAATAGTGGGCGCTGGGGGGATAGGGTACTACATAGCCCAATACATGACTCTGCTCAATTACAGCGCAATATTCACCATTATAGCCGTCGCATTCGTCTTTGTTGGTATTGTGGACCTAGCCAGCTACATAGTGAGGCGCTTCTTCGTGTAAAAGTTAAATATTCTGGGCCGCCTCATCCCAATGCCGAAACTCACAAGCTACTATCAGGGCAATGACAATAGGAAGCCCACGGGAGGTATAAGGGGAAGGCACGTCAAGGTGAAGAGGAAGGCCCTTGGCGGGGGGCCCCCACGTCTCGCCGTCTTATCGCCCACGGAGAGGAGGAAGGCGGAGAGGACGTTTGGCGGGAACCGCAAGGTTAGGCTGGTAAGGGTAACATACGTAAACGTGTTTATACCCTCGGAGGGCAAGGCCCGCAAGGTTAGGATAATTAGGATAGTGGAAAGCCCAGCCAACAGGGAGTTCCTCAAAAGGGGCATAGTGGTGAAGGGCACGGTGGTCGAGACAGAGGCGGGCAAGGCCGTGATTACGTCTAGGCCCAGCCAAGAGGGAGTCGCCAACGCACTGCTGCTCGAGGGCAAATAGGTCCATATCCGCCCACAATGACGCGTGAACCGGGGGCCGCCACTGGACCACACACGTCTCACTGGTGGTTATAGTCCTATGAGGCTCGAGCGGGGGGCACACGTTGTCTGGGCCGTGTACTTCGAGAGGTCTGTGACCCGTAGCAGGGGCAGGAAGGTTCCAAGGAGGATGGCTGTTGAAAACGTGAGGCTGTCCGACATAGTGCAGGTATTGGCCCAGCTGGGCTACAGATATGAGGTCAGAGCCGAGAAGAAGCATCCGGCGAATTGGTTCGATGAGAGGAGGTGGGGCTACGTCGTGGTCTACACAGAGAAGAAAAAGGGGGAGCTGCTGAGGGAGATCGCGTCGAGGCTCCGCAAAGCGTAATGTTCACCGTCTTCTTCGTTGGCACTGCTGGGAGCGGGAAGTCGACGCTGGTGGGCCGTTACGCTGAGTTCCTGGAAGACATGGGGTTCGACGTGGCGGTGGCCAACATGGACCCGGCAGCTGAAGTGCTCCCATATGTTGCTGACATGGACGTACGGCAACACGTATCCGCGAGGAGACTCATGAGGGATTACGGGCTGGGCCCAAACGCGGCCATAGTGGCCTCCATAGACATGGCGATTACCGAGGCTGAGAGGATAAAGGAGGAGGTGGAGGCCATTGGGGCCCCATACGTGCTTGTGGATACGCCGGGACAGATGGAGCTGTTCGCGTTTAGGCATACCGGCCCCCTCCTAGTGGAGAGGCTCAGCGGGGACCGATCCGCCGTAGTGTTCGTCATAGACACCACATATGCCGTGTCCCCTACAGGCCTCATAACGAGCCTCCTCCTATCGCTATCGGTGCGCGTCAGGTTCAATAAGCCCCAGATAGATGTGCTGAACAAAGTAGACCTAATTGGGGGGGAGGAATTGGAGACCGTGCAACATTGGCTGGAGAACTATGAGGAGCTACAGACCGTGCTCGAACGCGAGGCGCATGCACGCATGGAGTATGGGCTCGCGCATAGCATATCCAATGTAATATCGTCCATGGGCGGGGCCCAGAACATAATACCTGTCTCGGCCAAAATGGGTCAGGGCCTCGACGCAATGTATAGGGCGCTACAGCAGATATACACTGGGGGAGAAGACTTCCAACTACCTCCATAGCCCAGCGGTACGGCCAGCCTCAAAACCTACGCGGGAACCAGCTGCAAATAGCCGCCAACCCATAAGAGCTATACGTCACCTATGCGCCTAGGCCAGAGCCCGGCAACATGTTGCTGGGGCTCAGTTCGCACGCGTCTGTCGGGCGCGGGGCCGCATTCCCGCAGTATCACAAGTGTGTCATGAGGAGTGCCCGATAAGGATAATTAAGGGGTATGTAAGGTGGAATAATGCTTAAGAAGGTGGGGACGGCCCTACACTTGACTCATACTCGTAATCTGGTTGTGAGGCTGTCCGACCTAGTCCCCCTGTACCTTTCACTGTACACGTACTCGCTCAGAAGGGTCGGCACAATCTACGACATAATCGGCCCTACATCCAGGCCCTACGGCCTAGTGAGGCCCGTGGACCTGGAAGTGGCGAAGTCCGTTATGGGTGAGGCGCTGTACGTAAAGGTGATAGACCTCGAGAAACGGGCGAGGGCAAAGAGGGGATGAGGACGAACAGGATTCTGGGCAACAACGTTGAGGTGTGCCCTGTGTGCGGCTGTGTGAATCTAGCGCCTAATTTTGAGCGGGGCGAGGTAGTATGCGTCTCATGCGGCACCGTTGTAGAGGAGAGACTTGTGGACCTTTCCGCCCCTTGGAGGTCCCAGGACGCAGCACATGCGGCGCCGGGCCCCGTGGGGTCTGAGCTGGGGGAGCCGCGCAACAAGGAGCTGAGCATAAGGGAAAAGCTCCACTATCTGCGGTCCCGCAGCTTCTCCCAGCGCATGGGCTCCTCCGACCCGGTGGAGAGGGCCATAATAGATGCCAGGAACCTGCTCAACAAGGTGCGTTCCGTTAAGGGGTTGCCGTCCCACGTGGTCGAGGAGGCGCAGAAGGTCTATGAGAGGGCCTTGAGGCGCGGCTACTCTGCGGGCAGGAACGAGGGGGTTGCAGCAGCGCTCCTCTACGTGTGTAGGCTGAGGGGGCTCCTATGCACATATAGGGACCTGTCAAGCGCATTGGAGCTGAAACAGAGGAGGTTCAGCAAGGCCTACAAGAGGCTGATAGCTGTACTTCATGGGAGGCCCCCAAAGATAGACCCCACGCAGTACGCCAAGATTATACTGGACAAGGTACTCTCGTCCGAGCCCGCCTATGAGCCGGGCCTCGTGATGAGGATCGTAGGGGAGCTCCTCGATGGGGTCAAGGACGTGCACAGCATAAGGAACGGCAAGTCGCCGCGGGTGCTGGCGGCTGCCTGCGTCTACATAGCCTTGAAGCTGCTGGGAGGCGAAACGACTAAGCTCGGAGACGCGACCACCACCCAGTCCAGGATAGCTAAGGCCGCGTCGGTTACCGATGTGGCCCTCAGGGAGACCTATAAGAACATAATGGAGGAGATAGACCTCGAGGTCTCAATATAAACCCGTTCAGCCCAGGAACTTCCTGAGTTTTCCCAGGGCTATCACGTTGGCCTCCCCCTGAGCCCCCCTCAATAGCGACGTGTAGGGCTCATAACCGTAATCGCGTATGCCCATTATGTCCAGCGAGGCAAGTACCGAATCCACTAGCTCGTCGCCCAGGAACCGTCTGGCGGTCTCCACGTCGAGGAACCTCGCGTCGAACCTCCACTCGTGTTGGAGCGAGGGCAACGCGTCGAGTATCGCGTCGAGTCCCCCGTTCCTGTACGCGGACACTATGAGGGGGGCGTCCAACATGGTGGGCGGCAGGCCCATCATGTACCACGAACACGTGAATACTATTGCGCGGGGGAGCCTAAAGGATTCTCCCCCCTTCATGGCCCTGCCATACGCCTCCCATGACACCCTGTCCCTGGTGCTTGGGACCAACCGCGACACTTCGCGTACGGCGTCCAGGTACTTCTGTATGGTCCGCCTATACATGCGGCTTGCCCTTTCTATGAGCGGTCTTACATCCCCAACAGCCGCTTCCCTGCGCCTTCTCGGCGGCACCACAGAGTTCCTGAAACGTAGGTACTCGTCGAAGGACGAGTCGTACCTTATGGCCGACTGCACGGTCACTGTGCTGTAGCCTGCATACTGCGCCGCCTCCACATCGGCCAGTTCGGGGCTGTTTATGCCCCCTCTAAAGGGGGGCTTCCCCATGCCAAGTATCGGTTCTATGGGGAACTCGCCGTTCTGGCTCATGAAGTTCAGCTCGTCTAGTGCGTACACAATGGCAAGGCTCGAGGCCACGTGGCCGTTCAACACCGCCGAGTCGCTTTTGCCTAGGAATATCCTCATGTGGTCCGGGAAAAACCCGAGCTTCGCCAACTCCCTGAACACGCTGCTCACAGTTTCCCTTACCCTTAACTGGGCGTCCACATCCTCGAGTAGCGGCACCAGGGAGATGTTGCCCAGCCTAATGCCCAGCTCGCTCGCAACCACGTTAGTCTTACGCGATATAAGGCGTTGGATCAGGGCCACCGTGTTGGGGTCCGACATGGGCAGCACTATCCACTTGACGGCTTGCTCCTTCCAATAGCGGTACGACGCATGGTTCGCCATGATGGCGGCATCTATGGCAAGCACGGTCCTATCCACGTCCTCCAGGGTGGGGTTCGGCACGCGCGGCGTCAGGAAGAGCTCCTTGCCGAGCACCAGCCCGGACATGTGGGCACGGACGACTATGTCCTTGGGCTGCGTGAATGGGGTGCTCTTCCCCTCGTAGTCCACCATAACCTCGTCACATCCGTAAACGCTGAACGCGACGACGGCCTCGTCGACCTCCTCGCCCGCGGCAACCTTTATGGTGGCGTCTGGATGCTGCGTGCACATAAGCCGCGGTATGTGGGGCATTGGAGGGGGATAGACATGCCAATCTTTTTAACTTTAGCGGCCCGGTCACAGGCAAATGCGCGTTGCGTCGTACCTGCTCTTCTACGCGCTAGCGCTGATGGCTGCCGATGCAACGGCGCAGCTCATATGGGGCGTGTACAACGTGGTTGAGGTGCCTGGAAGGGTCGTAGGGGTGGACGGGGCCGTAGTGGACTACGTGGAGTACCGCGAGGGCTACACAGTGATGGGCCTACTGCCCGTAGAACGCAGCGTCGACCTGTTACTCGAGGGGGGCGCCAAACGCACACTGAACGTGGACGATTCCGCCGAAGTGTACGTCGATGTCTGCTATGTCAACTATACACGTGCGGAGCTCGTCTCGTCACTCGACCTTTCCGTGACGGTGTACCTCAATGGCACTCGGGCGGACTCCATGGACGTGGGTCCAGGGAGGGGCCTCGTGATGGTCCCAGTGCACTCCTCGGGCTCGTACAACCTCACACTAGTCATCGAGGCCAACAACAGGACCTACACCGTTTACGGCTACGCCGGGGCCGTTAAGATCTATGTGGATCCATACCCGGCAACTTATGGGGATATAGTGGTGTTGAGCTCCGACGTGGCCATAGCCACAGCGAACTCCTCCGGCAGAGAGGTGCGCATAGACACGCTTGCTTTGGGGGCCGGCAACCATACAGTGGCCCTGGCAACCAGCATATGCAACGCGACCCTGGAACTCCAGGTGAGGAGGGCAAAAGGCCGGCTTGAGGTCGCTGGGCCCCGCAGCGTCAAGTTCGGTCGCCCCATCAAGATGGACATATCCCTCATACTCGAGGGGGGACGTAGGGTGAGGAGGGACGTGAGTGTGCTGGTGAACGGCACGGAGCAAAGGGCGCCTGGAGGCACCTTCACGTTTGTGCCGCCGAGCGTGGGCACGTACAACATCACGGTCATATTTCGGGGCGACCGGGACATAGCTCCCGCCAGAACGTTGCGTGTCATAAGAGTGGCGCCGCTGCCGGTCAACATGACCGGCGTTGCGTATGATCTGGACGTAGAGTATGGCAAACGTATCAACATATCCGTTGCCTTCGACACATATGTTGAGGGTGTCCTCGATGTGATGCTGCTCAACAGGACATATACATTCACGGTTAAGGGCAACCGCGTTGAGGCGTCCATAGACACCATGGAGCACCGAGCTGGCCATCACACCATCGTGGTGACCCTGAGACCGAACAGCAGGAACCTCGCGGGCACGACGTTTATCGGCACCCTGAACATATTGAGGACGCGGCCGAGACTCATAATAGATGCGAGGGGGGTCCCCGTTTACGGGCAGGACCTGGAAATAGCGGTTCTCCTGACCACAAGCAACGGGAGGCCAATGCCCAATAGGACCATAATCATAGATACGGGACTCACGCGCACCTCGCTTTACACGGGCAGAGACGGCGGCGCTAGGTACACCTTTAGGCCTCCCTCGGCGGGCCTAAACGTCGTGTGGGCCGTATTTCCCGGCGACGACACATCGCTTCCAGTCGAGAACAAGTCCATCATAATGGTGGAGAGGGCCACGCCTAGGCTTATTGTGAGGGTCGAGGGAAACAGGACGTACGGCAACACGCTAGACGTGAACATAGTGGTACGCCCGAGGATAAAGGGAATAGCGCTACTCTTCGTGAATGGAACGTATACGGGCAGCGCCGAGGTAGGTGACGGCTCGGCTGTAGTGCGGTGGGCCCCATCCAAGGCAGGCCTCTTCAACGTATCCGTCAAGTTCGCCAGCCGCGACCCTAATTACAGGGACGTTGCCGGATCAGTACTGGTGCCCGTGGCCAAGGCCCGCTGTTTCGTGGAGATATCGGCCCCCAGGTCGGCAAGGGTGCTTGACGCAGTTCCTGTGCGCGTTTCTTTCCAGGCGGGCTCACCCACGCTCTACGTTAACGGCTCCCGGATCGCGCTAGAGGGGGGACGGGCGGTGCTTCGCCCGCTTAGGCCTGGGACATACAACATAACGGCGTTTTGGCCCGGCGATGAGAGGTATGAGCCCTGCTCGGACACATACCTATTGCACGTGGAGAAGGCCGCCCCAAAGGTCGACGTGTACACCAGCGTGAGGCGTGCCGCCACGGGGGCCCCCATAACCATAAGGGTCGAGGTGTCGTCGCCTTTGGGCACGCCGGTGAGCGGCCCAGTATCCCTTTCGTTGATCCACGAAAAGTGGGGTGTCCTGTTCACGAGAACGGTCTACCCGGTCAATGGCGCCGCCGTATTCAGAATAGCCGTGAATCACAGCGGCATATACACCGTAGCGGCCAGGTTTGAGGGCGATGCCGTCCACGCAGGGGCCTCCAACAGCTCCGTGAAGATAGCCGTAGATCCGGGGCTCTTCGGCATGCCCGCTGTGGTGCTTGCAAGCATAATCGCGGGCATTCTCGTTGGGACGCTGGCAAGCCTGCTGTACAGGGGTCCCAAAACATTTAAGCTTGCCAGACAAGGAAACCAATGATAACAACCATACCGCCGGCAATACTTATAGTCCCGTTACCCAACAGGGAACAAGTAGAGGAAACCGTGAACAAGGTGGTCGGCATAGCGAGAGGACTGGGAATAGAGGTCGACGTGGTCAACGCCGAGTCGCCCGTGTTCCTCGAATCGTCGGTGCGCAGGGATGGGGACGACATAATCATGACGCGCATCGACATATACCTATCGGCGGCCGATGGGGACGTGTTCAACGCGCTCCCCCTCATAGAAATGGAGAACGGCGGGCTCAGAGAGACCGCGGGGGCCATACACCTGATAAAGGGAACCGCAATAATGTACATCTACAGGAGGCGCCAAGGGACGTACTCGCTTGAAAGGGTCGTCCTGTACAATGTGGCCAAAAAGTAATATGTGCCCGCATACAACCTTGTGGGTGATGATGGGTTGGAGTAGGTATCGGTGACGGGCGGCATCTTCGGCTGAGCGACCCACGTGGCGCTCCGTGGGCGATACCCAACCTTTATTAAATTGCCAGTGGGTACCCTACGATGAGAGAGGATTTGTTGTCCAGACGCGCAATCCGGATGAAGGCCAATGACATCAGGGAAATACTCAAGTGGATTTCCCAGGACGTGATCTCTTTCGGCGGAGGACTGCCCGACCCCTCGACTTTTCCCCGGGACGAGATAAAGGAGATTTCGCGTGACGTGATCGAGAAGTACGGCGACAGGGCGCTCCAATATAGCCTAACCGAGGGAATCGTGGAGCTACGCGAGGAGCTGGTAAGGTTCGCCGCGAGGGACGGCATGAGCGTTGATGGGCCCGACAGCGTGTTGGTGACGGTGGGGTCACAGGAGGCCATAGAGCTCATTGGTAGGGTCTTCATAGACGAGGGCGACATCGTGATCACGGAGAACCCGACGTACCTGGCCACGCTCCAGTCCTGGAGCGTGTATGGGCCGCGCATAGTTGGGATACCTATGGACGAGGAGGGCATGAGGACCGACATATTGGAGGAAAAACTCCGCTCGATATATTCGGGCGGGGGCAAAGTCAAGCTTGTGTACACGGTGCCCACCGCCCAGAACCCAACAGGCATATCTATGAGCGTGGAACGGCGGAAGCACCTGCTTGAACTGGCCTCTAGGTACGACATATATATAATCGAGGACAACCCCTACAGCTACTACGTCTTCGAGGGCTCTGCGCCACCCCACCTCAAGGCGCTTGACGAGGAGGGCCGCGTGATATACCTCAGCACCGCCAGCAAGATCTTCGTGCCTGGGCTCAGGGTGGGCTGGGTATTGGCGAGCGGCGACGTTGTCAGGTGGCTGTCCCTCGCTAAGCAGGCGGTGAGCCTACACACATCCACGCTGTCTCAGTACCTCCTCTTGGAGGCTCTGCGCCGGGGCATAATCGAGAGGACTGTCCCAAGGGTGAGGGAACTGTACAGACGTAAACGCGACGCAATGTTGAGCGCCCTTGAAAGGCACATGCCCAGCGGCGTCCAGTGGACTAAGCCTATTGGGGGCATGTTCATCTGGGTCACCCTGCCCAGCGGCATCGACGCGCGCTCCCTGCTCAAAGCCGCCATTGTTAAGTACAGGGTCGCGTATGTCCCCGGCGCGGCATTCCACGTTGATGGGACAGGCCAGAACACAATGAGGCTGAACTTCACGTATCCCAGCTTTGAGGAGATAGAGATAGGGGTAAACAGGTTGAGTCTCGCCGTAAGGGAGGCCCTTGAGGCGGGCCTATAGTGGCCGCACGGGGCTCGTGGCCCCACATGCGGTGCACTTCATCACGTATATTCTACCCTCCTTTCTCAGCTCCGTATCTATACTGTTACATACGGGGCACACCACATAGTACTTTATATAACGTTCATACACCGCCTCAAGTATCCTAGGGCTCTTCTCGCCGTGGAGGACCAGGGCGCTCCCCTCTACAGTGCCGGGAATCGCGAGCTCCCTCATGAAGAACTTGGCTATGTGGGCCGCGTCCCTGTTAAGCCTCTCCACGACCTCGTTGAAGTTCGCCACGACGGTCTTGCGGCCTATCTGCTGCACCCTTAGCCTCGGTATTTCTGACCGTCTTTGCACCTTAGGCGACACTATCCGGTAAGCCCTGTCCAATAGCTCCATATACGTCTTCTCGTCCATAGGCGCAGCGGCTTCACCGCAATATAAAGTTGCTGTCTAACGTCCCCTCCCCAGGAATCTCTCGATGATGTGCCTGGTGGGGGTCTCGCTCACCACGCGCACCAATTCTTCAAGCGTCCCTATGGCCCTATCTATCTTGTCGGCAAGGGCCCGCCTGGCCGACACGTGCCCCCTCACGTGTCGTGGGACCCTGAACATGGCCGTTGCCGGGTCGAAGCCCCCAATGACGTGTACTACGCCCATCATCTGGGCGCGCCTGGCGTCCAGCGGGGCGGATAGGAGTGCCCTTACGGCGTTGTACCCAAGGAGTTCGTCGCCGAGGGCCAGCGTGTAGGGGGGAAGCACGCCGAGGGCCACCCCCTGGAGCGACAGTTTTAGGTCCTCCCTCGACGCTACAACTAGGTCCGCAAAATACGTGAACTCCACGCCGAATCCATACGCGTCGCCGTTGAGCACCGCAACGATCCTCGAATCGCAGTTCACTATCCTCTTAACCAGTCCGTGAACGGAATAGAGGTAGTCCCTGACGTTTTCGGGGGAACCGACCAGTTCCCTCAGGTCCAGGCCTGCGGAAAAGGTGGGGCCCGAATTGGTTATCACTATTGTGTCCTCGTCGCAGTCCAGGTCCATGAGCCCCCTTATTATGTCACGCGTGAATGCGTTGCGGCGCGCCGCATCGTTCAGGGTCACGAGGAGGCCGTAATCGCGCTTTTCCACGTTGACCGCCATGAGCGTTTTAAGTAAAGCAAATATTACTTTCGGGCGGCGCACATTTCATGGACGCACGCCTGGCGGGCTTCGTGGACCTCATGGCTAGGCGTTTCCACGTCGAGCCAATTGGGCGGCCGGTGGACCTGGACCTGGAAATAGCGCGGGTGATAGCTAGTAGCGAGGGCAAACATGCCCCGCTTTTCAGGGGCCTACCGGGGGGCATAGACGGAATAGCGAACCTAGTGGACACACGGGAAAAGGTCAGGTTCGTCTTCGGCGTGTCCAACGACGAGGAGCTGTACAGGAGCCTGCTCACAGCGGAGTCCAATGCCGCTGGGGGCGCACACACAGAAGAGGTGTCGTCATGGGAGGACGAGTATAGGGCCATCGACAGCGTTTTGGATCTGCCTTTGGCGAGGTACTATAGGCACGAGGCCAAGAGGTACATCACCAGCGACGTGATTGTAGGCGCCTGGGAGGGAAGGGTGAACGCGTCTATACACAGGGTCTCGCCGGTGGGTCCCAGGAAGGTCGTGGCTAGGGTCGTGCCCAGGCACCTCCATTCCATGATAGTGGCGGCTAGGAGCATGGGGAGAGAGCTTCCAGTTGCCATAGCATGGGGAATGCATCCCGCGGTGCTCTTCGCCGCAGCCATGTCGCCGCCGCCGAACATATGCGAGCTCGACATGGCGGGCGTGTTTCTGGGCAAGCTCAAGGTGATTAGGCTGGGAAACGGGGCAGTGGTGCCCTATGGGTCCACCGTGATAATGGAGGGCTTCGTCACGCTGGAAGACGCCGAGGAGGGCCCCTTTGTCGACATACTGGGCACATACGATGTGGTGAGGATGCAGCCCGTCATACGGGTATCCCGCATATATGTCCTCAGGGACGCGCCAATGGTCAACTACGTGCTCCCCGCAGGGGCAGAGCACAGGAACCTAATGGGGCTGTGGAAAGAGGCCGCCATATGGGACTCCGTGAGGAGGGTGGTGCCCCAGGTGGTGGCTGTTAGGCTGACGCCTGGCGGCGCCGGCTGGCTTCACGCCGTAGTGTCCATCAGGGCAGGCGTCGAGGGCGATGCGAAAAACGCCATAATGGCCGCATTCGCCGCGCATCCCTCCCTCAAACACGTAGTCGTGGTTGACAACGACATTGACGTGGACGACCCCTACAGCGTGGAGTGGGCAATAGCGACAAGGTTTAGGGCAGACAGGGGGCTGGTAGTCGTGCCGTATGCGAGGGGCTCGACCCTCGACCCCACGGCGTTCAACGCCGAGGGCCTAACGTACAAGGTAGGAATAGACGCCACGCGGCCCAGGGACCGCGACCCGCGCCTATTTGAACGCGCCGAGTTTTGAAGTTAAGCTTCAACATCGACGGCGCTCACCGAGTTTTACTGGGGGAGCATAAGGCGCCTTGAGGCGAGGCGCCGGCCACGGGGGCTTCCTCGTGAGCCAACGCAGCCGCAAACGCCTTACCTGGGCGTTGGCAGTATCCTGAACTCCCTGTATTCGCCCCTATACTCCTCCCAGGCCACCTCAACGCTCTCCACCCTGGCCAAGGGAGGGCCCCTGTGGGCCCACTCCACGAGCAGCCGGACCTTGTCCTCGGGTCCCTCTACTACCGCCTCCACAGTACGTCCGTCTGGCAGGTTGCGCACCCAACCTGTGAGGCCCAGCCGCGTCGCCTCCTCCGCCATATGCTGGCGAAAGAACACCCCCTGCACTTTCCCCCTTATGAACAAGTGGGCCCGGATCATCGGAGGAGCCTGTGCACCACATTTTATCGTTTGTGGCGGTTGTCCGGCAAATGCCCTACAGGGCTGCCCCATTCCGCATACTTATGACCACGGCGCCCCTGCGCCTCAGCTCTGCCACAACGTCGTCTAGAATCCTGTCCGCAAGGAGCTCCACCGGCCATATCCCGGGCTTGAGGCCGCGTACGAGGCCGATCAGGACCGCGCTTAGCGTGCCCGTGGCCGCCTGCATCGCGGTCCAACCGTTCCCACGCATCCACATCTCGTATGTGTCCCTGTCGCCGGCCACCTTCATGTACACCAGGTCCCTAACGTTGCTCCTCATGTCCCCCATGAGGCGCGCCATGACCTTCCTAGGCGTACACCCGTCCAGGTCATTGTCTCTGAGGAGGCCCAACTCGAGGAGGAGCCTCACCTTGTCCGCGTGTCCGGGCCACCTCAGCGTCTTCTCGAACATGTCCCTCGTCTTGCTTCCCAGCGTGGTCAGCATGGTCCTTAGGCCATCCGTATAGAATGCCTCCATGGTGCCGAATGGCGTGTCGACCAGCTCCAGGCCTGTCAGCGGCTCCACGTACTCGACCTTGCCTCCCCTTATTATCCGCACGTCCCTCGTGTACTCCTCCAGTAGGTCCTCGACGTTCCAGGTGGGGATGTATCCCAGGGGGCCTACGGGCCTCTCCGGGACACCGCCAACGTATATACGCACGTCTATGTTGCCCAGCGCCACGAGCATCCCAGCGAACATATTGCTGAGGCCTGGGGCAAGGCCTGCGTCTGGGACGTACGCCACGTTGCTGGACTCGGCTATGCCCGCCAATTCCATGGGGTCCTCCCTATAATAGGCCACGTCAACCATGGGCACCCCTACGCTGAGCACGCGCCTCGCCTCCCTGAAGGCGATCCCCGAGGGCAGCACGCCTACGACCACGTCGAACTTCTTCAGTTCCGGATCGCCTATCTCCGCAATCCTATTGGGACAGTCCACCGGCCTGGGATCAACAGTGTGGACCTCGTGGGACGCGGCAAGCGTGTGGGCCACGTACCTCCCAATGTTGCCGCATCCCATGACTAGCACCCTCATTTCTTAAACACGAACGCCTCGCTCATCAGGTAGTTGGCCAGGTAGCCGCAGGCCACTCCCACGATGTAGGAAACGTAGATGCTTATCCCTAGGAGCACCAGAGCGCTGTACACCGCGTAATTGGTGACAGCCCCCAACGCGACTGCGGCGTGGTACTTGAGGTAGCCCTCCACGAAGCCCACGTCGCTTCTAAAGGTCCAATGCCTGTTGAGAACGTAATTGTTGAGTATGGACGTCTCCACGGCTATGAGCCCGCCCAGCAACGGTTGGATCCCCAGACGGTCCACAGCGAGGTAAAGCACGGCCATGGCCACTGCGACCCCAGTGGACCCAACAGCGGCGAACTTCAGGGGTCTCCACCCGGAAAGCTTGAGGACCTGCAGCACGAACCCGAGTATCGTGCCCACGCCAAGCTTGCTCCTCCCCCTATACCTATGCCCAAACACATAGGGTACCTCCACCACGCGCTTGTAGCGGCCCTTGGCCAATATGTCTAGGAGCACCTTGTAGCTGCCGCTCGGCCTAATGTCCACGCCCCTCACCACGTCCTTCCTCAGGGCAAAGAACCCGCTCACGGGGTCCCTGACAGGCCTGGCCTTATCTATCAGTAGCCTCGAGAGCACGACGGCGCCTCGCGACACCAGGCGCCTATATAAGGGCCACCCCTCTACCCTGCCGCCTGGGACGTACCTGCTCGCTACGGCTATGTCCGCACCCTCAAATATAGCCTCGACCAGCTCGGGCACCTTTTCCGGGGGGTGCTGAAGGTCCGCATCCATGACCACAACTACGTCGCCCCTCGCATGCATGATCCCGTGCATTATGGCGCTTGACAGGCCCAGCTTGCCCGGTCTCCTGATCACCACAGCCCTGATGCCTAGGTTCTCCGCGGCCCTTTCGGCAACCGTCGCCGTGCCGTCGGGCGACGCGTCGTCTACCACCACCACCTCGAACTCTCGTCCTCTCAACGCGTCGCTGAGCCTGGCCAGCACTATGGGCACGTTGTCCGCCTCGTTGTAGGTGGGTAGCACAACGCTGATCACATAATGTGTGACGCCATGGGATAGAAAAATTGTGTCTTACGAGGCGTACTTGGGGTCGTTATCCTCCCGCGCCTTCTCCTCTGGGGGATCATCCTTCCTGACCGCCTCCTCGCCGCGCTGCCCCACCCCGATGACTACGCCCTTCTTGTAGAGCACGTATAGGGTGACCATGAGCGAGGCGACCACTGCAAGCACCACCGAGAGCGTCCTCAAGAATGACAGGTCCCCCATCAACATCTCCATGCGGGTCATGAGGGACCTCCTCTCGGCCTCGGTCTCCCTCAGCCGCGTCTGCAAGCCCTCAATCGTGCTCGTGAGGCGCGCCTTCTCAGCCGAGTATGCCAGGCGGAGCTCCGTATAGTTGTTCATTAGGCGCCTATAGCTTTCGTAGAGCTCGGCATACCCCCTCTCCATTTCCCTCAGCCGGTCCAGCAACGCCGTGTTGTTCGCCCTGAGCATCGTTATTATGCCCCTGAGGTTCTCCATCTCTGCCGCCACCGTGGCGTTGTACTGGGAGAACCGCGTGAAGAGTTCCCCGTAGCGCGCCTCCATTATCTCAAGGTCCCTGACGAGGCTACGGGCCCTCTCCTCGATTTCGGCGCGCTCCGCCAACAACTCCTCGTACCTGTCCCTGAGGTCAACATAGCGACGGGACAGCTCGGCGTGCGTCTCTGCTAGGCTAGTGTAGTTGCCGCGAAGTTCGCTGTACGAGGCCAGTAACGCCACATACTTCTGTTTGAGCTCCGCGTATTCACGTTTAAGCTTCTTCAGCTCTGCCTCGAGTCTATCTACGGCCCTGGCAAGCTCCGCGTTCTCCCTCAACAGGTCCTCCACAGTCTTTGGCAGGACCCTCCCGATGGCGTACCTCAACACTATGGGGGAAGACACATTGTTGTAGACCCAAAGTGTCAGGAAGACCAATGGGTCCTCCCTGGCCCCGGGACAGTAACGTGAAGTGAAGGTCCACTCGGCTTCGTCGCCCGGCCCCAGCTCCACCGACGCATCGATCGTCCTTGTACGCACATATACGCGCGACGCAAGGCCCTCAACGAACTCGAACTTGGCCTTAACCGTGTCCACGAACATGGGTGTCAACGCCTTTACCCCTACAATAACTGCATGGGTCTGGCATAGCAGCCACTGATCGCTACGCATTACGTATACCTCGGCAACATCGTTGAAGGTGAACTGGTCCACAACCACGAGGCCGCCGGTCGCGGGTACCGCAACAGCAAGTGCCAGGAATAGGGAAAAGTATATGCTCATGGGTATATATGCATAGTACATTTTAAGGTTTCCACGCGGCGAGCGCGCGTCCTGTTCGGGCCCTCCGAATCGGCTTTGGCCCCCGCAACAGGCCCGGCCATTGCCGTAGAAGGGGCGGCGGTGCAGCTGGCGGCGCCGCGCGGACACGCTTATATATGCCTTGGTAGTCTAGTCCATGGCGGGCCTTTGGTGCGCTGACGACGAAGAGCCCCATAACGTCCAGCTACCTGGAGGGCTTTCGGCGGCTACGTCTCCGGGGCGTCGAGCTGGCCGGGAGTTCCAAGGGAGGCCGGCGCACATGTCGCGGCTCCCATCGTTCCCTAGGCCGGAAAATGGCTAGCCCTTTCATGGGCACATTGGGGGTGTTCTCCATAGGCGTGGCCGCCCTCGCGTTGTGGCTGGCCCTGAACGATTGGCGGCTCCTATTTCTCGGCGCATCGCTCCTCCTAGTATCTGCTGTGCTTGCACTGGTCTTCACGCTGCTGCTGCGCGGGGGGAATGAGCCGCTACAGTCTGGCCAGGATGGAGAATTGTTCTATGAGGGGCGTCACGTCCAGCGACTTGAATCCCATTTCCCTCAACGCCGCGTCCAAGTCTATTGAAAAGCCTCGGCGCCATATGTCCACTAGGAACTTGCCCGCCTCCCTGTTGAGGAACCAATCGTCGCCAAACCGTCTCCTGAGGAAGCTTCGCATCATGGCCTCGAAGATCCATGCCCTCAAATAGTCGCCCGTGTAGAGGCACTCGTCCACATCGGCCAGGGCCTCCTCCTCTGCAATAGAATAGTACAGCGCAGATTCCAATGTGGACCTGTAGAGCCGGCCCAGCGCGCCGATGGGGATCCCCTTATGTGCCCTGACCTCGTACAGAAGCTTCGCGGTGTACCTACGGACAAGGTGCAGATAGGCTAGGTATGCCACGTACAGGTACTCGTCTAGGTCCCTTACCTTAAGCACGGTCTCGGCGAATAGAGGCTCTAGGGCAACGTGCTCAAAGAGGAACGCGAAGGCCTCTGTAAGTCCCCTGTCGCCGACCCACCTAGACTGCGGGGGGAGGCCGCGGTCCATATGCGCGTAGTGGAGCGCGTGGCCCAGTTCGTGGAGCGCCGACGTAACGTCGCCCAAGCCTCCATGGGGCCTAACCACGAGCCTTACATCGTCCGGCGGATCCACTGGCGCCACGAAGGCCCTAGGCGTCTTCCCCTCCCTGTGTTCGTGATCCACCGTGATGCCCCTGAGCGACAGGCCCATGGATCCCGCGATGCGTTCCAGAAGCGCCACTACGTCCATCTTTCCCGGGGCTAGGCCGGCGCCCGAAAGCGCCCACATTACGTCGGCCCTATTAGCGTCTTGGAGGGATATGCCCCCCCTAATAATCAGCAGCTCGTCCATTTTGTCGTAGTAGGTGCGGTCAGTTGAGTCCAGTATCGGCATCACTAGGTGGCGCAACGCCGAGTAGTCCACGCCATTGACGAAGCTGCACGCATGCAGGTAATTGCTGAAGCCGAATCTGCGCACAGTCCTGGCCCTCCTGTTCCACAGCTCCTCGAGGAGCGGATTTATGTTGTTCCTTAACGCTTCGAGGCGCGCCTCGTACAGCCTATTGCGTACACCCCTGTCGTTTTCCGACATGATCATGGGTATTATAGATCTGAAGGGGATCCTCCTCCCAAGCACCGTAGCCTGAGTCCTCAGCTCGACGTTGTGGAGCTCCCTCACTATGTGTCTCGCAACGTAGTTCATGTGCCCCTTAAACAATATCCTAGCCATGTTCCTACTATTGACGTCGCGCACGTTGAGGAGGGAGTCCGCTACGGATCTTTCGTCGAAAAGGCCGGAATACTTCTCCATGATGGAGTCCAGGTCCGAGGATTGTTTGAGGCCCGAGTTAACCAAGTAGATTTCAAGCGTAAACTCCCTAAGGTACTCGCCTATCATCGTGCAGAAGCCTCCTAAAATATAAATCGTTTACTCACAGCCTGGCAAACAGGGACCTAACTTCGTCCCAACTGCGTGGGTTTCCCCTATCCATACCGGCCAGACGCAGGGGCCCCGGCAATGCCTGCACAACCTCGTCCAGCGGCACCCTGGCCCTAAGCGCCTTGAGCAGCTCCTTGGCCGCATCCCCCCTTTCCTTGTTTCCTGGTACCACTACCACATATATTTCTGCGAGCATCCCGATAGACCTAGGGGGCGCCACCACTATGCGCTCCGCGTCTTCGTCGCGCCTTACGCCTATGCCCAGCTCCAGCCTCACGTTCCTCACCCATTCCCTTTTCCCGTACACCATGAAGCTGCCCCGAGGCAGGTATTGGCCGGGAGGCGGCGACTTACTTACCTGTTCGCCGCGGGCGTAAAAGACGTCCACCGAGTGTATGCCCACCTTCCAAGCCCTACTGTATGCGGCAGCGAATTGGGCAGCCTCATATATGTCCAGGGGCTCGTTGATTGGGGGCGCGACCACTGCGGCCGCCCCTGGCACGTCAGCGTGGAAGAACAGGTATTCGTCCCTTAGATGTTTCCTCACAAGGGCCTCGTTCTGGGACGCGTCCCTTCCGCCGAGCAAAGGCGTCCCAAAGGACGTGACGGTCCACCTGTACTTTTCGAACCATTCCTTTTGGGCCGCCCTACGCCTAGAGGCCCTTGCCTCCTCGGCCTTCCTGACGGCCTCTTCCTCTACCCTGCGCAACCTTTCCCGAAGAGTTGAAAGTGTATCCCTGGCCTTCCTGGCCTTCTCCTCATACGTTTTGGCCTCCTCGAAAAGCCTCTTTATCGCGGCGCCGACCGGCTCGCCTATGCGTAAAGTGGCCTTGACGCCGCCCATGTCTACCTCCACGAGCCGTTTGACATAATCCACCCCGAGCACTTTGATTCCCCCTACCTCGAGCCCGGCCGTCCTCGATCCCCCACCGGACCTTAGAAGCCTGTAGATATCCTCCAACACGTGGGCAAGCCTCTCCCTGTCCATGAGCAGCTGGCGGGCCGCCTCTCTCAGCTCCATGGCTGCAACGGAATATTCCGCGATCTTTTCCTCGATGTCCCTAATGGCTGCCTCTACCCGCCGCCTCTCCTGCTCCACCTCGTGGACCCTCTTCTCGACGTCCTCGTATACCTCCAACTTCTGGAAGTACTCGTCCACGGCCCTGTTGAATGTGTCGTGTCTGACCTTTTCGAGCGCCTTGGCCTCAAGGTGCACGTATTCCATGGGTACAACCGAGAGGGGCTTCCCCCCTTCCAAGTACTCCGTGGGGGTCAGAGGGCCATCCCTGACACCTACGATCATGTGCCTAGCCGTACGTAGCAGTTCCTCGGGGCCGCAAGAGGGGCAACGCGCGGCCACCTCATTGGCGACCTCGCCGCCGAGGCCCAGTCCTCTTGCAAGGGCACGCACAGGGTTGCCGTACCTCTTGATCAGTTCATCCACGTGTTCAGGGGTGGCCGAAAGGGGATCCGCAAAATTTTGAGGCGGCAACGAGTATTCGCGTCCGCCGACTACCAGCCTATCCTTTCCCCTATACCTCCTAAGGCTCCATACAGTCCTGCCGCCCTCCACTATCACTATGTTGAATGGCTCTAGGAGTTCGACGAACATGGCATACCTACCTATGTCTATCCTCACAATCCTATCGAATCTGGGCAGTTCAATCCCAAGCACCTTCTCGTCCCTGAGGAGGCCCCTAAGGGTCTCAGCCCCCCTATACGTGTACTGTGGAAGCCTATAGATGAGCGAGAAGCGGTGGCTGTTCGCCACTAGGTACAGCTTGTTGCCCCTGTTCTCCATTCTAAATATGACTGAGTCGTCGTATACATATATATTATCGACATAACCGTTGACCAGCAACGGTTTCAATTCCCTCACTATGGCTATTAAGTCCACCGTGGTCAAAGACCGCTTCATAAGAGGAGAGAGAAAAAATTATTGATTAAGGATGTCGCATTGCCATGCTACGCATATTGATGCTTCTGGCAGTGATAGGGGCTGCAGTTCTTGCAGCGCCTATAGACAGCATAATAATACATGGCCTCGCCGTGTCGAGCACAGGCGAGGGTTCTGTGGTGGACATATCCATAAGCGCGATCAAATACGGCAATGGCTCGGTATATGTCGCCGCTGTGCCGGAGACAGGGGAGGGATTTGGCCCATCGGCGCAGGTGGCGGCATTTGTGGCGTCGAGGGTGGCCAACGTCGACCTAGACAACATAACGTTCCTCGTGTCTGTTAGGGGGCTCGAGACGGCGGTGGGAGGCCCATCGGCAAGCGGGTACATGGCAGTGGCCATGTATAGCATACTAACTGGGGTCCCAATGAGGAACGATACGGTTATGACCGGCATAATACTGCCCGACGGCCTCATAGGGCCTGTGGGCGGCGTGGGGGCCAAGGCAGAGGCAGCCGAGAGGGCCGGGTTCAAACGCCTGCTTGTTCCCTACGGCCAGCAGGGCGAGGTAACGGGGAACATAAAGGTAATACCGGTGCTCACAATAGAGGACGCCATAAGGGAACTGACGGGGACGGAGCTGCGCGTTAGACGGGTGCCCGAGGGCGAGATAGATAAGGGGCCGTACCGCGAGGTAGGGCGCCTCCTCTTTGAGCTGGTATACGCGCGCTTCAACAGCACTGTGCCTCCGCAGCTCCGCCAGAGGTATTTGCCGCCCAATATAGGCGACCTTGTGAGGGGGGGAAGGTACTACACTGCGGCTAGCCTAATCTTTTCCTCGCTTAACAGGTACATAGCCGAGAACATAGACTCAGTGCCCAATCCGTTGGGCACGGCCAGAAGCATCGCCGACGAGGTCGCCGGGATGCTGGACTCCATGAACGCCACTACGGCGAACCTAGACATAATGGTGGCCATATATAGGCGCATATACGAAGTACGCATAATACTGGACTCGCGGGAACGCACCAGAGACGACGTGGCCGCCGCGTATGCCAGAGCCATAACGCTTCCCGACTGGGTCACAGCGATAAAGAGCCTACGCGGCGGCTCCCCCATACCTCCCCAATACTTAGAGGACCTGGCCCTAGTATACTTCGAGTACGCCCGCTCTGTGTACTCGTACCTGTACAGCCTTGTGGGTGCCGCAAGCGGTCCCTTAAACCGCATGGAGACCCTGGTTAGGTACGCAATGGAGGCCTTCAACGAGGGAAGGTACGCCGCGACCATAGCCCTGTCGTTGGAGGTCATAGCAGACGCCAGCGCGCGCATGAACCTCATCACGGTAGGCCGCATAGGCGAGGAGCTGTGGGAACGTATATTGGGCGTTGTGAGGCCGAGGGCCCTGGACAACATGTGGTACGTGTCCAGGGGAGGCGGCAGCAACATACTGCCCCTCCTATACCTAGAATACGGCGACTACTACAGGGAGACGGGGGACTACTTCACCTCGCTGTACTTCTATGAGCTGTCCTCCATATACGGCTCCATGGTCCGGGACATGTTGAGGCGTATTGGCGCCCCGATTAACAACATCACGGTGTCCGTAGATGTTCCCCCACAAGCAAGCGTTGACGTGGATGTGCCCGGCGATGGAAACGCGGTGGACGCCATTGCGGGGCTCGCACAGATCATCGAGCCCTACTACACTTACGTATCCCTGGCCATACTCCTGTTGGCTGGGGTCGTAGTGATCCTCAGACTGTTGATGCACTAGCAGGGGCCGAGCCCAGAGGGAAGGAGGACGTTCTGCACGTATAGCGGCATGAGCAGCATGGCCATGGCGTACATGACCATGACCACTAGTAGGAAGGCCAGGTTCAGGGTGCTCCTCTGGCCTCTGAGCACAAGCATGGCCGACACCACGATGCCCAGGCCCAGGAAGCTGGCGCTGATGAGTATGCCCATGCAGTGTCTCTGGATCACGGCGTTCCAGAACCCGTGTATGAATAAGGCGGATATTATTACGAGTCCTATAGCCACGAGTCTTTCGAGCGACACGGCGTTGGGACACGACACATTTATAATGATTCCCCCCACGTCCCAGCCCAAGTAAGACGTGCCTTGGCGATGCATACCTCTGGCCCCTCGTCGGGGTTAAACCCGCTCGGCCGCTCTCCAACGCGCTATGGGCATGCCAGACGCGCCGTATGGGGACCGAGGAAAGCCACAAAGCCCCTTTTCCTACGTATGCCGTAAACCTTCCATGGGCCGGGATTTAGGAGGGCGAGACGTAGATCGAGTAAAGGCACATGGCTGTGCCCATAGACCACCCATGCATCGCCAACATCAAGGCGTTTCCTGGCCCTCCTCCCAATTGTGCCCGGCGCCACGGATTCCATCATGTAGGCCAAAACGCCATTCCTTATCACTAGGTCCCCGTGGAGTACAACGGCCCTTACATCCCCGGTCACCCGCACCGGGCAGTTGCATGCCCTGACCTCGGTCGTCCCGACCGTGCCCATGTACGAGCCAACTAAGGGATCGTGCGAGGATGAGCTTAGGGACGCTATAAGCATCCTGGGCGACACGCCTAAAGATCTGAGGAAACGGGACATGAGGAGCTCGAACTCCTTTAAATCCACATGTCGGTGCTCGTCGTCGAACAGGTCGCCCGCAACTATGAGTATGTTCGGCGACAGCGACTTCAAGCAGCGCCTCAACTCGGCGATGTTGGAACGGGGGGAGCCCAAGTGCACGTCCGCGATTACGTAAGCCTCCCCGTCCATCAGTGAAACGTGCATCCACTGCGTCGAGGGGCTGTTATTTCCCTGGATGTGAGACCCCCTCGGATTGTGCCCGCTATACATGGGCGCCCCAAATGGCCCTATCGCGGCCCGCCATCGACAAACCGCTCCCTGCCCTATACGCCAAGGTCCATGAGGGGCGCCGCGCCTGGAAACAGGGCGATGCGCCTACCATGCAAGTAATAGCAGGGGGCTCATCCCCAGTATAAGCGGTATTGGCAGCGCGGGCGCATAGCCGTGCCTCGTCAAGAGGACCTTGAACGTGATTACTAGGCCAGCCAGTATGCCGAGGGCGCTGAGCAGCGCGCCCGCCAGTCCCAACATGAAGTAGAATAGGGATATCTCAAGCGAGTACATAACTATGTCGCCCATGCCAAGGGCAGAGTCGCCTATACGGACCACGAAGCCGAGCAATGTATCCGCCGCTTTTTGGGCCCTCTCACCGTGGGGTTTAGGCGGTCCAAGGGACTTTATTATCTTTCCGAGTAGGCCCTTGTACACCATTATCGCGTCATACACCGAGAACGCGAGTAGGATCATTATAATTGTTGTGTTGGGCAGCGTGTGGCCGAGGAACACGCCTGCGAGGGAGCCCATGGTCAGGAGTACAGGTGTACGGAACGGACCAACGTATATGAGCACGGGTATGGCCACGGCAATCGAAATCGTAGCCAGATGATAAAGGGCCACGTTTATGGGCAGGCCCACTACGGCCAGCAAATATATGTAGATGCTCGAAATGCCGTAGGCCAACACTGCCCACAGTATAAGCGATGCGGCCCTTATCAGGGAAACCTTCCCATGCTTGATGAATAGGTATATGGCGGCCGTGGCGGCCAGCACTATTGCGAGTAGTATAACCGTGTTCCATGCCGCGGCGCTTGGCGTCTCCTCTTGCACGTATGGTCCCTCCAAGGGCAGCTTCGAGATGGAGGCGGCGCCAAACAACGCGCTAGCCGCAATGGACGTCGCAACCACGTATATCACTGCGGCGACCACACGCGAGAGCATCGAAATGTTAAACGATGTTAGTAATTAAGTTGCCTATGCCAAGCCCAATGCGACGACTTGTGCTGCTAGGGGCCGGGCCCTCGACTGGCCCTATTCGACCACTATGTCCCTCCTCAGTTTTTCGGCCAGCTTCTTGCGGTCGCTTTCGTGGGGAAGAAGCCTAAGGAGGAAGAACCACTTGTTCCTCAATATCTTGTCGATCTGCATGTATTGCGTGCACAGCGCAAATATATACCCAGCGGACACACCAATCATATAACCCTGACAGGGATGGGTGCTTGAGCGCAGGGCCCCGCCTCAACGGGCGGCGTCCACACGTGATGGTCCGCCTAAACCATGCGCCGACAGGTACAATAAGGTTAAATAATGCTTAAAGGAAGACAATCACGATATGAGGACGGTCGTTGTTCGCATAGAAAAGGACGAAGTGGCGGGCATCGAGGTGCTTGACGGAGATATATATGCAACCGTTAAGGAGTATGCGAAGCGGGGCATCGACACGTGGAACCCCACAACATCCGACTTCCTAGTGCTTAGGGATGCATATACCGTGGAGCTGCCCGTGCCCATACCGCGCGACGTGCTCCCCCACATAGAGCGATTCTCGCCCAAGAGGGTTGGGGATAGGGCGGAGGTGACCATACCCATATTCGAAATAATCTACGGGAACGAGTGGATCGGGGATAACATGGTGAGCGATAGGGCCATAGCCCTGTTCCCATACGTGACGGACAAACACACGGAAGAGATAGTAAAGTCCATACTCATGTCGCTTAGGGAGGGCAGAGAGGGGGACGAGGAGGGGGACGTCGAATAACGCTATTCTTCCTGGGCCAGCGCGGCCACGTACCGCTCATAGAGGTAATTGATCATGCCGCGCCAATCCAGCCTATCGCCGTAGTTCAGGAATCCCTTGATCATCCTATCCTTGCGGTAGCGCAGATACCTTAGACACTTATCGCATCCCAACCACACGTATTTCCTGTCCTCCATGAGCACAAGAGAGGTCCTACAGGTGGGGCACTTCATGTCTGTAACGACCGAGACCATCAATGCCCCGTGAAACGCGGCGCTATTTATTAAATGGTTAAAAAACTGGTCCGCGAGGGCTAGGCCCGTCTATGGGATCGCGCTACCTGAGTATTCTGAATATATATATGATCCTATGTACAGCCGTCGCATTGGCAGCGGCGGCAAGCGCCATAAGCCCCCACAGAAGCACCTCGCTTGACCCCGTCAAGGCGTAGATCACAGCTATGGCTATAATGGCCGTCTGCCTTTCAGCCCTCTCGAGCACGCCCACGCCGCGCACCTCCACCCCGAGGCCCTCCGCCCTCGCCCTTGCATAACTCGTCATGTAGGCGCCTAAAAGGCCTGCGATGGCAAGCCAGAGGAAACCCATGATTCCCAGGGCCATGAAAGAAAGGAAGTCGACGTATCTATCCACCGCCGAGTCGAGGAATGCCCCCCTACGCGATGCCGATCCACGGGCCCTAGCTACAGCCCCGTCCAAAGCGTCAAGCATGCTCGATGCGGCTATAAGGGGCCCAACGTACATGGCGTGGCCCCAAAGGGCGCTAAGTAGCGCTGCCGCCGCAGGTACGAGGGCCAACAAGGTAAGCGTGTTGGGGCCTATGGGGATTCTGGACCCAACAGCTATGAAGATCCCCTCGAAGAGCCGCCTATACCGCTCCAGCATCGCTGTACTTACAGGCCACCTATTTAATTGTCACATGAGGGGAACTTCCAGCCTTTTGGAGGTACAGGCCGGGCGGGTTGCCGCGTGGGCCGCCACTGAAGCATGGTCATGGGCGCCGTTGGAGGATCGATGAGAGTATCACTGCGATGAACCACGACAGGTAGGGCCTCCTGCCGAGCGATAGGCGGGGGATCCCAAAAGACCCCAACATGTCCTCGTCCTCTACAGACAGGCCGTCCTGGTCGCCAACTATGAACCCGACACTATCCCGGGGCACGTCAACATCGCCGATCCACCTGCCACTTTCATGGAGGTAATATAGGGGGACCCCTCTACCCTGTAACGCACGTAAGACGTCACGTAAACTCCCCCTTTCAATGCGGATGTTCCCCGTAGAGAGAGCCCTTGCAAGCTCCGTCGTAGTAGCTTCAAACCCCCTTATATGTACCAGGTATTCGCCGCACCCCGCCATCACTATGTAGACCTCCGCCTCCTTACTAGCCCTAAGAGCCTCCACGGCAAAGTCGAGGACCACGTCCATCCTTCCCTCTACTAAGTTGGCCGGGTTGACGCGCAGCGCGCAGGCAGTGTCTGATTTTATTATGTAGGTTACGCGGCTCAACTAGGAGACCGCGCCCATCCTCAGCCTTGCCGGCTTCTTCCGCTCTTCCTCTGGCCTAACCTTTATTATGCCGAAGAATATAGCGCAGTTTATGCAGTACGTCTTGGTAACATAGTATCTGGGTATGATGGCGCCCTGACGTTCCAATTCCTTGGACAGGTCCGGAGGAACAGGCGAGTAGGGCACTGTAACCCTGACCGCCTTGGACCTCGGCGTTATCTTGCCGCAGTTATCGCAGTGAACTGTGGGCTCCTTACCCTTGTCGCCCTTATGTCGCCCCCGCGACTTGCGTTTCTTTGGCATGCACCAACGGTATGGCGGATTAATATACTTAATCTTCCTCTGCACGGGACGTCAGCGTACCGTGAGGTCCTCACAGGTTAGGTGTAGATGCATCTCATCACACGCCCCTGATCTACTTGATGCTTAAACATGTATCGGGACGCTGCGGTTCGCATGGCCGTCACAGGTGAAATCGGCCCAAATCCCCCGCACAGCGGGTCCTGCTACGCCATGGGGACACGTTCTGCGTACTTATATGACGCTACATGTGCCCAGCCTACATAGGATGTGCGTATCCAAGCCGCGCCTTTTCCAAGGCCCTCGGCCAAACCCACATAGGAATTTAAATTCATATGGTACTAATACTGCATGTCCCGGAACGGAAAGATAACTGTGTCTATAAGACAGCCGCGATTGGGGCTGGACAGCGTTAAGCTGAAGCTGATGGTCGTTAGCGGCAAGGGCGGGGTAGGGAAAAGCTTCGTCACGAGCAGCGTTGCCACGGGCATGGCCCTCAGGGGTCTCCGCGTGGGCATCCTCGACGGCGACGTGTATGGCCCCACCATACCCAAAATGTTGGGTCTCTCGGGCACTACGCTTCAAGCCGACGAAAGCACCGGCAAGATATACCCCGTTGTGGGCCCCCTAGGAATAAAGGTCGTCTCGATAGAGTTCGCCCTGCCCAGCGACGAGACCGCGGTCATCTGGAGGGCCCCCCTGGTCAACAGGGCCCTCGAGGAGTTCCTCGGGTCTGTCGAGTGGGGGGAATTGGACGCTCTGGTCATAGACCTTCCCCCAGGCACGGGCGATGCCCCCCTCACGATAGCCCAGAAGCTTCAGAACGATCTTGATGGGTCCATCATAGTTACCATACCGTCCGAGATATCCAGGAGGATAGTGCTCAAGTCCATAGACTTTTCCGCGAAGCTCAACGTGCCTGTCGCCGGCATAGTCGAAAACATGTGCTGTTTTTACTGCCCGGAGAGCGGCAAGACGTACTACGTGTTTGGGAGGGGGGCAGGCGAGAGGATAGCCGCCGAGAAAGGCGTCAGGTTCTTGGGGTCCATACCGTTAGACCCTAGGATAGGCGAGTGCAACGATAGGGGCGAGCCTTACCTGTTGAAACACGGCGACAGTGAGACGGCCAAGCGCATAATGGCCATAGTGGACGGACTGATAGAACTCTACAGGGACAAGCTTGTCGGTGGTAAAAGGGGCGGGGCCAGAAGGCTTTTGAGGCTGCCCGGGGAGGGCTCTGAGGGGGAGGCTTAGGGCGCTGGGCCGGCGTCTCTGACGCCATCCCAACGGCGTATAAGCGGTCCACAACTTTCACGGCGCTCCTAATATGGGGATTGTGTCCGGGCTTCGTAAACGCGGCGTAGTTACATGTGTTGGACCTGGCCATGAATCGCTGGGGCATGTAGTAGGGCAACTGTCAATGGTTTGGCAGGGGCAGTGCCCGAGGCTGGCGTAGGCCGCGGTCTGCCGTGTTCCCATGGGACGTGCAGAGCCGAGGCCGTTTGATCAACTGGGCGGAGGCCTACACGGGTGAGGGGGAGGGAGACTGGAGCCGTTGATGTGCCTCATTAGGCAAAGCAGGGGGGTCGCATGGTGTTTACGCCGAATCGCTTCGATGGGCTTATGTCGGTAAAAACACTTTAATTGTGCGGCCCGTCAAGCCCCACCATGGACCTGGGCAAGGTAATGGAGGTGCTCTTTGCGCACAACAGGTGGCGCAGGTACGATACGATCAACCTGATAGCGTCTGAGAACGTTATGTCGCCCTTGGCCGAGGTGCTGTACATGAACGATATCGCGGGGCGCTATGAGGAGGGGCTCCCGCACAAGCGGTATTACAGGGGGACCCGTTACATAGACGAGCTCGAGGTCATGTTGACCGAGGCCTTCTCGTCCATGTTGGGCGCCAGATACGTGGACGTCAGGCCCTTGTCGGGAACGTTGGCTAACCTGGCCGTGTACCACGGGGTAATGCCCAACGGAGGCACGATGCTCGCTGTTCCCACCGCATGCGGCGGCCACATAAGCCACAACCCGGTTGGGGGGCCACGCCTGCTCAAAATAAGGGTGGTTGAGCTGCCCTGGGACAACGAGGCGTTCAACATAGACGTAGATGGGGCCAGGAAGTTGGCCGTTGCCGAAAGGCCTTCCCTTATAGTGTTAGGCGCGTCGCTATACCTCTTTCCACATCCCATCAGGGAAGTGAGGGACATAGCGGATGAGGTGGGGGCGATACTGCTGCACGACACGGCCCACGTGCTCGGCCTCGTGCTCGGGGGGCGATTCCCCAATCCCCTTTCGGAGGGCGCCCACCTACTGTCGTCGTCCACCCACAAGACGTTTCCGGGGCCCCAGGGCGGCCTCATAGCGGGCAACGTCGACGAGGACCTCGAGAAGTCCATTAGGCAGGCCGTGTTTCCGGGCCTTGTCTCCAATTATCATGCCCATAGGTATGCGCCTACCCTGGTCACCGCAATGGAGATGGAGGAGTTCGGCAAACAGTATGCGGACCAAACTGTGCGTAACGCGAAGAGGCTTGGCGAGGCGCTTCACAACGAGGGGCTCAAAGTGGTCGCCGTTGACAGGGGATTCACGGAAACTCACCAGGTTGCTGTTGACGTCTCCGATAGGGGCGGGGGCGAGAAGGCCTCGGCGCTGCTCGAGGAGGCCAATATAATAGTCAACAAGAACATGCTTCCCTGGGACAAAAGCGCTCTGAGGCCGAGCGGCATAAGGATTGGGGTGCAGGAGGTGACCAGGTGGGGCATGACAGAGGACGACATGGAATACGTTGGAAGGCTTGTGGCCGATGTGCTGGTGAGGGGCGAGGACCCAGCCGCCGTGAGGAGGAAGGTAGCCGAGTTCAGGTCCAGATTCGGGGAAATTAGGTTCGGCTATAAGGTGGACCTAGAGGTGCTGAACAGGGTCCTGTCCTCGCTGAGGCTGTTATAGGCAGAGGACCATCCCGCCGTCTATGCCTATGAGCGACCCGGAGATGTAGGAGGCCGTGTCCGACGCCAAAAAGGCTGCCAGCTCACCCACGTCTTCAGGCCTACCGAGCCTTCCAATGGGTATCTGCGAGGCCAACTCCAACAGCACCTGGTCCACGGCCTTTCCCTCCCTTCGCGCCCTATCCGAGGCCACTTCCCTAAGCCTCTCCGTATCTACGTATCCCTGGAGTATCCCGTTGACCCTAATGTTGTAGGGGCCCAGCTGGTGTGCCAGCGTTTTGACCAGCCCTGCTATGGACAGGCGTACTACGTTGGACAGCGTGAGGCTGGGTATGGGCTGCTTCAACGTGCTGGACGTTATGTAAATTATGTTTCCACTTCTCTTCCTTATCATGTGGTCAACAACGTCCCGGGTAATCCATATAGCGCTCATGAGCAACAGCCTAACCCCGTACTCCCAGTCCTCGTCGGACAGCTCCATGAATGTGCCGGGCTTTGGGGGCCCAGTGTTGTAGACCAACACGTCCACCGTGCCGTAGCGGCCTACAGCGACGTCAACTATCCTCCTCACGTCACTCCTAACAGTTATGTCGGCCACGACAGTCTCCACCTCTATTCCCTCGCCGCGGAGCTCCCTTTGGGCCTCCGCCAGCCTTTCCCTGTCCCTGGACGATATGATGAGCCTCATGCCCTCCCTGCCCAGCACTCGGGCCACTCCCAGCCCTATGCCGCGGCTGGCCGCTGTGACTATTGCTACCCTGCCCTTAAGGCCGTACCTCATGCCAGTGGGCAACTCGCCGTATTTAAACGGTTGCGTCTGCTACTTGAGCTCGAAAAACACGTGCTTGCCGCAGACCTCGTTGAGGAGACACTTGTCGCATAGGGGCACGTGGCAGTACATATAGCCCACATGGAACGCGCCCCTCTCGTAGAGGACGGGGTCGCCGCTTATCTTGGCCACCTGTCTGGCCAATCCCTTGACGCTGCTCAGCCTAATCCTAATAGTCTCGTCCTCGGAACGCGCGTTTGCTCGTCCCACGAGCCTGTCCCGGGTCACCGACTTCACGTCCTCGAATGCGCCGCTCCTAATGGTGACCAGCACAGAGTAGTAGTCAGCCACAGGCACGTACTTGTTGCGTTCGGCCTGGTTCGCCGCTATACGTATGGCTATGGGCGCATTTGTGGGGTGTGTGAACACGCGTACCAGCGTCCTCACAGCGCGCAGTCTCCGCTCGCTTGGCGTGCGGGGAAACAGCGCATCGAGTAGGTCCCTTTCCAATGCCTCGATCTTCCTGTACCCAGCAAGCCACAGGTAAAGGGGCTTCCTCCTCAACGTCAGGATCCTTCTGAGCCCCCTCACAAATGTTCCCAGGGACCTTTCAATCCTTCCCCTTTCCTCTCCGTACACCTCCGAAAACACCCTGACAAGCTTTTCGTGGCCCGTGTTAGGGTCTGCAAAGAAGTCGGGGCTCGATTTGTACGTCTCCCTGAGCGCGTTGCGGAGCCTACTAACGCTTAGGTTGCTCACAGCGTTCATGAGCGCCGCGTAGGCCATTACATACACTATGAAACGCTCCACGTTATACGTATGGCCCAGCTCGCTCATGTAGTCGTCGACGTCCCTGACCACGCCCCTACTGTCAGAATACTCCTCGTAAAGTGCGCGGACCCTCTGCGGTACATGGGCTACATCAGTTGGCAGGTCCTCCAGTACGAACTCCTTGACGTCCCTCCCTATCCTGACCAGCCGCTCCCTGATGTGGCTCGGCGCGGTTGACATCGCAAGGTAGATGATTAATATCTGCTATAAGACTTTATCCAGTGATGATTTTCGCCCCCCTGACAGGTGAGGGGAAGAAGTACCGCTGACCGTAACCAAACAGCGCCGAACTTCGCGGAGCCCTCGCACCACGCGACTACCGTCAACGCCCTTACTGTCCCCTACTAGGACAACCTAGTGGTAGACCTGTCCAGACACTGCAGCTTTTTAAGTGGGTCTTGCTTCGAGGCGTATGGCGTTTCTGTGTGGTGCGTGTATGTAGACTTTGCCGTGTTTTGAGAGTAGGTCTGCTAGTTCGGCTATGAGTGTGTGGGGTATTGGGTTGTCGGCGTAGAGCTTTACGTACAGAGACCCGCCCCCCACA
>WANN01000010.1 GCA_015521775.1 Thermoproteaceae archaeon
CTCCCCCCTCGTGGCCCCGCCCTCACGCTGGGGCTTCCTGTCGGGATCGCCGAGCCCCAACTCGCGCGTTGCCTCTCCTTCCCCCCACTCGGGGGACCGTTGCTGGCCCTCGGAGCCTCCCTGGCCCCCGGCGTTCCCCCTGCCCATGTAGACGCCGTGGCTGAGGACGTTGGCGACGCTGAGCCTGAACTTTATCCCGGACAGGAGTAGCCTCTCGTACAGCTCCTCCACCGACGCCTCGCCGGGCCTCAGGCCCGTCGCCCTCTCCACAAGCTCCAAAACGGCGGAGGCTCTGGGGGGCAACGGGATGCCCGTCCCTCTCACAACGCCGTACGACACCGCGTCCGCGGCCAGCCACCAGAGCTCCGGGTCCCTGTCCCCCCTCCTACCGGGGTGGTCGAAGATCACGTGCGCGGCTACGTGGAGCAGCTCCACGACCCTGTCCCTAGGCGGCATGGACTCGTACAGGTCGCCGACCACGACGCTGTACCCGTCCAGCTCCACGGCGGCGCGGAGCCCCCTACGCCTGGCCACGTGCAGCCTCCACAGCACGGACGCCCAGAAGGGGGACAGGGCCGCGGCGGCGTACAGGTCGTCCCTCATCCCCTCACGTGCCTCACCACCGAGGCCACCTTGTAGAGCCTATGCAACGCGTCCTCGGGCATGGCCGAGAGCAGCCTCGAGGCGTGTTCCGGCCTCAGGTACCTGACCAGGAGGACGAGCCACTCGGGCCTCCCGGCCAGGTGCCTGGCCAGTCGCTCCACGTCGCCGGCCCTCTCGCCGGCCATGTACATCCTGGCCACCTCGTGTATGGCCACAAGCTTGGCGTCTAGGCTGAGCCCGTCGAACTTCGTGGGGTCCTCAAGTATGGACCCCACGTCAACCTTGAGGGAGAGGAACGCCCTGAACTTCGGCCCTACGGCCGGGCCGAGCAGCCCGTCCACCAGCTCCTCCCTGTACATGCCGCTGCCCATGACCAGGGCCAGCATGGTCCAGGTGCGGGGAGTCGCGAAGTTGTGGGTGGTCTCCAGCTGCTGGGGCCTCTCCAACATGTCCTCCCTGTTCATGGACAGGTACAGGTAGGTCCTCCTGTCGAAGGAGTCCCCGTACCTCGACGCCATGTAGGCGTACCACTCGTCCGGGTCGGGGGGCTCGGCCCTGACCACGAGGAGCCTGTTGATGAGCGGTGCGGGCAGGGGCCTCGCAATGGGCGAGGACTCTGGGTCGTTGCCCGCGGCCACTACCATTACCCCGTCGGAGAACCGGGTGAAGCCGGACATCCGCTCCAGTATCAGCTTGTACGCCACTGCGGCCACGTCGTCCCGCTGCACGTTGGTGAGCTCGTCCAGGAAGAGGAACCCGCACCTGGCCTCCGCAAGGGCCCTGGCCCATAGGGGCGGCACGTAGGACGTCGCCGAGTCGCCGAGCACGCGGGGCACGCCCAGTATGTCTGCGGGCTCCAGCTCGGTTAGCCTCAGGTCCACCAGGACGCAGCGCCTGTCCCATCCCCCCTCCCTGAACGCCGCCTCAGAGAACTCCACGTATTCGAGGCCCAGCCTCCCCGCCACGGCCCTGGCCGCGTCCCTGACGCTCTCAGATTTGCCTATGCCCGGGGGGCCAAGTATGAGTACTGGGGGCCTCCCAGCGAAGTAGAGCTCGACCAAAAAGTCCGCTATCTCGGGTACCCGCACGTCGCCGAGACGCTCAGTCGATTATATGTATTACTGGGCGGTAGTACACGTCCCAGTTGCCCGTCCTCGGGTCGTACCGGAGGTTCACGAAGACGTGCCACTTCTCGTCGTCGAGCGCGGGGTAGTCGGCCCTTATCGTGTACCCGGGGAACCTAGTCTCCTTCCTGGCCAGTATGGAGCGCGTCACGGCCTCGGCCACCACCATCCTGTGGTAGAACTCCCATACCCTGAGCAGCTCGTGGAGGTTCGCAGCCCCCACAAAGCGGAAGTCCTCCCTGAGGAACTGGAGCAGCTCCAGGGCCCTGTTCAGGAGGGGCTCGTTGGTCTGGTAGTACGTGCTCCACCCAGCCACGTACTCGTCCATGATCTTCTGGAGCCTCGTCATGAACTGGAACCAGTTTATGTAGTTGGGATTTATGTCGAACCATGGATCCACGCGGGCCGCTGAGTGGGTCGTGACGCCCTTGTTGGCCTCGTACCACTCCATGGGCCTGAACACCACCTCCTTGTACCTCTCAATGGTGTCGCTGCTAATGGTCGGCCTGTAGTCCCTGGCCTGGGTCAATACGTAGCGGGCAGCCGACTTGCCCGCAATGCGGCCCTCTGTGAAGGAGCCCGAGGAGAACTTGTGGCCTGAGGCCCCGCATATGTCACCGGCGCAGAAGAGGCCCTCCACGGTGAGCATGCGGTTGGGGCCCCACCTGTACTCTGGGGGCGCAATGTCCGCGGGGCCCGACGCCCACATGCCGGCGGGCGACGCGTGGGACCCCATTATGTAGGGCTCGGTGGGCATGAGCTCGCTGGGCCTCTGCTGTGGGTGTATGTTCTGGCCGGCCCACACGTTGACCTGGCTTATGGTCATGTCGAGGAAGTCCTCGAACCCCTCGTTTATGGCCTCCTGCGTGGTCAGCCTCTCCTGGGTCTGCATGAGGTGCGGCGCCCTCCCCTTCATGAGGTCCTCTATGACGGCGAGGACCCTAAGCGTGGTGGGGGTCGGCTTGGCCTCCGCGTACTTGCCGTACAGGCTCTTGTACCGCTCCATCATATCCTGCGGCAGGGGCTCCCTCTGCTCGCCGTAGAGGTCGGTGCTCCTAGTCTTGATTAGGAGGTACCAGGCCCCCACGGGCCCGTACCCATCCTTGAATCTGACCACTACGAGGCGAGACTCCAGGGATGTGGTCTCGGCGCCCGCCATTATGGCCATTGCGTATCCCGACCCCGAGGCCCATGGGGCGTACCAGACCCTGCCGAGCCCCTCGCCCGTGGCCCTCGGCCTATATATGAGGGTGGCCCCCCCAGTCGTGAGGATGACGGCCTTGGCCCTGAACACGTAGAAGGTGCCGTCCCTCACCCCGAAGCCGACGGCCCCGGCCACCCTGTTGGGCACCCTCTCGTCTAGGAGGAGGTGCGTGAGCATGACCCTCTCGTACACCTCGTCGGCGGCCTTGCGCGCGGCCTCGCCCACTATGGGCTTGTAGGACTCGCCGTGTATCATGACCTGCCACCTGCCCTCCCTCTGGTAGCAGCCCGTCTTCTCGTCCACCCATATGGGTAGGCCCCACCTCTCGAAGAGGTGCACGGTGGAGTCCACGTGCCTGGCGATGTCGTACACAAGGTCCTCCCTCAAGATGCCGAAGAACTCGTTGCGCACGTACCGCACGAAGTCCTCGGGCGTGTTCTCCCTGCACCTCATGCCCATGTACATGTTTATGGCGGACAGCCCCATGGCCACTGCGCCGCCCCTCTCCAACGTGGACTTCTCGACT
This sequence comes from Thermoproteaceae archaeon, assembly GCA_015521775.1. Lineage (GTDB taxonomy): Archaea > Thermoproteota > Thermoprotei > Thermoproteales > Thermoproteaceae > WANN01. The sequence goes on from WANN01000010.1 coordinate 3,458, forward strand.
ACGGTGACCTTGCACTTGCCCCTACACCAGAACTTGGCCTCCCACGTGGCGCCGGACCCCGACATGCCCCCACCCACCACAAGTATGTCCGTGTCAACTATCTTGGTGCGCGGGTTGATGGCGCTCATCTCCTCTTGATGGGGTCAACGGGGAACTTGACGTCCCTGGTGGCCTTCTCCAACAGCTCGGGCCCCTTGCCCGGCACTGGGAGCTCGGGGATGCCTAGGGCGTCGGGCTCCCCCGACAGGTACTCGGAATCCAGGTCGGTCCGCTCCGGCCACTCGGTTGGGGGCCTAATGGAGTCCCAGGGCGTGGTCCTTATGGGGAAGGCGAATTCGTATATCGTGCCGTCCCTGTACTCTACCCTCCAGTATATCACGTTGTTCTTGGTGTCCCTGAGCGGTATGACGCGGCCGCCCAGCGGGACGAAGTCCGCGTAGCTCCTCACCTCCACAGCGTGTTCCGGACAGTACTTCACGCAGTTGTAGCATTCCCAGCAGCTTATGGGGTCGGCATTGTAGGAGCGCCTGTACTTTAGGCCCGGGACGAACTGCATGTTGTCGGCGGGACAGATATATATACATCGCCCGCACCCCTTGCACCTGTCAGCATATACAAATGTTGGCATGCATTGAACCCCTTGCTGGGAAAAATACGTTATTACTTGCATGTGTGTAATAAAGACAATTAATGGCCCTCCAGGTGTGGCCATGGCCAGGGTGGAGCTTCTGCCCTGCGAGATTCCCCCATACGGCTCCTACACATGCGTCGACGCGGCCAGGTTCCTGCCCTACGAGGTCGTGTACATAGGCGCCATAGCCACCATCATAATAATGCTGGCCAGCATAATCTACAGGTGGAGGAAGGGGGACTTCAGGGTGTACCCGCAGCACGTCTTGATGGTCCCGTACGCGGCCTGGGACAGGGAGCTGCTCAGGTCGCCCGTGGCGGCCGGCACCGCGTTCGCGTACTTCATCAAGGCGCTCTTCACGGAAGTCCTCACCATGTCCTTCTACAGGTGCAGGTACGGCGACACGCCGGGGGAGAGGGTGGCGGAGAGGGGCTCCAAGAGGGCGGCCAAGCTGCTCATAGTGTGGGGCTTCATATTCGCCGCAATAGCGACAATATGGGCCTACATAAGCTTCCACACGGCCACAGTCAACGGGGAGCCCTGCCCCCAGTGCATACCCGTGGGGGTAAGCGCGCTGTCCCACCCGGCGCGCATATTCGGCGTGCTCTCCGGCATCTTCTTCCTGGCCGCCTTCCTCCTGTGGTGGCCCAACAGGCAGAGGTCGGCCATGCACCACGGGCTGAGGTACGCGGACTACGCCATATGGGTCGTCCTCTTCATAGCCCTGACGGGGTTCGCCCTACAGGCTGCGCTGACCACAGGCGACCTCCTGGCCATATACCTGACGTCGGCGCTCCACGCGACCACGATCATAATACTGTTCACGTTCATGTTCGTGACGGCGTTCGACCACATGGTCAAGTGGCCCATCAAGCTGGCGTGGACGAGGGCCCTGGAGGAATACGCGGCCAAGAAGCGCGAGTCGTCGCGCCTGCCCCCAAAGGACATACCGGTGTTCAACAGGACGGGCAAGAAGCTGGAGCCCGGCTGGTGATCACCGGTAGGCCCTGTAAAAGCCGTCCCCAAGGCCAGGTATAAGCACGCTCGACGTCCCCCCAACCACCCCGCCGCCCTTCCCCAGGGCGTCGGCCACCGGGCCCATGTCCAGGGGGAGGCTCGGCCCGTAGTGGGCCAGCGTGTCGTTTGGCGTGACCACCACTGCGCCCTCCCTACATGCCCTGCACTTGCCCCTCCTGATCCACTCAGCCTCTCTCGGGTCCGGCGCCTTGGTCTTGGCCTCGTACACCATTAGGGCTGGGTCAACCGAGTCCAGCAGGGGGAGGGCCTCCTCCTCGTCCCTACGGAAGACGAATATGCCCTTCAGGTCCACGTAGCGGGCCCCCACGGCCTCAAGGGCGTCCGCCGTGAAGGACATCTTTCCGGCTATGTCTACGCCTCCCAGCCAGAACGCGGCGAGGACCCCATCCGCGTCGACGCGGGGCTCCCTGAACAGGTCCCTGTATATGCCGGCCACCCGGTCCGCCTCCTCGTCCATGTCCACGAGCCTGCCAAGGGCCCGAAACGCGGCCACCGCCCCGTCTATCGAGGTGGGGGTAGGCACGGCCACCACGGGCACCCCAAGCGCGTCGACGAGCTGCCTCTGGACGGGGTAGTACAGTATGGCCAGGTCGGGCTCCAGCGTCTTGAGGGCGCCGTGGTTCAGCGTGGTGAATGACCCCACGCGGGGCTTCCTAAGGGCCTCCCGCGGCCTGTAGGACCACGAGTCCACCCCCACCACCAGATGCCCGGCGCCTATGAGGAAGAGGAACTCGGTGGCCGAGGGGTTCATGGATACTATGCGGGTGGGCCTATTGGGCAGCTCTCCGCGGACCAACATATGGGGGGTAATAGGCATGGCTTTATGCTTGGCGGTCGAACCCGATTCGACTTTCAATAGCTTGTGCAAGGCCCCGCTGTAACTGGATTAACAGTTGTATTGTAATAACCCTTATAAGGCGCGGGGAACATGGCGGGGTGCCCACGACCATCATCAAGAGGCCTCCCCCCCACGGGGGAGTCTTGGTGAACAGGGTGGAGCGCAATGCCTATAGGGCCCAGCGCATGGCCGCTGGGGCGCCTAGACTGGAGTTGAGGCCGACCCTGGACAGGAGGACCGGCCTACCGATCAGGAACGTGTACAGGGAGATAGTCTCCATAGCCTACGGCTTCTTCAGTCCCCTTGACGGGTTCATGACGAGGAACGAGGTGGAGAGGGTGCTGGCCGAGAGGAGACTCCTCAGCGAGTGGGTCTTCCCCTTCCCCATAATATTCGACGTGTCCGAGGAGGACCTCCAGCGGCTCGGCGTGAGGGAGGGCGACAGGATCCTCCTCACGCTGAGGGGGAGGCCCCTCGCGGTGCTGGACATAGAGGAGATATGGAGGTTCGACCCCATAGACATAGCCACGAGGACCTTCGGGACGCCCGAAAAGAATCCGGAGGTGGTCAGGGTGCCCTTCGACCACAAGCACCCAGGCTACAACATATACGCCAGCATGACGGGGATAGCGCTGGCGGGCAAGGTGACCATAATAAACGAGCCGAGGTTCAGGGAGCCCTACGACAGGTTCTGGTATCCCCCGGAGGCCAGCAGGCGGGAGTTCGAGAGGAGGGGGTGGAGGACCGTGATAGCGCACCAGACCCGCAACGTGCCCCACCTGGGCCACGAGATGCTCATGAAGAGCGCCGCGTTTGCCGGCGACATAGAGCCGTGCCACGGCATACTGGTCAACGCCATAATCGGGGCCAAGAGGCTGGGCGACTTCACCGACGAGGCGATACTAGAGGGCCACGAGGCCATCAACCTGTACGGGTACATAAGCCCCAAGCGCCACATGGTCAACTTCACCCTCTGGGACATGAGGTACGGGAATCCCCTGGAGTCCCTCCTCCACGGCATCGTGCGCCAGAACCTCGGCTGCACCCACCACATGTTCGGGAGGGACCACGCGGCCGTGGGCGACTACTACGACCCGTACGCCACGCAGATACTCTGGTCGCGGGGCATACCGAGCTACGGGCTCAACGAGCCGCCCCACGAGACGGACTACGGGCTCAGGATAAGGCCGGTCAACATGGGCGAGTTCTGGTACTGCCCCAAGTGCGGCGAGATAGCGTACAGCGCCAACTGTGCCCATGAGAAGGAGAGGCAGAGGTTCAGCGGGTCGTTCATAAGGGGCCTAATAATTGAGGGCATAGAGCCTCCCCCCATAATATTCAGGCCGGAGGTGTACCAGATCATCGTCAAGTGGTGGAGGGCGTTCGGCTACCCATACGTCAACTCGAGGTATCTGAAGACCAAGGAGGAGCAGGGCGAGTTCGAATTGGGGCCCATGGAGGTGCCGGGGGCATGAGCGGCCGGACGTACAAGATAGGGGTTGTCCTCGACGCGAGGAGGTACGAGAGGGTGAGGGGAACCCCCCTAGAGCAGAGGGCGGTCCCCATATTCGGGGGGGCCCTCAAGATGGTGGAGATAGAGGTGTCAGAGGAGACGGCCCGGAGGCTCCTCCAGGAGTTCCCCAGGTCCAGGATAGATGCGAGGGGCTTCATAGAGGAGCTCCCCGTGGCATTCAAGAGGAGGCTCTTCGAGCTCATGGTGGAGCTGGGCAAAGCCGACGAGGGGGCGGTCAGGGCCGTGCTGGAGAGGCACCTGGGCGAGGTCAAGGAGCAGGCGGCCAAGGAGGAGGAGTACATACCTCCCCCGTAGCCCCCGATGGAGCCCTTCCTATTCGTGCCCCTCCTATTCGCGGCGTCGATAGCCATAGGCCTCCTCGGCTCTTTGGCCGGTGTAGGCGGCGGGGTCATCTTCACCCCCCTGTTCCTCGCATTCACGGCGGCCGACCCAGACGTCGTCAGGTCCACGGGGCTGGCCCTGGCGATGACCACGTCTGTGATAGCCGGCGCCAGGTACCTGGCCGCTGGCCTGGCCAATTTCAGGATTGTGCTTTTCGCAAGTTCCTTCATGGCCCCCGCGGCCATCATGGGCGCGTACATGGGGCTGTACGTGACCGCGGTGTTTCCCCAGGGGGCGGCCCTCGTGAGGCTGAGCCTCGGCGCGATAATGTTCCTAATAGTGGTCCTCCTCACTGTCAAAAGAGTGGAGTGGCCCGAGGTCCCGGAAAGCGATTGGCTGGCCAAGAGGCTGGGCTTTCCCTCGAGCTACTGGGAGCCCTCCCTTAGGAGGACCGTTAAGTACAACGTGAGGAACACGCTGCAAGCCTCGGCGTTTCTAGTCGCGGTGGGCCTCATCTCTGGGCTCTTCGGCCTGGGGGGTGGGTGGGCCCTCGTCCCAGTATACAACCTTGTCATGTCACTGCCGTTAAAGGTCGCTGTGGGGTGTTCAGTGGCCACCTTGGCCGTTGGCGACGCCGCTGGGCTTTGGGTATACGTGAACAGCGGCGCCGTCGTAGAGCAGTTGGTCGCCATAGTGGTGCCTGGAGTCATGATCGGCGCAGCCGTGGGCTCCCGCATAGCCCTGAGGATAAGGGCCCGCGCCATGAGGTACATAGTTGTGGGCGTCATGGTGGTCTCCGCGGTCCAACTACTGGTGAGGGGAGCCGAGGAACTATGGGCATAGGGAGGCTGTATGGGAGAGCGGCCTCATACACGGCGTTCGCCGGCATGGTCATGCTCGTCGTGGGCCTCCTCGCCCAAATAGTGGTAGCCCCGGCCACTGCCTCGTGCCTGCTCCAGGCCACGCTGGGCGGCGAGGGGGACGCCGAGTGCGGCTACGGCACAACGCTGCCCACGATCCCAATGAGGCTGGGCCTCCTGGCCCTGGCAAGCTCCGTGATGGTCGGTCTCATCGCGGTGATGCCCCACGCGGCCAGGGAGAGGGACATCACCCTGCTAATATTCATGTCCATAGTACTGGCCCTAATATCGGTGAGCGCCGCCGGCCTGGTCAGGATAGTGCACTGAGTCGCAGAGGAACCTCGCCGCACGTCCGCAGTTCCATGTCGCGCCCAAGACACATTTTAATCGCCACCACCCTAACGCCGTGACGAACCGCCGTTGCCACTGATCGCGCAAAGGCGGGGTCCACCTCGGCGTTGGGGGCGAACTCCCTTGCGCCGCATCTGACCACTAGGAACACCACGGCGGCCTTGCCTCCCTGAGAGGCAACACGCGTCAACTCCTCAACATGGCGCCGCCCCCTGGCCGTGGGCGCGTCGGGGAAGAGGGCCGTCCCGTCCCGCAGCAGCGACACGCCCTTCACCTCCACGTAGGTCCCATCGTCAAGTAGGAAGTCCACCCTGCCCCTACCTAGGGGCACCTCCCTCCTCGCCACGCGTCTCCCCGGGAAAATGCGGCTGACAACAGCCTGAAACATGGGGCCGTGCATGGCCGTGTCGAGGAGGACCGGCCCGTCCCACGCCTCCACGGCGACCAGATAGTAGGGGGCCTTCCCCCGGCCGCGCCTCACCCATATCCTGGCCCCCTCCACGAGGAGCTCGGCCAACCTGCCCGAGTCATGTATGTGGACGGGCGCCTCCACTCCGCCGACCACGGCCAGCCCCATGAACCTGTTGATCCTCCTTATGAACCTCCCCGTGCAACATGTCTCGACACGGAGCATCGCTGTATGGTCGACGGAAAAGATATAAGTGTGGCCTCACTACGGGGAGGGCCGTAGGCTAGCCTGGTAGGCTGCGCGGCTTGGGTCGCCGACGGCGCGGGGACCCGCGTGATCCCGGGAGGCGACGCCCGGGAATTCAAATCCCGGCGGCCCCACCACCCCGAATTAATGGTTCTCGGCGTGCCTTGAACAGCAGCGGCATGTCCCGTCCCTCCTTAGGAGGGAGACCTCCACGCCCATTGACCTGAGCAGCTCCACCCCCTCCTCGCCTATGTGCTCAGCCACTACAACGTGCGGCCTGGCCTTCATGGCCACGTAGGCCAGCCTCTCCAGGGGACTCGCATTGGGCAGTTCCAGAGAGCTGGCCAGTACGCCGTCTTGTATAATCATGGCCTCCACGGCGTCCCGCGGGGTGGAGATCCTGCCAGCCCTATCCACAAACACGACGGCCACTCCTCTCATCGGTACATTGACGGGCACCATGGTTTTACCGCCGAGCGGCAAATTAAAGCTTACGTGGACCATGGGCCCCCTAAAGAGGCGCCCCACTCCTCTTCTCCCTGACCTTCTTGCTGACAAGGTATGCCCTTACGTAGGCTGCTGCCATGGCGAGCTGGTACCCCCTCGCGTCGAAGTCCTCGGAGAATAGGCGCACGCCTATCTGGTACGCCCTTTCGCATTCCTCCTCGGTGACCTTGTTGGGGTCCTCAGCGGCCCTGTCCAGGAAATCCCGTACGAATCTTAGCTCCTCCTCGGTTAGTGGGTTGGGAAGGGCCACCGTGAAGAGCGCCTTGACCCTCTCGGCAAGGTACCTCGCCTCCCCCTCCTCAACAACGCCCTTGAGGGCCAGGAAATCCACAATGGCCCTATGAGCCTCCGACGCGGCTGACACGACAGACGAGAGGCCGTGCCTAATCCCGGCCACATCATCCCTGCTAGCCTTGTCGGCCAGTTCCCTACGTATAGCCTCCACATCAGCCTTATCGGCCTTTTTGGCCAGTTCCCTGTGCAGCGCCTCTATGTCCGCCTTATCGGCCTTCCTCGCGAGCTCGATGCGCAGGTCCTCCCTGCTAGCCTTGTCGGCCAGTTCCCTACGTATAGCCTCCACATCAGCCTTATCGGCCTTGGTCTCCTCGAGGCGGGCTAGTCTTGCCTCTATGTGCGCCAGTTTCTGGGCTAGCCACCAGACCGAGCCTAACAGAGTTGCCAGTATCGATGCAAGGAGGCCTATGATGGCTATGAACTCCATGTATTGCCGTACATGTGGAGATAAATACTATGCCGTCAACAGCCCTATCAATAGAGATTTATGTTTGGTGCCTCGGATGGGCATGGAGAGGAGGGGGCACCTGGGCCTGTCAATGCTGGCCATTTTCGGGTCCTTCTCTGTGCTGGGGATCAGGGACATGGAGGCGCTGTTTGCAGGCCTTGTAGCCCTGGCCCTCTCCACGGTCCCCGACATGGACATGAGGATGGGTATGAGGCACAGGGGCGTAACCCACAGCCTTGGGTTCGCCGTGTTATTGGGCATACTGACAGGCGCCATGTTCCTATACATGGGTCTCCCGGCTCTATTAGGTTTCCTGGCCGGGTTCGGCGGTGTGGCCCTGCACATCGTCGGGGACATGCTTACGTATAGGCCTATCACCCCCATGTGGCCGCTCAGCGGGAGGCGTATAGCCCTGCGCCTCTTCAGGTCGAACAGCAGGTTGGCCAATGGGCTGGCCTCGGCCGCGGGCTCGGCGGCCCTACTCTACTACCTGGCCTTCGTGCTGACCGACGTGGGGTGGCGGGCCCTTGGGGCCGCCCTGGGGCTGCTAGAATGGTAGGTCGGCCAGTGCCCGGGCCGCCTCGAGGGCGTGGTACGTCAGTATTAGGTCTGCCCCGGCCCTCCTGATGGCGAAGAGGACCTCCAACATGGCGGTCCTCCCGTCTATCCAGCCCCTCTCGGCCGCTGCCTTCACCATGGAGTACTCGCCGGACACGTTGTACGCGGCTAGGGGCACGTAGGGCACCGCCTCCCTTACGAGGCGGATGACGTCCAGGTACGCGAGGGCCGGCTTCACCATGACCATGTCTGCCCCCTCCTCCAGGTCCATGAGGACCTCCTTGACGGCCTCCCGGGCATTCCTCGGGTCCATCTGGTAGCTCCTCCTGTCCCCGAACCTGGGCGCGCTCTCGGCGGCGACCCTGAAGGGCCCGTAGAAGGCTGAGGCGTACTTGGCGCTGTAGCTCATTATGGCAACGTCCCTGTAGCCCTCCTCGTCGAGGGCCCTCCTGATCTCCCTCACCTGCCCGTCCATCATGCCGCTCGGGGCCACCACGTCGGCCCCAGCCTCGGCGTAGGTCACCGCCGCCCTCGCGTAGAGGGGCAGAGTCGCGTCGTTGTCTATCCGCCCGCCAGCCACAAGGCCGCAGTGGCCGTGGTCCGTGTACTCACAGAGGCATACATCGGCGAAGAGCACCAGCCTGTCCCCGAAGGTCTCCCTGAGCAGCCCGAGGGCGCGGGGGACCGGGCCCTTGGGGTCGTACGCATAGTCGCCGGTGGGCCCCTTCCTGGACTCCTCCACCACGCCGAACAGTATGGCCTTGTTGATGCCCAGCCCAAGGGCCTCCTCCACGTGCCTCACCAGTTCCTCCCCAACGGGGTACCTGCGGTACCCTGGCATGGCTGGTATGTCCTCTGCGTCCCGTCCCTCGGAGACGAAGACCGGGAGTATGAGGTTCCTTGGGGAGAGGTCCGTCTCGGCCACGGCGTCCCGGATGGCCCTAGTCCTCCTCAGCCTGCGGGGCCTGTGGGCGGGAAAGGACACGCGCATGTGTCGTGGCGCACCCCCCAAAATAAAGATGTCTTAAAAGGGGCGGACGGGTACATGGCATGGGCGACGAGGGTATAGTCGCGGTGAACGGTGAGAGCAATATAGCCCTGGTCACGCTCTGGGCCAAGCCCCGCGACGTGTTGAGGAGGCTTCCAGGCGACGTGGCCGGCATGGTAAATGTGGCGGGGGTGCTCTACAGTCGGGACGGCGTAAACCACGTGGTGATGTCCCTGGCCAGGACGCTGCTCAACGTGGACACGCTCATAGTGTACGGGCCCGATCTGTCCGGCTCCGGCCAAGCCCTCGTCGACACGTTCGCGGGGAGATGCGGCGAGTGGTTGAGGGTCCCATGTGATGTGGTGAGGTCGCTCGGGGTAAGGCTGGTGGATCTGCGGGGAGCCCCCATAGCCGAGTTGGAGAGGGTTATAAGGGAGAATTTCAGGCCGGGCATCCCGCCTAGGAGGCCCATACACGTCGAGCTGGGCCGGGCCCAGTCCCCGGGGGGCTACATGCATCCCACGGGGTGGGGCACGCTCTATGACGTGTCGCTCTTCCACCTCTGGGTGAAGGTCCTCGACTACGTGTTGACCTACGGGTACCCAAAGCCCACAGAGGCCGGGGACACGGCCCTCGAGGCGGCGCTAGTGGCCCAGTGGGGCCTGTGGGGTAGGCCCCCAGAGCTCGACGAGGCGTTGGCCCGGCACTACGACGTGGGGGCCATGGAGGCCCATGCCCGGGACATGTTGGACCCGCGGCCGCCGCCCGACGGCGTGGCGTACAGGTATGGGCATAGGCTTAGGGGCCACATATACGGGGACCAGCTCGAGGCCGCGGTGCGGAAACTTGCGTCCGCTCCCCACACGAGGAGGGCCGTCATGACTACATGGGCTCCCGGCGACATGGAGTCGGGGGATCCCCCGTGCATAGTGGCCGTGCAGTTCGTGTCTCACGGCGACTGGCTCTCCGTGTACGGGTACCTCCGCAGCAACGACATGTACCGTGCATGGCCCGCCAACATTTACGCGTTGGCGCGCCTAGGCCACCACGTCGCTGAGAGGCTCGGTGAGGCCGTAGGCGTCCCCTACAGGCTGGCCGTCGTGGCCACCCTGTCGGCATCGGCCCACGTGTACTCCAGGGACATTGGCAGCGCCGCCAGGCTGGTCGAGGCACACTGGAGGGCCACCTATGGGAGGGACGTGTTCGATCCTAGGGGCAACTACACGTTGGCCGATAGGCTGGCCCACTACTACCCTGACGGGACCCTCTACAGGGAACTGGACTACGAGAGGCTGGCCCTGAGAAGGGAGGCGGCCAAGCTTATGGGGGAGCACGCCTTCTACCTAGGCGAGGAACACGCCGCACGGGCACTGCTTGGGGACAGGTACAGGCAGGAAGGGTGGAGGGTCACTTTTTGACTACGTACACCAGCTCCCCGTCCTCCAGCCTCCGCACTAGCCGCCCCTCCCTGCACATGGAGTCCACAGCACGCATTACCGCGTTTAACGGTATGCCCCTGTCCCTGGCCCAGGCGAAGAGGTCCCCCTTGGACACCTTGCCCAGCTCCACTATCCTTCTCCTAACCTCGTCCTCAAGCCCACTGCCCGTCCTAGCAGTCGCCACACGTCCCTCCTCGCGTTGGGGCTCCCCGCCGAGATATCCAAGTAGGTTGGGTCCCCCCTCCGCCCTCTTCCTACGCCTCGCCACCGTTTCGTTCCGCGGCCGAGCTATATATCATTTCCGCCAGGTCTCCGGGGGGCCGCAGGCCCCAGGCCTCGTATGCGTCCCATATGGAGAGGGACCTGCAGTCAGTGGGGTGGCCGTGCCCGGCGTGCCGTTCCGCCGCCTTGTCGGCGTTGCGGCAGTAGTCGGGGTGGAGGGACGGCAAGCGGTCCCAGGCCCATGCCGCGGCGA
>WANN01000011.1 GCA_015521775.1 Thermoproteaceae archaeon
CCTCTGCCCTGTAGGAAGCCCCGTTGGTGATCCTTACCGTCCCGGTCCCCACGTGGACCTCGACGCTCTCGGCGCTCGTCGTGGGCCCCGACACGCTGGCACTCACGCCGGTGACGTATGGGGGTACGGAGAAGAGTTTTCCGGGCGGCCAGTGGGGGCCCGTGAGGGCCCAGTAGGCCGACGACGCCAGGGCGGCGGCCATTACGGCGAGGACCATGAGGCCGATGATCCTCCTCGGCGTCATGCCACCGCGGTGGCCAGGGCCATGAAGGCCAGGGCGGCGATGCCCACGAAGGCGTATGGGAACACGACGGCTATGAGGGCCTTGGCGCCGGACACGGCGTGGAACGTGGACATGCCCATCACGGCCAGCGCCATGGACCACGCGAACGACGCCAGGAGCGTGGGGCCTAGGAGGAGCAGCGTGGCGATGCTGGGCCCGCCCAGCCCCACTACGGCAGCCACCAGGAAGTTGGGCAGGTAGCTGTAGGCGAGGGCCGACACAGTGTGCTCGAGTCCCCCAGCCCCGTCCACCGCCCTCACTATTAGGTGGGCCACCAGCGAGGCCACGGCCAGCCAAGCCAAGTCCATGAGGACCAGGGCGGGGGCAACTGCGTATGGGACCCACATGCCCACTAAGGGTATGAACCCGGCGGCCGACCCCACGACGAGCCCGACCGCTATCGCCTTTGTGATGGACACGAGTAGGAAGACTGCGAGGGACCAGCCCAGTAGCCTCCCCTCGGCCAGCAACACGCGGAACGTGTCCCTAGGCGACACGACCAGCCCGCCTAGGACATCAACGAAGTTAGCCAACATGTTAGGAAAAAACCTAACTAGTAATAAACATTTCGGCCAATCCCAATGGTTCGGACACGGGCAGCGGTGAGAGGCCCACGTACGTGCCCGTAATACGCCGCGGTCGATCCCTAGGCTTGGGCTCTTGGCGTGGACTCCCTGAGCTCCCTCCACGTGGGGGCGCTGGTCCTTGGGCCACGGGCCACCACGACGTTCGTCGGCCTGAACTCCACGAGGTCCATCACGGTCACATGGCCGTAGAATATCCACGCCGCGGCGGCGACCTCGGCAAGGCCCCAAAGCCTACTCTCAACCGTCCCCAACGGGGAGAGGTCCCCAGCCCTGTAGGCCAGCCGCACCTGGACGCCCCTCACCCTGTCGTAGGACCTGTAAACTGTCAGCACGTCCCCCGTCACCATGACATGCCTAAACGCGTTGTTGACCAGTATGTCGCTGAGGAGGTCCTTCTGCTCGACTATGAGGGCCCCATGGGCCGGCTGTAACTCCCTGAGGCCCGCGAGGAGCAGGTGGAGGCTGTACACGTCCAGGTGCGGGAGGGAGCTGCCCCAAACTAGGGCCAGGTCGAAGGGCCCCGTGACGAGTTCGGGGAGCATGTCGGCGCTGCCGGGCACAGCGGCCACGGACACCCGTCCACCCAGACCAGCAGCCTCGACCCACCCGTCCACATGGCCCAGCGCGTCGGGCCTCGCGTCCACCACCGTGAGGTCCACTGCTAGGCCCAGCTCCGCCAGGGCCGAGGCGAACGCCACGCCGGCTATCCCCGTGCCCCCCATCACGTCGACCACCCTGACCCTGCCCCGGGACGCCAAGTCTGACAGGGGGCCCCCGAGGAGGGCCCGGGCGAAGGCCCTGACCGCGTTGAACCTGTCGACGGCGCGGGGGTCCCCAGGCGCTTCGAACCACCCGAGGCCCTCGTAGAGGCTGGACAGGCCGACAGGCCTCATCCCCCCTCCCATACGCCCTTCCGCCGGCGGGCCCTGGCAATGAGCGACAGGTCGACTCGGCCGTGCCTGGACATGAGGACGTGGCTATCCTCGGCCGCGCGGTCGAGGGCCGCCCGTATCCTCTCCTCCGCCCCGACCTCGTCCACCAGCACAGCGTACCCCAGGGCCAGGCCGTGGACCGGGGGATTGACGTGCGTGAGGTCGCCGGGCCTCACCACGTGCACCTGGACGTGGGTCCCAAGGAACCGCGTCAGCCTCACCGAGAGCTCCACGGATAGGCGGACGGGGTCCTCCACTTCCCCCACCACTAGGAGGTCCAGGTCCCGCGGCGAGCGGGCGAAGAGGGAGCTCCCGAATAGTATCACCGCAATGGGGCCCCCGACCCCCTCCCTGACCACGTCAATCAATTCCATGCCTGGCCAACAGGCGCCTGGTTATATCGGTTACCC
>WANN01000012.1 GCA_015521775.1 Thermoproteaceae archaeon
GATAGCGTGGACTAGGCCCTATATACCGCCCAGAACTGCTCTACAGCGCTTTTCAGCACGCTTATGCCTAACTCTATGTCTCCCACATCTATATGTTCCTCCTCTGTATGGGCGTACTGGGGGTCGCCGGGCCCATACGCTGCTACGTTACGGGTCAGGGCCGCCAGGAGGTTCATGTCGCTCGTCCCCAGTTTCCTGGCCAGGACAGGCCTCCTGCCCAACAGGAGGAGCGCCCTGGACAACGACCTCGCGACCGGATTGCCCGGGTCCACCTCCACGGGCTCCACGCAGCTGGTCACCTCGGCGCTTGGAGGAAGCCGACCGCGGACCTCCTCACAGCTTCCACTTGGGGGTATTCTGACATCTATATGCACAGTGCATTCACGGGGAACCTTGTTAGGATAGTCGCCGCACGTCACCATTGTGGGGGTCGCCGTATATGAGTGGTACCTATATTCGCGTCCAAACAGCCCCACAACGGTCGCCATGTCGTCGCAAAGCGCCAAGATGGGGTTATCACCGACCGGGCTGCTGGAGTGGGCGCTGCTCCCGAGCAGCCTCAGCACAACGTGTGCGCTTCCCCTGTACCCATACACGACTTTGTGATCGGTTGGCTCAAGCACCACTACGCCGTCGGGAGACGGCACGTTGCCGTTCGACATCAATGCCCTCGTACCCCTACTGTCGCCTTCCTCGGCAGTGACCAACGCAAGCACCAGGGTGCCCCTGACGGGCGCCTCGTGGTAGGCATACAGCGCGGCTACCAGGGGACCTTTGTCGTCCACCGCGCCCCTACCGAACACCTTGCCCCCGGCCTCCCTGACCGGTATGTAGCCGGGCACGGTGTCCATGTGTGCGTGCAGCCAAAGCACTGGGCGGCCGCGGCCCCTCATAGAGACCACGTTGCCCACATCGTCTATGTACGCGTCGTGGCCCCAACGCAATAGGAAGTCCCTAAGGTAGCCCGCCACCGCCGCCTCCTCGTATGTGGGGGAGTACAGCGATAGTAGGTCCATAAGGGTCTCCAAGGGACTCCTCATTGCAGTACTTCCAGGAGGGCGCGCCTTATGTGGTCTATGTCGTCCTCGCTTATCATGTACGGGGGCAAAAACCTGAGCACGTTCACGCTGGCCGTCAACGCCATCACGCCCCGTTCAAGGAGACGCTCAACAAACGGCTCTGCCTTAACCCTGAGCTCCAGCCCAACCATGAGGCCGTCGCCCTTAACCCTCAGGGCTGTGCGCCCCTTAACCGAGCTCAACGCGTCCATGAGCGCCTTGCCAGCGGCGCGCACAACTGTAGGCACGTCCCGCTCAACGAAGTGCCTTATGGCTGCCGCTGCGGCGGCCATGGCAAGTGCGTTACCGGCAAACGTAGACCCGTGTTCGCCCGGCTGGAACACCTCGCCCAAGGCGTCCGACGCTATGACAAGGCCTATCGGCACCCCACCGCCAATCGCCTTGCCAGCGGTGAATAGGTCCGGGTAGACGCCGTATTTCTCAAATGCCCAAACGCTGCCAGTCCTCCCAAAGCCGCACTGTATCTCGTCGAATATGAGTAGCGCGCCCCTCTCCTTAGTGGCCGACCTTAAAGCCCCGAGGAATTCCCTAGTCGCGACGCTGAGGCCGCCCTCGCCCTGCACCGGTTCCACAATCACGCAACACACGTCCTCGTCCACGTGCTTGTCCACCGCATGCGGCGCGTTGAACGGCGCAAACCTGACATGGGGATAAAGCGGCTGGAAGGCCCTACGGTAGGCCTCGTTCCAGGTAATTGACAGGCTGCCCATGGTCCTACCATGGAAGGAATTGGTGAACGCGACGATGGTCTTCCTCCCCGTAACCTTTTTGCCTATCTTTATCGCCGTCTCCACCGCCTCGGTCCCCGTGTTCTGGAGGTAAACCTTGCCGAACCCCGGGGGCAATATCGTACTAATGGACCGGGCAAATGCGTCCCTGGCCTCATTGCCAAAGTTCAGGGGCACAGACACAATGCGCCTAACCTGCTCCACCACTGCATCCACCACATCCGGGTTGGAGTGGCCTAGAAACGCGACGCCATGGTTCGTGTTGGCATCTATATATTGCTTGCCCCTGGAGTCCCACACATACTGCATGAAGCCCCTCACAATCTCTACCCCATACGACTTGTAGTACCTTGCTATCACGTCGCCGTTCACGGGAGTCCAGGTACCGCCACTTAAAAAAGTGTCCCCGGACACTTCCGCCAGGAGGCCTATGGCCTAGGCCCCAGGGACAACTCCCCATTGTGGCTCCGTCGACGATAGGCCGACACTCCGGACAGACATAGTTGCCCGGCGGAAAAGGCCTGGTCAGCCTGGACTAGGACAGCCCACGTGAAGGCAACGCCGACTCATCATTCCGCCTATCCGGGCTTAAACACCATTAAGTAAAGCATGGCTATGAATAGCACGCCGGCCACATGTACTGTACGCCTATACATTCTGGCCCCCTTCTCCACAGAACGGAAAGTTAGGGCCGCTGGAACCAATTCCAATATTGCCACTAGGAGGGCGAGGCCGAGCGCCATGTGGGTCCACACCGGAAAACCGAGCGCCATAGCTGCGTATAGGCCTGTGGCCACCACTATGACGCCCAGGGCTATCCTTGCAAGCGCCAGCCTCCTAACCGTGTGGCCCATGGAGGACGTGCATTGAAGCGAGCCCATAGCGACCGCCGCGGCCCATCCGAACGCGGCGAGTATATGTACATAGACCACCCCATCGTACATGACTTAAAGAAGACATTTCTATTAAAGAATTACTTGTATCTGTGTCAGGAGCCGCCGGCAGCGCTTATCACCTCGTCGTATGGGGGCTCGTTCCTAGGGTCGTCCGAGTACCACACGTACTTGATTGTGCCGTCAGGCCCTATGATGTAGACAGCCCGCTTGGCCAAGTAGAAAAGTTCTAGGCCCAACAAGTTGGGCAGCACAACGTCGTACTTGGCTATCACAGTCCTGTTGAAGTCGGAGAGGAGGGTAAACCCAAGCGAGTTCTTCTCCTTGAACTCCTTTAAGGAGAAGGGGCTGTCAACGGATACCGCGATTACCTCGGCATTGGCCTTGTTGAGCTTCGCCATGTTGTCCCTGAAAGTGCACAGTTCCTTCGTGCAGACGCTTGTGAATGCGCCCGGGAAAAACAAGAGGACCACATTACGTCCCTTGCTAAGTACATCGTAGAGCCTGACCGGCTTGAGGTCCGTGTCCAAGAGCGTGAAATCAGGGGCCTTTTCGCCGACCTTAAGCGGCATGTTCTAGATGCCGATTTCACCATATAAACATGTTTCCTGGGAAAAACTTAATAATTTACGAGGGAATGACCAGCATGGAGATTGTGGAGAGATTGAAGTTTTCAAAGGAAGAATCCTGCGAGAAGCTGGGCCTCAAGCACCCAGTCTACATATTACTGGACAAGGCCAAGGACCTGGAGCCCGGCAAGGCCATAGAGATCGCCACAGACGACCATGACTGGGCCATAACGATCAGGACGGTCATGAGCAACGCTGGGTATAAGGTCCTCGAAGAGAGGGAAGGGGAATACATCAAGCAGATAATATATAGGTAGGGGTCAGAGCCTCTGAGACGCGAACATAACGGAGAGACCTATGGGTGGTCCCCCACTGTATCAGCAACGTGACGGGGTTAAGCGCGCGGCGTTGCGTACAACGTGATCCATTATGTCCCACGTATGACGAGGCCGGAGACGGCTATCCCTAGGGAAGGCCGACACATGTCTTGGGAGGTAAGGGCGTTGAGGCTGCGCCGGGTGGGACTCGACACATGGGCGCCGTGCGTTTGACAACGGTAACGGAGGGGACATAGAAACATGGAGGCTGGTCCAGTATGGGGCACCTACAACGGCTCTCCAAAAGGGGTCTAGGGAATGCCTATTTCGACTTCCCAGAGGTCCCTACAGAGGGCCGGCAACAGCATGTCCGAGACCATGTCAGTGTTTTTGATGCCTTTCTGTTGAAGGTACTTGATAACTGCGTCCCTGCCCATGGCAGGCAACGGGAGTTGTTGGTCCTCCAATATGCATCCCTCAGGGTGTTCATATACCCTGAGGGGGGACTCGCCGATGAGGTCGCAACTGCCTCCCACGCAATGGTAGATCCCGGTAGGTCTCTGAACTACGTACTCGTCAACGCCTAGGGGAACCAACGGCCCCCTGGCACATACACAGTCAGCGTCAACGGCCTTATACAGCTCCATGAGTATCCCCTCTGTTGTCGCTTCTCCAAGCGCCTTCCTGTGGTATTCGTAGAATGACGTCACCACCTTGTGCATTGATCCCCCTATCTTCAACCCGAAAAAACGCTTTACCTCGAGCGGGTCTTCTCCCAAGGCCACAAGCAAATAGATGAAGATATACGTGTCGAGCTGGTGCCTGCCCAGAAGCTCCACCCCCTTACTTAGAAGCGTCCCCCTAGGCGGCCTCGATGGGCAGGACATGTCCGAGAAGGTGCTTGGACACGGCCTCATGAGCCTGGTCCCTTAGCGACAATTAAAAAGTTAGTTGGGTTCCTGCCCTCACAACAACGCTTAAAAAAGGGCCGCCCAAATTGTGTCATGCCGATACATTTGGAGGGCGAGAAGCTCCAGATAGTCATGGATTACCTGTTCAATTATAAAATATGCAGGAACTGCGGCGCGAGGAACCCGCCTGACGCTGAAAAGTGCAGGAGGTGCAGGTCGCGCAACCTCAGGCCGAAGAGGTTCAAGAAATAGGCACTTCATCTAATGACGTAAAATAGCGGGGAAGAAATACGCTCCGATTTGCATTGGGGACACCTGGACGGCCTCGACAGTCTCTCCCTGTCCTTGAACACGTAGCCGCATTTCCTACACTCGGGCGGTACCATGACCAGCTTGATGCCTTGGCGCCGCAACGTCTTCCTTACATGTTCCAGTTCCTCATACACGTCGCGCGGCTTCATGTCGAGCCCTGCGGCCTCTATTATGGCTTCGGCTGTGAGGGGCGCATCCGACGACAACAACACTTCCATTATCCTCTCCCTACGCGTCCCCATGGTCTGGATTATGCCAGAATAAAAATTCCGCGTTACTGCCCCTGGGACAGACAGGTGCAAATTTTATAAGTGGGGGCCTACTGTGGGAGGGGCCCGTAGTCTAGCGGTTAGGATGCCCAGGGCCATGGCCCGCACAGGCCTTACAAGGCCCCCCACGCCACAATGTCCAGAGGCGTGGGGCCCCAGAACGCGGGAGATCCCGGTCGGCGCTACTAGGCGCCGGGGGAGGTTCGAATCCCGGCGGGCCCACCAATCGGACTCCCCTCGTCAACGGACGCCGTTGCCTCACGCCGCGTTGACATGCCATGTCCCGTTGAGGCTGTTCCCAGCCGTCATGTACGGCTTTAAAAGGCCACCAGCAAGGTGAAGGCCATGTACCTGGTGTATTTTAGGCCGGATCTCAGGGACTACGGCGTTAAGCTGGCCGAGGAATTGGGGGCCCGAATACTTGGGAGCAGCGGGAACGCCGACGGTGCAGAGGTAACGGTGGTTGTTGGTGGCGATGGGACCTTGCTACACGTAATACAGAGCTTTCCAGAGGTGCTTCGATCCGTGATATTTCACGTTGGGGCTGGCAAGGTGAACTTTTACAGGACTGTGCTCATGGGCGCAGTGGGGCCAAGAGAGGTCGCTAGGCTGGTGCTTGAAAGGAGGTACATAGTGAAGGAGTTCCCCATGCTCGATGCGGGCATATGCACAGCTCTAAACGATGTCGTTGTCAGGGGGGCCAACGTGGCCAAGCTAGTAGGGATAAGGCTCACCGACGGCTACCTGGACCTGGACGTAAGGGCCGACGGCGTCATTGTGTCCACGGTACATGGCGCCGCTGGGTACGCCTTTTCCCTGGGGGCGCCCATAGTGGATGACAGGATAAGCGCAAAGGTGGTCGCCTTCATAGCGCCGTTCCCGCTATATGTGCGCCCTATAGTACACCCCTGGGAAAAGAAGGTGGA
Organism: Thermoproteaceae archaeon; assembly: GCA_015521775.1. Classification (GTDB taxonomy): domain Archaea; phylum Thermoproteota; class Thermoprotei; order Thermoproteales; family Thermoproteaceae; genus WANN01. The sequence goes on from WANN01000012.1 coordinate 6,005, forward strand.
CGTGGAACTTACGGAAGACGGGTACATCATATGCGACGGGCAGGTCCGGGGCACTGCTAGGAGCGCCACTGTGGGTCCAAGCAACGCGGTGGCCAGGATAGCAGCGTTGGACGCCAACTTCTACGAAAGGGTAAGGGAAAGGCTGAAATCGCAATGAGCTGCGCCGTACTCGACGCATCGGCTGTGCTGCATGCCCGAGACGCGCGGGCCTTTCAGGGAATGACGCTGTACACTACGGACCTTGTGCTCGAGGAGCTCAGGGACCCGCGTGCAAGGGCTGCAGTGGAGATACTGGGCATAAACGTGGTGCCCTGCGAGCCGAAGAAGCTTGAAAGAGAGAGGGGCGCACTGAGGGGTCTTTCACCGGCCGATATTTCGGTTCTGCTGCTTGCAGCAGAATACGGATGCATCCTCTTCACCGACGACGGAAAGCTGTACGCAGCCGCAAGGAGGCGGGGTATACGCGCCAAAAGGATTTACTATGGGGGGAGCCGTTAGGGCGCCGATAGGACCGCTACATGCCCCATTGTCCCAAGAGGATGAACGTCGTGAGTCCAACCGTCAATGGTATGGACATGTTGTCCTCGACCCCGTACGCCTCTGCAAGCATGGCGGCTAGGCTTATGATTATGGCCGATGGGCCCAGGAAAGGCGCCAGTACTGCCGTATTAGCCAGCGCGCCTGCCAGGGAGCCCTCAAGGCTGGTTCTGCTGCGGGGGAAACGCCTTTTGCCGTGCTTCGTGCCTACTATCCCAGAGACCGTGTCGTAGACCGCCAGGCTTGTCAACGCGGTCAACGTTGGTAGGTCGCCGAACAACGTGTTGGTTATGTAGATGCCCACTATTCCGAGGAGCATGCCGACATAGCCGCTTTTCTTCTCATAGTCGCGCTCGACGCTCCTCACCATGTCTATGATCTCCTCCCTGAACCTTTCGTACTGCTCCCTCACGTACAGCCTATCCATGCCGGGGGCAAACCTCTGGAGCCTCTCGAACATCTCTTCGGACCTGTGCAGGAGGTCGTTGACGAGCTTTATGGCCAGTTGGGGCTGCTTAACCTGGAGCGCGTATAGGAGCGATGCCGACACGACAAGTGCCGCATAGTACATCCTCGGTTCCAGGGGGGGCACGGCGTATGGGATGAAGAGGAGCGATATGAACGCTATATGGATGGCCTTACGGAGCTTGACGGGGTCCCTCATCGCGTGAGCAGCACCTCGGCCAGGGCCACATAGCCCCTTCGGAGTAGGTCCACTATGCCCCTATCTATGTCGTTGGCCGCCTTGCTCGCCTGGATGCCGAAGGTATGTTCGTCCACGTGGGTACTGCGTCTGAACACGATCCTACTGGCGTCACGGGGCCTCCTCATTGGTGTAAGGGCTGTGAATGAGTCCCTGAGATTGCCGACGCTTATATGGATCTGTAGGACCCCCCTTTCCCTGAGTCTCTCCATGAGCCCGCGATCCTCCACTTCTATACAGCATAACAATATGCAGTCGCCCCGCTGCGACACGTAGGGATCCGAAGTGAACTCTATGGTCCTCCTGTTTGACGCCCTGATGTTGACGTGACCGCGTCCTATGATCACCATGCTCACGCGTCTACACAGCGAGGACTATAAATCGGATGCTGGCCCATGATGGACATATCGCTAGATGCCGAACGGCCGCCGATGAGGGCCAAAAAATGACATATACTTCTGGATGCCCAACAGCATGGACGTGGAAACCCGCTTGGACCTTGTCCTCAGGTATCCCACGGAGGAGGTGCTCACAGTGGAGGAGCTGCGCGAGCTGCTCCACAGCGGGGAAAAGCTGAGGCACTACATAGGGTTCGAGATAAGCGGCTTCATACACCTGGGCACTGGGCTGGTCAGCATGTCCAAACTGGTCGATTTCCAGAAGGCGGGCATAGAAACCACAATTTTCCTAGCAGACATACACTCGTGGCTGAACAACAAGCTCGGCGGCGACCTAGACGCCATAAGACGCGTTGCGGTTACGTACTACAGGGAGGCATTTAGGCTCCTCATAGCCGCTCTCGGAGGAGACCCCGACTCGACCCGCTTCATATTGGGGTCCGACCTCTACCATAACAACGACGAATATTGGTACCTGCTCATGGACATAGCCCGGAACACGACCCTCTCAAAGGTGAGGCACAGCCTCACTATAATGGGACGCAGGGGCGAGGAGGACTCAGTGCCCTTTGCATGGCTCATATACCCCCCGCTTCAAGTGGCCGACGTGTTCGCGCTGGGGGCCCACATTCCCCATGGGGGGATCGACCAGAGGAGGGCGCACGTATTGGCGCGCGAGGTATCCCACAGGGTCCGCTTCTACCCCTTGATGCTTGGGGACAGAAGGGTAAGGCCTGTGGCGGTCCACCACAGGCTGCTCCCTGCGCTCAACATCGAGTCACCGCCGTCCAGCAGGGAGGAGCTGAGCAGTCTCAAGATGAGTAAGTCCGTGCCTCAAAGCGCCATATTTGTCCATGATACTGCCGATGAGATCAGGGAAAAGGTGCTCAGGGCCTACTGTCCGCCGAGGGAGGTCGAGTACAATCCGGTGATGGAAATGGCGCGGTTGGTGGGCTTCAGGGAGGCGCGTAGCTCCCCCTTCGTGGTTGACAGGCCGGCTAAGTATGGCGGCCCCGTAGAGTACTGGACGTTTGAGGAGTTGGAGGGGGCGTATAGGGAGGGCAAGCTACATCCGTTGGACCTCAAGATGGCCGTGGCAGGGGAACTTGCAAGGCTCCTCGAGCCGCTTAGGAGACACTTCCAGGAGGGCCCAGGAAGGGCCCTCCTGGAGGAGATGAGGGGACTCATGATAACCAGATGAGGTACGCCAAGACTATTAGGGACCCGGTACACGGATGGATCAGGCTTCTAGACAGCGAGGCGAAGATCGTTGATTCTCCTCTCCTGCAGAGGCTGAGATACGTAAAGCAGTTGGGATTCGCCTACCTGGTCTACCCATCGGCTACCCATACGCGGTTTGAACACACCCTGGGCGTGCTGTACATAGCCAACATGCTCATAGAGAGGATACGCCACCTGGTGGCGACCGCCGACGAGCCCCACGTCAGAGCCCTGAAACCCATATTCGAGGACCGCGACAAGTCGAGCGAGCTGATCCGCTCTTTACGTCTGGCCGCCCTACTGCATGACGTAGGCCATCCCCCGTGGTCGCACGCGATAGAACACGACCTGCTGGACATGGTGGTGAGGACCACGGCAAGGGAGGGGTGGTGCGACGTGGGGGAGGGCGCCCCGTATATAACCATAAGCGAGGTAGGGAAACTTAAACCGCATGAGTTGACGGGGTACCTGCTGCTCGGGAACAGATGGGTGGAAGAGCTTATTGACGGGGCCTATGGAGACGTAAAGGTGCTTGAACTGGCCCGGCTGATACTGTACTTTAAGCAGCTAGACAGGTTGAGGGAACGTGGCGATGGGGTTCCTGACATATTCGAGAGAGATGTTGCGAGGCTATCCGAGATGTACCATGGGGAGAAGGAGATGTACAGTACGGTCAAGTTGCTCTCGAATACCATATCGGGCACGTTGGACGCCGATAGGCTGGACTACGTTATGAGGGACATGTACTTCACTGGGGCAGCGGTGGGCTCGGTGGTCACCAACGTCGACGTGGACAGAATAGTTAGCAATGTGTATGTGGATGAAGAGTATAGGCTCATAGTTGACGAGAGGGCGCGCGTGAACATCGAGGGATACGTGCTGGCCCGGTACAATCTGTACAGGTGGGTCTACCTGCACCATAAGACCGTGCTGTTCACGAAGATAGGCCGTATAGTCATGAGAAAGGCCCTCAATGCCAGCGAAAAAAACACGCGGGACTTCATGTGCCTACTCGCTAGGTTCGTCCTGGGCCGCGTCGTGGGCGACGAATTACTGAAGGTCACAGACGACGGCTTGAACATGGCCCTGCTCTTCGGCGGCATACGTGAGTTCCTCGATTACATAGTGATGAGGCGGGCCCCCTACATCTCGCTGTGGAAGAGGGACAAGGACTACCAGGACACGTTGGGGAGGGCCACGGTGAACGTGAATATAGACATAGACGAACTTGCGGCAAATTGGGATGCTGAGGATGTCGCTGAGAGGCTCCGAGACATGATAATCGAACTGCTCAGATACCTGCTCAGGGAGAGGGAGAACTACTGTGGGGACAGGCTCGCGGAGTTCCTCGAAGAAAGGGACAACGTGATCGTGGAGTACGTCAAGTTCAGCCCCCATGAGGACATAGGCCTATACCATGCGGGCAGACACACGAGCATAGTGGAGCTGTCGCCGCTCGTATCCGCGATTAGGGAGGCCTGGGAAAAATCGCCGCATCTCTTCATCTACGTCCACAAGTCGCTGGACGAGGAGTGCAGGGAGGTGTTGAAAAAGTACATAGGCAAGGTGCTTGGGCTGGTCCTCAGCCTACTCAAGGACGAGCACAAAAGCCCCGTTTGACGTCTGTTCCGGCGGCGCCATCATATACGTATGCCCAGCTCAGCGGTTGCGCGTTCTATGGTCCATGGGGCTATCTTTGTGGCGGCCCACCTGCCCCTTTCCGTGAGCCTCACCTTGGTGCCGTTTCTCTCGACCAGGCCGTCCAACATGGGGACCCATAGCCGGGGGTCGACCCCTGGCAACCTCAGCGACTCGAGGAACCCGGCAACCTCGCCCACCTCTACCTCGCCGCCCCTCTCATACATATAGCGTACAACGAGGGCCCTGACGAGCACCGATATCCTGCTCATATATGCCCGTATTTCCCCGAGTTTTTACCTGTAACAGATATTTTAGATGCGTACCGGGGGTACGGCGAAAATATTCTAGAAGAGGAGCCTTTCGAAGCTGCTTAGAGTCCTGGCGCCTGTATCGGTGACCAGCACATCGTCCTCTATCCTTACGCCGCCGAACCCATTTATATACACGCCCGGCTCAATAGTGACCACCATGCCGCTGCGCAGCTCCACATCGCTGTCGGGGGAGAGACGGGGAAACTCGTGGACCTCTATCCCGAGGCCGTGGCCAACCGAGTGTGTGAAGAACTGGCCGTACCCATACTCCTCCAACACGGCGCGCGCAGCCTTGTCTACTTCGCTGGCCCGCACGCCGGGCCTCACAGCGTTTAGCGCGGCCCTCTGGGCCTCCAGGACCGCAAGGTACATGTCCCTCTGTTTTTCCGACGGCCTACCCACCACGAACGTCCTAGTTATGTCCGAGCAGTAACCCCTGTACTTGGCCCCAATGTCCACCACCACCATGTCGCCCTTCACTATATGCCTGTCCCCGAACCTGTAATGGGGAAACGCCGAGTTCTCCCCGCTGCCCACTATTGGCTCGAACGCGACCCATTCAGCGCCCCCATTTATTATTTCCTGGACTATGTACGAGGCCACCCTGCGTTCCGTGGTGCCGCGGTGGAGTAAGTTTACGGACATGGAAAGGGCCCTTTCCGCTATCTCCACAGCCTTGGCCATGACGTCGACCTCATCCTCGTCCTTGATCGCACGGAGCTCGCGCATAGTGCTGGAGATATCCACGCTAGAGAAGCCTAGGGGCCTGTCCGACCCAACCGAGCCCTTCACGAGCCCCTCTATTGCCTTCTCAAGGGACCCAGCAACAGCAAGCCTCTCCGCGGGCTTCGCTGGGGGGACCTCGACGCGCGCGTACCCTATCACCGAATTGGCAAGGCGTTCGAACTCCCTTTTGGCCCTCTCGTAATCTAGACGAGAGACCACCAGCGTCGTGTCGCCGCTCTTGACGTTTATAACCACGGCGAGGGCCTCCCCGAATCCCGAGACGTAGGCTATGTTGGGCGGGTCCAACAGCACGGCAAAGTCTATGCCGAGCTCCCCGAGCCTTCTAACTATCCTTTGCACGCGCATGGCGCTTGGCTCTCCCGGCTAATTTTACATTCCGGCTGCCACGCATCACCGCCTGGCCCGCCTGAGGAACTCCTCTATAGGTATAGGCGGGTCGAACCTCCTGACGACCGTGAACCTTATGATCGTGATATAATCGTTGTCGGAGAGCCTTGGATATAGCTTGCGGAGCTCCGAAAGGAGCTCGTCCAGACTGGCGAACCCGTCCCTTGCCGCAAGCCTCTCGTCGAGGTCCCTCACGGGCATAGTGGCCACGCCCTCAATCAGGGCCTCGGCGTAGACCGAGCCGCCGGAGGCCACGTACACTACTGCGTACCGTGGCCTCACGATGCCCCACCTTATGGTCATGCGCTTGTCCCCGGACAACACCTTTTCCAGGTGCTCCCGCTTGAAACGCAGGAATAGCCCTAGCTCCACGGTGCGCATCACATAGTAACGACAAACTTATTTTAATCTGGGACATGTGGCGTGTTGATGGAGCCAAGGGTTGACAGCGGCCTCGTTAAGGTCGAGGGAGTGGCCCCTCTCGACGCCCTATACCTTTCGCTTTACCTTTCCCCGCTGGGAATACACCTAGACAGGTACGATGGGGGGACCGCCATATTCAGGACCACGTATCCGTTGGACTACGAGGGAGAGGCCGAGGAGGTCGTTAGGGCTGTAAGGAGGGCCGTCGCGTCCATGAAGGCCCTAGAGGGGGAACTGCTGCCTGCCGAACTGGAAAGGATGCTGCTTATGCGTGGATGGGTCGCACGCAGGGACGGAGTTATGATACGGGGAATCATGACCGCCAGGGGCTACACTACGTATGCGATCAGAGTGTACGGCGAGCTGGCGGACCCAACCGTTTCGATGTCCGACGCAAGGATCGACGTGGCCGTCATGCCGCTGTCCGCCCTGACCGTCGACGTGGATACGTATACGTGCATTATATCCGCATTGACCTCCATGGGCTACAGGATCGCCCATGCCCACATGACGTACGCGTTCCTGGAGAAGCACGTGGGTGGGACCAACATGGCGTCGCTGGCGCATGAACTGGAGTCGGCCCTACTACACGTAGAGCAGGACTGTAGACCATGATGGAATACGTGATATCCATAGCCCAGATATTGCTGCTGGTCCTTGCAGCGTCCTACTCGCGCTCCAAAGTCAGGAGGAGCATCGCCGCTGCAGTGGGCAACGAACGCGACGATCAGCGCGAGGGGCTGAACAGGTTGGACCCGCTGGAAAGGGAGATAGTGGAGTACCTCATGAACAACGGCGGGGTTGCGTTTCAGGGGGAGATAGGCAAAGCGCTGGGCATACCCAAATCCACGTTGCATAGGACTATTACCAGGATGGCAGAGCAGGGCATTGTGACTGTTAGGAGGCAGGGCAGGTACAACCTAATCGCGCTCTCCGAGATTGCTAACAGGGAGGAATAGGTCTAGCGGGGTGGCCTCCCCAAGCTCGCCCAACTTCACCGTGTGTACGGTCCTGGCCGCCTTGAATATGTCCACCACCAGCCGCGTGAACTCTTTCTGCATGCCTATCCCCACCGCGACAGACACGTTCAAAGCCCCGTGGGGGCGTCCCCTGGCCAGCACCATTATCCCACTACCATACGCCTTGGCGATGCCCTCTTCCCGGCTTGTTTGGAGGCCCCTCGCAGATGTAAGCGAAACTATGTCGTCCAAGTCCGCGCTCAGCCTAAGCTCCGCCAGGTGCATGCCTACACTCCTCCTCGCATAGCGTTCCACCGACGAGCGGAACATCCTTACAATGAGCCCGTACATGCCCCTTTTCGTGGTCCCCGAAAATAGCCCCACGTCTCCCTCGACTGCTTGCCTTCTAACCACGCTGCCCAGCCTAAGGAACGTGTGTCTGCGTACACCCCTATAATGCTGATACTCATACACGACGTACATGGAAGCCCAGCCATTCGAGCCGACCATTGGGCCGGGAACCATTATAGGGTCCAGCACCCTAGTGTAGGGGTACGCCCCTTTATACGGCCTGACCATCACATATGCCGGGGTCCCCTCACATGCCGGCCTAAGGGAAACCCTCCCATGTTCAAGACCGACGCACATGCCGTCGGCGTACTTGACCAGTGGTCTGTCCGGTGTCAGCACTATGCTGCCAATCACGTTTTACAGCAATTTCCCGAATAAAATGCATACCAACATCCTTAGGAGTATTACAGGCTAGCTCAGGGGCTTCAGGAAACGTATGGGCCCGTAGCTGCCCAACTTGTCTATTATCAGGTTCAATGGAGGGGCGCTGGAATCCGTGAAGCCGGCTATCCTCACGTCCCTCTCGTATATACGTATGAAGGCGTCGCCCATCCTTATGGTCACCTCCTTGGGGCCGAAAATCACCTTGAACCGGACCCTGTTACGTGCGAGCGTGTCAGCGACTTCCCTTACTAGGCTCACCTGCCTAGGCGTTGGACGTGCCCGCGGCCTCCGCTTTTTCAGGTCGCTGAGCTCCTCGCCGTCTACTTGGCCCTTCACTATTCCCTTGACCTTGTCTATGTATATGCCGTCATCAGCATAGTCCAGGACCTCTATATTCCGCAGTTCTTCTAGTCTGCTTAACAGCCCATTAATGTCCACCTTCTCCATAGGCGTAGGCAGGCGCCGCTTTAAAATATATTTTGGCTTGTGTCCTGGCGAGAGCCCTTCCTATACACGTGCTTCCCATGCTGCGCCTCGACGTGCGCAACCGCATCAGTAACGGAAAAGAAGCGCCGACCACATCTCACGCACCTCAGATGGATGGTCCTCCCAATCCTCTCGGTGGTTACATGGTGCCTGAGTTCCTCAGGGACCTCCACTTATGTCCATGGGCAGCGACTTTAAATGGGTTGCCTTTGAGGCATTATTTATTACTTTGCAATTATCCCTACCAATGGAGGCGCCGACCACTCATCTTAACAGTCAGACCGCTGAGAATTTGACCAGATGCCCTTCCTGCAACAACGAGATGAAGGCCGAGTCCCAGTGGATAAGGATGGACCAGAAATATAATAGGAGGGTTAAGGAGAGGGTCCTAATCTGCGACAAATGCAAGATCAAAATAAGACAACATATACTCCTGGAATAATGTTGAGGCACCATGAGAGGGGGCACCTAGAGGGCCTAAGGGACAAGTATAATAGGTACATGTTTATATCGGCGCTCGCCATACTGTCCGCCCTCACTATGTATTCTACGGCGTTCGCGTTTTCCAATGCGCCCTCTTTTCTGACGAGGCCTCCTAACCAGGCAGTGGCGTTGCTCAACGCTGTCAGCATCGCCCTTATAGTGCTGTCGGTTGCGCTCACTGTTACAATCGTAATAGGCAAGTCAGCCGCTTCCTCCTATTCCTTCAGGTCCGCTAGGTCCATGCTCCTGGCGTCACTTGTACAAAGCCTTGTGTTGCTCCCCCTCTCCCTGGCAGGCACAGTGCTGATGTATCTAAGCGTGGGGAGCATAGGCGCACAGGCCTCGCAATGGCTGGTGCTCGGTATAGGTATGGCGGGCACAGCCATATACGCCGTGTCGTCAACGTTCCTGATAATGGCCAGAAGCGTCATGACGGAGCTCTTCTACTACTATGCCCCTAAAAGGAGGGTTGAGAAACTTGGCGGCCCAGCCAAGGGGGCTACCTGACCTCAGCATGGTGAAGAGAACGGCATCATAGAGGCGCCCAAGCACATCGCTTATCTGTGAACAGCCGAACTCCCTACACAGGCCGCTGAACAGATCGTCTGCCCGTACTGTCACCTGCGGCGGGGCCGAGCCCACTTCCCGTAAAAACGCCGGTGAAAATACCGCCCTGATCCAGACCACTAGGCCGTCCTTCTCGCCCGTCCTCCCAATTACGTGGAAAAGCCCCATGAGGAGCTTCGAGTAGACCAGCGCTGCAACTTCTGAAAGGCGAACGGAACGGTCATCCACGCCGACCGCGTCACGCGACCTGGCAATCAGCGCATTGGCGAAGTCAACGAAAAGGTCCAGCTTCACCTCCAGTTCCTTTACGAACCTTATACCCTTTATGGCCGCGTCGCACCTATCCCTGTCAGGGCACCTGGCGCACGTATGGCCCAGGCTACGCCTACTGCACTCAGCGCATAGACCCGTTAAGTCGCATACGTCCAGGAACGGCGATGCAAACCCGCATTCCCTGCATGTGCCCAGCCTCACGACGCGTAGCCTTGCCATGGCAACGACGGCAACGCATATATTAAGACTCGCGCCAATTGGGGCAGGCAAATAATAAAAACGGTGCGCCACGGCAATGCGTGGAGGCGCATACCGAGACCAGGCTGTTGGAGGGCGAGGAAGAGATAGTGGGTAAAGGTTCCGTGGTTTTCCGTATAAGGGAGGCGAGGGTCGAGGACATGCAGCAGATCATAAGGATCAACAGGGCTGTACTCCCCGAGAACTATCCAGAGTTCTTTTTCCATGAACACTTGCGCCACTTTCCAAAGGCGTTCATAGTGGCGGTCCTGAAAGGGAACGTAGTAGGATACGTAATGTCCAGGGTGGAGTACGGGTGGTCGCTGATAAGTAAGGGACTGCCCCTGCGTAAGGGCCACATAATCTCGGTTGGCGTGCTGCCCGAGGCTAGGAGGGTGGGCATAGCCTATAACATGCTTCTCAGAGCTTTCAGGGCGCTGAAATACGTCTACGGGGCCTCCGAGGTGTACCTCGAAGTCAGGGTTTCCAACGAGCCGGCCATATCGCTGTACAGGAAGCTAGGCATGGAGGTTATCAGCGTGGTGCCTAGGTACTATTCTGATGGGGAAGATGCGTATATAATGGCCAGGCAGCTCGGCGACGGCCTCTAAGGCCCTTTTCGCTAGACATCCACGATGCCTTTCCCCTTACCTTTAAGTTCCTCAATTGCCTTGTCCGCCATGTCGGTGGGCAGACGTATTGTGTAAAGGTATTTCCCCAGCCTTGCCTTGAGCTTCACCATGCCCGTTTCCTCATACCTCTTGACCCTAATCTCAGAGGCCTTTTCGGCATACCTCAGCCATAGTTCCAATATGAACAGTTCCTTTGGCATAAAAGCCCATATGGCATCCCATTAAAAATTTATGGACTGGCCGCACGGCCTCGACGTCGGCCAAAGCCCATCGTGACGTCGGGCTGCCGTTGGGCCCTGGCCACGGCGCACCACATAGCGCCGAGTCACCGGTACAGACCCATAGACAGGGAGGTCCTAAGGCTCTCCTTGCTCTGAAGCGCCAACATGTTTATATAACGGGCATAGTAGTCCACGATGTAGTCGGGGCACTTCTCCTTGTTGCTCAGATATATTCTATCCCCGACAAGCGAAACTTTTCCTTCTTTCCTCATGTCGTCCAGCGTGTTGAGGAGTGTTGGGCTCCACATGTGGTACCCGTCGTCGACCCAGTCTATTGAGTCCCCCATGACGTGCCTCACGGCCAAGTTCAAGTATTCTAGGTCCACAGCCCCGTTACGAGCCAGTAGGATCATCATTATCACGCACCTCAATATCACGTGGTGGCCTGTCCACCCTCTAAAAAATCTATCGTGGCTGTCGGGCTCCCCATAGCGAAATGCCAGGTAATACCCTGCTGCCATACGTGTCACCTATTTTAACAGGCCAACGTAGACAACCACGTGAAGGTGCGCATCGACGCACATGGGACTACGAAAGAGCTTGTACTGTCATCGCTGGAAGACGTGGAGGAGCTTTGCGGCGAACTGAGGAGCCTACTCGCCAGTGCCCACTCGGGGTGCATACGCAACAGTTGGTACATTAGGATACCACCCGAAAAACTGTTGGCCCTCTTGAGGACAGCATACGAGATGTACCTCAAGGGCGTGCTATCCGTGGGCGACGTAGTGGAGCACTTCCTCGAGCAACAGGGCCTCAACAGGAGCCTTACGAGGGTCATAACGCCTACGCTTTCATCCCTTGGTCTCACATCTGACGGCATATTCACGCGGCCAGCCATAGAGCTGGGTAGGAGCATGGCTGAGGGACGGATCGACGGTGCCCTTGCCCTTCTGGGAAAAATGGCCTCAAGCAACTGTGTGCTTTCCCTAATAGTGGACAGAGCGAGACAGGAAAGGTGTGCCGACCTTCACAACATAGTGAGCCGCACGTTGTCTGAGTTCGGGAAAAACCCGCGTAAAGACGAGGTTGCCTATACGGTCTCGTTCATAAGGCTTGCCTTTCCCGACCTGTGCGGGGACGGGTGCCCGAGTCTGGACCCACGCTGTGTGGGCTCCGATTATCCATTCGACAAGTGTATAGACGATATATACCAACACCTATATAAGGAGAGGGGGGACGTGATCACGGAGCTCTTCGAGAAACTGGACATATCGTTGCTCCCCCAGCACCTCAACATAAGGATGAGGGGGGAGGGCATGTACGACTTCGTGGTGAGGGGGACCCAACGCGTAGTGGGCAAACTGTTCCTTGGGGGGCCCATCTCGTCCAGGGGCGATCTGCCCATCGGCGAGCTAAAGACCGCGCTGATGGAAATAGAGGGGCGCGTCAGAAGCGTCGTAAGCGAGGGCATGTACGAGTTCTACATGAAGCTGGTGCCCATAGTAAGTTCGGACGGCGGCTGCGGGAGGCTGAGACTCTACGTGGAGGTGGTTAGATCCGACCTCGAACGTGCCTCTAAGATAGTCAGCCTGTAACTATGTTGTGAGTCGTCTCGAAAACCCGGGTGATCCAGTGGCTGCCCTTTACGTGGACCCGCACCTCGACGTGCGGCGCTAGACCGCTCGTGGCTATTTTACGGCCCAACACCTCATCGACCTGGAAAATGCCTGCGTCGCTTGTCATGTCGACGTTTATGGCCAGGGGCTTCTCATGACCCTGGGTGATCCATACGCGCCTGATCGACATGGCGGATACCGCGTGTATGTCCTTTTTACCCGCGCTGTAGGGTATTCTGGCCCTCCCCTCGGACATGTCTGTGCCGTCCGCAATCTTGGCCATGGCAGATTCCACCGTGAGGCACGTGTACGCCTCGTCGTGGCAGAACACACCGTGGAGTATCTCCTGCTTCACGTGGTACATCTTCTCGTCGCTGTATATACGTGGGAGCAGCTTGTCCATGAGCTTGTCCGTTATGATCACCGAGAACAGCGGGTGGTGCGTTCTGTGAATGCTGTTCCCTATATCGTGAAGGTACGCTATGGCCATGGTGACGAGCCTTGCATCTTCTAGATCGCCTATGCCGAATCTGACTATGTCAGGCGTGAATCCCCTCGACGTGAGGACTTCGAAAATGGCGAGCGCGCTTCCAGCCACTATCCTCGAGTGCACGGGGCCATGATCGTTATATCTGAGCCGGCCGACCGCCATCCTATTGGCCGAGGCGAGGTACGCGTTGACCTCGGCGTCACGTGTTAACATCTCCCACATGGCCCTTAACTTGCCGTTGCCCACAAACAACTCCACCAGTTCCGGACCTACAGGAAACTCCATGTCCCAGGTAGCGTGCAACAATAAAAACTATTCCCGGTGGGTAGATTGTTAAAATACTGGTCTGGTCCCGGGAACATGCATGTAGTGGTGTTCATAACAGCGTCATCGCCGGAAGAGGCCGAAAAGATTGGGAGGGCGCTGGTCGAAAAGAAACTGGCTGCGTGCGCCAATGTTATAGGCAACGTGCGCAGCGTGTACTGGTGGGAGGGACGCGTGGAAGAGGCGGGCGAGGCCATGGTTGTGGTCAAGACGCGGGTGGACAAGCTCAACGAGCTCATCGCTGAGGCCAAAAACACGCATAGCTACCAGGTCCCCGAGATAATTGCTGTGCCCATAATACATGGCCTCCCAGAGTACTTAAAGTGGATCGACGACAGCCTTGGGAAATGAGGCGCGTTATCATGTTGCTACTCGACGGCGGGGGGGACAGGCCAAGCGGCGGGGGTCCCACGCCGCTGTATGCAGCGCACAAGCCTAACCTAGATAGGCTCGCTGCAGCCGGCAGCTGCGGCATACTGGATCCCATAGCGCCAGGGATTAGGCCGGGAAGCGATACAGCCCACCTATCTATATTCGGATACGATCCGTATAGGTATTACACAGGGAGAGGGGCGTTTGAGGCCCTTGGGGCTGGCATAGAGCTCAGGCCGGGAGACGTCGCGTTCAGGACAAACCTAGCCACCGTGGATGAGAACAACGTGGTGGTGGACAGGAGAGCCGGGAGGCATGTGTCCCCAGAAGAGGCCTCGGAGGTTGAGAGACTCGTCAACGAGGTGATTGCTCCCACTGTGATGGGCAAGCTGGGCGTAGAGGTGGTGTACAAGTCCACGGTCGAGCACAGGGGGGTGCTCGTCATGAGGGGTCCCGTCTCGCATAGGGTGAGCAACACGGATCCCCACAAGGTGGGGGAGCCCATCCTCGAGGCCAGACCGCTCGACGGGTCGAGGGAGGGTAACATAACCGCAGAGGCGCTGAACATGGTCACCAGGCTGTTTTCGGAACGCGCACGGGAACTTGGAATAAACGCGGCGCGAAGGGAGAAGGGGCTTCCGCCGATAAACGCCATACTTGCAAGGGGTGGCGGATACATGCCCAGCATAGAGCCTATTACTCGTAGATACGGGGTCAGGGCCGCTGCTATTGCGGGGGTGGCCCTTATAAGGGGAGTAGCTAGGGCAGTGGGTATGGACGTGTACACTGCGCCAGGCCTCAATGGCACAGCCAGCGACGAATACGCCCATGCCCTCAGGCTCGCCATGGACCTACTCGCTGGGTATGACCTAATCTTCCTACATGTCAAGGGCACGGACAGCGCTGGGCACGACGGCAACTACGACCTGAAAAGGACCGTCGTGGAGAGACTCGACAGAGCGCTCTCCGAGTACATGGACAGGCTTGAAGGCATGTACGTGATGGTGACTTCTGACCATGCAACGCCGGTTTCTGTAAGGGAACACACAGGGGACCCCGTGCCAATACTGGTGTACGGCCCCGACGTGGTCAGAGACGAGGTGGACAGGTTCAGCGAGCTTACCTGTTGGAGGGGGGCATTGATGAGGATAAGGGGTATGGACATAATGCCCATAGCGTCGAGCTACCTTGGCCTCTCGGAGAAGTTCGGGGAGTGACGGGGCCCCTTTAGATCAGTCGTACCTACAATTGGTCACCACACCCAATATGCGCGTAATGCTGTTGCGCATGATGAACTGTTCGTTTGCCGTTAGGGCCCAGTAGCGCCTAAAGCATATGGTGGCTTCCCCCACATCTCCGTTCATGAGTCTCCCCTTGTCTATCTCGACTATGGTTGCTGGCTCCCTGACCGACCTGTAGTGGACCACGCCCTCAAATCCCGGTCTGATGACCGTGGGATGCCTAAGCACGAAGAGCCGCGCTTCAAAGCAGCGCGTCGGTCTCTCCGGCATGTCCGTGACCATCATCCCCTTGCTAACGGCCACGTTGTCTATCGCCATGGTCACGTACTGGCCAGCCCTCGCAGATTCGGTGGGGACCCTATTCACGTGTATCGACTTAACCATGGCCCTCTGCCACGAGCCGTCATGGGTTGGGCCCACATACACCCTATCCCCACGCCTCACAACGCCGCTGATGAGGAGGCCGCCCACCACAAGCCCTACGCCCCTAACCGAGAAGACCTCGTCCACGTACATCCTCGCGCTACCCGTGTCATCCCACGTTTGGCGTGGGGGGAGGAGGGCGAGGAAGCGGCGCAACTTGTCCATGCCGTGGCCAGTAACGTTGGAGACGAGGAATATGGGCACGATCTTTATGTTCGTCATAGAGCGGGCCGCAACCACCACGTCGTCCCAGTCGCGGACCAACATGGGCAGCCTACTGACCCCCGGCATCTTGACCAGTCTCTGGACCTCCTCAAGGGTCCTGTCCAGGACTTCGGGCGGCGCTAGGTCGACCTTGGTGACCACTATTATGACGGGCAGGCCGAGCGCGGCCGCAATGCCAAGGTGCTCCCTGCCCATGCGTTGAAGCCCGGCGTTTGCCCCGACCACAAGCATCACGTAGTCCGGCGAGCGGCTAAGCACGCCCCTCAGAGTGGTCCTCACGTACCGCTCATGGCCGCCGAGATCTGTGAAGAAGAGGACCTTCTCAGACCTTAGGAACACTTCCTGCTCGTCGAGGGGATCCGACAACGCCTCGTTGACCACCCTATCGCCCACGAATCCCACTATTCTGCTACTAATGGAGCTTGTGCGTCCCGTCAGTATTTCGTGTATGTAGCGGGCCACCACAGACCGGAGCTCGCCTTTACCGTTGTCGCGTCTACCCGTCATGACGGCCCCGATCAGCGTGCTCTTGCCCGCATCCACGTTGCCTAGAACCGTGATGTACACGGTCAACGGGGGCGAAGTGCCGCGTTTCCACCTTATCAGTACCTCGGCTATTCTTCCAGAGTAGCCGTCAACAGTCCTGAGGACATGTATTGTGGCGTTTATTCTGTTCGCAGCCCTTTCCAACGCTGCAAGCGATCTCTCCAGCAGGTCCTGTGGAAGGCCCACGGGCTGCCCATCGTCGGTGACGCCAATGACGTATAGCGCCTCGCCCCCACCCTCGAGTATACGTCTCCTCATCTGCCCAGCTATATGATCGTCGTCGCTTAGGTCTAGGCGCAGCTTGTACTCGACGTTGCCCTCCTCGCTTTCTGGCGGGTAGGTCACATGCCTAGCCTAGGCCCCATTCAATGTGACCTATAGTTCTCAAATATTGTGGTGATGGTCATGACCTCGACGCACTCGGCATACTCCCTGCACTCCTTGCATCCAGCCTTTTCCCAACAGAAGTCCACGATGTCCATGGTCCATTTCCACTTCTCCCTCTTATAAGGTTATCTGATATTATTAGACTCGAATTCCCATATAATATTTAACAATACGTAGCCCTATTCGTAGGAAATATCCCTATACATTTCCCGCATATAACCCTGAGCTGGGCAAGCCAGAGTAACGGCGCGCCACAGGCCTAACTGGGCCGCCGTGGGCATCACAGTTGTAAAACACTTTAAAAACGATCCGCAAGATTGTGCCAATGATAGACCGGCTAAAACCTATGACCGTGGGACAAGAACGACTACTTAATGCGCTGGAAGAACAGGAAAACGAGATTGTGGGCGTCTTCGGCCCGACTGGGACCGGCAAAAGCCTCATATCGATAGTGTTCGGCATAGACAGGGTGATTAAGGGCCAGTACAAGCAGTTCATAATCGCGAGACCTATAGTGGACGTGGCTACTGGGAGGGCCGTGGGCCCAGAGGAAATGGGGGAGCTGTATTATAAAATCGCTTCCGCGTACCTATCCGACATACTGAGCGGCCTAGTGGAACACGAGGACCTGGACAAACTGCTCAGGGGCGGAAAGATCGTGGTGTCCGATGTCAACTATTTAAGGGGCAGAACCTTTGACGATAGCGTGATATTCCTCGACGACGCGCAGAACACTCAGCCCGAAAACGCCGCAGAGATGCTGATCAGGATGGGGAGAAACGCCAAGCTCATTGTGGCTGGGGACCCCATAATACAGAAATCCACGTTCACAGACAAGGACGGGGCCACGCTTCTGCGCGAGGCGCTACTCGGCGAGGAGAAGACCGCTGTGATAGACCTCGGCATAAAGGACATCGTGAGGCCGGGGGCCCGTAGAGGAGTCAGGTTGGCGCTGGAGCTTCGCATGAGGAAGCGTGAGCTCTCCCCCAGCGAGCGCCACATAGTCGAGACCGCACGTATATATGCCCCCGACGCCGACGTTGTGAGCGCGGTGGAGTTCAAGGCTGAGAAGGACGGGCTTGGCATAAGGGCTGACGCTGTGCCAGATGCGTTGGTCGTTGTGAAGGAAGGCCACTTGGGCAGGCTCGTGGGGAAGGGCGGGGAAAGGATACGTAACATAGAGAGGGAGGTTGGGCTTAGGCTCAGGACCATAGAGATGGTCCTCGACTTCAAGCAGTGGATAAGCGCCATACACCCAATCGGATGGATTAGGAAGCACATAATAGACGCCGATTTCGCCGGGCCTGAACTGCAGGTAATGGTCAAGAGGGACGAGTTCGGGGGATTCGTGGGTAGGAGGGGGGCATACGTGAAGCTGATAGACTCAGTGTTCAGGAGACTCATAAGCGTTGGCGTGAGGGCTGTCGAGGGCGAGGACTAGATGAACTCTATGTTTGCGTGCATCTTCCTCAGCTCGTCCTCGTTTATCCCAAGCCTATGCATTACCTCAGCTATCACGGCGTCCAACATGACCATTGCTGTGTCCTCGAACAGCGTGCCCAAGGGAGAAAGGGGCTCATGTATTCCAAGTATCTGCCTCGTGAAGTAGTCGTCAAGGGGGGCCAGCTTGGTCCTGCCCGGCAACTTTATCACTAGGTCCGCCACGTTGCCTAGAGGGGAATCGGGATACGACGTTATAGCAACAACAGTGGCGCCCACCCTTTTCGCAGCCTCCGCGGCGGCCACCACTATCTGCGTGCTGCCGCTGCCCGAGATCGCGACCAACATGTCCCCTTTGCCTATGCTCGGGGTAATGGTCTCCCCAAGCACGTAGGATCTAATGTTCAGGTGCCTGAGCCTCATTGCGAATCCCCTGCCAACGAGGCCGGAACGGCCCACCCCAACCACTATTACCTTGCACTGCGTGTTGTACGCCCGGACAAGGTGCTGGACGAAGCTTTCAATGGATCCCTTGTCGATCTCGCGGAGCGACCTACCTATGAACTCCACTATTTCCCTATACGCTGCCTCGAAAAATTTCAGGTTATAATCCATGTCACGCAAAAAATCAGTTCATTTATATATATAGTGATCTGTCCCCTCTAAACACCTCGTGTCTCTGGGGCCTTAGGGCCTCAACAATGAAGTTGAACGCAGCATCGGGATCCGTGTGGTCGCCGCACGTATACACGTCGACGGTGGCGAACTTGTACTCCGGCCATGTATGGATAGATATGTGGCTTTCGGCGATTATGCCGAAAACCGTTATCCCTCCATTGGCGCCGAATCTATAAGAGCCGACTGAGATCAGCATGGCGTTTGCCATCCTCGCCGCCTCCCTCACAATCTCCACGAGCCTCACCTCGTCTGTAAGGGTCTCGTAGTCACATTCGTAAAGATTTCCATAGATGTGCCTACCAGTAACGAGTTTCTCGTTCCTCTCCCCATTAACCGTACTCTGAACAAGCTTCTCCGGCCCCATTTCCCCCGCCTCGAAATGATGCATAGTTTAAAAATTTTGGCGTCTCACCCTTCGGTGATGACGACGGTGTGTTACGATGACGTGAGGAGTGGTGACACGGCTGACGTCACACCCACATGCATAGCGTTCCCCCATCCTAATACCTTTATAGGGGTGTCAATGGGTCACAGATGAAGTTCCTGAGACCGCTTAGGGCATTTCAAAGCAGGGAGGTGGACCCCACATATGTGGTTGAGGCCCTCAAATGCTTGTCGTCCCCCTATGGACACCCCCTCTACACGGTGGGGGAGAACGCGAGGGCCATGGTACTCACTGGGTTCAGCAGGAAGGATGCGGTGGCCACAAACGCGTTGCTCTACGCGCTGTACCTCAACTGCACGGACTATCCGCTCCGCCCTATTAGGAACGCCATCGTTATACCCATCGTGAATCCTCATGCCTACTCGTCCGAGCCTTCTTACCTAGATGAAAGGGACATCAACGTGTATTTTGATACGTTGACGCTGAGAAGCAAGCACAGCGAGAGGTGGCATGTCGTGTACCACAGGTTGAAGCCGAGCATAGTTGTGGTTATCAGGGGAGGCGAAAGGCTCAGGGTACACGCAACAGACCAGCTCATTGCGGGTGAGCTCGGCGCCAGCACGTTCAGGCCCAACAGCCCCTTGACCCCGCACGAACACGTGGCCCTCGAGTACAGCCACTCCGTGTACATAGAAGCGCCCAACGATCCCGAGTTCATACCCGAAATAATCGATGTTGTGTCCAGGGCCATAACAGCCGATGTGCCTCGCGTAGATGTTCAGGATAGGCAGGTAGAGCTCGATGTGGCCGCAGACAGAGTCGCGTTCATCGAGAAGCACGGCATTGTAGTGGAGAAGCACGGGGAACGTACAACGCTCCGAGGCGATACGGCGCTCGTCGACGTGCTGCCCAGATACCTCGCCGGCGTCTAGCGCCCGGTATCCCGGCCGCCGCGTACGCCGATAACTTTCAGCAGTTTGGCCACGGCATCCACGGCATCCACGCCGAATATGTTGACCATGGGCTCTTTTCCCCAGTCACCTTCGTGGTACACCAGGTCGGGCACAGCGCCTATACGTTTAATCGCAGACTCTATGCCCCACCCTATGGTTCCCCCCTCCACGTACTTCAAGTGCGGCGGCTCCTCACGCCTATCGTAGAATGAGACCTTCAGACCTAGGCTGACCGCCCTGCCTATAATCTCCTTGCTATACGACGCGTTCAGCGCCGCTCTGTACCTGGCATCGTAACGCATAGCCGTCAAGACGGCCCTCGCCAAGTGCCTAGATGCGCCGAATGCCACCGGCCCATTAACCCTAATGGTGTCCCGCACCCTCGAAATCCTTCCGACGACGCCGGCCACCGAGCTTATGTCGTCGGCGTAGGGCCATGGAAGGGCCATGACAATGTTCATGTGGACCTCTGGGACGTGGGGCGCCACCGCTCTGCCATGACGTTTAAGGAGCGATACGGCCCTCTTCACGTTCTCTATTACGCGCCACCTCTCGGCATCAGGCTCCATCGACGCCATTGGGTTGACTGGGCAGTGCCCCCCTCCCACCTTGTGGCCATACCTTATGGCGCCGGTTATGTGACGCTTAGCCTTCTCCACCGCATCCTCGAGGCCGTGGCCTCTGGCTACCATTGCTGTTATGGCCGCAGAGAAGCTGCATCCAGTCCCGTGGAAGCACCCTTCTACGCGCGGCGCCGCGAACTCCCTGAACCTGCCTTCCACGTACAACACATCCACGGAGTAGTTGCCGGCAAGGTGGCCGCCTTTGACTATGACAGCATTTACCCCATACTCGTCCGCTATCTTCTTCGCAGCGGCCTTTGCATCGTCCACATCCCTTATGGCTAACCCACTCAGTCTTTCTGCCTCCATCCTATTCGGCGTTACTAGAAGCGCCATTGGCAGTATATATTTGCCGAGCGCCTCGACCGCGTCGGGTCTAAGTAGGGGAGCCCCGCTCTTGGCTACCATTACAGGGTCCACCACTAGGGGGAAGCCATACTTTCCTAGGAGCCTTCCCACGGCCGCTATGATCTCGGCATTGCTGAGCATGCCGGTTTTGGCGGCGTCTACGCCTATGTCCTCGACCACCGCCTCTATCTGGGCCGTCACAACTTCCGGCGGCATGTCGTGCACGGCCCTCACCTCGCGGGTATTCTGGGCCGTCACGGACGTCACAGCGGCCATCCCGTATACCCCTAAGGCCGCAAACGTCTTGAGGTCCGCCTCTATGCCTGCCCCACCCCCCGAATCGCTACCGGCTATGGTCAATGCACGGGGAATGCGGGCCATAGGAACCGAGTGTTATGCCATTATTATAATGTGCGTCCCACGCATTGGATTGTCCGCGCACAGGGCCGGTTTTTCGGGCTCACTCGCAAAGGTCACGCCCGTGCTCCTCCATCCCCAACGCCTTGAACTCCCTATAATCCTCGCATCTGCTCCAAGGATATGATATCCACACCCAGTCCTCAAGCTTCTCAATGTAGAAGTCGGGGACGAAACTGCTTGTGGACTTCAAGTGCAACACCGCTGTCTTCACGTCCAACGGACCAGCCATCGAGACGAAGTCAACAGCAATCTCGAGCGTCTTGCCCGTGTCAGAGACCTCGTCCACTATGAGCACCTTACGTTCCCTCACAATGCTTGGCTCTACCCCATGATAGATCAGCGGCCTCTCGTGTCGTCTCCGCGCAGTGCCCCAGTACTTGATCATTATGGCTATTATGTCATCGACGCCCAGAACGTCGCTTATGATCCTGGCCGGGACGAGGCCCCCCCTGGATACCGCAACTATAAGGTCAGGCGAGTAGCCCGACGCCCTAACCTTGCCGGCTAGGCGCAGAGACAGAGATACCGCCTCGTCCCAAGATATGTGTAATATCCTAATACTATCCTTTTGACCCCCCATGCTGACCTTTAAATAGTCTCGTTATAAGTCTTCTCCAGAACACGTGGGAGAGTATGGTGAAACTTTCGGCGATGTTTCGGATAAAATTGAAGTAATTGATTTAAAAAGGGGAACGTACGTATACATGTACTGCGTGCTAATAAACGAGGAAAACAGTCGTGTGCTGGTCTCCGGAAAGGCGGAGGACATGAAGGCGGAGTCTTGGCGCGTCGATAAGTGTTTTGGAGATTGGTACGAGGCCTATGAACATGCCGTGGACCTAGCCGACACGTACGAATATGTTTTGGAGTGGTACGTGGAGGAACAAATGGAGGCCGTGGAAAAGATGCGCATCATACTCCTAAGGCCGAGCTGAGTATCAATGTCGCCAGGAAGAGGGTCAACACAGGGCTCGACGCTTTGAACATCCCCCAAAAAATTTCCGGGGTTGGGTTCCTGAAAGCCTTAAGCGACTGCATCACGGACACTACCGAGGGGGCCACAAAGAGGAGCATCACCAAGTTCGCGCCCATCAGGTACAGGTAGACCAGCCACATGTACGCCGTTGCCGCTATGTTGAGGAGCGCCACCACTTTGACGGATTCGCTGTAGTTCAGCACCACGGGAAGCATGGGTATCGATGCACGCCTATAATCATCGCTGTATCTAATGGCGAGGCTCCATATATGTGCGGGTATCCACATGTATATCGTGAATGATAGGAGCACGGCCTCCAGGCCTATATGCGATGCCAACGACCAGCCTGTGAGAAACGCCGCGTTGCCCGCAAATCCACCTAAGAGCACGTTGGACCAGTGTCTCCGTTTAAGAAGCACCGTGTACACCACTACATATGAAAACATGCCCAGAAGCACGAACAGTGTGGGTACAGGGCCGAGCAACACGTAGGAGAGGAGCACGCCCAGGAGCATAAGAGCATACGAGTATGCCGATGCGGCGACAGGGGAGACAAGGCCCCTGGGCAGCGGTCTCTTCATGGTGCGCGACATGACGCTGTCCACATCGCGTTCATAGTACATGTTGAACGCTGCTGCCCCGCCCGTAGAAAACACGCCCACCAAAACAAGCGCCGCCAGCTTCCAGACGTCCGGCGCCCCCTCTGATGCCACCAAGTAGCCCGCAACTGAGGCGAAGACCAGTAGCCAGATAACGTTGGGCTTCATGAGCAGCACGTACCGCCTTACCATGCTGCACAAACGGGAATCATCTTAATATTGCTTTACATAGGGGCGAGGGACCGCAGCACCATTCCACCTTTATGGGGCAGAATCACCGCGATTCTTCGCGGCACTCACAGGGACCCAGCCATGGGGCTGCCCGTCTAACCGTATCGCGTGACTGCTCCCATCTTTCGCACAGCCACTCTGGTATATGCGGCCTCCTAACAATGTCGTAGTAATCGTACGGCTTCAAGTCCAGCACAGGCGTGCCTGTCCAGGCATCCAAGCCCTTGACGAACACCTTAGGGGGAGACACCCCGAGCAGCTCCACCACGCTTAGACCTATGGGGTTAGGTCTAGGGGGAAAACGCGTGGCGAACACTCCGACGTCCGGCAGGTCTTCCCTTCCCCATGGCCTCACAACGAGCCTCGTATCACGTACCTCGTGCATCCAGTATATCACAAATATGTGGGAGTACCCTTCAAGCCCCAGCAGACCAGCAGCGTACCGGTTGAACACCCTTATAGTGGACACAACGTTGTAACGGGAGCCCCTCGCTGAGGGGGGCCTGTCAATGCCCACATCGACCACGCCTATGGGCCTAACACGTATTTCAGCACTTAGGTCACTCGCCATCCTTCAGGGCCTGCGTAGGCTCATCATCTCCAGCTCGCTTGGATCCGGGCAGCGCCGCGCCATGCGCACGCATCTAGGCTTAATGGTCTTGGCCCCTTTATATCGTTGGCCCATCATATGTCCCCTGGACCTCTTTGTCTGGCTCTAACATGGATACCCCTACATATGGCCGAGGCGAGCGCTTCTGGGTCATCGCTGTAGGTGAGCGGCGCCAGTCCCCTTCTGTCAAAGGCATGGGGAAACGCGTCCATTAGGCTGTCGCTTTCCATGCCGGTCCCAGTCAACACGTACACGGGCTTGCCCATGACATATCCGAGGAAAGCTTCGATCATGGTCCCCACGGCCCCTCCGAGGACCGCCACAGCATCACACGACCTCACCATGATGACAGAGCGACACCTATAGTCACAACCCGTTCTAATTGGTATGCCGGGCACCTCCACGTCCTCCCTCTCTATTGGCAGGAAGAATATGGTGGTCATGCCAAGCGCCCTGGCCAAGTCAGCTACAACCTTCATTAAGCCCCAGTAACCACCAAGAAGAACCATGGGTGAGCACTCCCTTAGAGCCGACATGAAGGAGGAGACCTTCTTAACGTTGTCGTCGCTGTACTCGCCGCTGTGCGCGGCCACCGCCACCATGAACATGGCTGTGGGCTTTGTCCCTAGTATATGTAATTGTCGTGGGTGGGCCCCGTCACGTTGAGGAGAGACCTAGCCCTATACTACGCCATAGCCGCGTTCATTAGCTTAGGCTTCTCCATCGTACAACCATTCATGCAGTATTACGTGGAGGCGCTGGAGAATCCCTATGCCCGTCTCCCCGAGGAGAGGGAAATGGTGAGGTTCACGCCGGCGGCGCTGCTAGGTTACGCGTACATGAATGCGGTCTTTATGGCCGTTAGGGCCCCAAGCGCGTTCCTCTTCGGCGTTGTGGGGGATCGAGTGGGCAAGGCCGCCATGATAAGGGTGGGCACGGGGATCTACCTCTTTGTGGGCCTCGTCTACGTTTTCGCCCAAGACGTGTCCCAGGCCGTTGCAGCTAGGGCTATGCAAGGGGTCGCCAGCGCCATGGTGTGGCCGTTGCTGCAGGGGGCAATAGCCAGCTCAACCGAGAGGGCGGGAAGGGGGAGGGCCCTAGCCGTGTACTGGATAATAAGCAACGTGACCTGGCTGGTGGGGCCAGCAATTGGGGGCTTCCTCTACAGGGTGGCGCGGCTTGTCTCGGGGTCCGATGTACTGATAGACGTGTTGAGGACCGCATTCCTAATGCTGGCCGCAATACTCGTAATACCCTTCCTCTTGTCCTTTCTGGTTCCTGAGCCTCCAACGCGTATCGACGCAAGGCCACGGCCCAACGAGGGAGCTTTACGGGTTATCAACGTCATGGCGCTGCTAAACGGGCTCTCAATGGGCATTGCGTCCACCATAATCATAGTCTTCCTCTCAGAGTACGTCAACGGGGACCCGGCCGTTATAGGGGCCATAATAACTGTCGCCGGACTGCTTGGAACTGCGGCGTCATATCCCGTAGCACGCTTAAGCGATCTGACCGGCGAGAGGGGGAAGCTTGTGGTTGCGGGTCAGCTACTTTCCAGAGGCGCCTTGCTCCTCATGCCGCTGTTCAGGGACCCAGCACACTTCACCGCCGTGTACACAGCCATGATGGTGGGGTTCAACATTTCGGCCCCCAACCTAGGCGCCTTGCAGGCCGAGCTTGCCGGGGGAAGGCTGGGATCGGTCTACGGCAAGTTCCAGGCGTTCATGAACGCCGGCGCCGCGCTGGGGCCGATAATAGGCGCCCTATGCTATATAGGCCTAGGACCCATAGCCGCCTTCTGGACAGCGGCGTTGTTCGGCCTACTGGGCCTGGCCACATTCGTGGCTGGGGTCTACAAGGACACGTCAAGGCGCATGCACTGATTTTTAGTACCGTATTATGAGGTACATGGGAAGGACTTCCGCAGCTGCTTCCTCTGGGGGCGCCGGGTCGGTATACATAATCGGTGCCGGTCCTGGAGACCCCGAGTTGATCACCGTGAAGGCGCTCAGGCTCCTCGGCGAGGCCGACGTAGTGCTCTACGATAGGCTTGTGCCGCGTGAATTATTGGGCTCTGTAAAGCCCAATGCACGGCTCATCTACGTGGGGAAAGAGCCCGGCCGGGCGGCCATGTCGCAGGAGGAAATAAACAGGGTCCTCGTAGAGGAGGCCAAGCGGGGGATGGTCGTAGCGAGGTTGCACGGGGGGGACCCATTCGTTTTTGGGAGGGGCTTCGAGGAATGCTCTTACGTGGTCTCCCACGGCATCAAGTGCGAGGTCGTGCCTGGGGTCACATCAGCCATCGCGGCGCCGGAAAAGTACATGATACCGCCGGTCCTCAGGGGGGTGGCAAGCAGCTTCGCCGTGATAACCGGCAAGGAGGACCCGAACAAGGGACGGCGCTTCGTGGATCCGGGTAAGGTCGCGTCGGCGGTGGACACATTGATAGTGCTCATGGGCGCGGGGACCATCGGGGATGTGGCCCGCAATATAATGGGGGCCGGCGTAAGGCCCGATACGCCGGTCGCCGTCATAATCAACGCCTATAGGCCGGGCGAGGAGTTCCGCGTATATACCCTGTCTACCGTGCCGGAGAGAGTGGACAATCCCGCGGTGATAGTGATAGGCGAGGTCGTCAAAAAGGCGCTTGCCTTGCTGGGCCATGATACTGCTCGTTAGGGGTAAGGAGGAGCCCAGGGAATATCCCCCCTATGTAAAGAGCATAGCCCTTTTCAGCGCTGTACCTAACGTGGCCAGGGAGGACTTGGCTGGGTTGCGGGCCGATTACGTCGTGGTGATGAGCCCCCTGGTGGTCGATATAGCCGAAAGGATTGGGGCAGGCGACGCCTTCAGGTCGCTGGTGGAAGGGGCCCAATGCACCATCTGTGTGGGTCCCTCCACAAGGCTACGCGTTGGCAGGTGCGTAGTACCGCGAAGGTACTCCAGCAGGGGCGTGGAGGCCATACTGGACACGTTAGAGCTGGGCGAGGTGCTCGTGTTGAGGTCAGCCCACGGCTCCCCTCTCAAGACCAGCCACAGGTACCGCGAGGTGCATGTTTACAGGCTGGAGCCGAGCCGGGAGGCCCAAGAGGAGTTGCGTAGGTGGCTTCCAGAGGCCAGCGCAGTGATCGTCACGAGCCCCATGGTGGCCTCCGCCCTAGTAAACATCGCAGAGGCGGGGCGGGCGGCGTTGCCCCTTGTTGTAGCCATAGGCGAGGCCACGTCGGCCGTCCTAAGGGCCCACGAGATCCCGCATTTGATACCGGAAAAATACACGATCGACGAGGCCATCAGCCTAGCCCGGAGAATGCTGGGGGTGGATACACGCTAGTCGGCCACCGACTCCACTCTGCGGGCCATCTCCCGTCCACCTAACAGGTCGCGCACGCTGAAGAGGAGCCTGTACTCGCCCACTCCCAGCCCGCTGAGCCTCTCCCCAGCCACCTCCATTATTATATTCCTATTGATCCCATGCATCATGAAGTAACAGTTGTAGCCCCACTTTCCGGGCACCACGTTCCTCTTGACTATATGGGTCGCCTCAGGGATCGAGACTACCCTGCCACAGTCGTCTATGTTGAAGACCACCATGGCGTTCTCGTTGAACCCCACTCCCGAGGAGTCCAGGGTGGCATGGAAGTCCCTTATGACTCCAGCGTCGCGTAGGGACCGTATAGTTTCCACCAGCCCGTCCACGGACATGCCAAGCTTCTCCCTTAGCTCCGCGAAGGGCCTCTGGACCAGGGGGATGGACCTAATGTACCTGAAGAAGTCCATGGGCATGCCTGTGTCCTCCACGGTGGGCGGATTCTCTGGCAGCACCCGGAGCGGCACACGTGAGACCCCCCTGTACAGGTCGAACCTGACGTCCACGCGGTACGTCCGCTGGGAGTACAGCACCACGTAGTCCAGCCCCCACTTCTCCGCCACTGTCCTGACCTTGGCCTCGAGGTCCTCACGCGTATTCGCCTTGGTAACGTACCACAGGTTATACGGCTCGTACTCCCTGAGAAAGTTGTGGCTCACATAGGGGTCCCTGTTGACCTCGGCAGCCACCTCGTCCACCAGGTGCGGTGGAACCGCCATGCCGACAAGCGCCGCCACCAGTCCCCGGGACCTGTAGTTGAGGACGGCCCCAATCCTCTTCAGCACGCCCCTCTTGACGAGTCCCCTCAACATTTCTATCACGGCCTCCTCGTCGATTCCAAGGCGCCGTCCAACCTCCTCGAAGGGGCGGTCCACTATGGGGAAGTCGTACTGGACCTCCATCAACAGGTCAACCTCTTTATGGGAAAGATGGGCCATCACATTGACCTGCCTATCCTATAAATAAGGCTTCCACCTTGCAGCTACCTGTCGGCCGACCCCCCAAAGAGCCTACTGTGCTCCCTGAACATGCACCTATCCTGCACGACCACTATGCCGGCCTCCTCCGCCCTGCGCGCAGCCTCATCGTGCCTTATCCCCAACTGAAGCCAAAGCACCTTGACGTCCCCCCTACGCCTCAACCTCTCGAGGACCTCCTCGACGACCCTCGGCACCTCGTCGCTCGGCCTAAACACATCGACTATCTCCACGTCCTCCGGTATCTCCAAAAGGCTCTTGTACGCCTTTCTGCCCATTATCTCGTCCGCCGTTGGGTTGACTGGGAATATCTCGTAGCCGTTGTCCGCTAGGTACTTGGCCACCCTGTAGGAGTCCTTTTCAGGCGATTTGGACAGTCCCACGACAGCCACCTTACGATACTTGGACAGTATCTCCCTAATTTTCTCGTCCATGTACGGGGTCTCGAAACCCCAATATTAAGGTTCCCTGGGCCCCAACTCAGACGACTATGGACGCTATGTTGGCTATCTTGGGCCATCTCAATGCCGCCTCCATGGCTATGGGCCCCGAGATTTCGCTTCCCTTAGGCTCGCCCTCGGGCGTAACTATGGCCACCGCGTTGTCCTCAAAGGCGACCCACGTGCCGTCTGGGCGTCGGAAGGGCCTCCTCTGCCTCACAACTATGCCCCTAATTATCTGCTTTCTGAGCTCAGGCCTGCCCTCCCTCACGACCACGACCACCATGTCGCCTACGCCTGCCCCCGGAATCCTCCTGTGGGTAGTCTTTGCGTGGGCCCCCACCACGCCTATCACCCGGACCAGCCGGGCGCCAGAATTGTCCGCCACAGGAACCATGCTGTTCATGAACACGCCGGGCGTTACGTGGAACCTGTATGGGACCCCTACGGTCTTCACGCCGCGCTTGGCCATAGAACTTGCAGATGCGCCACTATATAAAAATTGGCCGTCCGCGGGCGTTTAAGGGGCTTTGACTTAAAGTACCCGATGCGTGGCCGATTAACATGGGCGGCGGCATCTGTAGGGAGGACCTGGAGCGAGCGGCATCAAGCGTCCGCGTGAACCTTGAGAGGTTCGTCACGCCCAACATATTTAGGGCCACTGGAGACGTGTTTAAGACCCTCGTGGCAACTGTGCTCAGCCAAAACACCAGCGACCGAAATGCGCTGGCGGCGTACAGGAGACTTGAGGAGCTGCTGGGGGACATCACCCCTCAGGGACTCGCCGCGGCGCCTCTGGAAGACGTTGAGGAGGCCATAAGGCCTGCCGGCATGCATAAGGTCAGAGCGCGGAAGCTGAAGGAACTCGCTGCTGCGGTGCTGGACAGGTTCGGCGGTAACCTTAACGGGATAGGCAACATGCCCACGGAGGCCGCCAGACAGGTCCTCCTATCGTTGCCAGGGGTAGGGCCCAAGACAGCCGACGTCGTACTGGTCAACCTAGGCAAGCCTGCCTTCCCAGTGGACACCCATATACTGAGGATTGGGAGGAGGCTGGGGATTGGGAACACATATTCGCAGATCTCTGGGAGGATAATGTCCATGTTGCCGCCCAGCGAGTACCTGAGGGTACACCTGGCGCTGATACAGTTCGGGAGAGAGGTGTGCAGGGCGCGTAGGCCTCTATGCGGTGCGTGCCCCCTCAGGGACAAGTGCAGGTACTACGCGCTTCACGCGTCTTCGGAGCGCCGATAGGCGGACCGCGCAGTGCGTCTGACCAGCCCGGCCAACATTGCGTGGTCCGCCAACACGATCCTCGTCATTGCGATCAGAGCCACCAGAGCCTTGGGCGTGGTGCTCACGTCGTACCTGCCGCTGAACGTTATTTCCTCCTCCTCCATGCGCGTGAGGTCCACGGTGCGCTGCGGTTTACGTATGCTTGGCGTGGGCTTGAACGCGACGCGGAACCTTATCGGCTCGCCGATTGAGAGGCCGCCGAGCAGCCCCCCAGACCTGTCCGAGCCGAGGCCCACCCTGCCGCCCTTAACCACTATAGGGTCGTTGGCCTCGCTGCCCCTCATCCTGGCCAGCTGGAAGCCATAGCCGAACTCCACGCCCACTGCGCTCGGTATAGAGAGGGCTGCCTTGGCCAGGTCGGCCTTGAGCTTGTCGAACACGGGCTCGCCCAGGCCGGGCGGCACCTCGGTGGTGACCACCTCCACCACGCCGCCCACGCTGTCGCCCTCGGATGCCACCTTGACCAACATGTTGATTGCGGCTTCCGCCATATCGCCGTCAAGCATGGGCAGGGGCCTCTCCCAGGCCCCCTCGGCCTCCTCGTAGGAGGCGGGGCGCGACGAGACTCGGAGCCCCCCCAACTCGACTATGTATCCGCTGACCCTAACGCCTATTTCCTCAAGCACCTTGCCGGCTATTGCGCCTGCGACTATACGTGCCGCTGTTTCTCTGCCGCTGGCCCGACCGCCCCCTCGATGATCGTGGTATGCCCCGTACTTCAAATAGTAGGCGAGGTCTGCGTGGCCTGGCCTCGGCCTCATCCACAGCTCCTTATAGTAATCGGACACGGCCCTCCTGTTCCTTATTATGACTGCTATGGGCGAGCCTATGGCATGGCCGTCCTTAACCCCGGACAGGATCTCTATCTCCTCCGGCTCGCATCTCGGGTTGAGTACCCTCACATGGCAGAACATCCTCCTCTGGAGCTCCTTCCTTATGTGCTCCTCGTCTATGGGGACCCCGGGCGGGACCCCGTCGACCACAACCCCTATGGCGGGCCCGTGGCTCTCCCCAAACGTGGCCACGCGGAACACCCTACCGAAGAAGCTCATGGAATAGACGAAGCCCTAATTATTGTTTTTGCCCTTCAATACGCGGCCGCGTAAGGCCCATGCGCCCCCTACCAAATGCGGGGCCGCTTTCCCAGATACCTGTACTTTTATTATGGCAAACTTTTTATTGCAACGCGTAAAAAAACATGTATGGTCTCCGTCGCCATCGGCGGCCTTGAAAAGCACTTCCCCCCCAACGTTTACGCGCTACGCAATCTGACGCTGAACATAGCCCATGGGGAGTTCATAGTGGTTCTTGGTCCCTCGGGATCCGGCAAGACCACGCTCATAAGGTGCATAGCGGGCCTTGAGGCGCCTACCAGGGGCAGGATATATTTCGATGAGACCCCTGTGGTGGACCTCGAAAGGGGCATACTGGTGCCGCCCTCCAAGAGGAACATAGGCATGGTATTCCAGAACTGGGCCCTCTACCCGCACATGAAGGTGTTCGACAACATAGCGTTCCCCCTAAAGGTGAAGAGGGAACCTCGGGGAGAGATAGAGAGGCGTGTTAGGGAGGTCGCCGAGGCGCTTGAGATTGGACATCTCCTCGACAGGTACCCAAGGCAGCTTTCCGGGGGGCAGCAGCAGAGGGTCGCAATAGCCAGGGCCCTCGTCAAGGAGCCCCAGGTCCTGCTAATGGACGAGCCTTTCTCAAATCTGGACGCGCGTCTAAGGATATCGGCAAGGGAATTCGTGAAGTCGCTGCAACGGAAGCTCAAAATAACCACCATACTGGTCACGCATGACCAGCACGACGCCTATGCCCTGGCCGACAAGATAGCCATAATAAACAACGGCGAACTGCAACAGTTCGGCCCACCGGACGAAATACTCAGAAGGCCGGCAAACACGTTCGTGGCACAGTTCTTCGGCGATCCCCCCATAAACCTCCTCAGAGGCACCGTGAGGGACGGACACGTGCATCTGGGCGACGTAGATATACCGCTTGAGGCCGATGTGCCTCGGGGAGCAGACGTCTACGTGGGTATAAGGCCAACCGACATATACGTGTCCGATGCCCCCCACGATGCTACAGACGTGGAGCTTCCGCGTGCCAGGGTCAAACTGCTCGAGTACCTGGGCTACGCCCAGATAGCCGTGGTCACGTGGGGCTCCACAGAGGTCAGGGCCGAGGTGTTCTCCAGGGTAGCGGAAGGCGATGAGGCGAGGGTGTTCCTTAAAAGGGATGCCGTCAGGCTGTTCGACGGCGATGGAAAGCTCCTTGCCTAGCCACCCCTAATAATTCTCCGGAGCACGTAGTGCAGTATGCCGCCGTTCCTAAAGTACTCCACCTCCATGGGAGTGTCCAGCCTAACCCTTAACTGGGCCTCGTCGACGCGGCCGTCCCTTCTATGGATGCGCAGGACCACATATTTTCCTGGGGACAGGCCATCGGATAGGCCCACTATGTCGTACGTCTCCGTCCCGTCGAGTCCCAGCGTGTCGGCGTTCT
Organism: Thermoproteaceae archaeon; assembly: GCA_015521775.1. Classification (GTDB taxonomy): domain Archaea; phylum Thermoproteota; class Thermoprotei; order Thermoproteales; family Thermoproteaceae; genus WANN01. The sequence continues at coordinate 38,441 of WANN01000012.1, forward strand.
GGCCGTCCATGAACTGGAGCGGCAGGATCCCCATGCCTATCAGGTTGCTCCTATGTATGCGTTCGAAGCTCTCAGCTATCACGGCCCTGACGCCCAATAGCTTGGGGCCCTTTGCGGCCCAGTCACGCGAACTGCCTGCACCGTAGTTCTTGCCCGCTATCACTATTACAGGTACGCCCTCGGCCTTGTAGCGCATCGCAGCGTCGTAGACCGTCATGACCTCTCCGCTGGGCCAGTGCACCGTGTAGCCCCCCTCCCTGTCGGGCAACATCCTATTCCTCAGCCTCCTATGGGCGAACGTGCCCCGCACCATGACCTCGTGGTTGCCCCGCCTGGCCCCATATGTGTTGAACTCATGCGGCGGCACGCCCCTCTCGGCCAAGTATCTGCCGGCAGGGGAGTCGCTGGGAATTGCGCCAGCTGGGGAAATGTGGTCCGTGGTGACGTTGTCGCCGAGTATGAGCAGTGGGCGGGCACCGATTATGTCTGAGATAGGCGGCAGCCTGTCGGGGTCAAAGTCGTCGAAAAACGGGGGCCTCTGTATGTAGGTGTTGCTGGGGTCCCACTCGTACATCTCGCCGCCGGGCGCCTTGAGGCCAGCCCATTCCGGCACCAGGTCCCCAAGGTTGCTGTACCTATCCACAAAGGCTTTGGGATCCACCGCCTCGGACATGTAGGCCCTTATCTCCTCTGCAGTGGGCCATATATCCCTCAGGTACACTGGGCCGTCCTTGCCCATGCCTAGGGGTTCCCCCGCTATATCCCTAAGCACCGTGCCCGCTAGGGCGTACGCGACCACGAGCGGGGGCGACGCCAGGAAGTTCATCCTCACGTCTGGATGTATCCTCGCCTCGAAGTTCCTGTTGCCCGACAACACGCTGGAGACCACGAGGTCTCCCTCCTTGATGGCCCTCGATATGGGCTCAGGAAGGGGACCCGTGTTGCCTATGCACACCATACATCCGAACCCTGTGACAGAGAAGCCCAGCGCCTCCAGGTACTTCAGGAGCCCAGACCTGGACAGGTACTCCACCACAACACGGGAGCCGGGGGCCAACACGGTTTTTACCCGCGGGTTGACGGAGAGGCCGCGCTCCACCGCCTTCTTGGCCAGTATGCCTGCGCCTATCATCAGCGCCGGGTTGCTCGTGTTGGTACAGCTCGTTATCGCGGCTATGACTATGTCCCCGTCGCCTATGTCCGTCTCAGCGCCGCCCACCTCAACTCTAACCCTGGCCGGGCCATGGACACCCCTTTTCTTCCTGTGCTCCTCTATGACCGAGAGGGCGGCCTTGGGGGTCTCTGAAAGGCTGCGGCGCTGCCACGGTAGGGAGGGGCCCGCAACGCTTGGCTCGACCGTTGACAGGTCCAGCTCGACTACTTCGCTGTACTCCACGTCGCCCTCTTCGGGCACGCCGAACATGCCCTGCTCCCTGTAGTACCTCTCCACGAGTGCCACGTGGTCGGGCCCTCTCCCGGTCATCCTGAGGTATTCAAGGGTCAGGTCGTCCACGGGGAACAGGCCTATCGTGGCCCCGTATTCGGGCGCCATGTTCGCGATGGTTGCCCTGTCGGGCACCGACAGCTCCAGCACGCCCCTGCCGAAAAACTCGACGAATTTGCCCACGACGTTGTGCCTACGTAACAGCTCCGTTATGGTTAGCACTATGTCTGTGGCCGTTACCCCTTCCCTGGGCTTACCGTACATGTAGACACCAACCACGTCTGGCGGGGGAACTGCAATGGGTTGGTCTAGGAGAGCCGCCTCGGCCTCGATGCCGCCGACTCCCCAGCCCAGGACGCCTAGGCCGTTTATCATAGTGGTATGGGAGTCCATGCCCACCACGCTGTCGAAGAACGCAGTGCCCCCATCCACCATGACGACCCTCGCTATGTACTCCAGGTGCACCTGGTGTATTATGCCGGTGCCCGGCGGAAACAGCCTAAAATTGGAAAACGCGTTCTGGGCCCACTTGAGGAAGACGTACCTGTCCCTGTTACGCTCGATTTCGAGCTTGTGGTTCAAAGCATAGGCGTCGCTAACCCCGAAGTAGTCGGCCTGCACCGAGTGGTCGACGACTAGGTCTGTCGGCACCTGCGGGTTTATGACCCTCGGAGCGAGGCCGTGCCTGGCCACCACCTCCCTCATGGCGGCAAGGTCCGCCAATGCAGGGACGCCGGTGTAGTCCTGCATGATGACCCTGGCCACCTTGAACGGTATCTCCTTGGGGATCCTCCTACCTGGGCGCCACGAGGCCAGGTTCTCGACGTCCTCTGCCGTGATCGCCGATCCGTCCAGGTTGCGGACTAGCGATTCCAACATTATCCGTATGCTGAGCGGAAGCCTGGAAATCCCCGGGAACTGGCCCTCCAGCTTTCTCAGGGAGTAGTACTTGTATCTAGAGGCGCCGACCTCTAGAAACGAGGTGAGGTTGCCCTTGTCCATGGTGGTTACTACTTGATGTATAAAAAGGTTAAATGAACGACTTCAGTATCGTGGGCCCCTCGGACAGCGCGTTGTCTATTGGGGACGCGGCAGGCGATGCGCCTTTAAGTAGCCTAGACATTTCGCCGTCGTAGGTCGGGCGCTCGGCCCTATATATAACGCCTATGGGGATCCTCCCATACGGGTCCATCGTCGGCCATTCAAGCGCCTTAGCCATGGCCTGCATAAGGTCGGCCGGGTCGTGGCCGGACTCCTCGAGTTTGTACACGCGCGCCTTAAACCAGTCGTACGTGTTGACCCTGTTAAACGTCACGCAGGGGCTGAGGACGTCTATGAGCGCGAAGCCCCTGTGCTCTATGCCCCCCTTGATGAGGCCAGCCAGGTGCGCGGGGTCCCCGCTGAACCCCCTAGCGACGTATGTGGCTCCAGACGCTATTGCAAGGGCGAGCGGATTCACAGGATCGTCCACCGAGCCGTAGGGCGTGGACCTGGTCTTCACCCCCTTAAGCGTTGTGGGCGCCATCTGGCCAGTGGTAAGCCCATAGACCTGGTTGTTCGAAACTATGTACGTTATGTCCACGTTGCGCCTGGCAGCATGGACCAGGTGGTTGGTACCTATCGCGTAGCCGTCCCCGTCCCCGCCCATCACTATGACCGTGAGGTCAGGGTTCGCCAGCTTCACGCCGGTGGCTATGGGCAGTGCCCTCCCATGTATGCCGTGTATGCCGTAGGTCTTCATGAAGTGGGGCAGCTGCGAGGAGCAGCCTATGCCGGAAACCACCACGACCCTCTCGTTGGGTATGCCCAGCTCGGCCAGCGCCCTCCTCAACGCGTCCAGGATTCCGTAATCTCCGCAGCCAGGGCACCATATGGGGGGCCTCGCCACAGCGTACTCTGCGGGCTTCCTCACCTCTATCTTCACGGTCATGTCACCACCACAGCCTCAACCCGTTTCCTCATAAGCTCGCCAAGCTCGTCCACGCTGAATGGCTCCCCCCAGTACTTGACCACCCTCTCGCCTATGTCCACGCCGAGCTCCCTCCTAAGAAGCGCCACTAGCTGGCCCGTGTAGTTGACCTCCACTGCTATCTTCCTTGCGGCCTCGGAAAGCGCCTTGAGCGCTTGATCCCTCGGCAACGGGTACAAGTCTCTGAATATGAGGGCGTTGTATCCCTGCGACGTGTCCACGAAGTCCATCACGGGCATTGCCGTGGAACCCCACACCACTAGGGTTGTCCTGGCCCCAGGAGACCCGTAGAGGGACGGCGGCTCCATCTCCCGCCTGATGTAGTCCAGCTTGCGCATCCTCTTCTCCATCATGACGCGCCTCACCTTCGGCTCGTGCCTGTCCGTTATTACGTCGCCCTTCTCGTCATGCTCGTCGCTGGTGGCTATGTGCATTCCGCCCGGAACCCCCGGCACAGTGCGCGGGGACACTCCTGTCTCGGTCAGCCTGTACCTCTTGTACTCCTCCCACACCACGGGGGACGTGACGAGGTCGCCGCGCTCCACCTTGAACCGGGACCAGTCCACCTCGCCTATGGTGGTCATGGACTCGTTGAAGTACAGGTCGGTCAGGACCATGACCGGTACCTGGTACTTCTCGGCTATGTTGAACGCGCGGGCCACCGTGTACAGGCCGTCCTCTATGGTGGTCGGCGCCAGGACCACTATGGGGAAGTCCCCCTGGGACGGGTTTATCGACATGAGGAGGTCCGCCTGCTCCGTCTCAGTCGGGAGCCCCGTGCTGGGCCCCCCGCGCTGGCCCAGGAAGACCACTACGGGGACCTCGATCATGGCCGCAAGGCCCACGGCCTCGTGCATGAGGCTGAATCCGCCCCCCGACGTGCCGGTGGCCGCCCTGACCCCCGCGTAGGAGGCCCCTATGGCCATGTTTATCGCCGCTATCTCGTCCTCGGCCTGCACAACCGACACGCCGTAGCGGGGGCCCCATTCCGCGAGGAAGTGGAGGAGGGGGCTCGCCGGGGTCATGGGGTACGCCGCGTAGAACTTCATGCCGCTGAATAAAGCGCCGAGGGCAAGCGCCTCGGCGCCGCTGATCAAAGGCTTGGGGCTATCACGAGGGAAACTGACATTCAGCCCCCCATAGTGCTCCTCCACGTGCTTATACCCCAGCTCAGCGGCTGCCATGTTCTGCTCCACGATCTTCTCGCCCTTATCCCCGAACTCCCTCCGCAGGAGGCCCTCCAGCACTGACAGGTCTATGCCCAGGAGGGCATACAGGGCCCCAACTGCGACCGTGTTCTTCATGATCCTGTTGCCCGCCTTCAACGCGTACTCGGTTAGGGGAACGCCTATTAGCCCCCTGCCCTCTCTCTTGACGTCGGCCGAGTCGAATATCGTCACTCTGGCCATGTCGACGTACGCGGCGAACGCGTTCTTGTTAAGCGCTATGAGTACGTCGACCGAGTTCCAGGGGCCGTGGCTGTGGATCTTCCTGTCCGAAACCCTGACCTGGTAGAACATTGTGGGGTTGCCCTTTATGATGGAGCCGTACATCCTAAACGTGAACACGTGGAGCCCCATACGCGAGAAGGTGCTCGCGACGGTCCTGCCGGTGGACTCTACGCCCTCGCCCTGGGCACCGCTGAGACGAATGGTCAAATCCATAATTATAGTTCAGTCGATATTACTTTTTAAATAAAGCAACGCCAAAAGCATTATTATTCGTAATCCCAAATGTCGACATGACGTACACAGAGGAGGCCAAGAAGATATTCGAATTCGTGGGCCTTAGATTCCCCAGAGAGGTAATATGGGGGATGGGCATGGCTAAGTGGGCGGCGGCACTGGCCAACGTGGAGCTTGGTGCGCTGCCAGAAGATCTGGGGAAAGCCATTGCCGACGTGGCGCTGGAGCTGGCCGAGGGCCGCTACGACGACCGCATAGTGGTCGAGCCTTTCCAGACGGGGTCGGGCACAGCGCTGAACATGAACGTTAATGAGGTCATTGCGGAGGAGGCCGCGAGGCGTCTGGGGCGGCCAGTGCACCCCAACGACCACGTGAACAAGTCCCAGTCCTCAAATGACGTCGTGCCTACAGCCGTAAGGCTGGCCGCGGCCAGGGCAGTGCACGAATCCGTGATCCCGAATTACAACGAGTTGGTGGGGCGGCTCGAGGCTCTGGGAGACGAACATGGGCGCGTGGTGAGGGCCGGGAGGACCCACCTACGTGACGCGCTGCCCACCACGCTTGGACAGGCGTTCAAGGCCTACGCGGACATGTTGAGACGGGACTTCGCCGTGTTAAAGAGCGCCCTACAGCAGATATACAGGGTGCCGCTGGGCGGCACTATGGTTGGAACTGGCTGGGGAGCGCCTAGGGGGTTCGACCGTAGGGCCGTAGACCATTTGCAGAGGGCCACCGGGCTGCCCCTGGAGCCCATGGACAACAAGTCGCCCGCCATGAGGTCCCTAACGGACCTGGTCAACCTCACGGGCGCGTTGAGGGGCATCGCCCTGGACCTGGTCAAGATGGGGCAGGACCTCCGCATAATGTACTCGGGCCCCTTCACGGGCCTCGACGAGGTCAAGATGGGGCAAACAGTCCCAGGCTCCTCATTCATGCCCGGCAAGGAGAACCCCGTGGCCGTCGAGGCGGTCATGCTGGCCTCGGCGCAGGTCATGGGCCTCGATGCCGCTTCTGCCATGGCCAACACGCTGGGCGAGCTGGAGCTGAACATGGGCATTCCCTTAGTGGGGTACAATGCCGTTATGGCGGCCAAACTCGTGGGTGGTGCTATGGGCAAACTGTCGCGCCTCGTGTTGCCCTCGGTTACCCCTAACGTTGAGAGGATGCGCATGTACGCCGAGTCGAGCGCCGCCTTGATCGGCGCCTTGAAGGACGCCGTGGGCTACGACGCCGCTTCTAGAATCGCCAGGCGGCTGGCCGAGGGCGGCACTGTTAGGGACGTGCTGAGGGAGTTCGGATATGGCGATGAGGACATACGCAGGTTGGTGGACGAGATGGCCGGGGTGGGCCAGGACCATGGCTAGTCCCAGAACGCGCGGGTCCGCGCGTACTGCCTCTCCGCCTCGAGTATGTTGGCCCAGAGCTCGTCCTCGTTGGACGAGGACGAGAGGACCCTCATGGCCGTGTGGGGGCCAACCCCGTGGGCCAGCTGGGCCAGTACGCCCAGCCTCCCGTACTGCAGGGTCACCGTAGCGCTGAGCCTAAGGCCGTCCATAAGCCTCTGCTCCTCCTTGGTCATCCTCATGCGCCTCCGGAACTTCGCCAGGAGCGCCTTGGCCCCGTCCCCGTCAATGCCCTTTAGCACTGCGAGGGCTCCAGATCCGCAGTTGGGGCACGAGGGACGGTCGGGCATGTATGTTGCCTTCAGCGTCATGATGGCCCCGCAGCTTAGGCACATGAGGTTGACCTCGCGGCTCAACACGCGTCTCTTAACGAGCTCCCTCAACATGGCCTGGGACCCCCTTTCCACGGCGAAGTCGTAGCCCACCCCCTCGAACAGTATGGGCTCGTCTATCGGCAGCGGCGACTGGAAGTACCTGTCCACGAGCATGGTCCTGCCCTCCCTCACCGATGAGACAAACTCAAGGAGACGGGCCAGGTCGATCTTCTCGACTATTATCTCCCTCATGGTCTCCATGCCCGGCAGGTCATCCATGTACACGTCCACGAGCCTCTGCGGCACGTCTGACACGTCCCGCCTCACCAAGCCCATCCTGCGCGCCACCTGGAGAAAGCGGTACCTGAACAGTTTCGAGGAGCGCACAGCGTTCGTCACGGTCCTCACTATGTAGTTGTCGTCCCTACGGAAAGCGTCTAGCAGTATGTCGGGGCGCGGCCTGTCCCTAAAAAGGAGGAGCACCCTGTACGGGTCGGCGCGGTACCCCACTGGCCCCAGAACGGAGGAGAGGTGATGCGACAGGTACATGCCCAGCGCCTCGTTGCCCTTGCTGCCAAGACACGCGTGAACCACGGCGTACTTGTCATGCCTACTTATGAGGGCCCTGTCGGGGCCGGGGATCAGCGATGGGTCGAGGGCCCCAGTAGCCTCAAGCTCCTCGCCCCTCCGCCTACACACGTCCTGCGCTATGCTGTAGGGGACCGGGATCTCCTCCCCTATCCAGCTTGGGAGGGCCCCGACCACGTCGGTGTCGGGATAAAGCAGTACTGACGACTCGCCCACACGGGACACAACCCACGTCCTTCCACCCAGGATTATCCTGTCGCCAGGATTTATGGAATACACGAACTCCTCGTCCAACTCCCCGACCACCCTGCCGCTTGCGTCGTCCACGGCCCTGTACTTCTTCTGGTCCGGTATCACGGACACGTTCTCGAAGTAGTATCTTATGGATCCCCTACGGGGGGCCAGACGCTCGCCGTCTACCAGGAGGAGCCTGTGGCGCGCCGAATACTCCACGGCGGCTCGTACGTCGTCTAGCGTGATGTCGCGGTAGGGGTGTGCCCTCGAGATGACGGCGTGGGCCTCCTCAACAGTGATGTGGCGGCCGTCGAGCCTCGCGTCGAGGGCCAGCCCGACCAGCTGGTGCACCAACACGTCCAGCGCGTTCTCGTGGTACTCCATCTCGCCGCTTATGTTGCGTCCAAGCGCGGCGTCCACAATGGACATGGATTCCAGTCTGTCCTCAGGCGACAGGGCCATGACCACGCCCCTGCTGGGCGCGTCCAGCCTATGGCCAGAACGCCCAACCCGCTGCAACAACCTAGACACTTGCCTCGGCGACCCATATTGGATCACCAGATCTATGTGGCCTATGTCTATCCCCAACTCGAGGCTCGAGGTGGACACCACGAGCCTTACCTTGCCAGATTTAAGGAGCTCCTCCACATGCGTCCTCTCGTCCCTGCTAAGCGAGCCGTGGTGCACCGCCACGGCCTCGCCCATCAGGGCCTTGAGCTTCGACCCGAGGAACTCTGCTGTGTCCCTAGTATTGGCGAAAAGGAGGACGTTCCTATGCGTCTCAGCGAGCCCAACTATACGTCTCAGCCTAGCCGCCGTGTCCACGGGCACGCCTATCCTCGCTGCCAGCTCGCCGTCCGCCTCAGTAGGCTCCACGTACTCGACGTCCACCAGGTATTCCTTGTCCAGGGACACGTCTATCACCTTCACGGGCCTGCCCGTGCCGGCCAGGAACCCGGCCGCCCTCTCGGGGTCCTCCACAGTGGCGGATAGGCCTATCCTCTGATGCGTAGGCGACAGCAGGGAGAGCCTCTCCAGCCCAAGCGCAAGCTGCGCCCCCCTCTTGCTTGTCACGAGCTCGTGGACCTCGTCTATGACCACGAAACGGGTGCACCTAAGCGCATCCCGGAGGCGCCTCAAGAGGAGCACCACTTGGAGGGTCTCCGGCGTTGTGACAAGCACGTGAGGCGCTACTTGTGTCTGGCGCCTTTTGACGCCCGCAGGCGTGTCGCTGTGTCTGACCTCTAGCCTAATGCCCAAATCACCGGCTATGTTAGCCATCCTCCTGAATATGTCCCTGTTAAGCGATCTGAGGGGAGTTATGTAAAGCACGTAGATGCAGTTATCCAGACCGTCCTCAAGGAGCCTCGAGAATATGGGGAAAAGCGCTGCCTCGGTCTTGCCCGTGCCTGTGGGCGCTATTATGAGCACGTTTCTGCCCTCCAGAACCGCTGGGATTGCCCTTTCCTGGACGGGCGTGGGCTCCACGTACCCGTACCTCCCCATGACGCCCCTTAGTCGGCCATGCAACAGACCAAAGACGCCCACACCCATCGCCCCGCGCTGGGAATATCAGCATTGCGCCCCCGATACGGGGCACATATATATGGGGGGACTAAACCACGGCCATGGGAAGCCCGCGCAGGGTACGCCTAATAGAGTCGGAGGGCCGATACATATACTCTGTGGACGTTTTCAGGGACGGCCACCTGTGCGAGGGCGAGTACGTTGAGGGGCACGTGGACGACAGGCACTCAGTGAGGATCCACAGGTATCGGACAGGTCTCGGCACCGTGGAGGTCGTGATAAGCAGCTACAAGGGGAGGCCGCAGGTAGTCACGGCGAGGCTCATAGCAGAGAGGCCGCTCAGCACAGACGAAGTGGAGGCATTCCTGGACAGGGTTGTGGACGAGAAATGCGCCTCCTCGTAATAGTATACGTAGATACAGATGACGAGGAGCTGGAGAGGTTCGTCGATAGGGCAATCGAGAGGGTCGGGTTAAGGGTGCTGCCGCATGTCGCCGTGTCGTGGAGGGACCGGACATCTGTGGAGAGGGAGCTCTACCGCATAAAGGAGAGGGCTGTGAGCCGCATGGAGAGGCACGGCACTAGGGCGGTCCTGGAAACAGCCGTGTTGCAGCTAACCGACGATCAGTACAACTCAGTGAGGCACATGGTCCGACGCAGGGTCGATGAGGCCGCTGCGGCCATGTTAAGCGAGGCGAGGATGCTCCTCAGCAGGCTCCGCGGGGCCAGGTCCCGGGGAGCGCAGCTCGCCGAGAGGTATAGGAGGCTCACTAGGGACGTGGAGAGGCTGGCCAACGCTGCGCTTGCCCTAGACACGAGGAGCCCCATGCTCGACGAGCTGATCAAAGTAATGGAAGAGGTGAGAATAGAAATGAGGAGAGTTCTCAGACGCTAGAAGGTCTCCACCTTTACTGTTCCCCGCCTCCTCTTCACGGCCTTGGTGAACCCAAGCATCGTGGCCCCCGCCAGCAGGCCCAACAAAGCGATCTTCAGGTGGTCGCCGGTTATATAGTACCCGCCGCCCAACGTTGCCAGTATGTCGGTCCCCACAGTGAACTCGCCGCCATCGGCCACAGATATGACCGACCGGCCGACCACCCGGCCGCCGCTCACAACCTGCACATCATACTTGCCGCTTACAATGCCGCTAAACGTGGCCACGCCCAGCTCGTCCGTGAAGGCCTCCGCCACCACCATGTCGCCCAACATAAGCTTCACCTGGGCCCCCGCAATGGGCTGAGAGCGGGCGCCCACCACCCTTACCTTCACCTCGCCGACCTTGATCCCCGCATCTATGGGGTTGGCGGTGAGCCCCTTGATAAGCACGCTTCCCACCTCGACGCCCCTGAACCTCACGGTCGCCGTTACCTCTCCCGGCCTATAGACGTGTATCTTGGCCATGCCGTCGGTCACAGGGACAACGCTGCCGTTGGCGACGACGTCAATGCCCTCCACGCCGCGCGGCACCACAAGCGTCACGGGCGACCACTCTATGCGGAAAGTGTAGTTGCCCGGCTCCCTGTTGTCCCCCAGCTGGGCTATTATGTACGCCTCTGAGCCGTCGCTGCTTATACCCACAAACCTGAAGTACGTGCCCCATGGCCATTCGGCGTCCGTCATTGAGGATACCTTGACGCCGCTTGGGGTCTCTATGTCCAGCACCCTTGCTATCTCTGGGAGGCGCAGCACCACGCTGGTCCACTTCCCGAACACCAGGTCGTCGAGCCCCACTGAGACCACAGCCCCCTCCTCGTTCCAGTACACGTATGCGGGCTTGTAGACCAGAGGGACGTAGATTGCGGTTGCGGGTACATCCATGTCGTTTACTATACTGAAGGAGTCGCCGTACACTATGGCCACCTTGGTAAACGAGGTGTACGTCCATACTGGAGGCACAAGATAGCTTATACTCCTAATGATCCTGGATCTATCGCTGGCATCCACAACGTCCACGAGTGCCCCCTCTATCCTCACACCGCCGACCTCCCTCTCGCCCCTAACGCCTATCCTGGCCGTATGTATGAGGACAACGTACCCTAACAGTCTCCAGCCCTCGGGGAGGCCGACCTCGCTCCCAGACACATCTACGGCGTCATTCGGATTGACGTTTACAGGGACCTCCTCGAGACTCTTCACCAACATGGCGCTGGGCAGTTTGAGGTCGCCGCCGTACTCCACCGCAATTACGTACCCTCCAGGCGGCGCCTCCTCTATGACGACGAGTTTCGGCTCCACCCGGAACCTGGCCCCCTCCACCTCGTGTATTGGGCGGCCCTCCCCATTAACGACGCCGAGCACGCCAAAGGGCGCGTAGTTGTCTATTGAGAACCTCACCAGCATGTCGATTCCCCTGTCAGCTAGGGAGGGGTCCGGCCAGGACAGCGCTATGCGGTTTCTCTGGCCTTCAACAAGCTCGACATACTTGACCTTGGAAAACACCCTGCTTATCCTGGCCACCACCTCGACCTTCTCCCTCCCGTTGTTAGATATCACTATCCTGCGCGCGTCCGGCAACACGACGATCTTGGTCCCCCCGCCTGCCTTTTCGTAGAGCACCGTGCCATCTGCAGTGACGGTGACCGTGGGGTAGACCTTGTCCAGCTCTATTATTATTTCCTTGAGCTTGTAGCCCGGCGCAGGCGCCAGACCCGGCTTCCCAATCTCGACGGTTCCCCCTCCAGGTATCGTGAATACCTCTTCGGTGGCCACTACGGCCACGTACTCCACCTTGCCATAGTACGGCACCACGACGGGCCCGGCATACGCAACTATGGACAGCGCCAATACCGCTAGAAGTAGGGGTACGTGCCTGTACATGAACTCGCGGGGCCCCGCCCAATTTATAGGAAACGGACATGTTCAGTCATTCTATCAAGTATACGCCGCCTCCGGTGCCGACCACCACTGTGATCCTACCGCCGTAATTCGCGAATATGCCGCTGTCGACGACGCCCGGTATCCCCTTTATCGCCCTCTCCGTGTTGTCGTCGACCTCGTTACAGGGGCGCCAGTCCAGTATGTAGTTGCCGTTGTCAGTAACCACTGGGCCCAACTTTCCTGTGCCCCTACGCAGCGATGCCTCCCCACACATCTCAGACTCTATCTCGTGTGCCACCACTGGCCACGCATATGGGACCACCTCCACAGGCACGGGGGAATTTGTCGGTACCCTGTCCACAACCTTGGACTCATCTACTATAACCACGAACCTCCTGGACCAATAGTCCACGATCTTTTCCCTAACTAGCGCCGCTCCCCCACCCTTGATGAGGACACGCCCATCGGACCTCACCTCATCTGCTCCGTCCACAGCGACGTCGATCCTATCGACCTGCCATGGGTACCTGATGAGGTCGGCGAGACCTCTACGGGCGGCGTACTGCTCTATGTCCACTGACGTGGGGACCAGCAGCACCCGTGGCCGTACATGTGACAGCAGGTCCACGAACCTGTACATGGTGGTCCCGCTTCCAAGTCCAACCACCATCCCGTCAGCTATGTAGTCCATTGCCCTTTTAGCGGCCGCCATCCTCGGGTCCATCGCCCCACATAAGGCCAGGATTTATGTGCTTTGGTAGGGCGACTTTTATTTCCCGGCAGTATTTCTGCTGTGGACGACGTGGCGGGACTGCTACGCCGACTGGGCATAAGGCCACGGAAGAGGCTGGGGCAGCATTTCGTGGTCGAGCGGGGGGTTATCGACGCCATGACGTCCCATGTGCCGACGGGCAGCGTGGTGTTGGAGGTAGGCGGGGGCCTTGGCGCCCTTACCTTCGAGCTGGCTAGGAGGGCTGCACACGTCTACACCATAGAGGTAGATCCGGCTCTTTACGGGTACCTGTCCCGCAATGCGCCGGCCAACGTCACAGTGGTGCGTGGGGACGCGCTCAAGCTTCAGTGGCCCGACGCCGATGTGGTTGTGAGCAACGTGCCTTACAGCATATCCACGCCACTGCTCCTGAAGGCCCTTAGGTATGGGAGGCCCGCCGTGCTCACCCTGCAGAGGGAGGTCGCCGAGAGGTTGGTTGCGGAGCCGGGGACCAAGAACTATGGGAGGCTCACCGTAATTACTAGGTGCCTTGCCGATGTAAGCATCGCGATGACCATACCGCCAACCGCCTTTTACCCGCCCCCGGAGGTCCACTCGGCGCTGGTGCTCGTGAGGCCCCACGACCCGTGCACCAAGGACATAGAGGGGCTGGAGAGGCTGACCGCCACGCTCTTCTCGCAGCGCAACAGGACTTTGAGGGCCCTTGCATCCAGGGGAATGATCGGCAATGTCGATCCCAGTCTCGCCGATAAAAGGGTGCGCCAGCTGACCCTAGACGACGTGGTGAGACTTCTAGGACGGACTTAGGCCCGGCCACGTGCAGGAATGGGCGTCCCTTTCAGTCGACCAGGTACACTATCTGGTCCAGGTCCTCGGGCACCACCACGTTCCTGCCCCTAACATGCCTCACGTACCTTTCCAGGTCCCTGTAACGGGAACTGAAATGCACGAGCACCGCGACCCTGGGCCTAAGCTTGTCCACGATGTCCACCACGTCGAGTACCGTGGAATGGCCCTCCCTGTGGGCGTCCTGCCTAGCCACGTCGTCCGCGAATGTGGCTTCATGTATAAGTATGTCCACCTTGCCCAGGCCAAGCAGCTTTTCATTGGGCGCCGTGTCGCCGGAATAGACCAAGGTGAGGTGCCTGTCAGCCCTCGGCTCCAACACGTCCTCCGGCAACACCACCCTACCGCCTACCTCCACTGGACGGCCCAACTTCAACTCTTTCAGGAGCGTGACGGGCACGCCCAGCTCCCTGGCCCTTTCCGGTTTCAGTCTGCCAGGGCCCAGATCCCACCTCAGCACGTAGCTGCAGGAATACGAGGTGTGCACGGCCTCCACGCACTGTACTTCCAGGTCCCCCTCGCGGAACCCCCCTACATGGGCCCTTACGGCGAACTCGGCGCCCACATATCTGGCGAGCCCCCCAGCAACCTCCTCGATTCCGGGGGGACCCACCAATACCAGGTCCCTTTTCCGGGAACCCATCTTCATGGTGGAGAGCAGGCCAGGGAGGCCGAAGAGGTGGTCGCCATGGAAATGGGTTATCGCGATTATGTCCAGCGACGAGGGGCTCACGCCAATCTCCATAAGCCTATACTGGGCGCCCTCGCCCACGTCGAGCAGTATCCGCCGCCCCTTCCTGTCCTCGACCAGAACGGAGGGGAGCCACCTCCGCGGCGTGGGCACCGCACCGCCGGTGCCCAGCACAGTTATGACCAGCATGGTGGCCCCATGTGCATGGCAAATAAAACGTTGGCCAGAAAGGTATTTAGCGTCCAACGGGGCACAGGCGTGGTGTTCAGGGTCTCGGGCATCCCAATGGTGGGCACGCTCTACTTTGGGCTTGTGGATAGGGGCACAAACGTGGTCGAGGTGAGGCCGACAAGTGTATGCGCGCTGTCCTGCATCTTCTGCAGCGTCAATGCCGGTCCAAAGAGCCGTATAAGGCGCAACGAGTTCGTAGTGGAGTTGGACGACTTGCTGGACGCGGCGCGCGAGGTGGCGCATTTCAAGGGCCGGGGCGTCGAGTTCCACATAGACGGCATGGGGGACCCCGGAAATTACGATCGTCTCGTGGACCTGGTTGCTGGGCTTAGGGAGATCCCCGAGACCAGGACCATATCCATGCAGACCCGCCTCTTCATGATGAGCGAGGACAAGGTCAGGCAGCTCGCCGAGGCCGGGCTGGACAGGATAAACCTAAGCGTGGACGCCCTGGACGTGGGCCTTGCCGCCGACCTCGCCGACACGGAGTGGTACGACGTGCGGAGGGTCATCGAGCTGGCCGAGTACACGGTTAGAAACACCAGTATAGACGTCATCGTCAGCCCTGTATGGGTACCCGGCATAAACGACGGGGAGATCGCGCGTATAGCTGCCTGGGCACATGCAGCCCTTGGCAAGAAGTGGCCGCCTGTACTGGTACAGAAGTACGTGGCGCATAGGCGCGGCCGCAAGCCCGTCAGGGAAATGGGCTGGAGAACCTTCTGGGAAGCGCTGAGGAGGCTAGAGAGGGAAACCGGGCTGAGACTGGTCTTTGAGGGCAATGCCTTCGGCATCGAGCGCAGGGCTCCCCTTCCAAAGCCGTACGCTGTGGGGGAAAAGGTAAGGCTGCGCGTGGTGACCAGGGGCATCTTCGCCGGGGAGTACCTTGCAGTGCCGCTCAGGTTGAGGGGAAGCACGATCCACGACAGGTCCGTGACCATAGTGAGCCACGCCGAGCTGCCCGAGGACGCGGTGGTGACCGCCCGCGTCGTGGAGAACAAGGACAACATATATCTGGCCTCGCCCAGCGCTGGCCCGCCGCTGTCAGTACGAGGCGTCCCAGGTAGGAATAGGCGTTAGAGGGCCGGCGTAGTCGGCGGCGCCCCCGTGGAGCCATGCACGGTCCAAAAGGGGGCTCATCCCCGGAAACCATCGATGCGCCGGGGCCTAGGCCGGGGACAGACGTACCTGGGTGTAGTTTATCCGTGGGGTGCCCCCATAGGGTCCCCCCTCGCCGTTCACCACGGCGTTTATGGGCACCCCATCCAGATCCTTCGGTATGCCCTCCATGAGCGCTATCCCTGGGGGCACGTCCGGGTCCCGCACCACCTTGACCTTGACCTTGCCCCTGGACCCCTCCATCACAGCGACCTCGCCTAGTCCCAGCCCGTCTGCGTCTGCCGGCGATAGCCGCACCGCGGGAGGGACAGGGCCATACGTCTCGGCGAACTGGCTGTTTGTGTGCAGCGGTTCCGAGGTGAAGACCAGTACCGTTCCGCCTGGAGGCTCCACGAACCGCGGTAGGGGAGGATGGCCCTTGGACTCCGCCAAAGTGCTGTAGAACTCTATCTTGCCGCTTGGCGTCTCGTACCTGTCGTGCGGCGGCGTCTCCAGTTCCATCACGCCCCTCTCCCTCAGCTCTGCGAGCCTTCCCCCGATGGCTACGTCCACCGCCCTCCATGGGTCCTCCTCGATCAAGGGATGCTTCAATCCTAGGGCCTCTGCTATCTTGCCCATTACCCAGACCTCGCTCCTCGATTCGCCGGGGGGCTGCCTCACGGGCCTGTTATATGTCAGGAGGTTGTGCCAGTAGCTGTACACCACGTCCTCCTTCTCCAGGTATAGCGGCGCAGGCAGCACCACGTCGGCGACCAGAGCAGTGTCGGACCAGAAGGGGTCATGCACCACTAGGAACGCGCTGCCCCTCCGCCTAAGCTCGTTCCCCCCAGGCAACGTGACCAGGGGATTACTATTCCACACATATATGAAGTCCAGGGACCCCCGCCTAAGCTCCTCGCCGAGGGAACCCATGCCGATGATCCTGCTGGGACCCGAGGCGTGGAGTCCCCTGAGGTACGCCGTGTCTATGCCGAGCCCCTCGGTGTTGCTGTAGTAGAAGCCCCTGTGGATGCCCAGGAGGGCCGGTATAAGGGATATGGCCCTAGCCGCGTCGCCGCCGTTGAGGGTCCTCCCAATGGCGAAGCCTATGACGGTGAGCGGCCTGTACTCCTCGTAGAAGTCCACTAGCCTCATGAACTCGCCGCGGCTCAGCCCGGTGACCCTACAGACATACTCCGGCGTGAACCTCTCCACGTGGGCTCTGAACTTCTCGTATCCCACCGTGTACCTGCCAACGAAGTCCATGTCCACGGAGCCGCGAACGATGAGCTCCCTTGCTATGCCGAGGGCCAGCGCGGCGTCGGTGCCCGGCCTCACCACTATTGGCACATCGGCGTGTTTAAGCGTCCTGGTCATGGCTATGTCAACGGCGGCTATCCTCATACCGCGGCGTCTAGCAATCCCCCACCCATGTATGAAGGACGTCGCGGCGTTGACGGCCCAGAACACCGCGGCGCGGAACCTCTCCATGTCCCTCGGAAAGGCGCCTCGGGCCGTGCCATAATGAAGCGCAATGGCCTTCTTGCCCTCAGAACTGCATATGGAGTAGTCCGTGGACGCGGCGCGCAGCGCGTTCCAAAGCCTTATGGGGAAGTCCCACGTCAGGAGTCCCTGATTCCCATCGTAGTCCACATGTAGGACCGACTGTGGACCGCGCGCCTCGAGGGACTCACGTAGGCGCTCCACCACCACCCTAACGGCCTCCCTCCAGGACACCTCCCTGAACTTTCCCTCCTCCACGGCCACATACGGCCTCAACACGCGCCTAGGCGAGTCCGCCCTACGCAGATCTGCGACGCCGCGTGGACACGTGAACCCAAGCGTGGGGAAAAGTGATGCAGGTCTGATGGAGCCTCCGACAGCCTCGAAGACACACGTGTCGTAGCAGTCCCTTGTACACGCAACGTACATTGACCTAGTTTCCGAACCCACGTATAAACCTTAACGCCCCAACGCTAGCCTCGTCACGGATCGGAGTTTGGGCCCCCGGGCACGATGGGGACCGCACAGCAAAATAAAAATGTGGGGGTACAATCGCCCTTTCAATGGGAAAAATAAATATTATCGCTTTGTGTGGTCCACATGTCGGGCACCAACGTCGTGATTGACGTTATTGCCGACGGCGTCGCAGACTTCTTAAAGCGCCTATGCGAGTGCGAGAGGAGGCGGAGCGAGCTCAGCGACAAGTACGCCTTGACGTCCATCGCCGACGAGGTCATCAAGGCGGCTAACGACGGGAGGAACGTGGACCTGGGCAACGTTAGGGTCGAGGTTTCCAGGAGGCTGTTCCGCAGGACGGTCACAGTGCACTTCATGGGGAGGAGCATGACTGTGGACGAGTTCCTGGTCGAGGTGTCCAAGGCCAGGTCTGCCCTGGCATGGTACGAAAGCGACTGCTCCAGCGAGGCTGTCCTCGAGCCGATATATAGAACAGACGATAGGCCCACCATAGAGTACGTCAGGGCCAACTACGACACATTTAAAGTGATCTGCGCTGGATCCACTCCCGACCTCGCCTATCCCCCGGACTTCCCTGCATATGCGAGGATGGGCATAGAGCAGGGCATACGCAAGTACGGTCCATGAGGCTCGTCCTCAAGTTGAGCGGCCGCGTGTTCGACGACGTGGACGCAGTGTCGGCCTACGCCCATATGGTCAGGGACCTGGCCTCCGATGGGCATGCCCTGGGCGTGGTGGTGGGGGGAGGCGAGGCGGCCAGGAGGTACATAGCGGCGGCCAGGGCCCTCGGGTCAAGCGAGGCTGACCTGGACCGGATAGGCATAGCTGCGACAAGGCTTAACGCCATGCTCCTAATGTCGGCGCTACGCGGCGTAGCCTACCCAAGGGTGCCCGAAACGCTGGAGGAGGCCATCGCGGCCTCCGAGAGGTGGCCAGTGGTGGTCCTGGGCGGGCTGCAGCCAGGCCAGTCCACCACCATGGTGGCTGCCCTGGTCGCCGAGGCGACCGGCACACGCCTCATAGTCAACTGCGCCAACGTGGACGCGGTGTACACCGACGATCCCCGGACCAACCCTAACGCGAGGCCCCTGGAGGAGGTCACCCTGGACGAGCTGGAGGCACTTATAAGGGGGAAGGCGCACGCGGGCACCTACGAGCTGGCCGACCCCTGGAGCGTGGCGGTCATGAGGAGGAGCGGCATCTCCATGTACGTGGTGGACTGGAGGGACGTTGGAAGGGTGCGCGGCGTCGTGCTGGGCACCGAGAGGCCCGGGACCCGGATCATCCCCCGGCTACACGGCTCAGATTAGGGAATCCCAGAACGCGCGCTCATAGGTCTGCACGGCCCTGGCGACCCAGCGGTATCTGGCCATGTCCAGGTACCTCGATGCTATCTCCTCCCCAAGCCTCTCAAGCTCCCCATAGGGGCCTGCGAAGAGGTCCAGGAACCTGGTTGACCGAACGCCGTTGCTACGCGCCCATTTGGCCAACGCGGCGCAGTTGGCGCCCCACACGGGCAGGTTGACGGTCATGGCCACAGCGAGGTCGCCCATGGTGCCGGCCACCGCGAGCCAGGAGAGGAAGTGCGTGTATGCCACGGCTGTGGGGTCCACCCCCTCGTATCCCGGCTCCACGCCCAGTTCCCCTGCCAGCTCCTCCAGGGCGAGGTACGCCTCGTGGTCGCCGTCCACCAGCATCTTGACGAACCTAACCTCCAGGCGGTCCCTGGCCTTCGACATGGCCATTGAGAGGGCCCTCAGGTCGTTGGGGACTATGTAGAGCTGGTTCGCGACGAACCTCCTCAGGACCCCCATGGTAGGCCGCTTGACGGGACCGGCCTCAAGTATCGCCTTGTTCAACGGCTCCAGCTCCTTCCTGAGCGCGTCTATTATACCGGCCATCTCTCCTCTCTGTAAGCGGCTTCCCAGAACATGTACTCGTATCGGCTGGCCGTGAGGAACGGCCCCACGAGCCTTTCGGGAGGGGCCCCCGAGGCGTCGAGGAGGCCCCTCATCCTGGCCACCAGCCGCCTGTACTCCTCGCCCAGGTACGTAGAGGCCCATTCCCTGTACAGGTCCACGCCGTTGCGCTCCAAGAGGTGCCTATGCGCCTCGGCTATCTCCGCGTAGGACCACAGGCAGGGAAGTAGCGCGGCGACGCACTCCTCGAAGGTGCCGTACGTGCACGTGTGGGCCAGGAAATTTGTGTAGGCCAGGTTGGCCGCGTTGGGCTCGACGTCCATGGCGTCGCGCAACGTTAGGCCCATCCTGCCGAGGAGGCGCCCGTAGTTGGCCATCTCGCCGGTGGCGGTGCCGTAGGCCAGCTCCAGCATGGCCCTCATGGACTCGAGGTCCCTCGCCTTGTAGGCCGCCAGGGCCAGCGCCTTGGTGTACCAGACCAGAAAGTGATAGTCCTGTAAGGCGTAATACCTAAACCTGCCTAGGGGCAGGTCACCCCTGTACAGCTCCACCACGAATGGATGGCCAAGTATTGCGTCCCACACGCGCCGCGCCGAGGCCCTCAGCTCCTCCGTCAACATGGCCCCATCCCGACCCCAAAATATATGTTTATATGAGTAAGAAGAGGGCTGCAGCCGCCGCCAGGGCGATCGCCCAGTACGCTGGGTACACCCTGAACATCTTGTAGCCGTCGAGGGGCGGTATGGGGAGCAGGTTGAAGAGGGCGAGCCACGCGTTTATCTTGGCGAAGTACCACGCCATTGGGACCACGTGTACCAGGGGGAGGGAGAGTAGGGCGAGCCCTATGTTTGTTGCGGGGCCCGCGGCCGATATGTAAAAGAAGTCCCTGGGACTTGCGCGGCCCCATATGTTGTACTGGGACACAACGACTGCGCCGGGGGCCGCAAAGATGAAGTTTGTGAGGGCTGGCAGCACCACTGCCAGGGCCAGCCATGGGTACGAGGCCTCGTACCTGGCGAAGTAGCCCAGCCTGTTGGCCACATACCTATGCGCCAGCTCGTGTCCGAGGAACGCCAAGAGCAGTATCACGGCCATTACGGGGAGAAGGGCCAGCACGGCGGCCAAACCCAGACCCTTGCCGTACAGCAGCGAGAATCCTAACGATAGGGCTGCCAATGACAGGGCCATGTCAAGGACCTCCTTCCTATCCATGGGGAAACTTGTCTGCCCGTATTTGACCGTTGTGCCGCGGCGCCGATGTTTTACGTGACCGGCACATGTGGGGCGTGGCAACATATATGTACCTGTGCGGCCATGGGACAGTGATGAGGATGGTAGCCGGCGAACATGAGCGGGGTCCAAAGCGCTGATAACTGTATGCCGGCTGCGCCCCTACACGCACCTCACAGTATCTGGGGTATCTCCTGGCGCTGCGACTGTTGCAGCGTCGAGAGGAGCATCTCCACGTTCTTCTCAACTAGGAAGGAGTACTTGGAGGCGTGCTCCTCGAGGTTCTGGGTGGGCAGTTCCCTGCCCACCAGCCTGCTGAGGGCCCTGATCAGCTTGAGGGCCGCAACGGCGTCGGGCCCCACCTTGCCGACCAGGTCGTGGAGGAGGGCCATGACGTCCCTATGCGTGCCCACCCTACCGGTCTCCACCAGCCTCCTCACTGAGGCCAGCAACTTGGACTCAGCGAGGAGGAGCACGCCCTTGATCCTGCGGGAGAGCACCGCGTCCAGGAACGCGCCCTCTATTCCGGACACGACGCCCTCCTTTATGGGCGTGAAGCCGTGTTCTTTGAGCCTCTCCGCCATCTGCTCCTCGGTTACGAAAAACACGTTGTCGCTTTCCTTCTCGCTTACGTTGGGCATCGCCGAGAGGCACACCACCATTTCTATGTTGTTGTCCTCTGCCCACTCGAGGAGCTTACCTATGAACTGGGCGTATATCTGAGGGGGGACAGGTATGTGCTGCCGGAGCGCTATTATCCCAGTGTCGGGGCTGTAGAAGAGCCTGTAGGGCAGCTTGGCCACCCCCTCCACAACTGCTATGACTGGGGGCAACGCCTCCACCTTTATCGCGCCCAGCTCCTCCATCTTCAAAGTGTCTATGAGGTATTCCACGGCCACTATGCCGGAGAGGCTCGGCTCCGGGCAACTCAACACAAGTACGTTGTTCCTGTCGCGGGGTATGGGGCTTATCTTGACCTCTATCTTCATGTGGGCTCCCCCGCAACCCTATATAAACATTAGAGTGGTCCAACTGTGCCCGGCCGCTGCGTTGCCCAGCATGAGTGGGGGCTGAATTGCGCCGTCAATTACAAAGTGGGGGCTACTGTGGTCGGCCCTACCCCCCATAGGCCGTCAAGGCGTTGGCCAGATACGTGCTGAAGGTACCGCAGCAACTCCGCGACCTGCTGGACGCCCTGAGGATAACGGAATGAGCGACGATAAATGCGATAACCAACACCTAGCCCCCTTTTTTCCCACGTAAGAGCCCCATCGAGGAGATGTACAAGGGCGATATAATGGTTGTCGGCCCATGGGACACATACAAGTCAAGGCTCCCTAGGTACGTCGAGGGCAGGTCGCAGTAAACATGCTTCCCCGTGATGCGGCGCTGCCCTAAACCTTCAGAGGGCGTCCTCGTCGATCTCGATATCGAGCTCCTCCATGCTAGGCCCCTCATCGGCCTGGTAGAGCACGGGCAGGTCCAGCATCCCCAACATGGCCAACATCGGCAGGAACGATGCGTATTCGCCCAGCACCGCGTGGGCCGACTGGGGGTCCCCCGTCCGCTCGTACTCTTCCCGGGCCTTGGCTGCCAGTTGCCGCACGCGCATCCTCTCCTCCTCCAGCTCGTGCATGCCCTTGGTAGTGAGGGCATATGCCTCCCTCCTAAATATGCGCCCCTTCTCCACCCTCTCCACGAGCCCAGCGACCATCAGGGAGAGGAGGGTCCTCTCCACCTCCTCTTGGCCTATGCCGAGGGCCCTGGCAATCTTGCCCGGAGTGTCGTATCCCCTAGATATCGCCTCCAGCACCACGTAGTGTTCCGGTCTCATCGTATCGTCTAAAACATGGCCTTATTAGTGTTTCACCTCCCCTGTAACCAAGTAGTAGGCCCTGTTGGCTATGTACACCGCATGGTCGGAGGCGCGCTCGAGGAACCGGAGGGCGAGGGTCTCAAGGAGGCCGCATCTGTCCAGCCTCTCCAACGCCCCCATGAGGGCGTCCGCGTAGGCCCTATCCACCACGTCGTCGTCCTTCCTGTGGATCTCATCGAAGTGTTCCACGGTCCTCCTCATGAGCATGTCAATCGACTTGGCCAACATGTCGCTCACAGTCCCGGCAACCCTCTCGACCCTGTCCGAGGGACACCTCACCCCTATCTGGCCCACCGTCTGCGATATGTCGTACGAGTAGCGGGCTATCCTGTACAGGTCGTACGAGGCCTCCATGGCGACCCTGAGAAACCTCAGGTCCACAGCTGCGGGCTGGTACCTCGCAATGGCCTCTATGGCAAGCTCAGCCACCTGGTCGTGTATCCTGTGCAGGGACGAGGCAAGCGACCTGGACTCCTCGGCCCCAACATGGCCCCTGTAGGCCCCCACGGCGAGCTCTATCGACCTCAGGGCCAGCTGCGCGGCCTCGGACAACATAGCCGATATGCGTTCCTCGGCCAGGTCCAAGAGACGCCTCATGGTGTGCACCACAACGCGTTAAATATACATGTGGGGCCGCCATAGTGCGGCCCCTTCCGGGGGCCGCCGCCCAGACGTGGGCGTCCCGGCCGAGGTTAAAAGGGGTGCGTAGCTATATATGCCCATCGGCACCGCTACGCTTGGCCGGCGCCTAGAGGGCCCCCGTGACGTACCTCTCGGTCAGCTCGTGTCTTGGACGGGTGAACATCTCGCCGGTAGGCCCCACCTCCACTATGCGGCCCCTGTACATGAAGGCCACGTAGTCGCTGACCCTGGCGGCCTGCGGCGGGTAATGGGTGACCAGCACTATGGTCAACTCGCGTTTCAGCTCAACCATGAGCTCCTCGATCCTCGCGGTGTTTACGGGGTCCAGGTTGGCTGTGGGCTCGTCCATGAGGAGGACCTCTGGCTCGAAGGCCAGCGCCCTGGCGAGCACCAGCCTCTGCTGTTGTCCCCCGGACAGCTTGGAGGCCGGCGAGCCCAGCCTGTCCCTTACCTCGTCCCATAGCTGGGCCCTCTCCAAGGCCCTCCTCACCCTCTCCTCCAGCTCCCTCCTCGACCTGGCCAGCCTGTTCAGCTTGAGTCCGAGCGCCACGTTTTCGTAAATGGACAGGTTTGGAATGGGGTTGGGCAGTTGGAACACCATCTGGACCCTCACGCGCAGCCTTTGTAGGTCCAACTCGAATATGTTCGCACCGTCGAGGTACACCTCGCCGTTTACCCGCACGTCGGGGTATATCTCGACGAGGCGGTTGAACACGCGTAGGAGAGTGGACTTGCCCGACCCAGAGGGGCCCATGACCGCGAACACGGTGTTACGGGGAACCTCGAGGTCCACGCCGTCCAATACGCGCATGTTCCCAAAGCTCACCGTGAGCCCCCTGACTCTCAGAGACACGGCACATCCAAACCTTTGATATATATCTATTTCACGGCTGCCAGTGCCCAGGCCTAGGCGACACGGCAACTGCGTGGAGCGGCGCATACATGGCGAGACGTGCCAGCAGTCCCCGCCACGATTGCTGGGGGCCTCCTCCGTTCCCTATATGCGCCGCGCGCCTACAGCGGCCAAACGCGGCAAAACATATAAATGATGCCCACAGAAAGCGAAAAGGCCGCCGTAGCTCAGCCCGGTTAGAGCGGCGGGCTGTTAACCCGTAGAAGCCGAACTGCGGAGGTCCCGGGTTCGAATCCCGGCGGCGGCGCCACCCTCAATTGATCCGCGTCCTTAACAGTCAAAAAGGCGTCGCTGTTTGTCCCTCGCCCGGACCAGCCTTTCGAGTCCCCTTTTCCGTTGGCCTTTCCCGTGTCCAGCCAACGCCTAAGGTAGGCCTCTCCACGTTCCTGCGGGCTGGATCCCTCTCCGCCGCCCACCCCATTAGTCTCCGCATGCAGGCGTTGTACAGGTAGGCCCAGCGGCCGCCGCTCCACGCGGAGACACGCCGCCACATGCCTAACCTCGTCACTGCCCCCACACCCCAAACAACGTCGACTAACATATAACCACCAGCGTGTCACGTCCCGGCCAAGTGCCGCGACCCTCTGGGCACCTGCACGTGTGCCGCACAGTCCTTTACGGATACGGGCAGTGGCGCCATTGCTCGAACGCGTCTGGGCATTTCGCTGGACATAGATGTGAGTACGCTGCAACCAGATCCAGCATTGTACATGAGCTTATCAACTTAATACACATATCTAATGTATATTAGTACACAATATTGTTTATTATTTAAAACATCAATTACGTTTACCTTGACACTTAACGTTTTAAATTTATGACTATGTGGAGCCGTAACTCGCGGCGAAAAAATACATGTGTTAGCTTTTTGGAAATAAGGTAAAATTAAAATGACTTTGTAATGTTATGAGCTTCGTGAATGATGGGTCCAATGCGTCTTGGGGGGGGGGGGCGAGGAGATGCTTAACATCTTTAGGAGTGGGCTGACCCTTGTATTCGGATTGCCCGGCACCGGGAAGACGAGCCTAGCCCTTTGGGCCTCAAGCGTGCTAAAGCGGAAGACCTTCTGGGTTTCCCTGTATGAAACGCGGAACGACGTGGTGGCCGAGGCCGCGTCCCTGGGATTGGATATAAGTAATATCGACGTGGTCGACATAATAGCCGCGCCCAAAGAACAGGTCCTCTTGGAGCTCCTCCTAGAGCGGTCAATGGGCTACGACATGCTCGTGATAGACGGCATCAACGCCGTGGGGGAAAGTAGGGAGGTGGCCACCGCTCTTCACAGGATCTCGCGTGACATGCCAATAATTGCCATAGGCGAGGAGACCATTGAGGGGACGCCCTTTTCGTACATAGCAGACAACATCGTGAAGCTCGAACATGAGCTGGGCCCTGAGGGACAGTACAGATACATCCACATACTGAAGTCCAGGGGAAAGAAGGTCAACGTGCCGCACGTGGGATTCGTGATATGCAGGGGCATCGTGCCCATACAGGGCAGGGGGGCGTTCAACTTCCCTCCAACTGAGGTCCTGACATTCGATCCCAACCGTGCCCAGTTCCCATTAGAATACATCGAATACGTGACGCGCGTGCTCTCGGCAAGGGTCCCCTGGGTACGGGGACTGGGCGTGCGCAAGGGGTCCCGGATCGCCGTTGAGGTGGCGGACCTCAACCTACTGTCCCCAATGGTGCTCCTTGGGGGCGCCCTCGCCGGGAGGAAACTTGTGGTCACCGAGTACGTCGAGGCCATAAAGTCAATATGCGAGTGCTTCGACTTCCTGGAGATGGACGCACACCTGCTACGTTTCGAGGGGTACCTCTCCGACCTGCTCTCGGTGGTTCGGAACTACGACCTAGTGATAATAGGCAACGCTGAGAGGCTGGCCACAAGACGGATCAGGTGGATAATGGACGCCATATTCTCAGTGCAGCCCGGCATAGTGATGGGCCTCGTATTTGACGGCGAGTCCCCCAGGAGCTGGTTCGACTGGGTGTTCAGGGCCGACGCAGGCGGCATCGAGGTTGTCAAGGCGCCCCTGCCCTTGCCCTGGCGCAGGTTCCACGTGTCGGTGGTAAACGAAAAGGTAGTGCTGTCGCACCATGGTTAGGGACAGGTTCGAGAAGCTGGACTGGGAGCTACGCCTACTGGTCATCTACAAGCTGAGGAGGGCCGGCATGGACCCCAACGCGCTGCTTGAAGACCCCAACGCGCTGTACCACGCCATAAGCGAGGTGCTCGGCGAGGAGAACGCCCGGCTAATATTTAGGCTGATGGGTATGGAGAAGGAATAGGCCTACCTGCCCTCGGGCACGAACGCGGTTATGTTCACGCTTCTGATAACTGCCACGTCGCCGTCGTCGTCCATTAGGAGCAGGGTTAGGGCGTTTCTGCCCGGCCTCAGGAGCGTGCCGTTGAAGACCAGCCTCCTCACGCCGCTGTTGCCCGGTCCGCCAAGCTCCTCGGGCACGAGGACCAGGGACCGGGCGACCAGGGGGACCAGTATGCTTCCTATATCGGTCTGCCTGAGGTAGTCCCTAACGGCCTGCGTCATGCCGAAATCGCCGTACATGGGCAGCTCCTCGTTCAGGAGGACCAACAGCGCCGCCGAGCCATCGCTATTGTTGTTCTTGGATATTTCGACGTACAGGGAGACAACCACCTTGTGGGCCGACTCAACGCCGTTGAATGACAGGGAGAAGGTGGGCACCCGCCCGCCCAACGTTATGTCGTCCGTGCTCCTATACAGGGAAAGCGCCTTGAACCTGGGCCCCCGGGCCACCGTGACCGTTTCAGTGGTGGTGACCGTTACTGTACTCGCCTCCTGGGGGGCCTGAGGCGCGGGCTGGGCTGGCTGGTATATGTACGCGAAGTAAAGCGCAGTGGCCAGGCCCGCAATGAGACCTACAACGAAGAGGACGGCCCCGACGGCCGCTTGGCCCCTCATAGGGGCTACCTTGACTCCAAGAGCCTTGTGAGCTCCTCCACGCGCCTCCTTACCTCCTCCAGCTCGGCCCTCAGCCTTTCGTTTTCCTCTTTCAGCGCCCTACACTCATCGGGCTCCCTCTGGACGCATCTGTCGCTTCTAACCCAGAAAACGACCTCGGTCCTGTCCCTGTCCCAAGTGACCACGCCCGTGTTGGGGTCGACCTCGAGCTGGGTAATTATCATGAATATGTCGCCGGGCTCTATGTTGTGGCGCGGGGCAACCTCGTTGAAGAACCACGCCTTCATATCGTCGAATATTTTACGTGTTGTCTCCCTGAACTCCCTGCTGTCCCTGATCCGGCCGAATATCTCCTCCCCCTTGTCCCCAAACTGTTGGCGAAGCGACCCAGCAATGGAGCCGAACAACAGCCTAAAGAAGTCCGGCCTCCCCTCCCTGCCGTATCGCCCGAAGAGGCGGCCCGCCGACGTCTTCCCCGTGTTCCACCTTATCCTCACGACCTGGCGGCCCTCCACCTCCACCAGCTCGGAGACCGAGGCGCCCCTCTCTATCTCCTCCTCGCTGAACCTCCTCTCCTCCATGGGAGGACTGACAAGGTTTTTTATATCGTATTCGGTCGCACACCATGGATAATATTATAAGGGGCGGCAAGGTGGCCAGGGGATGCGACCTCTGTCTCCGGGGGGCCAAAAGCGTCATATTCATAACAGGTCTGTGCCCCCTGAAGTGCTTCTACTGCCCAGTTAGCAGGGACCGGTTCGGCAGGGACGTGATGTACGTCAACGACGTCCCTGTCCAAGGGATAGAGGACATCGTACGCGAGGTGGATGCCGCGGGGAGCGTGGGCGCCGCGATTACAGGCGGCGATCCGTCGGTAGTCGCTGAGCGGGTGGCGGAGGTGGCCAGGGCGCTTAAGGACGCCTTTGGCCGCGACTTCCACATACATATGTACACGCATGCCCTGAACCTATCCCAAAAGGCCGCCGAGGTCCTCGCCGCGTCCTCTGTGGACGAGGTGAGGGTGCACGCAGTGTCCACGGCGCAGGTAATGGGCAGGGAAGGGGGTCTGAGGGCCCTCAAGGCGGCGGGGAAGGCCGTGGGCCTCGAGGTGCCCGCCGTGCCGGGCCTGGAACGCCACATCGTGGACGTGATGGTGCACCTACACGGCATGGGCCTAATAGACTTCGTCAACCTCAACGAGCTCGACGCCAGCGAGGGCAACCTCGGCCCTCTCAGGGCGCTCGGCCTCTCCATAGACGGGGCCTATGTCAGGGAGAGCCTGCACGCAGCGGAGAGGATGATGCGCATGGCGTGGGACGCAGGCGTAAGGGTGCCCATGCATTTCTGCAGGTCCAAGGTGAAGGACCTGGCGCAGATAGGGGCAAGGCTGTTCAGGCAGGCCATGCTCAACGCTGCGCCGTACGAGGACGTGCTTGCCGATGGATCGCGGAGGGACAGGCGTGGCAATAGAATAGTCATAAAATACGGCGCCCGCGAACTGTCGTTCGACTCATAACCTATTTATACCCATGGCCCATCAGAGTGATGGAAAGGAGGAGGAACAGGGAGATCTCCGTGCGCATAAGGAGGACGAGGGGCGGCTCGTACATAGTGACGGTGGAGGGCAGGACATTCGACGTCAAGGACACGTTGAAGGGCCTCGGCATGAGGTGGGACACCGACAGAAAGAACTGGTACAAGTTCTTCGACGACGACGGCGAGGCCAGGGAATTCGCGGAAAACGTTAAGAGGACCCTCCGTCTACCTTAAGGGTGATGACTCAGAGTTAATGGGAGCCGTGACCACAGTGGCCAGGACTGACGCGCCTTCACGTGGCCGTGGAGGGGGGCGCCTATCGCCGGCCTGGGCCCTGCGGTCCTCCGAGCTGCGTAACGTGGGCACACTAATTTAAAGTGGTCCCTCCCCACCCATATGGGGAAGAGGAGGAAATCGCGTAAGAGGGCGCTCCTTAGGCCGAGGAAGAGGATACCCAAGATCTTCACGTGCCCCAACTGCGGCAACACCAGCGTCATAGTGAAGCCGGACAGGAAGGGAGGCATGGTAAGGGTCGTCTGCGGCGAGTGCGGCATAGGCGCAACATACGAGGAGAACAGGTCCAAGCAGACCGTAGACTACTACAATGCCTTTGTGGACGACTACTACAGTGGTAGAGTGCCCATGGGGGCCAAGGGCGCCTCCCCTGGGACCGAGGAGGTGGAAGAAGGATGAAGGTATACGAGTACCTATCGTCGGGAAGGACGCTCCACATGACCCTTATAGATCCGGACAAGGCGCCTAGGGGAGACGTGGCATCGTTGGTCAGAACAGCCATAGACGCGGGAACCGACGGCATACTGGTTGGGGGGAGCACGGGGATCACGCAGGCACAGATGGACGAGGCCGTGGAGGAGGCCAAGAAGGCGGGCGACGCGCCAGTCATAATCTTCCCTGGGAGCATATGCCAGCTCTCCTCCAGGGCCGACGCGGTGCTTTTCCTCAGCGTGGTGAACTCAGTGGACCCATACTTCATCGTGGGGGCGCAGGCCCAGGCCGCGCCTATAATACACAGGCATTTCAGAAACCTAGAGGTAATATCCACCGCGTACCTGATCGTGGGCGATGGAGGCGCTGCGGGGTACATGGGGGCAGCGCGGCCCATACCGTATGAGAGACACGAAGTGGCGGCCGCCTATGCACTGGCGTCACATTACATAGGCTTCATGGCGCTCTACCTGGAGGCTGGGAGCGGGGCCAGGAGACCTGTCGACGTGGGGATGGTGGCCGCTGTGAGGGGGGTGTTCCCCAGGGTGCTGTTTGTCGGCGGTGGGATAAGGGGGGAGGAGGAGGCTGGAGCCCTGGCGGCTGCCGGCCCCAACGTCATAGTTACTGGGACTGTAGCCGAGGAGGACCCCGACAAGTTAAGGCGGATCGTCAGGGCGGTAAAGGGCGCCTCGCCCCGCTAGGGGGCGCTCCTTATCATAGCAGTGGGTCAGCCCAACAGCACCCGGGCGAGTAAAACCACTATGGCGAAGAGCATCGCCCCGGCCACCACGGTGATGGGCTTCACCTTGATCTTCTCGAACATCTCGGTCTCCTCGGAGAACTTTATGAGGCCAGCCGCAATGAACGGGTTGACTCCTTCCATGCGTCTGCGTTTACGGGCCGACATGTATTAGTCTTCCCCCGACGTTTTTATAATTTCCTTTCTCAACTTGCCCTCCCTGCCCGGGGGAGGGACTATAATGCTCTTTCCCTCCGGGTCCTCGACCACTATTTTGAACGTTGACCCAGACTCGAGGGTCCTACGCACCTCCTCTATGAACTGCTCCACTCTGTCCCTAGCCTCGTCGCTCGTCACCATGAGCCTTTCCGCGTAGTCCACAACCCTGTAGAGGAAGCCCTCGAGCGTTGTTATGAAGGGCTCAGCGTACGGCCCGGGCTCTAGGGAGAAGCCGAGGTCCGGCGAATATATGGTGCCGGTCTTGGACCTTATTATCATTGTCCTGGCCACGTCTACCAGGTCCTCCACTTGGTAGGTGTACCTAACCGGCTCGCCCGCGTCCGCGTAGAGCATGTCGAAGAACCTATAGCCGCATGAGCCGCATCTGCCCACTGATATGAGTACCTTGCCGTAGTACGGCGCGTCGTAAAGGAACTCCACATAGTTGAAGGCCCCCTCGACCATGCAGACCGGGCACCTCGCCTCTACCCTCGTCACTACGTCGCCTATTCCCACGTGAGGCCCAGCCTGGTCACTTGACATTTCTCGGCGATATGTAGTCGTGGGGGGCGTTTGGGAACTGTTCCAGGTACTGGCGCAGCGCCTTGGGCACCTCCACGTAGCCGTCCTCGCGCTGATAGTTCTCCAGTATAGCCGTTATGGTCCTAGTAGTGGCAAGGCCGGTACAGTTAAGCGTGTGGACGTACTGTCGGGACATGTCCTTCCTCGTGACCCTGACGCCGAGCTTATAGGACTGCCAGTCCAACACGTTGCTGCAGCTGGCCATCTCCCTGTAAAGTCCCTGCGCAGGCATCCAGATCTCTATGTCGTACGTCTTGGCCGATGCGGCCCCCAGATCGTGGGCGCACAAGTTCACTACCCTGTACGGCAGGCCCAGCCCCCCTATGATCTCCTCCGTGTTCCTAGTTATCTCCTCCAACCAGCGCCAGCTGTCCTCGGGCAGCGAGAACACGAACTGCTCGACCTTGTGGAACACGTGCACCCTGAATATCCCCTTGAGGTCCCTGCTCCCAGCGCCCGCCTCACGCCTGAAGCAGGGGGACCACCCCACGAGTAGGATGGGCAGGTCGTCCTCGAGGAGCTCCCTCCTGTAGAGGTACGCCGCAAGGGCGTGCTCCGCCGTCCCTATCAGGACCAGGTCGTCGCCCTCCACCCTATATATGGCATCCCTAAGGGTATTATAGTCCGCTACCCTCCTTATGACGTCGGTCTTGAGCATGTACGGGGGTATCACGGGTCTGAACCCCTTCCTCGTGAGAATGTCCAGGGCGTACAGCGACAGGGCGAAGTCCAGCCACACTATGTCGTCAAACACATAGTAGAACCGGCTGCCGGCCACCTCGCCAGCTTTGGCCGTATCGCCCATCTTGAGTACGTTCTCCAGCAGGTCCGCATGGCCAATCGGCCTACGGCCCACTACGGTATGCCCAACCCCGAAGCCTTCCGTCTGGCGCACGAACTGCTCCAGGTGCCCCTCATACACTATGGGGGGAGGCCCGCCGAACCTCACAGGCACCGAGTCCACGCCTTCGGGGCATGTGGGCACTGAGTCGTGTATGAGGTTAGGAAAAGACCACAGCACCTCCTCGCGGGCCCTTTCAAGCGCGTTAGCCTCCTCCTCAAGCGCCCTTATCTCGTCGTTGAGCCTCTTGGCCTCGGCTATGAGCGCGTCCCTCTCCCCTGGAGCAGCGCGGGGGACCCGCCTGCTGACCACGTTGTGCCTGTGCCTTGCCTCGTCGAGGCGCCTCTTGGCGGCCCTCCACCGCTCGTCCAGCTCGTTGAACCTGTCCACTAGGGATTCGTCGAGGCGTCTCCTCCTCAGCATGTCCCTCACCTCCTCGGGCCTACTCCTCAGCCTTTCCAGAAGCAGCATCGACATGAGGTTCAAGATACTTGAGCGATATTAAAATAGACTTCCACGCGGCCCGTCGCTCAGCGCCTTTTGAGGCCCCACACCATGTCGACCAGCCTAACGAGGAAGTCAGCCGCGCCCCGATCATTGGACACCTCCATCGCGTACGCCGGCGCCGCAAAGTTGTACGGCCACAACTCCACCAGCACCTTGCCGTCGACGCTGAGCACGTGGATGCCCAGGGGGCCCGCCTCGGTCTCCACCTCCACCACGTAGCGCCTGCCACGCCTAAAACGCATGACCTCGGTTATCTTCCCGAACGTGGATATCTCGCTGGCTATTCTCCCCGCCACATAGGCGCCGTCGTCCACGTATATCACCAATGGAGAATATTTAAAGCCTCTGCCCACGGCCCGTTGGGCGTCCTCATGGGCGCAGCGCGGACCTATTCCACGACGACAGAGTACTCCTCCTCACGGCGCTGGGGCAATAGGGACCTGAACATGCGGGCGGACTCGGCCTGTACCCTGGGGACGAATTCCCGGGTCAGCATCGCCGTGCCGAGCGACAATATCATTATGGACACGGCCAGATAGTTGTCGCCCCTGACCGCCTCCAGCGCGACGGGGCCCAACGTGGATAGGAACTCGCTGTACTTGTTCACAGCCAAAGCTATAGACCCGAAGAGCGCCAGTCCTATGCCCACACGAAGCAACGCCTCGCCCTGCTCCGCGCTGCGCCTAGCCCTCAGCTGGAAGGCGCCCCACGCGATGTTTGATGCGCCGAAAAGAGCCATTATGAAGAGCCCAAGGAGCAGTATGGACACGAAGAGCGGAGCAAGGACAAGTCTGCCCGTGGCCCAGAGGTTAACCAGTATGGCCACAAGCGCCCACATGACGACCAACAGGCCCACCTTGCTGATGAACGTTATGTTGTTCAGCAGTTCGTTCAACCTCACGGTGAGGCTTGCGCCAAAGGTTAAAACCCAATCGTTTACCAACGGTGCATGATACACAGCCTCAACATTAAGTTCCACGGCAGGGAACAGGAACTGCATGACCTCAGAACGCTCCTCGTCAAGAGGCCCAACCCCGTGAACGTTGTGGGTCCCCCCAACTGCGGGAAAAGCGAGCTGCTAAGGGTCGTAGCAGACAGGCTCAGACAGGAAAGGCCTGTGCTCTACCTGTCGTTTAAGAGGCCACTGGAGTCCACCTATATCCTGACCACCAGGGAAATCTACAACTTCGTCTCGAGGCGTGTCAAGGCGATACACACGTCCACGTACCAGGTGTATTCCACGGAGTTCGTCTCGGCTGTGACGCATGACGGACACGGCGTCCTAATAGCCGCAGAGGAGTGGTTCGCGGAGCAGGTCAGGCACAGCGGTAAAAGGGGCATAATGATACTGGATGGCGGGGCGCCCAACGCGGCGCCGCCGATGAGGGAGGAAAACGTCAACATGGCCGTTGTCTCGAGGGCGCCGATGAGGGGCATGAAGACGTACTGGGTGGCCGGCATCGGCAGGCGGGACTTCGAAAACCTATATTCCGAGCTTACGGCCCGGTTCAAGGCCAGGTTCACGAGCGATGTCGACCAGCTATACGCGTATACTGACGGGTGCCCCGGCAAGGCCATAGACGTGGCGCTGTCCTATGGCGGGGACGTGGCGGCCTGGCTTTCCGAGGCAATGGAAGAGGCGAGGGACGCCATATTCCAAATAGCCGCCGAGGTGGGGACGGCGCCAGCCGAGCTGAGGCGGTACTTGGACGCCGTAGAGGGCGGGGACCCCCATGCCGTTGAAAGGGCTGACATACTCGAGGCGCTCATGGAAAGGGGACTGGTATACCTAAGAAATGGAAGGGTTGCCGTGGACCCCGTAGTGAGGTCCCTGTAGCCAGCGCCCCATACAGCGCCATCAGGAGCACTCCCCCGTCTTGCAGTACGGGTCCCTCCCCTCCTCCACAACGCTTAGGCGAGCGTCCTCCAGGGCACGCGGCATGGGGGCAACCTTAAACGCGAGCCTCCTCTTCGGCTGTTCCCTGAGGCCCGTATATATCACCTGCACCTCCTTGGACCTGTCCCTGAACACGGTTATCCCCTTGACACCGGAGACCCACGCGGCCAGGAACGCGTCCCTTACATCGTCCACGGAGGCGTCGCGGGGCAGGTTAATGGTTTTGCTGACCGACTGGTCCACCCAGTGGGTCACCACGGACAGCATGGCCACGTGCCACTGCCACCCTATTTCGTGGGCTGTTGCGAACAGCCTCTTCACCTCGTCCGGCAGATCGGCCGATCTGAGCGTGCCGTCCTCTTCGATGCTCCTCCTCACGTCCTCGGTCCACATGCCTTTTGCCCTCGCCCATTCCACAAACGGCTCGTAGTACTCGACAAGGGTCCCCACGGTCACGTTGCGTATGTACGCAAGCGCAAATATGGGCTCCACGCCGCTCGTGGTGCCCGCGTATATGCTGATCCTACCGGTAGGCGCCACGCTCAGCACCACGCTGTTCCTCACTCCGCCCCTCACGATTTCGCCGAGTCTGTCCAGCCTCTCAGCATGCTTGCCCCTTACCTCCCCAGTTATTTTGAACACCTCGTCGGCCACCTCCCTAGCCCTCTGGGGAAGGGACTCCCTGAGAGGCCCATACCTTGCAACGTAGTGGTCCTGCGCCCTTAACACAGGCAGTTCGCCCCTCCTATAGGAGCTGCGGTCGAAGAGGGGGAAGGGGCCCCTCTCCCTGGCGAGGCGCGAGGACTCCTCGAGGGCAGCCATGTACATTCTGGCCGTTATCTCCGCGGCCAGGCCCAACGCCGCCCTCGATGCGTAGGGTATCCCCAGCTTGACCAGGGTTTCCGCGAGCCCCATGATGCCTAGGCCGTTCTTTCTGCTCAGCTTGGCCCACCTCTCTATGAGGGGGTGCGGGTAGTCCTGCACGTCAATGGCGTTGTCGAGGAGCCTCGTGGCGATCCTCACCGCATCCTCCAGGGCGTCCCAGTCCACGTCGCCGTCCCTGACAAGCGCGGCCACGTTTATTGAGGCAAGGTTGCATATCTCGAAAGGCCTCTGAACGGTCTCGCTACAGGGGTTGACCGTCCACCACACGTACCTTTCGCCGTCCAACACGTCGTCTATGGGCTTCGCGGCGTTCATGTTGTCCTTATACACCATTCCGGGGTCGCCCGAGTCCCAAGCCCCCCTCACAATACGCTCGAAGAGCTCCCTAGCGTCCATCTCGGCCCACACGGCGTCCCGGGGAACAGACTCCAGGACTTTCCTGTACTCATCGCCCCAATACTCTGTGACCTTTATGCCGAGCTCGCGGAGCCTCCTGGGATTCACAAGCCTCCACTTGCCTCCCCTCAGCACTGCCTCCATGAAGTAGTCGCTCGCCATGACGCTTATGTTGAAGTTCTGCAGCGCCACGTCCTTGGCCGCCCCCGTCTTAGCCGTGATGAACTTGGGTATGTCCGGGTGGAAGTCGTGTAGGGTACCCATCTGGGCCCCCCTCCGCTTGCCCCCCTGCTTTATGACGTCCACGTTTACGTCGAACAGCCTCATGAAGGAGACCGGGCCGGACGCCACGCCCACGCTGGACTTGACTATGTCGCCCTCCGGCCTCAGCAGGCTGAAGTCGTACCCCACGCCGCCTCCCGCCTGCTGTATGAGGCCGGACTGGGCCAGAGCGTCGTATATACAGTTGCGGCCGGGATGCGTGAGGGAGGAGAGGCAGTCGTCGACCTCCAGGGTGAAGCAGGACCCGAAGGCCTGCCTTGGGGTGAGGGCGTTGAACCAGTAGGGCGATGCAGGCACCACGATCCTGGCCGAGATATAGGCGTAGAACCTCTTTGCCCAGTCCACGGGATCGCCCCCGTACAGGGCCTCGGCGAGCGCAACCCCCATGGCGACCCTCATGGCCGCGTACTGGGGGGTCTCAGCCAGCCTCCCGTCGGGGAACCTGAGGGCGTAGTTCCCGCTGTAGAACAGCCTAAGCGCGCTGTACCCCAGCTCCCAGTCCCTGCCCGGCGCGAGGGCCCGCGACAGCTCCCCAAGGTGGTCCACATACGGCGCGAGCCTCTCCCGGCTGACGATGCCCGCGTCCGCAAGGGCGAGCAGGTTCCTCACGAACGCGGCCCTGTACTCCCCCTCGTCCCTTCCAGCCCTAAGCCAGCCCTTGCCCACAGCGTCCTTGTAAATGGCGCCGAGCAGGTGCGCCCTGGCCACCTGGGCCATGTCGGGCTCCTCTATGGCCATCCTCAGGAGCTCGAAGTGGAGCTTGTCCATTATGGACGCAGTGTACTCGCCCTCGCCCACCGATATGCGCCTCACCACCTCCTCGACCGATCCATCAACGCCGACCGACACGTCCCTTGCGGCCCTCGATATACTGTGGGCTAGCTTAGACCCATCGAACTCCTCCCTGCCGCCCCACCGCTTGAGCACCTTGACCATTTCCATACATGCTTTCCTATCTGCGTATAAATGTCACTCAGCCAGAAAATACCCTAGTGCGTTGAATTGCGCCTGTACTACCAGTTCAGAGAGCAGTACGGCGAGGGGTGGACCAGCGAAATCATATCAGCCCTGGTAGAACTGCTCTGTGGCCTATATTGTGCTGACATGGTTGGGGCGAGGCCCTCATCGCCCTTGGACAGAGACACCGCGGGGAGCCGCGCGGCCCTCTCCGGGTCCGACGCCGGATCGTTAAACCCATGCTTCCTGAAATACTCCATTACTGGGCCCCAGCACTCCTCTTTTCCATGCCCACATCGCCCAGCAAGACACGTGACAGGTCTGGCCCGGCCCGCGGCCATTTGCAGGGGAGGCCGGGCGCGGGGTTGTCCCAGGGATCTCCAGCTTTCACTGCTGCGGCGGCCAGGTACAGGATGCCGTTGGCGGGTTTGGGGGAACCGTCACTCTCGCCGCTGGGAGGCCCAGGAACGGGCGGGAGTAGCAGTAGTCTTCATGCCCGGGAAGGACGGCGAGGGGATGGCAGTAGAGCGCATGTACATGGACGGCGAGAAAAACCGCCGGGGCCGACCACATGGAGGCCCCTAGTCTTCGTGGTTTGACTAGGTGTACTCCAGGGCCTTACCTATGGCCCTCCTCGGCACCTTATGGACGTATTTGGGACGCCGCAGCCTCCTGGAGATGGTGCTCACGCCGCTTTCCTGGAAAAGCTCCGGTGCGCGGCGCTCCCCCTCGGTGAGGAGGCACCTCCTGGCATCTATCTTCTTCCAGTAGGCCGCCCTATCCCTGTACCGGGGTACAATGCTCCTCGTCTTCTTGTCCCCTGCCCGTACATCTATGTGGACCAGGCCGTTCCTGAAGCGGGGCAGCGACACCAGGTGGTAGTGCTCTACTATGCGTCTCACGATGCAGTCCCTACCGCACGGGCGCCTAAAGCCTGGCGGCGTTCTGACCACATATATGGCGCACCCATTGTGGATCTTGAAGCCCAGGTGGACAGAGGGGTCCTCCTCGAGGGCACGGAGGGCCAGACGGTAAATCGTAGCCCCCACGACCCACTCTAAGAAAAAATTACCTGAATCTTATGCCTGTGAACGTGAGGCGTGCGGCTAGGGCCTCGTCGAGGCGGCCAACCTTCCTTATGTCGGCCTTGACAAGCTTGTAGTCTGGGTTCTGGGCCACGGGCTCGACGCTGGGCGACGTGACCGCGTTGACGGCCACCATGTATGGGTGGGCCATTATGAGGAACATCTTGCCTGGCCTAGTGGTCTCGGTTATCCATACCACTGCGGGGACCGAGCCGTGTTTGTTGTAGACCAGCACCACGTCGCCGTTCTGCAGGCCCTCCCTCCGTGCGTCCTCGGGATGCACCATTATCTTGTTGAACGGGTAGCGCCTTATGATAACCTCGCTATTGGGGTCCTGGTACCCTGTCTGCCATATCTCGTTGAACCGCCCGTTGAGTATCCAGTACCTATGGCCGAGCAGCTCCCTGACGTAGGGCGGGTACCCGTTCCACACCGCTGGCCAAGCCCTGAGGGCGGGCGCCGCCGCGCCTATGCGCCTCGCCTTCTCGGACGCCTGCATCTCCACGCGCCTAATTATGGTGCCGTCGGGCCGCGCTATCACGACCTCCTCCCTATACTGGGCGTTGACGGCGGGCTCCATCCTGTTGACCACGCCCCTGACCTCCACCGTGCCGTCGGGCCCCACGTTGACCTCGGTTAGGGGCAACACGAGTCCCACAGTGCGGAGCTTCCTGAGCACGTTCAGGTCCAGCTTCTTGAAGGCCGGCGTCCAGAACTGCACCTCCACGGGGACGCCCAGCTTCCGCTCCATCTCGTCCCTGTTTGCTATGTACCTCACGAAGATCTCGTTCTCGACCTCGACGGTGGGGTCACGGGCGTTCCTGTCCATGGCCGCCCAGATGTCCTCGAAGGCCCTCCTGAACCTCTCGGCCACCGGGTCGCTTCCCCTGCCCTCGGCCTCGTACAGCTCCACTATGCGCTTGGCGACCCTCGCATATATCCACCAGTCGGGCTTCGCCTCGCCGGGCGGGTCGAGCCAGGCATCGGCTATCCTAAAGCGACGTTCGTGGACTGACATCCTGACGTCGGGCACCTCACCGTTGTTGAACGCCGCTGGGAGCACCACGTGGGCGTCCTCGACCATGAAGGTCGGGTAAATGTCCTGGACAACGACGAACATTCCGCCGGTCCTTTCCAGCGCGTCGAGCACCCTATTGGCGTACTCCTCGGACGATATCGGCGTCGTTATAGTTATGTCCAACACGCCCACGTCCCAGTCCCTCCCCGGCGGTTCGCCGCCGATCTTAGAGAAGGCGTCTGCAAACACGCTCCTCGTCACCCTCCACGCCCTGTCGGCAACAGCGGCCTTGAGCCTCTGCGAGTTGGGGCCGAGCCTGTAGTTGTCCATGTCCTGCACCCACAGTACCTTGCCCTGCCCCGCAGAGATGCGGAAGTCCGTCGTGGGCATATACCTGTCCCCAGCAGGCACCTTCGTGGAGTCGTACCCCCCGTACACCTCGCGGAACCACTCGTCGTACAGCCGCTTGTAGTCGTCGTAGCTCTCCAGCCTGATGCCCTTGACCATGGCGTAGTTCCAGGGACTCACATGCACCCTCCTGTCCTCCCAGGGAGGGGGCGGCGGGGCTGGGCCCGAGTACCCCTCCTGGTGCCCGCCCTGCCTCTGACAGCCGCAGCCGGGCAGGCCCCTGAGCGCCCCAGCCACCATGCAGAGGTCGACCAACGAGTAAATCGAGCGGTAATTCTGGTTCCATATAATGCCCTTCTCGTACATGAGCCAGACCCTCTTGGGGAAGGCGCCCGCCTTGGGCTCGCCTATCCACTCCGCCGCGAGCTCTATGCACTGCCGCCCGGCGTACTCCCTGTCACCAACCCTACACGACACCCTGGCGGTCTCCACTGCCCTGCTCAGAAAGTCGTCGAGGCTCGACCTCCCCACCTCAAGCGCCTCCTCGAGGTACAGCCTGAACGCGTTCTCGTCGAACTGTAGGCCTCCCTCCCTGTACTGCTTCACGAAGCCGTCCACCACGTCCCTGTACCTCTCGTAGATGGTGCGGGCTACGGCGTTTGCGAGCACTATGTCGGTTCCCGGCTCCACGAATATGTGCATGGCCCTGTCCCCAGCCGCGGCGCGGGCCGCCTCGGAGGTCTCGTTCCACCGTGGGTCCACGACTATTATGCGGGCCGGCTCGACCGGCTCGCCCGCAGAGTACCACTTTTTCTTCTCGTCGGCGGTGGCCCCCCTCACGTTGTCCAGGGCGTGCTTTATGAACATCACTGTGCCAGTCGTGTAGCTGTTGGCCCCCCAGTAGATTATGGTGTCGGCGAGCCTCAAGTCCATTAGGGAGGTGTTCATGGCGTCTGGCCCGGCGTCCCCGATGGCGGGATTCTCCGGGCCGAAGAAGGGCCTGTTGTGTATCCTCGCGAAGGCCGTCCTGACGCCGTAGAAGAAGAACAGGCCAGCCGACATGTTCTCGATCATGGCGCCGCCTCCGCCCCCACCGTGGTCCATCCTGTGGGCGAACACGTCGTGGCCCTCCTTGCCCATCCCCCTGTCGATGCCCCATCTATCTATGGTGCCCTTGACAATCCTGGCGACCAGGTCAATTGCGTAGTCCCAGGACACCCTCTCGAGCCTCCCCCCGAACCTGACCAGGGGATACTTAAGCCTCCGCTCCCCGGCCACGGTCCACGGGCTCCACATGCGCTCCGCGTTGGTGCCCCCACGCACCGACGCGTTGCCCCAGTTTATCGGGCACTCGGGGCTCGGTATCTGAGCAGCGTACACCTCTTGCCACTGCCCGGTGCCCCTGCCCCTGTCCCACGTCCTCCTAATGGTCTTCACGACCATGGCCTCCGATATCCAGGGCGTTCCCTGCTCCGCCGACAGCGTTATCAGGGGCTTGGTGAAGTCGGGCTGCGCCACGATCTCCCTGCCGTACACCTCGTCCACCACCTTGTAGGATATGCCGTGCCTGCCTGGCTCCGGCGAGCCGTCCCTGCCTACCGGCCACACGTACACGTCGTAGCCGCAGCCCACGTTACAGAACTGGCACATTGTGGCGCGGTACTCCGCGTCGGGGGGCGGAAGCGGCACTCTGCCGGAATATCGGAACGACATGGCCTACGCCAAGTTGTCTATTTTCCCATACACGAGCTGGTTAAATCCAACAGCATAAATGTCGCCGCTCTTCTCATCGTACTCCAACATGACCTGCGGCAGGAACTCTGTGGCGTGGCCCACGACGGCCATGCCGCTCTTAGCAGCATCGAACTGCGTGTAATGTATCGGGCAAACAAAACACCTCGTAGAGGACACAAAGTTTAGTCTCCCACCCATGTGGGTGCAGTAAAGACTAAATGCAACCACATCCCTATCCGGACCAATGCCTCCCACAGCGGGAATCCCAAGCTTTACCACAGCCACATCATGATCCATGTACTTTCGGAAAAGAGGCTTGTTTGGTGCAAGCTCAGAGATGTTGGCCAGCTTTTCCCGTGCATATTTCCTCTCGACGGGCCTCTCCACAGTGACCGTCCTCTCGACCGTGACGGTCTCGGTGACAGTCTGCGTAGTAGTCTCGGTAACCACTCTTTCCTCTACACGTGGCTGTATCAACGCACTGGTTGCCGCGGCTCCTACCGCGAACCCGGCTATTGCAGCGCCCACAGCCGTTACCAATACTCGTCTCCTCTGGGGATTCTCCGGGCTCGACATTACATCCCAATACATAATCAGATTTATCCTTTTCCAAAAATAATAGTATGTTAAATGTTTTATCATGAAAATATTTTAAAATAATTTAAATTATTCTTCATGTAGATACATATTAGATAACGTTAAATAAGTTATTATGCCCTGGACTTTTACGTAATGTTATATCTACCTAATGTCCCCGCCGCGGGCATTTATTTCCACGACTATTTTTCGGGCCTCCCTGCCGTTCCTCGCCCTGGCAATGACCTTTGCCTTGTCCGTCCGCATGGTTGACCCGCAGTATGGGCATGAATGGGTCTTTGCCCCCTCCCTGGCTGCACTGGCCCTGGAGCATTGGGGACATAGGATGATGAGGTACATTGGGCTACTGATTTTACAAAAAATAAGGTTTGTTAGGCGAACCCTGTAAGCGACTTGCCGGTTATCTTGGTCCAGACGCTTGGATCTATCTTGTACGCCTGCTCGATCTTCTCGCGGTGGAAGTTGTTGTGTGTGCAGAACGGCATAATCCTCCCGTCGGGCGACGCGTAGTGTATGTCGCACCTCTGTATGCGCTCTATGTCGAAGTTGTACACGTCCATGAAGTGCATTATTCCTATGCCCACCACGTTGAACATGAAGCGGGCCAGCGAGTCGTAGTCCTTCTTTACCACTAGGTCGTATAGGAGGCCCTTCAGCCTCTTGTCCTTGACGGTCTTGAGGAGCTTGAGGGCCTTGGTCTTGGCGATCTGCCTCCACACGCCGCCCCTGATGGCCGTGTAGTACACGTCCCAGGCCGTCCTCTCGAAGGCGTCCACGTCGACCAGCTTTGTGACTGGGACTATGTCCCTGGAGTCCTCGTCGTAGTACACGAAGGTCGCTGCGCCGCATACGGGGTTGTTCGAGAACAGCGGCTTCGCCTTCCCAGTCAGCGCCTCGGCCATCTTGGCGATGGCCACCGGCCAGTCGACCGGGCGCCAGTCCCACCTCGATATCTTGCCGCCCGTCTGTCTCTCGATCTCCAGTATGGTGTCCGGTATGGTTATCCTGAACTTCCTCATCTCCTCCTTGGTGTAGGTCCTGGCCCTCCCCGAGAAGCTGACCGGCTGTATGTTGACCCACCTCACTACGTCCCTGTTCTCTATGGCGAAGTCTATGATGCGGCCCAGGTCCTTGTCGTTGTAGTTACGCGCTAGTGTCACCACAAGCACTATAGACCTGTGGCCCAGCTTCCGCGCATTGTCTATTACCTTGCGCCTGGTGAGCGCATACGCCTTAGAGTTGTATAGCCTGTGCTTCCACACCCCCTCGTTGGACTCGTCAATAGTGTCGAACTGTAGGTACAGCGTGGATATCCCAGCGTCCAGGAGCGACTTGTAGTACTCTATGTCGTTGCCCAGCCTGATCCCGTTAGTGTTCACCTCTATGTGGCTGAACCCGAGCTTCTTCGCTATCCTCACTATCTCGGGGAGGTCGTTCCTCAGTGTGGGTTCGCCGCCGCTTATCTGTATGGCGTTAGGCGGCCAGGGCCTCTGAGCCCTCAGGGTGCGCAACATGAACTCTATCTGCTCTATCGTGGGCTCATAGACGTAGCCGGCGGCCCCCGCGTTGGCGAAGCAGACGGGGCACGCCATGTTGCACCTGTTGGTCACGTCGACTATGGCCAGCACCGTGTTGGACTTGTGGACTGGGCAGAGGCCGCAGCCCATGGGGCATCCCCCCATCTCCCTGTAGTACTCTATGGTGGTGTTCGGGTTGGCTATGCCCTTGCCGATGTACTCGGGGGCGTCCCACTGGAGGAAGTAGTAGTACAGCTCGGCGCTGCCCCAGTAGAGGTCCTCGAACGTGCCGTGCTCGGGACACGTCTTCTTGAGCCACACAGCGTTGTTCTCCTCGTACACGGCCATGGGTATACGCTTGTGGCATACCGGGCACACGGAGTTGGATATCTTCACGATCCGTGTATGTTCAGGCAAGCCGAACCGCCTCTTCCAAGCCCTTTGGAGGGTCTCGTTGAGGAGCGTGTTCTTGTACCTTTGCGGCAAGTTGAACCTAGATATGTCCACGAGGGGGCTGTAGCTCTGCACCAGCGCCGCCTGCTGTAC
The DNA here is from genome assembly GCA_015521775.1 of Thermoproteaceae archaeon. Taxonomy (GTDB): domain Archaea; phylum Thermoproteota; class Thermoprotei; order Thermoproteales; family Thermoproteaceae; genus WANN01. The sequence continues at coordinate 81,941 of WANN01000012.1, forward strand.
CGCTGGCGGTACCATGGGGAAGTCCGCGTATACTTTATTTATTCTTTTCCGACAATTCATAATGTGAGTAGTATTAACAAGCTGAGGGACACACTTGGAAGGCTCGGCCTCGGCGCATACGAGGTGAGGACTTATCTGGCGCTCGTGGAGAGGGGGCCCATGACCGCACGCGAGGCGGCCGAGGCGGCCGGCATACCCTATTCGCGGATATACAGCGTCCTCAAGAGGCTCGAGTCCTTCGGCGCGGTGAGTAGGGGCGGGGGCAGGCCGGAAAAGTTCTTCGCCATGCCCCCAATACAGGTTTACGGCAAACTCGTAGATGGCGTGGAAAAGGTGCTTGGGGAGCTTAGGGGCATCATGGACGGCCTACAGACGATCTACGAGTCCAGGTACCTGGAACGGCACCAGCGGTCCGAGAGCACGTTCCTCAACATAATCAGGGGAAGGGAACAAATAGCGTCGTTTGCAATAGGCGTGTTGGAGAGCGCTGCCGAGAAGGCGTACGTGGCCCTGCCATATATGGAGCTGTTGGATTACAGGCTCGTGGACACAATTTTGGCCGTGTCGAGACAGGCCGACGTGTACCTGATGGTCACGGCGCCTCTGCGCGAGGCCCTCGGCGACGTGCCCCCCCGGATAAGCGTGAAGGTCCGCGACGAAATGTTCGGGGGCGGATTCATAACCGACGTTGTGCTGCTCGTAGTGAAACATGCCGGGGAGCTGCTTGGCGTGTACACCAACGACAGGTACCTCGTCGACATAGCCAAGACGTATTACGCCCATCTTTGGGGGCACCCAGACGTTTCGGGGTAGGACTGGCCGTCACGGCCGAGCCCAATCGCCTGAGCCCTACGTCAGACGTGTCGTTCCGGCGATGCGCGCCAGCTCCAGACCCTCATCACCATGTACAAAACCTTAGCGCTATTTAATGCGTGTCGACGCCACAGACGGCGCCGCGCCCACGTCACGCAGTAGCCACCTCGTACCACTTAAGCCCGTCGACGCGCGCAATTATGCTCGACGCCAAAGCGTAGAACGTCTCGAGCCTGAGGGGCTTCTTCAGCTTTATGGTGAGCCTCCTCCTGCCGTGACGGGCCACCACGAACACCCTGTATCTGTCCTCCACGGTCCTCAAGCCTATGACCACTACGCGTTCGGACCCGCCTATCCTGCTTATGATTCTGCGCCCCACCTCGTAGTCCCTTATGTACCTCCTCTTTATGCCGACCCTGTGCATGAGTATGTGGCCCCGGGGCAGCGGCACGTGGGGCCTGCGTCCCCTATAGCCTATGATAGTTATCCTCGTGGGCCTGGACATGTGCGACACGGCCGACATTATGGAGGCGTAGTCCACTAGCCCCAGGATTTCAGAGATGGAGCCGACCGTCCTCTGCGCGTCCTCTATATGCACTATAATCCTACTACAGAGGGACAGCTCTTCCGCTACCAGGTCCTTGAACCTGCCCAGGAGGTCCTCCATGGAGGTGACGGGTATCTGGAGGAGCTGACCCCTGTCGTTCTCCACCTCTATGCCGGGCCCCCCAACCCTTATGTTCCTGTGCTGTACCCCGGAGGGGCTGTACCTCACTATGTCGATTTCCAGGTACTCAAGGGACATAAATACGCTGCATTCCATTACACCGAACGTGCTCAATGCATTATTTAAGGATAACCCAACTTAGGCGGTTCTAAGCCTTCCCGTATTATCTGCACCACCCTCGAGGGCGCGGAACGTGCCGCTTGGTCCACCAACTCGCGCGACTGGGTAGCCAGCACGACCTGCGCCACTATGTCACTCTCCAAGAGCCTCCGCAGGACCTCGACGAAGGTGCGCCTAACCTTTTCGTCTACGTACGGTATCGGCTCGTCCATAAATAGGAACGCCACGTTGTGGCGGGCCGACTTGTATATGGCCAGGACAAGGGCTAGGGCTAGGGTCAGCCTCTGGCCGTCGCTCAACTTGGATATGGGGAGGCGCGCGGCGCCGCTGGAGAACGCGTACAGCTGGTAGTACACGGTGTCGTTGCGGGGCTCGGCCTCAAGGTATGCGCCCCTCAAATCGCCATAGGGGTAAAGCTGCGCGAACATGGAGTCCACGTGGTCCCTCAACACATCCACCACCCTGCGCCTCGCGTTGCCCTGCGCGGCCCTGAGGGCCCTTTGTATCCTCAAAAGCGCTGCGTGTAGGGCCTCGAGGCGCGCGGCCCTGTTCACTACGGCCCCTAGGTCCTCGTCGCCTATATGTACAAGCACCGACATTATGGCCTCCCTCTCGGCCATTAGGGCCCTGAGGGCGTTTGTCTGCGCCTCCAACTTGCCGTCGATGCGGGACAGGTCCTCTTCTATCCTTGCCAGAACGCCCGGCGATGCCCCCACGTTTTCCAGCCTTTCCTCGTGCTCCCTCAGCTCCTCCTCAAGCTCCGAGATCCTCTGCCTGACCCTGTAGGCCTCATAGGCCGCCTCGAGCTCCCCGAGCTCCCTTTCCGCCTGTTCCACCCATGTCCTTAACCTCCTAAGCTTACGCTCCAACTCCATGGCCGACCTCTCCGCCGTAGACAGCCTCCTCTTCAGCTCCGCGAGGGACCTCAGCTTCTCCTCTAGGACCTCGCGGTACCCTAGATACTCGCTTACGGCCGGCATGACGCGCTCCAGCTCCCCCAATTCGTTCCTGGCCTCCTCCAGCATGCCCCTCTTCGACCTCAGCTCGTCGTCCAGCCGCATGTACGTGTCCACCAGCTCGTCGAAGCGTCTCCTCACGGACTCAGGGTCTACGCTGTTGCCGCATATGGGGCAGGCCTCGCCATGCGTCTCCACAAGGTGCCTAGCCACGACGTACAGAGACCTGGAAAGGAGCGTGCGGGACTCCAGCTCCGCCACTTCGCTGGACAGCCTCTCCACGGCGTCCTTAAGCCTAGATACGTCGCCCCACTTGCCCAGTATCCTTCTGTAGGCCTCGTAGATGTGGGACATAGAGGAAACCTTGCTCTCGAGGGCGGCGACCTCCCTGCCGAGCGCCTCCAACTCGCCCGCCATCTCCACACGCCTCTCCCTTATGTCCTCAAGCTGCGCCTCCAATCTAGGCAGCACCGCTCCCTTTATGTCCCTTACAATCTTGTAAACTATGTCCAGGGTACTATCCATGTGCTCGGGTTGGGCCAGCCGCAGCTCGTCCAGGGCTTTGCTGTCCAGGAACAGCCTCACCTCCTCAGCCACCTCGAGGACCTTGGCTCTAAGGGACTCTAGGCGAAGCGCCAGGTGTTCCAGCGTAGGAGCGGGGTGCCCCCCAAGCCTGTCCAGCCTGTCCCTGAGCTCGTCGTACTCCAACCTGGCACGGACGTACTTTTCGTATGTTTCGGGGCTAGCCCTAATGGAGGCGACGGCCCTGGCCTTCTCCTCTAGGAGGCGCCTCCTCTCCGCCTCAAACGACTCGATGGACCTACGTATACGTGACATCTCCCCCTCTATCTCTGCCAGGCGCCTCCTCATCCCGTCTATTCCGCCATACCGTTCAATCACGTCCCTACGGGCCTCTATGGCGGCAAGCCTATCCCTTTCACGCTGCAGCTTCTCAGTTATCGCGTCTATGGGCAAGCTCTTGAGGAGGCCCTCCACCGCGTCAATGCCGAACAGTCTGTCTATCGCCAACGTGCGCCTTTGCCGGGGGCCGTGGAGGAGGGCCTCGAGGGAGCGGTGGGACACGTATATGGCCCTCTCGTAAAGGTCGTCGTCGATGCCCAGCAGCTCCTCGACGGCGGCTCTGAGCTCCCTCTCAGACCTTATGGCCCTCCCGTCCAAAGCCCCTTCTACCCTCTCGGCGCCGTTGCTTCTCAGTATCCGCCTAATGAGGAGCGTGGACCCATCCCCATTCGCCAGTTCCACCTCCACCACCGCGAGGTCCCTCCCCTCGGATATGAGGTCGGCGAGCCTCGCGACCCTTTCCTTGGTCTCCATGACCGAGCCGAAGAGCGCGTATTCTATGGCGTAGAAAATGCTCGTCTTGCCCGCGCCTATGCGCCCGTGCAGCAGCGTCATGCCTTGGCCAAACTCAAGCTCGTGTCTGCCCCTGTACGCCCTGAAGTTCTCCATGGCTACCCGCCTTATGGTCCACCTGGCCTTCATGCCTCGCGCAGCAGCTCCTCCACCACTTCCATTACGCCTCTCCTTCCCCTTTCCCTGTACGCCATATAAAGCCGCACCGCCAGCTCTGCGTCCTCCCCGTCCAGGGCCCTCCTTATCTCCTCCAGTATTATTTCGTCCATCATCTCTTCCTACTCCTCAACACCTTGACCCATTGATTCTCCTTTATAAATTGGGGAACCCCCTCCACAGACTCCGGCGTCTCGGCCTGGCCGGGGTTCGGGGCCTCACGCTGCTCCGAGGTTTCCCCGGGCCATCCCCTTAAGGTCTCGGAGACAAGCTCCGAGACAAGCCTCTTGACCTCCTCAAACATCCTCGCCCTTTCCCTCTCAAGAACGCTCAACACTTTGCGTTCCACGATCTCCTCAACGTTCGGCGCCTGCACGGCCACAGCTATGGGCGAGGCCTTGCCCGGGTACTTGAGCTCCACGTTGCCGTTACTGACCACGAGGAGGCCTAGGCCTGTCCTCTCCAGAAGGGACGGGTCTATAAACGGCAATGCGGATTCATGGACGGCCAAAATGACCCTGTTGTATCTTTCCCTTAGGGTAGAGGCCTCTGCCATGTACCTATTGACCTCCGCTTCCCCGTACATGTCGTCGACAGCGATATAGACGGCCACCCTGTTCATGCCCTCGGCCATCTCCATTACATTGCCCGCGTGGGACAAGTACCTATACCCGTACTTGTCCTCGAGGGACCGCGCAATCAACGCTCTTATGTATTCCACAACTACATGTATTGCACAATTAATATTTACTTCCAGACGTGCCAGCCCTCCCTTTCCTGCTCGTTCCACCTGACGTGGACGGGCAGCGCGAAGCCATAAATTATCGATCCTCTCCACACGGAGAACTGCGGATCCTTCACCGTTCTGGCCGAGACGTTGTGCGCTATGTTGGGAAACCGGTCCCTCACCATGATCCCTATTTTGGTCACGCTGTCCACAGCGTGGTCCTCGAGGCCCCGCGGCACATCCCACTTGAATGCGCCACCGCTGATGATTATGTTGCTCAATATGCGTTCCTGTATCTCGACGGGGACCCTCTTCAGGGACTCCACGATGCCCGAGGCCAGGTCCATTTCACCGTAGAGGACCGCGTCGCCCACCACAGCATCCTCTATCTTGAGCCTCCCCTGCTCAACGTAGCTCTCGAACACGTCGTGCCTTGGGTCGAAGACCACCTCCCCAATAAGGAACCGCGTCCAGGCATATTCGGGGGGAACCTCGACCTCGGTTATTGGCGAGACCCTGACACGCTTGGCGTATTTATCTGGGTTCGACTTAGCGTCGCGTATCGCCCCGTCCAACTTACGTGGGACAAGGCCCATCTCCCTCTTTACCAGTTCCACCACATACTCCTCGCGTGCAATGTCGCCGTACCCAATGTCGCGTAGTATTTCCCTAGTGACCGCATTGGCTTCCGCGCCTCCCCTATTGAGCGCCACAACGCCCTCCCTGATAAGGGCATAGCTTATAGGCGCAATCTGTATGTTGCCATGTCCCCCCTCTATTACTATGCAGTCCACAGCGTTTTCGGCTATGGCGACCGCCAGCGGCTGCGAAACCACCGTAACGGCCTTGATCAGCCTTCCGCCGTGCCATCTGTCCAGCTCCTCGTGTATGGCGAAGATCCTTCTAATCATGTAGTCGGGCGCCAAAGAGGACAGGGCGATAACCACGTACCAACCCTCGAACCCGGCCTCGGACACTGGGAACTTGTCGAACGCGTATCTCGCAAGTTCCCTCACCACAAGCCAAGAGTCCTCGTCGTCGAATTTGACTACGCCGTCTTTCAGGGGGTACTTGAGCTTACGTGCCGCGTCCTTGACCCCGCTTAGGTACTTCGGTATCTCCTCGTCGCCCACGACAACGCCCCTCTCTAGCAAGGCCCTATCCCTCACCCTCAACTTGACGCTCTCGGGTAGGTCCCTAAGTATGAGGCCCCTGGACTGCACCATGTGAGGGTTCTCGCCAAGCGTAATGGGGCCGAACTTGAAGTAGCCCGTCCCGAAGTCCTCGGCGAAAACGTACCTGGACTTGTACCGCGTCTCGTCCATGACAGTCAAACGGGAGGATCCGATAAAAACATTGGCCTGTACGCCTAGGTCCTGACGCCCCTCACAATGACCACCTCAGACCCCCCGTTAAGTATCACCCATGTTGCCCCCGACATCTCCCTGACCGTGCTGCCGGGAAGCGAGGACAGGAACCTCACCAACTGTTCCGCCTCGCCCTCGACGTATAGGCCGTACGCGTACCTGTGGCCGTTATCTATCTCCACTACATGGACGCCTTGCAGGGAATCCTTCACGCATTTGAGGAACTCCCGGAGATGCTTGGACTCATGCGATGAGAGCTCGCAGCCCCCTTGTACTGAGCTCATGCGGAAAACGCCGGGGGCGAACTACAAAAAACCGGGTTGTTTATGCCGATTCCAGTACTATTTCTATTGCGGCTACCGACCTGTCCCTGCCGCCCTGGCCAGTAACCCTATCACTGGTCAGCCTGACCTCCTTGACATTCACCTTGCCAGGCAGGAACCTGTCCCTAACCATTACCGCGGTTGTCACGGCCCTGGCGACTGCGGCTCCCCTTGCCTTCAGTATCACCCGCTTGCTGCCCTGGTTGAACTGCATTACCGTGGCTATTATGTAGTTTGTAGTCGGTTTCTTGCCGACCAGTATTGTTGCTTCTTGCGCTGCCATACAGTGCGATATTTGTGCCCTTTTTAAGTATTACACAAGGGTAATATTAGGATTGCTCCACGTACATAATTCTTGGACCACCCTAATTATTAAACCATAATTGACCGTAATGGAGTAACTATACACCATGCAAGTGACGTCCAGGTTCAGAAAGATATTTGTACTCTTCGCACCTAGATGCCATGAGGGGGATAGTCATCAGCAAGCAGATAGTGTATGACCCTCTGGGAACCCGGTACATCAAGGTAGAGATAGTCGAGGAGAGGGACGTGCCGAGCCCCATAATAATGTCGGACTCGCCGGAAGTGGCCAGCATAGCCCGCGAGGTGATGCCCCTAGTCACGCAGATAGTGAGGTCCATGCCGTTTACGGGACCCAACAGGATCACTGTGCCTCGCGTGACCCTGTGGCTCACGGACGAGGAAATGGAAAGTTTTGGGGACCTAGACGTGGGGGACTACGTGGAAATGGAGCTGGGAGGGGGAAGGCTCACCCTAAAGAAGGCCTAGTTCTTTGCTTATCTCTATGAGCTCGTCTAGTGGTCTCCTCACAAGGCGCCCATTGGGGAGCTCCCGCTCCACGTAAATTCTGAGTTTTCCCTCCTCTATTTCCTTCAGGGCTATGGTTATGGGGTCCGCGTTAGGCAGCGACTCGACGTCCACCAGGGGAGGGGCACCGCTAACTATTTGGAGGGCCCTCGCAGACACGATCCTCGCCAACTCGTACTTGGTTATTTTGGGGGGGTAGTAGTCCCTAGAATTAACAGCCCTGTCTAGAAGCTCCACGAGCCTATTTATCCTAGTCGTGAGATCATGTTCAAGGGACACGCGGGAAAGGTGTCCGACCTATTTAAAAAAGTTGGGTGTTGGAGGGCCCAAATTAGTCGAACTTGGGAGTGGACTCCTTGCCCTCTTCTCCCTCCTCACCGCCCTTCTTGCCCTTCTCCTCCTTCTTAGGTGCCCCCGCCGCAATTATGTCGTCAATCCTCAGTATCATTATGGCCGCCTCTGTGGCGCTCTTGACGACCTGTTTCTTCACTATGAGGGGATCAGCCACGTTTATGCCGTACATGTTGACTATCTTGCCGCTTACAGCGTCTATACCTGCATCCACCTCGCCCGCGTCGTGTCTCTTGCGGAGCTCAGCTATGGCGTCGACCGGGTCCAGGCCGGCTGTGAGGGCAAGTATTGTAGGTATGTGCTCCAGCGCCTCAGCGAACTTCAGCACAGCGAGCTGCTCCTTGCCTGGCAGCTTCCTGCTGAAGTCCCTCAGCCTCCTAGCTATCTCTATCTCAAGGGCGCCGCCGCCGGGCACCACCCTGGGCTCCCTGAGTAGGTCCCTTACATTGTGAAGCGCGTCCTGGAGGCTCCTCTCAGCCTCGTCCAACACCCTGTCGCTTCCTCCCCTCACCAGCATGGTAACGGCCCTCGGATTGGGGCACTCCTCTATGAACACCATCTTCTCCTCCCCTACCTTCCTCTCCTCCACAAGCCCAGCAAAGCCCAGGTCCTCGGCCCTCGCGTCCTTGACGCTGGTTATTATCTTGGCCCCGGTGGCCCTGGCGAGCTTCTCTATGTCGCTCCTCTTGACCCTCCTCACGGCCATTATCCCCCTCTTCGCGAGGAAGTGCTGCGCGACTTCGTCTATGCCCTTCTGGGTTATCACCACGTTGGCCCCTATAGCGGCCAAGTGATCCACATAGGCCTTAAGTATCTGGGCCTCCTCCTCTAGGAAGGCCTTTATCTGGTCTGGCGACGTCACCGAGATCTTGGTGGTCCACTCGGGCTTCTCTATCTCCAGTGGAGCGTCCAGTATGGCTATCTTAGCATTGGTGAGCCTCTTGGGCATGCCCGGGTGCACCACCTCCTTGTCCAGGACAATGCCCCTCACCATCTGGGTCTCGTAGAGGCTCTTACCCTTCTTCTTCTCTATCTTGATCCAGTCCAGGTCAAGCACCTTCCTACCGTCCCTATCCTCAGCGGCCGCCAGTGCAGCGTCTACTACGAGGCCGGCCAAGTAGTCCCGGGCCTCGGCGACCACCTTGCTGCTGAGGGAGTTGGACACTATCCTTATAAGCTCCTCCTTACTGTTAACGTCTATCGGCCTCGAGATCTCGTCGGCTATTTTTAGAGCCTCGTCCATGGCCTTCTTGTAGCCCTCTATTACCAGGGTCGGGTGTATGCCCTCCTCGAGCAGTTCCTCGGCCAGCTCCAACAGCTTGCCCGCCAGAATAACCACTGTAGTGGTCCCGTCTCCCACTTCTGCGTCCTGCGCCTTGGCTACTTCTATGAGGAGCTTCGCAGCTGGGTGCTGCACCTCCATTTCCTTCAATATAGTGGCCCCGTCCCCGGTTATAGTGACGTCGCCGAACGCGTCGATGAGCATCTTGTCCATGCCCCTGGGCCCAAGGCTTGTGGAGAGGATCTCCGCTATCACCTTGGCGGCCATTATGTTGGACCTCCTTGCATCAACGCCAGTAGTCCTCTGAGAGCCCTCCTTCAATATCATTACCGGCACCCCTGTCCTTGGTGCCTGCTGCTGCTGGCTCATGTGTTGGGTGTTAAATCGCTTGTATTTAAGTTTTTCGCTAGCTTTTTATATAAGCTAATCTTTGTAAACAGAGGAAAGCGATTAAAGGGGGTCACAAAACTATTTCGTGAGAAAGTTCACGCGGGAATTGGCGGGCACCGTGGCCATAGTGGTCGTCGTATTTGCCGTATCGTCCCTAGCCGCCGGCGTGTGGCCCCCTTGGGCAGTAGTTTCGAGCTTCTCAATGGAGCCCACCCTGAAGCTAGGCGACATAGTTATATTATTTAGGCATGGACTTTCCTGTAATGACCTAACTGGCGACGTCATAGTGTACAGGTCCGTGAAGTTGGGCGGCGACGTGGTGCATAGGGTTGTTGGGAGCGGGGCGATGGGCCGGTGCATGCTCATAACTAAGGGCGATAATAACCCTATACCGGACCAGTACTACGTTGAGCCCCCCGTAGAAATGGGGAGGGTACTCGGCAAGGTTGTCCTCTCGGTCAACTACGTGGGCGTGTTGGCCCTCATGGTGAGGCCCCAATCGATCAATTGGCCCGGCATGGTTATGTGGGTCGTAAGGCTCGTCGTTATGATGTCGATGGTTGTTGCGCTGTATGTGGCCTTTAGGATATGCGACTCTGGGTCGAGGGCCCCGTATAGGCCCCCCACAAGGAGGAAGTAATTTTTTATACCGGCCATCAAAGGCACAACATGTCATACGTGAGGATAGTTGAGAAGAGCATCGACGAGATACTGGCCATAGCCAAGAACCCCGCGCAGGTGCGTAACGCCGGCACGTTGGCGCACGTGGACCACGGCAAGACCACCAGCACAGACTCCCTCCTGATGGGCGCTGGCCTACTGTCGCCCAAGATGGCGGGTAAGGCCCTTGCCCTGGACTACGTGCCCATAGAGCAGCTGAGACAAATGACGGTTAAAGCGGCCAATATTTCGCTGTTCTTCGAGTGGGGCGGTAAGCCCTATCTCATAAACTTCGTGGACACGCCTGGGCACGTCGACTTCACGGGACACGTAACTAGGTCCCTAAGGGTCATGGACGGCGGACTCATAGTCGTAGACGCAGTCGAGGGCATAATGACCCAGACCGAGACCGTGGTGAGGCAGGCCATGGAGGAGCTTGTCAGGCCAGTCCTCTTCATAAACAAGATAGATAGGCTGATCAAGGAGCTAAGGCTGTCGCCGCAGGAAATACAGCAGCGCATAGTCCAGATAGTCAAGGACTTCAACGAGCTCATCGACATGTATGCGCCGCCAGAATTCAGGGACAAGTGGAAGCTGGACCCGTCCAAAGGCCAGGTGGCCCTGGGCTCTGCCCTCCACAAGTGGGGCGTAACAATACCCATAGCGCAGAAGGCCGGGCTCAAGTTCTCCAATATCATAGACGCATATGAGAAGGGGCAGGTGGAAGAGCTTTCCAAGGACTTCCCATTATATAGGGCTATACTCAGCATGATAATAGAACACGTGCCTCCCCCCAACGTGGCCCAAAAGTACCGCATACCCAAGTTGTGGAGGGGCGACCTGGATGGGCCCGTCGGAAAGGCCCTCTTGGAGGCGAGCGCCGAGGGGCCCCTTGTCATAGCGGTGAGCAAGATGACCAAGGACCCCCATGCAGGCCTAATCGCCACCGGCCGCGTCTTCAGCGGCACAGTTCACGAGGGCAAGGAGGTCTACATAATAGGCGCAAAGGCCAAGAAGAGAGTGCTCCAGACCTATATCTATATGGGCCCCAACAGGGCCATAGTGCCCTACATGCCTGCCGGGAACATAGTTGCGTTGGCCGGCGTGGAGGAGGCCAGGGCCGGAGACACCATAGTCGACACCGCTATAGCCGATATACCGCCCTTCGAGAGGCTTAAGTACATAAGCGAGCCCGTGGTCACAGTCGCTGTGGAGCCCAAGAACCCTGCAGACCTGGCGAAGCTCGTTGAGTCCCTTAAGGAGCTGGTTGTCGAGGACCCTACCCTAGACGTCAAGATAGACCAGGAAACGGGCCAGATACTTCTGTCGGGCGTCGGCACGCTGCACCTGGAAATAGCTACGTGGCTTCTCAAGGAGAGGACAAAGCTGGAGTTCAACGTGTCGCCGCCCCTCATAAGGTTCAGGGAAACCGTGAGGTCGAGGTCCCCAGTGTACGAGGGCAAGTCGCCCAATAAGCACAACAAACTCTACATAAGCGTGGAGCCGCTCGACGAGGAAGCTATAAACCTAATCATAAGCGGCGAGGTCAACGACGACCAGGATCCAAGGGAGAGGGCCAAGGTGCTCAGGGAAAGGGCCGGCTGGGACGCCGACGAGGCCAGGGGCATATGGGCCGTCGACGAGACATACATAAACTTGTTCGTGGATAGGACCACGGGCATACAGTACCTGCGCGAGATAAGGGACTACGTTGTTCAGGGCTTTAGATGGGCCATGCAGGCCGGTCCCCTTGCCCTGGAGCCGGTGAGGGGAGTCAAAGTGGTCCTCCACGACGCGGTGGTCCACGAGGACCCAGCACATAGGGGCCCAGCACAGATAATGCCGGCTGCGAAAAACGCCATATATGCCGGCATACTGTCCGCCAGGCCCACGCTACTTGAACCCATACTTAGGCTCGATATAAAGACCACCAGCGAGTACATGGGCTCCATAATATCCGTGCTCAACAAGCACCGCGGCAGGGTCATAGACGTGGCCCAGGCCGAGTACATGGTCTTGATCAGGGCCGAGCTGCCTGTACTGGAGAGCTTCAACATAAGCGATGAGCTTCGCGCTGCTGCGGCCGGGAAAGTCTTCTGGTCCATGCAGTTCTCCAAGTGGTCGCCGCTCCCTGAGTCCATGTTGGCCGACTTCACGGGCCAGCTACGCAAGCGCAAGGGGCTCTCCCCCGAAATACCGAAGCCAGAAGACTTCGTTCCCCCATACTAGGGGCACATAAACGTAGAGTACACGTATACTTTTATAGTGGCATAAACAGATGGCCATGAGGATACTCATGATAACCGGCGACCAGGCAGAGGACATAGAAGTGCTGTACCCCTACTATAGGCTCAGGGAAGAGGGATTCTCGGTCGATGTGGCGTCGATTGAAAGGAGACCCATCAGGGGAAAGGTGGGCTACCAGATAAACGTGGACCTGTCGGTCAAGGAGACCGACCCCAGCAGGTATATTGGGCTGGTGCTGCCAGGCGGTAGGGCCCCCGAGAGACTTCGCCTAGACAAGGACGTACTCGACATAGTTAGGTTCTTCTTCAGCAACGACATGCCTGTAGCCGCGATATGCCATGGGCCTCAGATACTCATAAGTGCTGGGGTTATAAGGGGAAGGAGGCTCACTGGGTACCCCGGAATAAGGGACGACATAGCTAATGCCGGGGCCGTGTACGTCGACGAGCCCGTGGTTGTCGACGGCAACCTCGTCACGTCGCGCGTGCCCAGCGACATGCCCCCGTGGATGAGGGAGTACGTGGGGCTACTTAAGAAGAGCCTTTAGGACCGCGACAATAGTTCCTGCCTGCTTATACGTAGGCCACACCTGTCGCATATGTACACGTACTGACGTGCGGCTCCGTACAGTTTCTGCGAGAAGTAATCGTCGAATTGGTAGCGCTGTAAGTCGCCTGCATCGCAGCGTGGGCACCTTTCCCTGACTGTGGCGGGCCTGGATATAAGTTCTGCGAAATACGTGTGGAGCCTTTCCACGGCCTCCTCGACGCCCCTTTCGGCGTCCGCCTCGGACACACCAATCATCTTTACGTTGTTGGAAACGCCGTACCACCTCTCAGCGGCGTCCATAAGCCTCTTCAAGTAATCCATGATCGTGTAGGGCCTATAGGAGATTATCACAAGGGCCTGAACCCTGTCCAGCTCTAGGCCTCTGACCAACTTCTCGTAGTCGTGGTACTTCACGTAGTCCTTTGTGGGCGCCCATACATCTACATACAGGGAGCCCTTGGAGAGCATATAGGCCTCGCCAACCTTGAGGACCTTCACAATGCTGAACTTCCTTCTTCTGAAATACTCGAGGGCATCCCCAAGCCTGTTGAGCGCCTTAGGCACGTCCATGTCTCTGCACCTCGAGCATGGCCACGACATATGCGCGTACCTGTATGTAATGTCTTGGCCGTACGTCCTGAAACATGTACCGTGGCGGCTCCCATAAAATATAAAGGTTACAGGGACGCCAAACCGGCCCTGCGGGAGACCCACATTGTCAAATTGGGCGGGCGGAAACGTGTGCCTTATATAGACGCCGATACCTCGCACACATGAAGTGCAGGTTCTTTGTATATACCGTGGACGGCGAAAGATGCGCCTTCATGTCCGTGGACGAGTGGCGGGCCACGCGTAGGAGGATCATGGAGGCATGCATGTCCGGCGGCAAGGCGTGCCCCGTGCTCGCTAGGTACTACGCGATGGCCAGCAACGCGTAGTATCGCCATTACCGTTGAGCAGTCCGAGGTCGAGCGGCTGTCAATAGCAGCGCTCCGGGCCTACCCCTCAAAACGTAGGCCGAGTTAGGTCCCCGTGGTAACTTTCGGCGGACTGTCGTCAGGGGCCGCGCCGTTCGGATACTGGGTCATCGCCTTTTGGTCGGGTCAGACCTGTTCCAGGGACCGGGATCGGCAAGGCGTGCCCAAACGGGTCCCTAACGATCCCCATTCCCGCCATATAGGAACGCTGTAGTAACGCTTAATACCTTAAGTACAATGATCAACGTCTGATGCAAGGCCTTAGAAGGGTATTGGTGCTTTACGTTGATAGGGACAACGATATAGGTGAAAGATTAAGAGTGGACACCCCTATAATAGGTAGGGACAACGTGCTGAGGGCCGGCATCCAATTCATGTTAAGGTGCCCAGACGACTCTGATGGAAACGCAATATTCGCATCGGTAAAAACCTACGATGAGATGCTGGAAACTTTGGGTCCCGGCAACGTGGAGGTGGCCATAGTAGCCGGTTCCTCGAGGGGCGGCGCCGAGGCGAATCTGAAGGTGCTTGGTGAATTGAACGACGTTCTGTCGCGGTTCGACGCCGACGGCATAGTTGTAGTTTCCGACGGACCTTCAGACGAGGAAGTGGTTCCATTGATAAGGGAAAGGAGGCCCATTCTGTACGTGGAAAGGGTGATAGTAAAACAGGAAAAGTCGGTTGAAGCCACGGCAAGCCTAATAAAATATTACTTCACAAAGCTTGTAAGGGAGCCAGAGTACAAGAGGTACTTTGTAGGTATCCCATCGGTGTTGATGCTGCTGTGGTCCACGTTCGCCGCTATAGGGCAGCTAGTGGACCCACGCATAATAGGGGCCATATGGAACGGCACGTTATTCGCCATAGGCCTCCTCCTCCTGTTGTATTCGGTGGACCTCCACGTGCCGTTCTTCAGCATGTTGAAGAGGTACGAATTCACGTTTTTCAGCGTCTTCGTATCTACGATACTCATAGTAAGCACAATAAACATAGCCATTTCGGAGACCGGCGAAAACCCGATACCGCTAATAACCACATATGTAGCGCTCCCCTTCATGGTTAATTTCATAGAGGGGGCAGTAAGGAACAGAACGCTAAGGCTCTACATGTTTTCCATAGCGCTGCTCTTCGTGTTGTTGGGCAACTACCTCGGGGACTACCTCTATAGGCAGTCCCTCACGGCCGAGTTCCTGGCAAGGCTAGTAATATTCGCCACCGTTTCAATAATAACGCTATTATTATCGATATTCGCAAACAAATACATATATGATTTTATCAATAAAGTACGACAAGAGATATAGGTGCCTTGCCGTGGAAGAGGTCAAGGCGCTGTTAGAGCTGTATGGGTGTACATATAGATTTGTAGAAATTGGGGACGAGATCAGGGTGGACACCGACTGCGACGAATCCCCTCTATGTAGGGCCGGCGCCGTAAAGGAGGTGAAGGGTAGGACCACGCTCAAAATAGACAGGTCAGCATTTGCCGGTCACCTGACTAGGAGGGCTAGGGTCGCCATGGACCCGCTTATATCCAGGATAATGGTCAACCTGGCCAGGGTGAGGGAGGGCATGTTCGTGTTGGACCCCTTTTCAGGCACGGGGAGCATCTTGGTGGAGGCAGCTATGGTGGGAGCACGCGTATTGGCCATGGACCTGGGCATAGACGCCTTACTGACTTCACGCACCAATCTGGGCAGTTACGGGGATTACGGTCGGGCCGACGCGGCTTATCTGCCCATACGACCGCGTTCTGCGGATGCCATAGTCACAGACGTGCCATATGGGAGGATGTCCACCAGCCACATGGGTGTACGCTACATTGTGCGGAAGGTTCTCGACGACGTGGGTTCGGCGCTTAAGGATGGCGGCCACATGGTTTACGCGGCGCCCAACTATTCCGTGTTCCACGGCCATCCATATAAATATGTAACGATATGTTCGGTATATGTTCATGGAGGGCTTTATAGAGACATAGTTGTGCTAAGGAAGGATTAGGGCGAAGGTCGCCATGGGTGCCTGCACGGCTTTACGGTATTCCGACCGCTCCGCCGGCTGGGCGCTGCAGGGACTGGCCAGTGCGGCCATTAGAGGGACACATCGTACATGACCTTCCCCTTGTAGGTCCTTGGGGCCAGCCAATCGATCAGCCTCCGCATATCCCTGTACCTGACCGTGACTACTATGGGCCCAAGCGGGCTCTCGCTTGGATCGGAAACAAACGAGACCACGCCGACATACGCTGCCTGCTTGTTCAACATGAATGTGAGGACGTCGTCGCTCATAACGCCCCTGCTCAGCATGCTCCTCGCGGCGTCCTGTATGCCCTGGCTCCATATGAGTTGCCTTAGCTTGAGGAGGGGCCTGTGGCTGACGGCGCGGCCAACCACGTACCTACGTCCCTCGATTTCTTCCAGTTTTAGCTCCTCCATGTCGATTACATTGCTCACGGACCTCATGACCTTCCTGGGGTCCTCGCTTGGCCTTACCTCGGCCATTACGGTCACCTCGGCCATGGCACGAGGGGGCCAACAACCTAAAAATGTGTCTGTGGCCCAACAACTGAAACGGCGGCCTCAACGGCGCCCCAGTCACGCATCGAAACGGTGCTGGTCGCCGTCCTGTACAGCCCTCACTATGGCCTCCAGCTCCCGCCTCAGCTCGTCTGTCCCCTTTCCATGGTTCACCAGTATGTAGTCCGCCCTAGATATGAGGTCGGCCACCCCGAACCTGAGCTCTCTGTATTCCCTCATAAGGAACTCCGAAATAGTGTTTGGGTCGTCGCTTCTCCCTCTCAGAGCGAGCCTCTCGTAGCGGACGCTGCGCGGGGCGACCACATATATCAATACAACCCTGTCCGTTTCCTCTAACTGTTCCACCTCCTCGATGCTCCTAACACCGTCCACGACCACCATGCCTCCCCTGGGCAGCCTCAGAGCTGTGGCCCTACCGAGAAACCTCATGCCCATTTCCAGGCGCACCTTCACGGCGGCCACATCCGGCCTAATGGAATGTTTTTGCGCTATGTCGCGCACAACGTCACCCATAGATATCAACGGGTACCCCATCTCGCTGATAATCCTCGAAACAAAAGTCTTTCCGCTTCCAGGTAGGCCGCCTACAGCAAGTATCACCATGCGGCTGAGGACATGAGGGCCCTTAAATAGCTTAGGCGTGCCCCCACCTTGAAGCCCCTAGAAGAGAAGTGCGTGGCCCACGCGTCGACGCCGGTTCCCCTTACCGTTTCCAGCACAAGGCCTAAGGGGGGTTCCCGCCCCCTAACAGCAACTTCATGGGTCAAATAATATAGGGGGGGCGCCATATACTCGTTGTAGAGGGACTCCAGCAAGCGGCGCTGTCCCTGATAGGGACCTACAGCCTCCTCAGAAACCATGCCGGCAAACTCCACGTCGCCCAGTTTCCCCACCCATATTGGCCCCATGTCTCCCCCAGGGGCCTTGGGGTACCCCGCAACTAGGCCCCTCTCACCTTCGCGGTAATACGCGTATCCCATATTGTCCACGGTGTCTTTGGCGCTGGTCACGTCCTTGTACACGAGTACGCACAGCCTATAGTAATGGCCGTCCCAAAAGGACACCATGGGCTCTATTCCCGCGTCAAGCGCAGCGGCCTGCCTACCCACAGCCGCAAGGAGCACCCTTAGGCCCAGCTCCCTGGAAAAGGGGACCCTGGCCACACGTGCCCCGTAGCGGCTCAGACACTTCCTAGGGTAGTTGCCCATGAGTACGGCTAGGTCTGTCGCGGTTACGCACAGCATTCCGCCATGCCTAACCGCCATTATCGCGGCGGAAAGGAACGGCATGGGTGTGCCGAAGGGATCCACGTCGACCACGTCGCACACGTTCCAGAGTTCGGCCATAAGCGATGCGCCGTCCCTACGATGAACCTCGACCACGTCGTTGACCCCGTTGAGCTCCACGTTGGCCTTTATGAGGCGGTACGCCTGCCAGCTCACGTCGTTTGCTATGACCCTAGAAGCGTGCGGCACCTCAAGCGCGTATCTTATGCTCCTTACGCCGGTCCCAGACAGGGGCTCGCATATGGTCATGCCCCTACCCAACAGGCCTCCATACGATCTCACTACTAGCACCGAGACGGTCCTGTTGCGCTCCATACGCGGATTGTAAAAAACGGGCGCCCTTGACGGGTCCCCCTCAATGGCCTCTTCTGGTACGAGTATCCTGGCGCGCCCCTCCCTAACCTCTCCTATCTTCATTACCGGATATCTCCACAAGCTGGACGCCAATAGCGTCGGCGAACTCCCTCGTCTCCTCGTCGCGGCGTGTGGACAGGAACATGGGCTTGCCCCTCTGCAAGTATATGGCGTCCACGTGCCCCCTCTCTATCCACAGAACCCTATCCCCCTCCTCCACTATGTCCCCAAACATTATTCTGCCCTTGCTGGCCCTCTCGGACAGCTCGCCGTCGTTTATGTGGGCCGAAAACACGTCATAGCGGTCCAACACCTCGTCGCCGAACAGATCGAGCAGTTTTCGCGCAACCTTTTCGCCAACGTCCATTTTGCCGTGTTCATAGGCGTACACGGCGTTCCTGGAGACTGACAGGGCGGTGGCCAGGTCCCCTAGGCTCATGCCCTTTTCCTCCCTCCTGCTTCTAAGCACATCGCTCCTTACGCTGGCTATGTACTTGCCCCTGACCAGCTTAAACCTCGGCATCTCGCCGTTGAGCGCGTCCCTGAACGTGGATAGAGAGACCACGTTTATGCCCCCCTTTTCATACACTATGCCCTGCCTAAGGGGATGATCGCTCACGAACTGCGATATGGCGAGGGGGGAGGCCTCACAGTAGTGGGAGATCAGCTTTAAGTCGACCACGTTTTCCTGCGATATGTCGCCTACGCTTCTGGCCACCTTGACGATTATCTTCCTGTCGTCGGGGGCCCTCACAACAAGCGTATACGAATAGTCGCGCTCCGTCAGGAACACCACTTCTCCCCCCTCCCTCTCAACTATTCTGATCGTAAGGCTTGCCAAATGCCGCTGGGGCTCCACGGCAATTATGCGTTGCCGATTATATAAAAACCTTACCCCATGGGGCTCAAAATAGGGCCAGCAACGTCAAGCCTTACGCCCCACAACCATGGCGTGGGCCACATCGTACGGCTCCAAGTGCACAATGTCCACTATTTCGAAGCCCCTCTCCCTGAGGTGGTCTATTTCGCGTCTGAAGGTCTCGCTGGGCTCCTGGGTCACATCTATGGACATTGCCTTGATCACGAGCATTACATGTCCGCCGCGTTTCAAGTAGAAATCCGCGTTGTCGGCCAGCAGCTTGGCCTGAGCCGGCTGCGCCACGTCGATGTACACGACGTCCACCCCCTTAACGTACATGGCGTACTGCTGGGGGAACCTGGCGTCGCCAAGTATGGGGACAAGGTTCCTACGTCCCTGGTCCACGAGCTTCTCCATGAACTCCCTGAAGACCCGCGGGGAAAACTCCACCGAGTATATTATGCCGCTAGGCCCAACTATGTCACTTATATGGCTCGGCGTTGTGCCGGAGGCCGCTCCGAGGTACAGCATATGCGTCCCCTCGCCAATAGGCATTTCCTTGAGGCCGTTAAGTATTGCTGCGGCAAGTTTAGACCTATAGGGGTTCCAGACCCTATACTCGGCGTCGTCCACCCTAACAAGCTGTTCGCCGTAAACCCTTCTCCCCGGAGTCAGGTTCCTGGTTGCCAGGCGCTCTGTGCCGTCCTCGAACCTCAGGTAGTACACGTGCCTAAAGGCCTCGTGGGGCCTCACCTCAACCACCTGCAAATATGCCATGGGTTGCCCTTAGGGAAGCACGCTTTTATCTTTTCTCCCTTCTCTCGGGTCTACCGCCCGATCGTGGTGGGCGTGGGGAACGTGCGGGCCTCTCGGGCCTCCTCGGGGGCTGGGCAGGCGGCTGTTTGGGAGGCGGCTTCGCGTATAGGGTCTTCACCTCCTGTATCCTCTTCATGAGCTCCTCCTTCAGCCTAGGGGCAATGAAATTGCCTGTAAAGGCGTCGGCCTTGGCGGCTATGGCCAGCTTGGCGGCCAAGGCCCTGGCGATCTTCCCCCTTTGCCACCTAGGCGCCCTGAAGATCTCGGGGAACTGGAATATTATGCCGTGTTTGGGGGGCTTACCCCCCGTCCTGAGCGCCCTGAAGAGGGCCTTCTCAGCCCCGAGCACCTGTATAGTCGATGCAGGCAGCATGGCCAGCTTCATGAGACCGCCCGCGAGCTTCACGAGTCTCGCCCCGAGCAGTGGCCCTACGAGCTCCCTGACATTTGGCGCCACCTCCTTCATAGCCTCGTCTATGTACTCTGCCAACCTAGACCTATAGTCGAGTAGGTCCAGGAAGACCTTCGCGTACGATTTTATCTGGTCCAGGTCCCACTCTGCCATGTCAGCCCCAACGCTCTTCTCGGCGGCCCTAGCGACCTTAAGGGCCCTGTCCTCAGGCCACCCCAATGCCTGGGAAACGGCATCCACAGTGAAATTCGATCTGTGGCCCAGCACGTAGACCAGGCGCACGTACTCCCTGTGGTCGCCGACCAGCTCCTCTAGCTCGGGGAAGTGTAGGCCGTACCACTCCCTGATCCTAGACGCCATTAAGTTGAGTATCTTGTCAACATCGTCCAACGTGCTTATGGCCTGGGCTATAAACAGGTCCCTCTTCTCGGCGGCCTTCCTAAGCTTTTTACGCGTTATTAGGTCGCTAACCTCGAAGAGCCTCTCATAGTAGGACTGTCGATCGAGGCCAAGGGCCTCCGACAGGTACTTGTCCCAGAAATTCAACCGGTACTGTGTGCCCCCCTTGCTGGGCACCTCAGCCCTAACCTCGACCTTGTCTGTGCCCAGCCTCGACACTATGTTGCGGGCCAGCTCGGCGTCCTCAACGACGACCGTTGTGAAGCCCCTTTCAGAGAGCTCGTTAATAAATTCCAGTATCTCCTTGACGGGCTCGAACCTTTCCAGGAGTATAAGCCTCTCTGCCAACGCCTCTGACGGCCACTCGAAGAACCTTCTATGGACAACTCTGCCCCCCTCGTCGAGGGCCACCAACCCAAGCACATCGGCGACAAGATACGCGGTTCCCATCAGGGAGAAGGGCAGTAATATTATTATGCTTTTCGTTTGGCAGGGACCCCGTAAGGGGGCACGCTACGCGGGCTGGCCCCGGTAAAGCGTTGGCCCCGCCCCAGAGCGCCCAAAATGCATCGGCGCACATGTACCGACACAATTCTGGACAGGGCTACCGGCCCTTCAACAGCTCTTCGAGGGCCCGTCTCACGTCTGAGGCATCTATCCTTCCCCTGTACCTCCTCATAACATAGCCCATGACCTTCCCCACGTCATTTCCCACGGCGTCCAGTGCGTCCTTCACTATGGACTTGGCCTCCTCATAGCTGAACCGCGTTAGCCCCATTTCCCGCGCAACGGCGTCAATAGGCTTGCCGGACTTGACTGCTGCCAACAGCAATTCCTCGGCCGACTCCTTGACTATGAGTCCCCTGGACAAAGCGGATATGAGCGACTCGACCAGCTCCTCGGGCACCTCCCCAGCCTCTCTGGAAACGCGCTTCACAGTGGAAGTCAATATTGTTCCTATTACCGTTGGGGGGACATTGGGATACTTTGAGGCGAGCTCCTCGAAGGTGTCCAAGTACGGCGATTTGACTAGCTGGAATGCCAGTTCCTTGCTCAGCCCCATGCCCATGAGCCTGTTGAGTCTCGTCTCCAACGTCTCAGAGGCTATGCGTCTGGCCCTTTCTAGGAGGTCCCCCGTGACCCTAATGGGCAGTAGATCCGTTTCTGGATACATGCGCGCCGCGCCTGGCCTGGGCCTCATGAACCTCGTGGTGCCGTCGGCATTGGCCGCCCGCGTCTCCTCCGGCACGCCGACAACGGCCATCCTAAGCCGCTCCACGGCCACCTTAACGGCCTCCTTTACCACGTCCCGCTCTCCCAGGAACAGTATGAACGAGTCGGAGCCCAGCCTGGCCCGGACCGCCGCGACCTCGTCCGACGATATGCCGTAGCCGGGAAGCTCGTCGCTGTGGAGTAGGCCCCCAAGGCCAGACCACGCCCTCACCCTATCCGCCACCTCCGTGGCGAGCCTTCTTTTGGGCTGGACCTCGAATCCCAGAACGCCGCTGAACCTGTGCAGTTTAAGCGCATAGACGGACGCCCCCCTTTTAACGGCGCCTCTAACAAGGTTCGACGAGGTGTTAGCGAATATGTCCGTGACGTCCGTGACGTCGTCAACTATGTCGTCAGGCTTCACGCCCCTCTTGCGCAGTTCGCCGGAAATCTTGAGCAGGTTCAGCTGGCGTTGGACCTCCAATTCTATGACCCTAGGTATCAATGGCAGGGCAGGGACGCCCTTTATCTCGACCTTTGCGCCCCCCACAATAGACACGTTGAGGTCCTGCCTAACGGTCCCAATGCCCCTCTTGGCCCTTCCGGTGGACTTTATGCTATACCCCACCAACGCGGCCACCTCGGCCACCTCATGGGGCTCGTATTCCAGAGGCGCCGTGGATACCTCCACTAGGGGTATACCCAGCCTGTCGAGCCTGTAGGTCACATTTTCGCCGTCCTCGCCCATCTTCCTACACGCGTCTTCCTCCAGCGCAATAGACTCAACGCCGATTTCGTACCCCAGTATCCTGGCCCTGCCGTCTACACCGACAAGCATAGTCCTTTGGAAGCCAGACGTGTTGGAGCCGTCGACAACCACCTTGCGCATCACGTAAACCTCGTCCGGTATTTTGGCATTGAACATGTGGGCTACCGCCAACGCGGTCTCGAGCGAATACTCGTCGGGCTCGTGTGGGGGCTCCTCGTCAAGTTCCACGAGACACGTGGAATCGTTGTAGCCCTCATAGATGTAGGCCCTCTGCTTCCTGAGCTCCCAAAGGGCTGCTGGGTCCACCTCCCCCAGCTCGCTGAGGCTGACCCGCAGCCTCCTCCTCACTTTGAAGTGGGGCTCGTCGTTCCTCAACTCAGGCCTGCAGTGGCAGAACAGCTTACGGGGACTACTCAGCTGGACATGTATTTCCAGGCCAACCTTGAGGCCCAGCTCCCTGAACTTCATCCCATGCAACTGTTTTGATGCATGCTAAGGGCGAAGCCCCGTGCGGCGTCCAAAGGCGCGAGCGCACCTAAGCGCGCGCCGCAGCAAGGTCGCCGCGCGTCCCTCGAGGCGCGCAGTTTCCTAGGCGTGTTCACCTGCATTTGATGAATGTGTCCGGCCTTGACGTATGTGACATCTCGTAGGCGAGAGGCGTCACCATCACCTCGGGCACCCTATCGGCGGGGTAATTGGCGAGCGCCCAGGCCAGCTTCACATAGGCAACTTCAGGCACCATGTCCTCAAGGGGAATCACCCCAAGCCTAAGCAATTCCCTTCCCCTCGAATAGACGCGCAGATTCACGCGGCCGAAAAGCGTCTGGCTGGTCATGAACACGTGCACCCCCATGTCTATAGCCCTTTTCAACGAGCCGAGCAGCTGTTCCCCCACATGGCCGAACCCCGTCCCCTCGAGGACTATACCCCTAATACCCGCCTCCACAAGCGCGTCCACGAGCTGCGGCGGCATACCTGGGTAATATTTGACCAGCGCAGCGCGGTCGCTGAATGCGGGCCTCGCAAGGACCTGGCCGTCCCGCCTCCTATAATCCGATGCGACAAGCCTCAGGCCGCCCCCCTCGGCATACACATAGGCTAAAGGCACGCCGTTAACCGCCGTAAAGGTGTCCCTCCTAGAGGTATGCATCTTCCTAACCCTTGTACCCCTATGCACGGCTATTACGCCGTCCTCCATGCCGCTGTGCATGGCCACAACAGACTCCGCGAAAGGCGCCTCTTTCGCAGTTATTATGGCCCCAAGCAGGTTTTCGTAGGCGTCGCTGGACGGCCTATCGCTGCTCCTCTGAGCGCCAACGAAGACCACCGGGCCGGGGCTGGCCCTTAGGGCGAAGGCCAATGCGGCGGCCGAGTAGTGCATCGTGTCCGTGCCGTGCATCACGACGGCGCCGACTGCCCCCTTACCGAGCTCCGACTCGACGGCGCTCGCCATCTTTGCCCAGTCAGCTGGCGCCATGTCCTCGCTGAACTTGGAGAATAGGGGTACCACGGTGACCGAGGCCAAGCCCTCGAGCTCGGGGACCAGTTCAAAGAGGTAGTCCGGATCCAACGAGGGGTAGACCCCGCCGGTCTTATAATCAACCCGCGACAATATGGTGCCCCCCGTAACTATCACGGCGACCCTATCGCCGGAACCCGCAGTACGCCTCTCGAACGCCTCTTCCCAACGCCTTTGCTCCACCTCCCCAATGACCTCCCACTTGGCTATGTCCCTCTTGGAGATGCCGATATTGTACCCGTTTCTCAGCTTCAGCACTACTACGTCGAACCCCGTAAAGAGATGAGGCTGTATTACTATGCCTTCAAGGACCCGCCCATCTGCTAGGCGTATTCTGACCGCCTTGTTAGGCTCCATTAATAGTGGCTATATTGGCTGAACGGCAGGTTGCACCGCGTAGAGCACCCTCCGCCTATAGTTACGCGAGTTCCTTCTGCGTGGCGGCAAGTCCTTCTTCGGCTTTGGAGGTATCTTTGGCGTCTGGTTCCTGACCTTGCCGGCCTTGGTTAGTGAGCCGTGGCTACCCATGTAATGGGCTAGGAAAACCATTTAAAAAAATTACGTGGGCCTTTGGGAAGCCCGTGAGCCGCCTGGCTGCGACGAAGCCAGTATTGGAATTGGAAAAATGGGGGTTGTTTTTACAGTTGGCTTGGGCGTCCCTGTCGAGCCTCCTTGGGCGGCGCCTTGCGCTAAGGCTCTTCGCCTCTCTTGATCGGAGCACCTACCAGGTTGCCCCACTCTGCCCACGAGCCATCGTACACGCGTACGGCTGGGTACCGCAGCAAGTACCTCAGGACGAACCATGTATGGGCGGCCCTTTCACCGATGCGGCAATACGTGATCACCTCCTTGTCGGGGGTTATACCCTTAGTTTCGTAGAGCTTCTTTATTTCCTCGATCGGCTTGAACTTACCGGTTTCTGGGTCCACCACGCTGGCCCACGGTATGTTGACTGCCCCCGGTATATGCCCACCTACCTGGGTCTGCTCGTTGGCGTATTCTGGGGGTGCGGTGATTTCGCCTTTATACTCGGCGGGACTCCTCACGTCTACGAGGACTACGCTGCGCCCTACCTCGCCGTGGAGCACCTTCTGCATGACCTCCCATAGGAAGGCCCTGTGGCTACCCCAGTCGACCTTCTTTACCTTGTAATTTGTGCGTGGGTATTTCGGCACGTCTGTGGACGTGGGTCTCCCCTCCTTGGCCCATGCAGTGCGTCCCCCGTCCATAAGCTTTACATCGTCGTGGCCGTACACCTTGAAGAGCCAGAAGGCATAGGCGGCGAACCAATTGTTGAAGTCTCCGTAGAGCACCACGGTGTGTTCATTGGAGATGCCCCTCTCGGATAGAAGCTCCTCGAACTGGGGCGGCTCCACGAAGTCCCTCTTAATGGGGTGACGCAAGTCCTTCCAAGTTATCAGAACTGCACCGGGGACATGCCACACGTTGTATGCGGTCTGCGGATCGTAGTCAACCTCGACAATCCTTATTTTTGGGTCATTGAGGCGCTCCTGCACCCATTGCGTAGATACCAACACCTCACTCATAGTCTATCAAAAACATTTCCATTTTTAATTTTTGGAACATTGCATCTATTTCATGTGCGCGCAATGGTGCTGGGTCAGTGGTTACCGTCAATAACCCGCATCAACTGGGTCGTTGGGTTTCATGATTTCCCGTAGCAGTGTGGTCGCGTAGTTGCCCCTCCTGAGGAGAAACGTAAGCCTCACCGAGTCGCCGTACGTCCAGTACCTCACCGATTCCGGCACTGTGAACGTAGGCCTATACGAACCGCCGCTGCCCACTTCCGGCATAGCACTTACCCTGAAACTCTCCGGGCCCACGCCCTCCCTCAACAGGATGCGCCTCACTGCGTCACCTATGGGGCCGCCCGGCAACCTAATAGAGTGGCCGGGAACCGGCAGAACTGGGACGAACCTACCCCTCTCAATTTCCCTGTTTATGGCCTCCTCGTGTCCCCTCGACACGGTTAACACGTGCCTCGTGGGAAAGCCGTGCTCGTCGAGAAGCGCCACTAGGTCCCCCTCAGAGGCACGCGTCAACGGTATGCCGAGCCTAATCCTCTCCGAGAGGAACCTATTGAACAGGTATGATTGGTATGCCTCGACGAATATGCGTAGCAGCTGCCGTGGTAGGGCCCTGAGGGCATTGACGTAGTTTTTCGGGTCCCTGGCCAGCCTGCTGAGGAGAAGCCTCTCGGCGTATCTGCCTCTGGGCATCGACTCGAGCGCTTTGGCGTAATCCCCCTCGCACGCCCTCCGGCGCCCCTCCTTCACCTTCTCGGACTCCCTCGGATACGTGGTACATATTATTTCCATCACGGCGTCCCTATATCTGCCCAATACCATGTAACGCCCCACAATGTGCGTATTGGGGCGCCTCGTGCCGAACCTCTGGTAGCCGTAATATGTAGGCAAGCCCCTCTCGCCTATCTGCCTTAGGGTAGCGCCGATCAGCTCCCCATCGCTGACCTCCCTGATGACCACAGAGAACCTGTTCCCGTAAACTAGACTTGGACTCATTGGGACATCCTTATTTATAGCCCTGAGCACGCGGAGGCCGGGCACCCCGACGTCAATGGACCCGTAGGTTCCCCGTACCGACATGATCTGTATAGCTATGGCCTTCGCGTCCTTTATTCCCCCGACGCCCACATCGTCCGGCTTTATGCCGAGCCTACGGGCAAGCCGTATAATGGCCTTCACAGTGTCTATGCCGCGCTTCTCAACGATGAGCCAGGTCCATGGGCCGGGCCGCGGCTCTGTGCCCGCCAGTGGTACCTCGACCACGACGAAATCCTCAGGGCTAGCCCTAATCCTACCGCCAGTGCCGGCCGTATCGGACACGTAGAATTCCATGCCTAGTGCCGCATCGAGGCCGCTGGCGTGTAGAGGCACACAGCTAGGTTTTTACGGTTTTAGTACTTTTGTCGTTGCTCCATGAACGGGGCGCGGCAATGTGAATGATAGTGTTAATATCGGGCCCACATGGGCGGAACATGGCTAGGCACATGTTGTCGTTGCTGGAATATGGCCCAGACGAGATAATGGGCATCCTCCGCCTGTCCCGCACCCTGAAGGAGCTTCCAGGGAGGGGCGGCCCGGCGCCCATTAAGGCTGGACGCACGTTGATGCTCATATTTGAAAAGCCCAGCACTAGGACCAGGGTCAGCCTAACGGTGGCGGCGTCGCACCTCGGCATGGAGACTATATATGCGAGTCCACAGGAGCTTCAACTTGGCAGGGGGGAAACCGTCGCGGACACCGCGAGGACACTGTCGAGGTACGTGGATGCAATTGCGGCGCGGGTACACCGGCACGCCACAGTCGAAGAGCTTGCCCGCCACTCCTCGGTGCCGGTGATAAATGCCCTCAGCGACCTTTACCATCCCCTTCAGGCGCTGGCGGACGCGTTGACCATATGGGAAAAAACGGGCAAGTTGCGCGGCGCAACATTGGCCTTCGTTGGCGACGTGGGGAACAACGTGGCCCGCAGCCTAGCCGTCATAGGGGCAAAGTTGGGATGGGAGGTGAGGCTCATTGGGCCCCGGGAACTATGGCCAGAAAACTTGCGGGTTTCCCTCAACGCGGAGCTCGCCTCAAGTGGGGGGTCCCTAGTCCTAAGCGAGGACCCGATGGACGTGAGGGGCGTCGACGTCATATATACTGATGTGTGGGTCTCCATGGGACAGGAAGCCGAGAGGGAGCGCAGGGTGTCCCTCTTGAAGCGGTACCAGGTAAATGCGAGGCTCATGGAGGCGGCCGGCGACCCCCTTTTCATGCATTGCCTCCCAGCAAACCGCGGCATGGAGGTCACAGACGACGTCATAGATGGGCCGCGGAGCATAGTTTGGGACCAGGCCGAGAACAGGCTCCACACGGCCAAGGCCGTGCTCGTCACGTTGGTCGCCTAATATATAAAATACATATCTATGCGGAATACATATATAATTTCGCGTCTAGTTATATTCGGTAACACTTTTTACTGATGGGTATTATCGTAAGTATGTACGAGCTCTATAGGGAGGTCCTCGCCAAGGTCCCTCCTATGGGCGAGTGCGCGAAAAGCGGCAAGGTGGTGGCTGTCCGCATAGATGTCAATTCTCCGTTGGACGATGGGCAGAGGATACTGGACGATTATAGGATACAGGCCCACGCAGCGACCCTACGAGCCCTCTCGGACGTGGGCGCCAAGGTAGTCGTGTTGGCACACCAGGGGAGGCCCGGTGGGGACGACTTCACGTCGCTGGAGCAGCATGCTGGGCTTGCCGAGAAGTATGTAGGGAAGCCGGTGAGGTTCATAGATGACAACCAGGGCCCAGCCGCTAGGGAGGCCATAAAGGGGTTGGGGCCCGGCGAAATACTTTTCCTGGAAAATGTGAGGTTCCTCGCCGATGAGGTCATCGAAAAGGTTCCTGAGGAGCAGGTAAACGCGGTTATAGTGCGTAAATTGGCGCCCCTTTTGGACTACTACGTGTTTGACGGGTTCGCGGTTTCCCATAGATCGCAGCCCAGCGTTGTGGGCTTCCCGCTGGTGGTGCCGTCATGTATGGGCGAGGTGTTCGAGAAGGAGTTGAGGGCACTGGTGAAGGTGCAGGAGGCGAGGGGGGAAGGCGTGGTCCTCGTGGCTGGAGGGGCAAAGGTGCCGGACACTGTTAGGGCTGTGGGCCACCTGCTCAAGGACGGGCTTGTGGAGACCGTCGCTACTGGGGGGCTCGTGGGCTTCGTCTTCGCCGTTGCGAAAAACGGCTTCACTACGCCCCACGTGAGGAGGTTCGTCGAGAAGAGCGGGTTGGCTACGGCCATTACCAGGGCCAGAGAGCTCGTAGACAAGTACCCGGCTAGGATCTCGGTGCCCACGGACTTTGCGGTAGAGGTCAACGGGTCGCGTATGGACATAGACGTGTTTTCCCTGAGCAGCGATCCGCTTGATATAGGTAAAGCGACATTGGGGACCTACATGGACATGGTGAGGGGGGCCAGGACCGTGATATTTAGCGGTCCTCTGGGCGTGATAGAGGACGAGAAGTTCGCCGTTGGCACTATAGAGCTTATGAAGGCGAGCATGGGCCGCTACGTAATAATCGGAGGCGGACACACGATTTTGGCTGCGCGCAAGGCGGGCATAATAGACAGGGTGAGCCACGTCTCGACCGGCGGCAGGGCCTTCATACAGTCCGTGGGGGGAGAGGAGATGCCGGTGCTGCACGCGTTGCTGAAGAGCTACGAGAAGTTCTGGGAAGCCGCGGGACGTTAGGCGGCCGCCTTCAGGGAGGCGGAGATATGGGCCCCATGCACATACCCTGTCGTTAACCAACCGCAAATGATAATTAGAATTATCGCGGCTCGGGACGATGCAGGGAGGCATCGCTGACTGGATCTTGCAGAACGCGGACCTGGTCGGCATAATGCTCGTGACGCTGGTGCCTTTCGCCGTTGCATTAATAGGCATACTGACAAGCTACCTGCTTGCTCCCCGCGTGCCGAACCCCCGGAAGGTCCGGAGATATGAGGCCGGCAACCCCCCCTTGGCCGAGCCCAAGGCGCCGCTGCCCATGCAGTATATCGGATACGCCCTACTACTGGCCTCGCTGGAGCCCATACTTGTCTTCACGATACTCATAACTGTTGGGACGTGGGAGGCGGCCCTACCTCTCATAATCGTTGCCGTAATCCTCACCGTTGTTGGCGTTGCGTATTCTTTGAGGTACGTAAAGGATATAAAGGAATGGGGCGCATAGTACATGCTGCTCTCCGCTAGGCTGAGGGAATTCGTCTACGAAAAGATGAAGGTGAAGAGGCTGATGTACTGGGGCACGCGTTGGTCCCTTTGGCCCGTTCACCTAGTCACTTCCTGTTGCGGCGTCGAGGTGGCGCATACGTCGGCTCCGGGCTTCGACGCGGAGAGGTGGGGCGTGCTTCCCTTCCTCACAATGAGGCAGTCCAACGTGATCTTGGTGGAGGGCACTGTGACTAGGAAAATGGCGAAGGTCTTGAAATACGTGTACGATCAAATGCCGGAACCCAAGTTCGTTTTCGCCATGGGCGCATGCGCGATTAGGGGAGGCCTATTCTGGAACTCGTACCACGTGATACAGGTAGATACTTTGGTGCCCGTCGCGGCGTACATAGTGGGATGCCCACCAACGCCCGAGGCCGTCATAAGGGCGTTTTCATCGCTACAGCAGAAGCTATCCGGCCGCGAGCCCCCGGCAATAGAGCCCACTAAAAGGGACCTGACCGAGGTGCTTCCGCCCGCCAGGCCCATGGCTAAGCAGACGGTGGAGGCAAAGGCGTGAGCAAGCCCAACCTACCTCCGAGGTGCCCCGAGGGAGAGCACCCCTTGCACGCCAAGATTAGGGAGGCTCTCGGCGATAAGGCCCTGGCGTTGGGCAGGCTGGCCGATGGGACCCCATGCGTCTTGGTTGAGGTGGGGTCGCTTAGAGAAGTGGCGGCTAAACTTGCCGAGCTCGGCTACGACCATCCCATTTCCATATCTGCTATAGATCTGCCGGCGGAGGGGAAACTGGCCATGGACTACATATTTGTCTCTTACCTAAACAGGGAGCTTGTGGGCCACCCACTCCACGTGAGGTTCGAAGTGCCTAGGGACGAGCCGCGTGTCCCCTCTATAGCCGACATGTTTCCATACGCCGACTATGAGGAGAGGGAGTGCCACGAAATGTTCGGCGTGTGGTTCGAAGGTAATCCGCACATGGGCAGGCGCTTCCTGCTCGATGAGGACTGCTGCATTGATGAGAGGACCGGTAAATACCTATACCCCCTCAGGAAGGACTTCAAGGTACCTGACTGGCAGATAATGGGGTGATTGGCCTCGGTTCCGGGAAAGCCGCTACGTCTCCCCGCCCCTAAGCCTAATGAGGCTGAGTCTCTCCCCTATCCTCAAATACCAGTGGGCCATGTGCAGGGCCACCCGCCTCACCGCATCGCCGACCTCATAGCCGTACATGGCGGCAACCGCGTCCCTGGCGGAGTCCCTATGTATCCTACCCACAATTTTGTCCATTAAGGCCTCTATTAATTCGCTGGCCGGCTTACGCGTATTTGCCGCATCTTCCATTTCCCTAAATATCTCGGAGTCGGGTATAGCCAGGTCAAGGTACTCGTGTAGGCCCCTTTTCCTTAATATGTCGAAGTACAGCGCTATTAGGGGGTCATCGACGTCCATGTATACCGGCAGGTGATGGCTATTAAATACCAGTACTGCCCTATCGGTATGCCCGGGCCGCGGTAAGGGATAAAAATGGAATCCCCATTATACTCATGTTGCCTAAAACCGTTGAGGTGCCCGGGATAAAAATTATGGAGAGGGTTGCCGTGCCGTCGAGATCGTCGGCCCTTGTCGTAGTGGACATGCAGAACGACTTCGCGCATCCGGAGGGAAGGCTCTTCTCTAGGTCCTCCAGGGAGATAATACCGGTCATAGCCAAGCTGATGGAGAGGGCTCGCGCCTCGGGGGCAAGGATAATATATACCAAGGACACGCATTACCCGGACGACCCAGTGGAGTTTCCAATATGGGGACCCCACGTGGTCAAGGGCACCTGGGGCTGGGAAATAGTCGAGGAGCTCAAGCCTAAGGAGGGCGACATAGTGATCGAGAAAATGAGGTACGACGCGTTTTTCGGCACCCCCCTAGACCACGTGCTTAGGATGTACGGCATAAGCGACCTAGTCATTACGGGAACGGTGGCTAATATATGTGTGCTACATACGGTGGCCAGCGCGCGCCTCAGGCTCTACAACGTCTACGTACCTATAGATGCAGTAGCCGCGCTCAACGAGTTCGACTACGCGGCGGCGCTAAGGCAGATGGACTTCCTATACAAGGTCGCATTGACGTACAGCGAAGGGGTTCACTTCGCCTAATGGATGTACTCATAGTGGGGGGCGGCCCCGCCGGCCTCTCGGTTGCGAGGCAATTAAAGGGGGCGCCTGTACTGGAAGAGGACCCCGATGTCGGCGTTCCGAGACACTGCACCAGCATAGTCAGTAGGCGGGGGGCGGAGGAGGCCGACATACCCAAGTCCCTGTGGCTGGCCACATACGACACGATAAGGATTACGGACCTAAGCAGGGAGGTGGTCTTCGCGTTTCCGAACAGGGAAATCGTGCTCATAGATAGGCCGGGACTGGAGAGGCATCTGTCGGCCTACGCAGATGTTAGGACTAGGGAGCGCGCCCTGTCCGTAACGCCGCGCGTGTCGACTAAGCGCAGCGTATATAGGGCTGACACTGTTGTGGTGGCCGAGGGGGCCAGGGCCGCCCTGTCGCGCGGATTAGTGGGTAAAATGGAGAGGCTGTCCGGCCTCCAGGTGGACGTACGTATGCGTGACGGGCCCGAAGAAATAACCGTGATAGTGAATAGGGCTGTGTCGTCGACGTACTTCGGCTGGGTGGTGCCCCTTGGGGATGGGACGTACAGGATCGGCCTTGCAGATGCTGAGGGTGTTAAGGCCAAGCTGGACCTGTTGCTGAGGCTGTTCCGCGCTGTTCCCATAGACAGGCCATTCGGGGGGGCCGTGCTTAGGGGGCCGATGGCCCGCAGGCTTGTGTACGGCAATGTGGCCGTGGTGGGGGACGCGGCTGGCATGGTTAAACCTTTAAGCGGCGGCGGCATAGTCATGTCTATGATAGGTGGACGTACGTTGGCCGACGCCCTCAGGAGGGGGGACCTGGCCAGGTACGACTCGTCTGTTAGGGAGAGGTACCGCGTCTTTACGCTGCTGAGCAGGGCCCTTGCGGACATGTTGTATAGGCAACGCATGGGGGAGAAACTTCTGCAGGAGTTCGCGGGGGAAAGGCTCAGGGCCGTTGACTATGACAACCACGTGAAGACGCTCATCATGGCCTCGATGGGCGCACGCGGCATGTTGAGGCTGGCCCGGAACGCCCACGCCCTAGCTGCGGCTCTGATGGCCGCGTTTAGGCTTGTGGGGGCGCCATGAGCACCTCCCACTTCGAGCACTTCGGCGAGGCGACTGCCAGGCTCTACGCTTTCGTGGACGGGCTGGGTCTCCTAAAATGGGTGCAGAGGGCCGCGTTCAGGGCCTTGACCAGGCTTGTGGATCCGCCGGCCCGGGTACTCGAGATAGGGCCAGGACCAGCTAGACTAGCGTCCATGCTGTCGGAACGCGGGTACCACGTGGTTGGCGTGGACGCGTCCCTCCCCATGCTGAGGAGGGCCAAGGCGCGCGACCTTGTGGACCTGGTAAATGGAGTTAGCTGGTCCCTCCCCACGCCCGAGAAAAGGTTCGACGCCGCCGTGGCCGTGCTGGTGGTGCATCACTGGGGGAACCACGACAGTTCGATGGGCCACATATGCGAGTCGCTCAGGAACGGGGCTCCCTTCGTGGTCGTTGAAGTGGACAGGTGGAGGTTCCCGGTGGCGGGCGTGCATGGATGCACCGTGAGGTGCATCGCGTCCGTCCTCTCCAAATGCATGGACGTGGAGGTACATAGGAGTTTCCCCCTGATAATCGGCATCGGCAGGACCAGGTAGGGCCCGTCCTCACGGCCTGTCCGCGCAGTAGAACTTAAAACGGGCCCCTTACCTGGCTCGCGTGGAGGCACGGCGCAAATGGCGTTGCTGGCGCCGGTCGGTATGAGGGACATGGAAACACTTGTGAACCTTACCGCCTTCATGTACTTTGTAGCCAACGGCATAGCCATGATAGTCCTCCCCCCATATCTGGACGAGCTCGGCGTGGGCGGCGAGGACGTAATCGGGCTCATAATGTCGTCCGCGTTCGCCGTGTCCATAGCGGTCAGGCCTCTGAGCGGCATCATGGGGGAGAGGATAGGCTACGTGAGGCTCATGAGGCTGGGCGCCGGCCTGGCCGTCCTGGCACAAGCCCTCTACCTAGGGGGAACGCCCCTATACGTCCATTTGGGCCGGCTCGTACACGGGGCGTCCATAGCGACCTTCCTCCCCATGTCCATAGCCGCCTCCATCGCTGGCGGCCCCCACGCGATAGCCTCGCGCAGCCTGGCCATAGGGCTCGGCAACATAGTGGGGCCTATACTGGGGTCCTACATGTACGACGCGCTTGGACCGGCCATTCCCCTGTCACTGGGATTGGCCCTGCACTTGGCCAACGCGGCGCTGTTGGCACGGGCCCAGTACGTGGGCGGAAGGCCCACAGGGGGAAACGGCGTGGGCCGGGTCGAGGCAAGGGTATACGTGTTCACGGCGCTCCTCTCCCTCTTCGCGTTGACCTATATGAGCTACTCCACCTTCATACCGCTGAAGCTTAAGGACGGGGAGCTGCCCATATCATACTGGGGGATATTCACCTCTGCGGCCTCGGCGTCGTCGTTGGTTCCACGTGCGGCCATGGCGCGCATGTGGGTGCCCGGCTACCGTACGGCGGCCCTATCAACGTCTGCGGTGGCACTCGGCCTCTCCCTCTCGTCAACTGTGGACGACCCCCTGCTCTTTGCCGCCGCTGGGGCGCTATTCGGGCTGGGCCAGGGGGCCATGGTAGTGTCCTACCAGGTACTAGCGTTGACGCGGAGCCGCAGGCCCGGCCTCGCCAGCTCCATATACACCATGGGCTGGGACGTGGGGAGCCTCGTTGGCCCACCCATTGTGGGCTCCGCCATAGTGGGTGCAGGCTACACGGTCCTCACGGCGCTCCCCGCCATACTACTGGTGAACATAGCCATATTGGCGGTCCTAGGGGCGAGGAAGGCGGTGGACGGTGACGGTTAAAAACAGCCACATCCCCGACATTAATGGTCAG
Source organism: Thermoproteaceae archaeon (assembly GCA_015521775.1). GTDB lineage: Archaea > Thermoproteota > Thermoprotei > Thermoproteales > Thermoproteaceae > WANN01. Next base: position 116,734 of record WANN01000012.1, read on the forward strand.
GGTCCTAGTACTGCCGGGCGATGGTGTGGGCCCAGAAGTGGTCGGCGCCGCCGTCAAGGTGCTTAAAGCAGCGTCCGAAAAGTTCGGCGTACACATAGAGCTTAAGTACGGCGATGCTGGGGACGCTGCCCAGGCAAGGCACGGGGTCGCGGTGCCCGAAGAAACGTGGAGACTGGCAGAGTGGGCTGACGCTATACTTAAGGGTCCAGTAGGCGAGACCGCCAAGGACGTGGTCGTCGCCATGAGGCTACGTTACGACCTATACGCCAACATTAGGCCGGCCAAGTCGTTCAGCGGCGTCCCCCATGTAGCGGAAATAGACTGCGTCATAGTCAGGGAGAACACCGAGGACCTGTACATAGGCGCCGAGTTTAAACACGGCGAGTGGGCCGTCGCGCTTAAGTACGTGAGTAGGGACAAGTCGCGGCGAATAGCCAGGACCGCGAGGAAAATCGCCGAGTCCAGGAAGAGGAAGGTCACCATAGTGCACAAGTCCAACGTGTTGCCCGTCACCGACGGCCTCTTCAGGGATGAGGCGAAGGCGGAGCTCGCTGGCCTCGAGGTGGAGGAGATGTACGTGGATGCCGCTGCCATGGAGTTTGTGCGCAAGCCCTCGCGCTTCGACGTCGTGCTCACGATGAACCTCTACGGGGACATACTGAGCGACCTGGCGGCACAGGTGGCCGGCAGCCTCGGCATGGCGCCCAGCGCCAATATAGGCGACCGTAAGGCCCTCTTCGAGCCGGTGCATGGGGCCGCCTTCGACATAGCGGGCAAGGGCATAGCAAACCCCATGGGCACCATATTGAGCATAGCGATGCTGTTCGACTGGATTGGGCGTGCGGACGTGGGCAACGCCGTGAGGAACGCCGTGGAGGCAGCCGTGGCCGAAGGGGTGACAACCCCCGACATAGGAGGAAGGTCCACCACGGCCGAGGTGGGGGAATACATAGCGAGGCACCTTCCGTGATACGCGCCCAGCCCGAAAGGGCTCAATGGGCATGCCCCCACGGCCCTGCCATCCGAACAGAGAAATTTGACCGTCAGCGCCGCCTCCTTTGCGGCACGTAGCTCGCTGCCCGTCCCCATGAGCTGACGTATACATGTGGGCGCACCACTGGGCGGCGGGCCCTCGAATGGTGGCCCAATCACAAAAAATAATTATATTGCGGTGTATTGCCGTATGCCTGTCAGGGTGAGGGTCAACGAGGTGACGGGCCGCCTCGTCAGCCATCACGACCGGATCCTCGAAGCCCTAACTGTCATGGGAAGGGTCCTCGAATCTGGCAACCCCGATCCCAACGACGTGCATGCACTGGTACAGTTCATGCAGAAATTCGTGGATGCGTGTCACCACGGTGTCGAGGAGTACATACTGTTTTCTGGGGCCAACAGGCGAGGCTTTCCCCTTGAGGGGGGCCCCATATATGTCATGGTATCCGAGCACGGCGTGGGGAGGTATCTGGCCAGGCTCGTGGAGGAATCGTACAGGGCGTGGCTTGGTGGCGACCCTAGCGCCCTGAGGGACATGGTGGACTACGCCCGCATGTATGCGGACCACCTGTCCCAACACATCGAGAAGGAGAACAGGATACTGTTCCCGGCGCTTGAGGCCCACTATGGGGAACTGACGGCTACGAGGACCGTGGAAGAAGTGGAAAGGGAGCACCAATATGAGTCGTGGGTTGCGTTGCTTGAGGAGTTGAAACGTAAGTATGGCGGTTGAGGCAACACTGCTGATGCCCATGCTGGCCAAGCACCTGTGGACTGCGGTAAATTCCCCTAGGGGCAGGTTCCCTGAAGGACGTTGGGCAAGGGCTGCGGCTACGTACGAGGCGCTGTTCTATATATGGCTGCTTACGCAGCCGCTAGGACCGCTCACAGCCATCGCGGTGTTTATGGCCGCGATACACCTTGTCGGGGTCCCCCTGTACTTCCTCGGGCTGTTATCCCGGTACGCACGTTACGGCAGGCACTACGGCGCCTTCGAGTTGGCGGAGCTGCTGTTCCTAGTATTTGTGGCGTTTTTCCTCGTTATATAGGGACGGCAGCTTTTTATATAGGAAAGTGGGTTCCCTCCATGTCTCTCACCGAGAAGATTTTTCGGCGCAAGCTGGGCCGCGACCCATCGCCGGGCGACGTTGTCGAGGTGGTCCCCGATATTGTGGGTTTCCACGACCTAACGGGCCACCACGTGGTTGAGGTGCTTGAGAAGATGGGGGGAGACATGAGGTTCGACCCCGAGGGAATAGTTGTGTCCTTCGACCACCTTGCCCCTCCTCCCGACAAGAAGGCCGCCGAGGTACAGGTATATACGAGGGGCTTCGTCAAGAAAATCAATCTGCGCAACTTCTACGATGTTGGGTCGGTGGACTGGGGAATACTGCACCAGGTCATATTGGAGAAGTACGCTCTGCCTGGCCAGATAGTGTTCGGCGCGGACTCGCACACAAACACTGCGGGGGCCGTTGGCGCCTTTGCTCAGGGCCTAGGCGCAACGGACATAGCTGCACTGTTGAAGTTGGGCCGCACGTGGCTCGTGGTCCCCAGCCCCATGAAGGTGAGGATACAGGGGGACCTCCCCCCAGCGGTCACGGGCAAGGACGTGGCCCTCGACATACTGGGCCATTTCGGGGTGGATGGGCTCAACGGGTACTCGGTCGAGGCGTACGTGGAGAGCCCGGCCTTCGACGTGGAGCACAGGGCCACGGTGTCCAACATGTCCACGGAGATGGGGGCCGACGCATTCATGTTCGTCCCCGACAGGGCCACCTACGACTACATAAAGCTGATGAGGGGGGTAGACGCGCCTAGGGTGGAGCCGGAGCCCAACGCCAAGTACGCCGAGGAGTACGAGATCGAGCTCCCGAGGCTGGAGCCGCTTATAGCAGCGCCGTACACGCCTGACAACGTCAAGGCCGTGCCGGAGGTTGAGGGGACCGAGGTGGACATGGTTTTCATAGGCTCCTGCACCAACGGCAGGCTCAGCGACTTAGAGGCCGCTGCACGCATCGTTAAGGGGAGGCGCGCCAAGGCGCGCTGCATAGTGATACCTGCGTCCCACAGGGTGTTCCAGGAGGCGTTGAGACTGGGCTATGTCGAGGCGTTCACGTCTGCCGGCTGTGTGGTTACTTACGGCACGTGCGGTCCATGCCTCGGCGGCCACTTCGGCATTCCGGGGCCAGGCGAGGTAGTGGTGTCGACCAGCAACCGCAACTTCAGGGGCAGGATGGGCCACGTGGACGCCAAGATATATCTGTCCAATCCCTACGTGGCTGCGGCCAGCATAGTGGAGGGCAAGATAGTGGACCCTAGGCGCCTACTTTAGTCACCTCCTCAACGTCAAGTACACTCCTACCAACGTCACTGAGGCAGCTACGAGGTCTCCCCCGGTCAAACCCTCGCCAAGCACGAGATACGACATTGCGGCAGTCGTAGGGGGCATCAACGGCAGTAGGGCCGCAGCCTTGGACGGCCCGATGTGGCTCACGGCATAGTTCCACGCCGCGAATGCTGCCGCTCCTGGAACAACGGCTATGTACAGTAATAGGGGGATGGCGTCAGCGTTGGCCAGGGAGCCCATGTCCATGACCGGTAGCGCGGGGGCCATGGCCAGCGTCCCCATGAGCGCGGTCCAGGCCATTGCGCTCAGCGGGTCGTAACGCGCGTAGAGTTTTGTTACGTGCACCGTGTATAATGACCACGAGGCCGTGCTTACGAGGGCCAGGATGGGGCCCAATGTGTCTTTACCGCCCAGATACGGCCCAAGCATCATGTATGCGCCCAGCACGGACAAGGCAAGGCCGACCATCCTCGTGGCGTTCGGCGCATCCCTGCCTATTAGGACGGCTACGGCGTACGTCATTGGGGCTGAGAGGACCACGAAGAGCGATGCCGTGGGGGCAGTTATGTAGAGGAGCGACGCGTAGAGGGATAGGTTGAACACGGCCACTCCGAGCAGCCCCGCTACAAGTAGGTCGGGGAGGCCTCCCCTGTACTTTACCCCACCGGCGAAGAGGAATAGAATGGGTGTGGCTATGGCGAAACGGGCAAGGGACACGGCAATGGGGTCCGCCCCCAGAAGGCCCAGTTGCCTCCCCGCCAAGTAGTTGCTGCTCCAAGCCACTATAGAGAAGAGGCCGTAGACCAGCCCCAGCACGGACCGTGGGATAGGGGACCCAAATAAATCTGTGACGTGTGCTGTAGGGCGCGCCGCTCCACGGTAGCCAAAGCACAAACATTATAATGCATGACGACATGCAACCCATGGACCTTGGGGGCGTGGTCAAGGATGTGGTGAAAAAGATAGTATTCCTTGGCTCTATATATATACCGGACGACGTTGCCGCATCGCTTAAGGCGGCCCTGGACAGGGAGACCGACCCCAACGCCAAGTTCATGCTGTCGGCCATAGTAAAGAACATCGACCTTGCCTCTCTGAGGAAGGTCGCGGTGTGCCAGGACACGGGCATGCCGACGTTCCACGTGGCGCTAGGCGACGGATTCCCGATCCGCAGCGGGCTACTCGACATCATAAGGGACGCCATGAGGGAGGCTACAAAGGAAATACCGCTGAGGCCCAACACAGTGGACCCCTTCCACGAGAAGAACCCAGGGGACAACACCGGCAGGTACGTGCCCTGGATAGACGTGGAGCTTATACCGGGCGACTACGTGGAGATAGCGTACCTTCCCAAGGGTGGGGGCAGCGAGGCGCCTAACAAGGCGTTCACGTTGCCGCCCGGCGTGGCGTGGCGCGAGCTGAGGAAGCGCCTATTGGAGACCGTGGTGGAGTACGGCCCGATGCCCTGTCCCCCTACAATAGTAGGCATAGGCATCGCGGGGACCATCGACGCCGCCGTCAAGCTGGCCAAGAAGGCGGCATTGCTCCGCAACGTGGGCCATCGCCACGAGGACCCCAAGGTGGCCCAACTGGAATTGGAGCTGCTTAGGGACCTGAACAGGCTTGGGGTTGGCCCGCACGGCGTGGGCGGCGTCACAACAGCGCTCGACGTACATATAGAATACGCCCACAGACACCCAGCGGCCTTCAGCGTGGCCTTCGTATTCTCCTGTTGGGCGACGCGGAGGGGAATAGCGCGCATATACCCGGACGGCAGGTACGACATACTGTCGCATCCCGAGACATATAAGAAGGTGTTCATGGAGGTCCCGGCCACGTAGGCATGGAGCACAGGCTGAGGACCCCCCTTAGGGACGAGGACGTGGCGAAGCTAAGGGTTGGGGACACGGTGTACATATCGGGCACCCTAGTGACTGCCAGGGATGCTACCCACATGCTTTTACTGGACATGGTTAGGAGGGGTGAGAGGCCCCCAGTCGATCTACGGGGCCTTGCCCTGTACCATGCCGGGCCAGTGGCCAAGAAGGTGGACGGTGAGTGGAAGGTGTTGGCATGTGGCCCCACTACCAGTATGCGCATGGAGGCTTTCGAGGCCGAGTTTCTGGAGGTCACTGGCGTAAAACTTGTTATTGGTAAAGGGGGCATGGGCAAAAGGACTGCCGACGCCATGAGGAGGCTTGTCGCTGCGTACGCCATTTTTCCGGGCGGTGCAGCCGTGTTGGCGGCAGAGGCCATAAAACGTGTGGCAGGGGTGTACTTCCTCGAGGAGCTGGGCATACCGGAGGCCATGTGGGTCTTCGAAGTGGAGGACTTCGGCCCCCTCACAGTTATAATAGACCCTACGGGCTCCAACTTTTACGACAGTGTAAGGGAAAGGGCTGGCAGGGCCATAGAGGAGATCCTTAAGGGTTGACGCGACATCTATGCGCGTCCACGGCGCTGTGCGTCGGTGAAGCGCAATCTTATATATCAGAATTGCGTAGATAACCCATATGTTCGGCGCGCTTGTAGAGGCGCTTAGGGACATGGTTGGACGCGTGGGGGAGGACTCGGAGATAAGCGTGACCACAGTGGGGTCCACTATAGATAGGGATGGGTGCAAGCAGTGCTACAAGCTCAGCTGCTGTATGGGTGACAAGTGCAGCGAGATACCATCCACAGTGCCTATGGAGGGCGTGTACAGGCTCCGCGACGTGTTGTCGCTAGGCGGAACAGACGAGAGGGAACGGGCACTGGTCATATGCACGTTGAACTTGTTGGGGGGGCTCTCGGGGCTTAGGGACGGGGCCAAGTTCTGTGTGGGCGCCCTCAACGAGCGCTGCAGTAGGCTTGCAGTCGCCCTAGTGGAGAGGTTCGGGTCGCCTATAGTGCTCCTAGGTTATAACGACGCGTACCTCGGCGAGTTCTCCAAGTTCACAGGGGACATCTATGTCGTGGACGACTCCCTTGCAGGCACGGTCATTAACGGGGTGCCCGTGCTGTCCCATGAGGAGGGCGACAAGGTGCTGCGTATGGCTAGGCTTGTAGTCGTGTCTCCGCTGTACGTCATCAGCGACTATTTCTGGGAGGTGCTCAATAAGGTGAGCAAGGATAAGGTGGTCCTCTATGGGGCGCCCAACATCGTGGTTGGCAAGATACTGGGCGTGACCATATATTGCCCGTATGCAAGAAGGCTGTGAGGTAGGGCGGCCCGACATGCGGCACGCCCCGGACGCGTCCACGGCCGGGAAAATTAATTTATTGGTGTCCTACTCCACGTGGGAGCGCCGAGGATAATCAAGGTGGATCCGCTTAGGCCGGAGAGGGATAGGTTGGCGGAGGTCGTGGACGTGCTACGTGGGGGCGGTATAGTGGCGTTCCCAACGGAGACTGTGTACGGGCTTGGCGCCTCGGTGGCGCGTGTAGACGCTGTGGCCAAGATATTCAGGGCTAAGGGGAGGCCCCAGGACAACCCCCTCATAGTGCACATAGCCGCGTTTGACCAGCTTCACGAGATCGCTGTGGTGGACAGCCACATAGTTGATAAGTTGGCCGAGGTGTGGCCGGGCCCCGTGACCGTGGTGCTCAAACGCCGTAGGGTACCCGACGCAGTGACCGCCGGCAGAAACACTGTTGCGGTGAGGATGCCCGGCCACCCAGTCGCGTTGGCCCTGATAGAGCTTCTCGGCGAGCCTGTAGCCGCTCCAAGCGCCAACAGGGCGGGCAAGCCCTCCCCAACAGCGGCCCAGCACGTCGTGGAGGACCTCAATGGGGATGTGGACCTAGTGGTGGACGGGGGAGAGACGTTCTTCGGGGTAGAGTCCACCATAGTGGATCTTACGCAGGAGACGCCGATCCTGCTGAGGCCGGGCCCGCTCACAGTGGAGGAGCTCGAGCGGGTCTTTGGCCCCGTAAAGGTCCCGGACTTTGCCCGGGGACTGTCAGAGGCCGAGGCCGCTCTTGCCCCGGGGATGAAGTATAGGCATTACGCGCCGGAAAAGCCCCTCCTAGTGGTCACAACGGACATCGTGGCGGCCGCATCCACGTTGGTGGGGAGGGGACTAACGCCTTGTATATATTGGGTGGGCCCCGAAGGGCCCCCACGCGTGGACGGGGCCCGCGTGATGGTCCTCGGGAGGGACCCCTACGAGGTCGCCAGGAACCTCTACGGCGGGCTGAGGATGCTGGACAAGGAGGAGTGCGACGTGGGGCTTTTTCCCGCCATCGAGGAGAAAGGGATAGGACTAGCGATAATGAACAGGGTTAGGAAAGCGTCCAGGGGGTCGCCGGGACTGCTCTGAGAGGCCGCTCGCCACGTGGCTGGATCACTGCGACCCGCCGTACCCGTTACCTGAACATTCGTACCTCATGGTCTTAAGTACGAGCTCGGCGTTCTCGACCCCCAACACGTTCCTCAGGGCCTGGCAAAACGTCTCAGAGTTGTTAAGCGCGTTATCCAGGTCAATGCCGTATATGTTGAACTTGAACTTTATCAATAGCCTGATTTCCCAGTTAAGCTTATCGAATCTTTCCTTAATCATAGCTGAGCACCACCTCGTTGTTTGTAGTGGATAATCGTATTTGACGCCAGGGCAAGGGCAGGGGCGCCTTGACCACTTCGAGGACTTCTGGCTCCACCCTAACGATCCAGTCAAATATTTCCTCGGGGACCGACCTATCGTTCCAGTATGTTAGGCATAGCGAAGAGTCCCAGTTAACGGAACTAATAGAGTCCATGATCCACCCAGCCCTCTCCTCGTCCAGCCGTTCCGCCCCAGTCACTACGACCAGGTCGTAGTTGCGCACCCCCCTGAGCAGTTCCGATAGGTTGGCCTCGTACTTCAGGAGGGCCGGATCTATCCTCGCCACGTCGAAGCAGCCGTTGCATATGGCCTCAAGCGCATCCACGTATTCCGTGACGACAAGTTTCCGCCCGTGGAATGCGTCGCCAAGCAGTATCATGGGCTTCAACGCGCCCACGTCCGAAAACTCTACGGCCACCCTGCTGCCCTTGCTTATGCCGACGCCCCTGATCCACGGCATGCTGCTGGCCAGCAGCGAGACGAAGTCCTCGGCCCCCCGTGGGAACCGTACCCTGTCAACGTCAAGGGAAAGGACCTCGTCCGACATGTGCCTCACTTTTGGGGATACTAGGATGACGCTCCTGCCTATTATAAGGCCCAGCACCGGCACCGTTGGGCTTCTTCCCCTGGACTTGAGCACGCGTATGTACCTATATTGCCCGGAACCTTTGAGTACGTGTATTACTTCAATTATGTTGTCCGCAACGTAAGCCAACGGGCTCTCCTTCAGGTCCCTCTCTCCGATGACGGTTATGGGCACGTTGCGCGCCATACGGTGAAGAACAGATGATATTTCCCTATGGGAGCCCAGAGCGTTCACTCCGTCGATGACAAGCGCATCGTATCCATGCGCCCTGTCAATGATTATATCCATAAGCGCCTCCCGGGGGGACACGGCCACTAGGTCCACCACATCAACATTGTCCGCGCTCAGGCCAAGCGTCGCGGTTTCCCTGGCTATCTGATCCCGGGTCTCGTAGAGGGATACCCATAGGGTCCGCCACCTTAGCACCGAGCCGAATATGTAGAGCATGAGGCTGGTTTTGCCCGATCCCGGTCTCCCGTAGACTAGGGAGAGCCCCTCCCTGAACAGCTCTATGAAATCCGAGACGACATGCTCCTCAGTAAAATTACGTGTCCCAATCATCATAGATAAAAGAATAGAATCGAAGAAATATTTATATCTTTTTGAGCTTCTAAAAAATGAAATATGGAACTATATATAAGAAGTTCCAGGCCAAGGTAAGACCAGCACAAGTCCCTCAGGTAGGTCGGCATAACATGGAAGTTTAACTTAAATTTTAAATTGATATGACTAATTTCAACTATACTGTTGTCTGGTCTACCCATATAACTTCGTGATGGCGGCGATGCCTACACTACATTTTAATAGCCGTTCGTGACTCCCCACATGGAATTGGAGTTCATAGGCAATGTTGACAAGGGCAAAATTGTAGAGATGTTGTTGTCGGCATATGCGGACGAGTGGATAGCTGCGTACTATTATACGTTGACCGCGTACACCATCAAGGGCCCCCTTTCAGAGGAGATAGGGGAGCACTTCCTGAAGGAGGCTGAGGAGGAGTTGAACAAGCACGCGCGTATGATAGCGGATAGGCTGCAGGACTTGGACGTGGATCCGCCCCGCGACATCGCCAAGCTCTGGGACATATCCAGTTGCAAGTATCCGCCCCTGCCAGAAGACCCTTATGACGTCGACGCGTGGCTTGTCGCCGCGGTCAAGGCGGAGGAGTGCGCCATATCGGTATATAGGAAGATATTCGAGTACACGCACGGTAAGGACCCCGTGACCGAGGAGCTTGCAGAGGACATACTTAGGGACGAGGTTAGGCACAGGACGGAGCTCAAGAACCTCCTAAGCAAGGCGGCCAAGGTATAAACGGGCTGCCCCCTCAATCGTAAACATCGACGTATTTTTCGATTTGGTCGGCTACGTATCCAAGCCCAAGCGCTTTAAGGGTGCTGCGCCGAGGCACCCCGTTGTTGTCCCATCCCCTTAGGCGATAGTAGTGGTCCAGCAGGCCGTTATACTTGTCCAGGTCCAGCTTGGCGCCCGCCAACGGCCCCCTTGTGAGGGGACGCTTGAACCACTTGGGGGGAGGCATATCGAGGCTGCGGGTCCATCCCCCGAGTTCCCTGATCCAGAACGCACGTATGAGCGCGTATATGCGGTCAGCCACAAGGTCCAACCTGTCGCGTGTGTAGTCCACCCCGGTCACGGCCCTTATCAGTCTTACATAGTGGTCCAGCGAGACGCCTAGCTCCACCCAGGGAAAGCGGCACGACACGAAAGCCTCGAACCAGCCTCCCCTGACGCGTTGCTGTGCGATGACCCACTCGGCTTTTTCAGGCGAATAGGAAAACCTGTCCGTCCTCACCTCCTGGCTTATTACCCAGGCGTCCTTATGGTGGGCCCCTATAGGCGACGTGGCGAACGCCAGCGCCATGGCCGGGGCGGCCCTCGAATCGTAGGCGGACACGTCGAGCCCCTTCACATGCATGGCCATGTCCTCGCGGCCAAGTACCTTGGCCGCGTACGCTGAGCCCTCGGCGAAGAGGGAGCCGGGCCCATGCCTGTACGCAATGTCGAGCGCCAACTGGCTCGCGGCGTTGAAGTCCCCCCACTCCACTCGTATGCCCAGGTCCCTGAGCAACCCGCTCTCCGTGGCCTCCATGGCCACCGCCAGCGCGGACCCCAACGATATGGTGTCCATGCCGGCCACGTCGGCTATCCTGTTCAGCTCCCCCACCTTTGCCAGGTCATCTATGCCGAGGTTGCTGCCCAGCATGGCGATGTTCTCGTAGTCGGTCTCCACGGTGCCGCTGACGGCGGGTATCCAGTGCCCGCACGGCATGAAGCATATGGGGCATGACTTCAGGTCGGTCTCGTACTTTTCCACCATGTTGCCCCCTATCCTCTCGTACCCGTCGAATTGGGCCTCGTTGAAGTTGTAGGCCGGCAACACGCTGGCCTCCTGGGCCCACTCGACGGTCATGGTGGTGCCCTGCCTCATCCAGAAATCGTATGCCTTGCTTGTCCTGCCCTCCCTAACCGCGTCGGAGGATGCCCTGGCGGCCTCCTCGGCGTCTATGGGGAGCCTTCCCGTGCCCCTGACCACTATCGCCTTGAGCATCTTGGAGCCCATGACCGCCCCTATGCCCGGCCTCCCCCCACTCCGCCCCTTAAGGGACACCACTGTGGCGAACTTCACCTGTCTCTCGCCTGCCGGCCCAATGTATATGCCCCCGACGTCCCTTCCATGCGTCCTGAGCAGCCTGTCCTCGGTGGACCAGGTGTTGAGTCCCCATAGGTGGTCGGCGTCCATGAAGTGGACCTCGCCGTTTTCTATGTAGAGATACGTGGGCCTGCTGGCCCTCCCCTCCACCACGATAACGTCGTACCCAGCCTTCCTCATGTTCACCGCAAGCCACGTCCCTATATTGCCGTCTCCGTACCCCCCAGTGAGGGGGGACTTAGCAGCAACCACGACCTTGCCGCTGTTCGGGCCCCCCTGTATGCCTGTTAGGGGACCGGCTGCTATGACCAGCTTGTTATGAGGCCCCAAGGGGTCTGTGCCAGGGGGAAGCTCTGTCCAGAGTATCCACGCTGCGAGTCCCCTACCCCCAATAAAGTCCACCAGCACGTGGGGGTCCAATTCCTGGACCATGTGCTTCCTACGGGTGAGGTCGATTCGTAGGGCCCTCCCAGTCCAACCCCTCATGGACCGTACACGGTACGTCCATAAATCATTTGGCTATCGCCGTCAGGATAGGGCAGTCGCCAAGCCCCGTCCATGCCCGGTGCGCGTTCGGCCTTCGTGGGACGCGCATAAAGGCTTATATATGAGTACATAACTGGATAATCGATGTCGCTGCGGCTGAGGCTGTACCTGTACATGTTCTTGTTCGCCGCTGGGACCATACTCATTGGGATAGCGGTACTGTACGGCCTGGCATCGTTCCTTGGCATCAACGTGGGCCTTTACGGCATAATAGGCGTTGTTGTGGCCATATCCATATTGCAGTGGCTCTTCTCGCCGAATATAATAGAAGCAGTTTACAGGGTGAGGCCCGCCGATCCGGCCCTTCACGGCGACATCATAAGGATGGTCGAGGAACTGGCCATGCGCAGCGGCATGAAGCCACCAAAAGTGGGCATAGCGTACGTGCCCATACCCAACGCCTTCGCCTACGGCTCGCCCCTAAAGGGCAACAGGATAGCGATCACCAAGGCGCTCATGGACATACTCGATAGGGAGGAATTGGCAGCGGTTATAGGGCACGAGTTGGGCCACCTTAAGCATAGGGACGTCACATGGATGTTGGCCATATCGCTGCTCCCAATGGCCATATACTACCTCGGCCAGATACTTTACTACAGCGGCATCTTCGGCTCATTTGGCGGCAACAGGAATGCAGGGAGCCTCTTCCTCCTGGGCCTGGCCCTCCTGGCAATAGGGTTCGTGCTTAACCTATTCGTGCTGGCGTTCAGCAGGTTCAGGGAGTACTACGCAGACAGGCATGCTGTGAGCCTTATACCTAATGGGGGCCGTGCCCTGCAGAGGGCCCTAGTCAAAATAGTCGCGTCCAGCAAGGACGTCTTTTCGAGGTACGGGGGGTCAGCCGAGAAGTTCGAGTTCGCCAAGGCGCTCTTCATCCAGGACCCGGACGCCGCATTGAAGCTGAGGGGGTACCGCAACGTGGACGAGCTGGTCAGGGCCCTCATGAGGGAGGAGGTTAGGCCAGAGGAGAAGATGGCCGAGGTACTGTCAACGCATCCTAACCTCAAGAAGAGGCTCAGGGCACTGGAACAGTTCAACTTGGAGTTCTGGGGCGCCTAGTAGCGCGTGGGCGCCACCAGCGAACTTAAGGGGAACCGAACGTCATTATTTATTTAGTGCGGTGATTCACAGGATGTGCCCCTTATAGGCATTGTGGCGGAGTCCCCGGTGCCGGACGAGCCCAGCAGGGACCTATACGTGGAGCTCAAGAAGAGGGGTTTCCAGGCCAGGTACTTACCCATATCCAAGTTGTCGGCGGTAATAGGCGTGGACCGCATAGCCGTGGAGACCAAGGGCGGCCCTGTCTATGTGGACGGCATGTTCGTGAGGGGGCTGGGCCTCCTCATAGACGTGGACTCGTTGCTCCGGCGCATCACGTTGCTAAGGATACTGGCCGAAAACACGGTGACCATAAACCACGTGGATGCCCTCATTAGGACCCGGAACAAGTTCGAGACCGTGTACCTGTTGGCCAGGGGCGGTGTCCCGGTCCCCACAACGGTGGTGACCGAGGACATAATATATGCGTACAACGCGACGCAGGCCCTGGGCAGGGCCGTGGTCAAGCCGATACAGGGCTCCAGGGGCTACGGCTCGTTCCTCGTGGACGACCCCGACCTGGCGTTCAACATCTACAGGTACCTCCTCACGCTGAGGAAACCCCTTTACCTTCAGGAATACGTCGAGAAGCCTAACAGGGACATTAGGGTGGTCGTGGTGGGCGGCGAGCCGATAGGATGCATGTACAGGGTCTCTGAGAGGGGATGGAAGACCAATGTGGCCCAGGGGTCCCGCGGGGAGCCGTGCAGGGTTGACGAGGAGTTGGCGGAGCTCTCCGTGAGGGCCACGGAGATACTGGGGCTGACGTACAGCGGGGTGGACATCGGCGAGGGGAAGGAGGGCTACGTGGTCTTCGAGGTCAACGCGTCGCCCGACTGGAGGGAGTTCAAGAGGACTACCGGGGTAAATCCGGCGCACCACCTTGTCAACGTAATGGCGAACATGTTGAAGGCATGACCAACTGGCTGTTGGCGTGCTCCCAGTGCGGCTCTAGGAGGTACCTCGACGTGGGATTCAACCTCGCCCTGTACGGGGGCAGGATATACCTATACTGCGAAAGGTGCGGCAGGAACACGGAGCAGAGGGTGCTGGGCTACGTGGAGGAGGACGGGACCTTCGTGAGGTTCGAGGACATAGTCAGGTCGAGGGTTAGGCACGGAGGGGAGACTATAGATTAGGGGTCCGGTGCCTATTTATACCTTCGACACGGCTTTCCATGAATGGGCGGCATCGCATCTGAGGTGCAGAGGAGCATCGTGGAGCTCTCCAGGGCTTTGAACGTAAGGGTGGACAGGGTGTTGGACGCCTACATGTCGTTTTCGCCCACCCGCATAAGGATACTCGAAATCGTCGAGGAGGGCGGCGAGGTGGTTGGCCTAAGGCTTTCCATACAGTCAGACACTAGGAAGGACACATGGCACTACGTCACGGTGGGGAAGTACGGGGGGAAATGCACCTGTGAGGGGAGCGTGTTCGGGGGAAAACTGTGCAAGCACGTCATCATGGGCCTCATATCGTGGAACATGGCGTCGATAATACGCAGAGGCAAAAAGATAAATTTCGGCGA
>WANN01000013.1 GCA_015521775.1 Thermoproteaceae archaeon
GTCACCAGGTTCGCGGGGCCCATCCCCGGGTGGCGGTACTCCGTGCGCCGGGAGGACCTGGTCGAGGTGCTGCGCCTGGCGTCGCACCCCGACTGGTGGCGGTACATCCTACGGGACGCCTTCGTCACCCCGCGGAAGAGGCGGCGCCTCAAGTAACCCCCCTTTTTTCTGTACACCTATGGCACACCTATTGTCCCCCCATACGTGTGGGGACATGAAGCCACGGAGGGTGCTCGACCTGGTCGCGGCATGGGCCGATAGGTGGGGGTGCCGCCGGAGGGCCTATCTCGACGTCCTGGTGGTCCGGGCGCCTCGGCACGTCCTGGGGCCCTGCATGCCGGGCGAGGCGGCGGCCGACTGGGCGTGGGGCGGCGGCGAGTTCTTCACGGGAAGCGTCGAGAGGTTCCTGGCCTGGGCCGCGGGCACCCACGTGAATGTCAAGGCGGTGGGGGACAGCCGCGTCTATGCGGGGAGGAGCGTGCCTAACCGGCACCGCCGTGTCTCCCCGGTAAGCGTCCTCGCAGCGCTGATGTTCAGGGGCGCGGTGACACGCGAGTACCTTTGGGGCCCAGTCCTACCCTCGTGGTACGTTGAGCGTTACTGGGACAGGCCCTACGGGACGGTACCCCGGGAATCGGTGAGGGCACTGGCAAGGTATGTGACACGTATCCCAGAACAGCTACGGGACCTATTAGACGTGTTGAAGATACGTGAATGGGAGACGGTAAAGGAGATAGCCGGAACCTAAACCGGTTTTCCCTTTTGAACTGTGAGAACAAAATTCCGGTTTTTATCTTGACGTGGCGAGGTGTCAATGGGGCCTTACTCAGTTCCCCCTCGCCGTATAGGACGTGGTCGAGGAGTGCGGAAGTGGCGGGCGCCAATGGACATAGCCTGGCCATAAGCGAGGACACCGTGGACATATGCGGCGTAACCTTCAAGTGGACCGTCAACACGGTCGCGGTTAAGGGCAACACGCTTCCATGCGACGAAGCGTGTTGGCACCTCCTGAAAATGCGTGTACTGGCCCATTATATCCAATCAGGCGGCCCGCTTACCGACGAAGAGGTCAGGGAGATTCTTCTGGCCGCTACAGGGGTTGAGCCTCCCTAGACGACATCTCCCGGTGCCTCTCCTCGAGCACCCTACATACGTCCCCCAGGGATAGGCCTTGCGCGCGTAGGAGCACAGCCACGTGGTATATGAGGTCTGCCGCCTCCTCGAGCACCCTTTTCTTGTCCTCAGCCAACGAGGCCACAACGAGCTCCAACGCCTCTTCCCCAACCTTGCGCGCCACTTTGCCCATACCAGCGCTCAGTAGCCTATAGGTGTAGCTTTCGGGCCCCCCCGACAGGGCCCTTTCGTGCACCACGCTGTCGAGGCGGTCCAGAAATATGCAGCCCATTACTTGGAGGCTATGTGGAGGGAGCCGCGGGTCGCCTTGAGTCCCGGCTCTCCGTGCTGCACTATCCTAGTGGTCAGGGCGAACTCGCCCAGGTAGTGGCCTATGTGCCACGGAGATATGTACACGGGTATCCAGGCAATGCCGTTATATACATGTATGGTGAGGCCAACCATCTCGGGCATTATTATCATGTCCCTTGCATGGGTCCTTATGACGACCTTCCTGCCCTCGGCCATGAGCCTTTTAGCCCTGTGCACCTTTTCCAAGAGCTTCCTATGTTCGGGCTTCAGCCCGCGCCTAAGGCTCCTCCTCTGCCTTGCGGGCAGCAGCTTGACGAACTCGTCCATGGGCATCTTGAGTATCTCGTCGAGCGTCTTCCCACGGTACCTGAAGCTTCCCCAGTCATCGGGCGGTATGGCTGTTGGGGTCACCCACCCCTTTTCCCCAGCCTTATCGGCCTTCTTCGACACGTGGGGTTAGCCGGTATATTATTTAAGCTTTGCCGTGCTCCCGGCGCTTTCTCAGGTACTCCTCGGCGCTCCCTATAGCCCTAGCGGGCACGCCCGCAACCACTGTATGCGGCTCCACGTCACGCGTGACGACCGCACCAGCGGCCACCACAGCGCCCTCCCCCACAGTGATGCCGGGCAGCAACGTGGCGTTGGCCCCTATGACGGCGCCCCTCCTCACAACTACCGGGTCCAGCCTCTCGCTCGGCGGATATTTGTCGTTAGTCAGCACTGCGTTTGGCCCAATGAACACGCCGTCCTCAATTATGGTGCCGTTCGGTATATACACCATCGCCTGTATCGACACGTTGTCGCCTATCCTCACGTCCGCCTCAACCACCGCGTGGGTACCAACCCTGGTGCCCCTACCTATGTGTGAGCGCTCCCTTACAAGGACCCCATGGCCCAGCTCCGCGCCGTCGCCCAAGGTGGCGCCCTCGTATATTACCGAGCCCGAGCGGACCACTACGCTAGTTCCGAGAACGGAGCCCTCGCTTCCCCTGTCCATCTCAAACATGTCCTTTGCGCTCCTCAGCTTGGCCCTGGTGGGGTACCCCACTATAGCCCCCTCGACCACGCTCCCAGAGCCTATGACGGTCGGCCCCAGGATTATTGACCTTATCACATGCGCATTGGCATAACGGGCCCTAGAGGATATATACGTCACAAGTTTTAATACGGGGCGCCATTTAAAGGTTATGGAAGAATACGCCTTTGTAGGCGAGCTGCAGGAGGTGTCTAGGATTCTTAGGGGCATAGAGGAGAGGCTCAAGAGGATAGAGGCCAAGATGGAGGAGGGAAGGGCCAGGGAGCCGGGGGAAGCCGCGCCCCCATTCATAGCCGAGCTCAACGAGGTGAGGGAGAGGCTGGCGAAGATAGAGATGATGGTTTCCATGGGCTCCGTTGGGCTGGACCCGGTCGTGGCGCAGGTGTCCGCCATAAGGGACTCGGTCGCGGGACTTTCAGAGACCGTGGCCGAGCTGGGCAACCTCATAAGGGAGACCATACTCAAGTTCTCCGATTGTAGGAACGTTATGGACACGCTACTATTTGAGAAACTCCTCGACATCGAACAAAAGGTTGAAAAACTTAGGGGGGCCCTATAACGCGAGATGTTCTCCTCCAAAAGGATAGATGAAATAGCAGACAAGGTTACGGCGCTCGAGAGAGCCATAAACGAACTGTCGGAGAAGTTCGCAGCACTGGGCGAGGAAATAGGCAATATTAGGAGCGCCCTCATAGGCGAGGTGAGGACCAGCATGGCCGAGATCAAGCGCGGCATAGACGCCGTGAACTCCCTGCTTCCAAGGCTGCTCAGGGACCTGACGGACTCCAGCACCAAGTCCCTGGACGCCTCACGTAACCTGTTGAACTACGTGCAGCAGGTCAGCGGGGCGCTTTCTGAGCTCAACGCGGCGTCGGACAGGCTGGGAGCCCTCCTCGGCAGGCTCGAGGAGGGGATAGAGGCGGTGGCCCGTTACGTGGCGGAGGTCAAGACGGTCCGCGACCTTGTGGATAGGAACCTGGACGCGTTGGAATCCACTAAAAAGGTCCTGGAACACCTCTCCGCCCACATCTCGGCCCTGCAGGACTCCGCGAGGAAGCTGGACGCCCGTGTGGCGGAATACGAGAAGAGGGTCGCAGCGCTCAGCAGCAAGGAGGCGGAGCTGAGGGTGAAGGAAGAGTTCATCACGCGTAGGGAGACGGAGCTGAGGGCCATACGCGACGAGATTCGCCGCGCTACCGACGCATTGACCGTCCTGCAGAACCTGCAGAGCAAGGTGGCCTCCCTGGTGGACCTGGTTACTAGGAAAGAGGAGGCCATGAGGGAAAAGGAGAGGAGGCTGGAGGAGCTGGGGAGGTTCCTCTCCCAGAAGGAGCTCGAGTTGAAGCGGCTTGAACAGGAACTTGCGGCGCAACAGGTAAGGATAGAGGCCGAGAAGGCGAAGGTGGAGGAGATAAACAGGCGTGAGGCCCAGCTCAAGAACAGGGAGGCCGAGCTGGCCAAGCTGGAGGAGGAGCTGGCCCGAAAGAGGGCGGAGGTGGAGGAGCTGGAAAAGCGCAACGCGAGGCTCCTAGAGGAGCTGAGGCGCATCGAGGCCGAGGTGAGGTCCAGGGAGCAGACACTGGCCGAGCTCGACAACAAGATCAGGGAAAAGGAGGTGGAGCTGTTCGACGTGCTTGAGCCGTTCGTCAGGAGGGTCCTAGAGGAACAAAAGCGTTTCGTGGACTGGGAGCGCCACCTGGTGGAAAGGGAGAGGGAGCTCGTGGCGTACCACAGGTCGCTGATAGCGAGGGAGGCCTACCTGTCCGAGCTAAAGTCGAGGCTCGACGAGAGGGAGAGACGCGTCAAGGAACTAGAGGAGAGGTGCGGCGAAAAGAAGGGGCATTATGGCGAGGAAGAATACGTAGAGGAACACGGCGAGTGAAAGGCCGTACAGCATAGCCACAACCAACCTCTGCAGTTTCAGCTCCGCCACCTCGTCGTCGGTTGATGCCAGGTCGAGGCTCAGCCCCGTCTGCTTCACCGCAAAGAGGAACACCACTGTGGCCACGACCACCAGCGCTACGAGCACCACTATGAGTGGGCCCAGCATAGGGCCCCTGAGCACCGCTACCACATACGTTGAGGCGGAAAGAGCGGTAAGCGTGCTTGAGAGCACCGACGAGAGCACGGCAAGGTTCATGGTCCCTGCGCCACATCCGCCATCCATGCAGCGATGCGGGCACGCTCCATGCGGCTTCCCATGCCCACAAATATAAACTTGGATGTCCCAGCGCCGTGGCCTCTCCCGCCAGGGTGGCAGGTCCCCATCAGGCTGCCCTTCACCCGTAGAGCGGCGGTAACGGCGCGGTTTTTGAACGTTACGGTATAATTGACCGGGCCCATGGCTCTGCGTGGTAGTTATAGCGCTCCCACTACTGCTGTTGTTTGGAGCTATGACGTGGGCCGCGTCTCTGTGGACGATCACCCTGTTCAACGGGACGAGCAATGTGGACATAATACATGACGTGCCCGCGGTAAGGGTGTACCCAGTTAACGGCACCCTTACAGTGCTAGTGGACCCGTACTCGGACCTTGCTATCAAGGGGTTCCGCATGGTTGACCATGCCGGCAATGAGGTCGAGGGGTCCGTGCTCGGCCTTCCGACTCCAAAGGAGGTCACGGTATACGCCGAGGCGCCGGCGTACCTTGTGGTCAGCCTCGACAAGTGGCGCAGCTTCGTGCCCAGCAGGGGCGCAGTGCCATACAGCGAGATGGTCGAGGTGGCCAACAGGACCGAGGTCACGGTGAAGTACATGGCGATCGTCACGATGTACTCATATGTGGAGCCGAGGATAGTGGGAGACTACACGTACATATTGGACAGAAGGAGGATAGAGCTCGGAAACGATGGGGGCATATCGCTTTACGTTGTGGAGGCAGTGGCCTATAGCAACTTCACCCTTATCGGCATTGGGAAGGCCAACGTGACCTACTTTCTGCCCGTGGGGGGCCGAGCGGCCGGGGAGTGGGGCGAGACCCGGGTGAGGATATGCGGCAAGTCCGTGTTGGTCAGGGGGACCGAGCGGCCTGTCACCGCCGTCGTGCATGGCACGCCCATCACGATATACTCATTGCCCCCCAACGTGACAGAGTTCGATGTGCCCAGCGTCGAGGTCGAGGGATCCGTGGTGCTCGACGTGGACGGGAATCCAATAGTGGGCAATGTCTCCCTGGAGCTGCAGGGGGATGGCGCCCGGGGCAGGTGCCTGGTCGCTGGCCGCGGCCCCTACAAGGTGCACGTGCTGATCAACGGGACTTTGGCCGATGTGGGCGTGGGCAGCGTCGCCAGCGACGGAAAGCTCGTGGTGAGGACGAGGCTTGTCAGGCTGCGCGCGGAGCTGGGCTTCGAGTGGCCCAACGTCACGCTTCTGTACCCCAGCTACGCCAAGCTAGGCGAGCCGGTGGAGGTCACAGTGGTTTATATGGGCGATGCCGTTGCCACCGTGAGGACCACGGCAAGCAGGACCACGATAATTGTGTCCAAACGCGACGCCATGGAAAGGGTTTGCTTCACCGATCTGCTTGGGGCGCCCCTCGCCGGCGCCACGCTGTATGCAGACGGCGTGGTCCTGAAGACGGACCGAGGCGGATGTACATGGGTGCTGAGGGGCATTCAGAGGGGGGTGGTCGCGTACGGCGGCCTGGAACTATCGGTTGACCTTAAGGGACAGTCTGCGCTGCCGCTGTTCACTGAGTGGTCCATACTGGCCGTGGCGGGCCTCTCGTCCGGTATAGGCGCCGCGGCGGCTGGCCTCGTGGCGGCTCTCAGGAAGAGGTAGGTCAGCGTTCGAAGGCCGCCTCACCAGCTCGGCCAGAATCCCGTCATCACACGTGCCGCGATGCGTGTCCAGATAAATGTTTCACTTCCTTGGCTCTATCGCGGCCTTAAGCAGACCCAGGAAAAGCGGCGCAGGGCGCGTGGGCCTGCTCCTGAACTCGGGATGGAACTGGGAGGCCACGAAGTACGGATGTCCCCTCAGCTCCACTATCTCGACTTTCCTCGAGTCCCTTCTCCAGCCCGACACTATGAGTCCCCTCTCCACAAGCATGGGGAGGTAGTCCAGGTTTACCTCGTAGCGGTGCCTATGCCTCTCCACGGTTGTAGATGCCCCGTAGAGTCCGTGGGCCAACGTGCCTGGCACCAGCTCCACCTCCTTGTTGCCGAGTATCATGGTGCCCCCATACGCATCCACGTGCCTCTGCTCCGGCGCAAGGTGCACAACGGGGTGCGGGGTTTCTGGATCGAGTTCCTCGGAGTTGGCCCCCCTCAGACCAGCCACGTTACGCGCGAACTCGACTATGGCAAGCTGCATGCCGAAGCAGATTCCAAGGAACGGTATCCCCTCCTCCCTTGCCAGCCTAACCCCCTCTATCATGCCCTCGGTCCCCCTCCGCCCGAAGCCGGGGAGTACTATGAGGGCATCGGCATCTGCGTAGTCCCAGATCCTCGCCGGCTCCTTCTCCACGAGGTCCGAGTCGCACCATTTGAAGATGGGCCTCACGCCGAGGTGCACCGCGGCATGGGTGACCGCCTCCACTATGCTTATATACGAGTCCCTCAGCTTCACGTACTTGCCGCACATGACTACCTTGACCGATCTGACGGCGTTGTCCCACTTGGACAGGTAGGCGTCCCACTCGTCCCACCTCGGTTCCTGCCGCCCGTCGAGCCTGAGCAGCCGCGTCAGGTACTCGCCGAATCCCTGGGACTCCAGCATCTTGGGGACCCTGTACATGGTGTCCACGTCGTACGACGCGAAAATGGCGCCGAACGGGACGTTCGCGAAGAGGGCCACCTTTTTCCTTATGTCGTCGGGCAGGGGCTCCTGGGACCGCGCAATTATTATGTCGGGCTGTATGCCTATCCTGCGCAGCTCCACCACGCTGTGCTGCAGGGGCTTCGTCTTCAGCTCGCCCGTGCTCCACAGCTTAGGCACCAGCGCCACATGTATGTAGGCCGTGTTTTCCGCCCCCTCCTCGATGCGCATCTGCCTAATGGCCTCGAGGAAAGGCAATTGCTCGTAGTCGCCTACAGTGCCCCCTATCTCCACCACGGATACGTCTGCGCCGCCGGACGAGGACCTTATCCTGTCCTTTATCTCGTCCGTGACGTGCGGTATCAGTTGGACCGTCTGGCCGAGGTACTCGCCCCGCCTCTCTCTGCTGATGACCGCATGATATATCTGGCCGCTCGTGATGTTGTTGTCCCTGGACAGCTCGACGTCTAGGAACCGCTCGTAATGGCCCAAGTCCAGGTCGGTCTCCCCTCCGTCGTATGTCACGAACACCTCGCCGTGCGCGAATGGGCTCATGGTGCCCGCATCCACGTTAAGGTATGGGTCCACCTTTATCGCTGTGACCCGCAGCCCCCTGGCCTTGAGTATCCTACCTATGGAGGCCGAGACCACGCCCTTACCCACACTGCTGAGGACGCCCCCAGTGACGAAGACGTATTTTGGCATGGCTACGGTGCGTACACGCTTAATAAACACTGCCTCCCACGGAGCTGGATATCACCTGTCCTCCACCTCCGCGCACCTGCGCAGGGCGAGCCGCTTGCCTAGCAAGTATACCGAGTACCCGTACACGAGGACCAACGGCAGGAACAGCAGGTCGCCCACAGACACGGAATACACCACCGGCGTTTTAAGCGGGCCTAACAGCGACAGGGCCAGTAGGAGCAACGCCATCACTGCGGCCAAGGCGTAGCCTACAAGTATAAGTCCGCTACGCATAGCACTACGGCGGCCAGAGAGGATATAAATGTGAGCACGGTCAACGCCCTGAATATGCCATATTCGTCCAGCGGACCGTCGCTTACTATTACCCTGACCAGCGTCAGGATGCGGGAATCGCAGTTCTGGGTCACGGACCCATCCACTATACGCGTTGGACGTTGGAGGACGTCCCTCTGCTTTATGCCGCGGGCAGAGTACACCACCAGTATGCCATTAGCCATATATGGCATTGCAGCCACTATAAGGTAGAACGCGAGGTCGTTCAACGCCGCTATGGCGGCAAGGGAGGCCCCGAGGACGTGGCTCCCCACGTTGCCGTTGAACATCCTGGCAGGGTACCTGTTAACTGTGAAGAGGGCGAGGGACGCGGCCATGTGCACTGCCAGGGGGGCAAGCGCATCCCCCTTTCCCTGAAGGGCCGCCACCACGAGGAGCGCCGCGGATATTATAGCGTTGGATAGGGGCAGGAAGCCGTTGACCACGTCGAGCATGTTGAACGCGTTGATCGTTATTGGTACGGCCAGAAATATGGCCGCCCCCACCACGTCGCTGAATGTGCCTAGCACGGGTATTGTGAGCGTTGGGCCCACGTACGCAGCCACCACCAGCATGGGGATGAGCGATGCGGCCACGCGGAGGCCAGCAGAGACGGACCGTATGTCGTCCATTATGGAGACCGCGCCTATGGCGAGCACAGACATGAGGAGCGGCAAGGCGCGTTGATCCTCTACCGAAAGGACCGCGTACCCTGCGACCAAAGCGGCCAGGGCGACCGCGCCGCCTATCCTGGGCACGCCCTCGCGGCCCTTGTACACGTCCCTCGAAACCAGGCCTTTTGCTAGTGCGATCCTATATACGGGACGTATGGAGGCGATGCCCACCGCTATGGCCACTGCAAGCGCCACTATCAGGTACATCAGATCAGTTCATGGAGAAGTAGCGGCAATGTTATTGTTGCGTCGCAGTACACGTGGACGTGCTTAGCGCTGGGCTTCACCTTGCCCCATGAGATGGCCTCGTGCGGCCTCGCCCCGCTCAGCGACCCGTCGTACTCCACCGCCGTCGTGAGGTAAATCGCGTAGTCCAGGCCGCCCTTGAACTGCGCCCACCAGATCACGTGGTGCTTCGATATGCCGCCGCCAACTATAAGCGCGCCGAGCCTTCTAGCACCACCGACCAGCTCCGCCAGGGCCTGCTCGTCCCTGAAGACGTCCACAGCCACGTTCTTGCCGCCGCTGCGCGTCCTCTGTAGGTCCCTATAGGCAAGCACGGCTGTCCCAACAGCCCCGTCGGTGATCCCCGGGACGAATATAGGCACATTCCTAAGGTAGGCCTGCCTCAAGATGGACCCCTCATCGTCTATGTGCCTCCCGAATTCCCGTACCAGCTCATATGTCCCGTATACGCCCTCGCCCAGCGAGTCCAGGGCCCTGAATACGAACCTCTCTATGAGCGGCCCGTATTCCTCCCTCCTGATGAATACGTTGCCAAGCCTAAAAATGGAGTTGCGGGAGAGCTCCACATCGTCCACGTCGAAGTGGCCCTCCATGTATCTGGCCCCCATGGACTTTGCTATGTCGTGGTCGAGCGCGCCCGCCGTCGTGACCACCGCGTGGAAAAGGCCGCGGGCTATGGAGTGCGCTATTAGCTCGCGCAGGCCGGTGGCGACCAGGTTGCCCGTGAACGATAGGAACCGCGTCGCCTCCCCGTCGCTCACCATCTCCCTTAGGATGTCGTAGGCCCTGGACAAGTGAAGCGCGTTGAAGCCGCCTACCCTCCTAAAGACATCTATCATTCCACGACCAGGTCGCTTACCGCGCCCAACTTCAACAGCCTCTTGACGGCCCTCTTGACCGCGCTGTTGGGAACGCCGAGCTCGTCCGCTATGTCGACCAGGCTCCTCTTCCCGTCTATGAGTCCAAGCACCTTGGACGTGAAGGGGTCCTCTACGTAGACAGCCTTGCCGGTGGGCACTGGGACCTCCCTCTTCCTTATAACGTAAAGGTAAATCTTGTGCGACCTCCACTCCTCGTACAGATCCTCGAGTATCACGGGCCTCCACCCGGGCACCTCGAAGTCGTGGCTCACAACCCTAGTACCGCCGGACAGCTCCTTCTCCAGTTTGGGCTTCAGCCTCTCATTGACCGAGGTCAACAGGTACATGGTGACCACGTCGGCCTCGCTTAGATCAACGTCGAAAAAGGAGCCGTGTATCACCGTTACCCTGTCCTCGAGCCCGAGGTCCCGCACCTTCTCAACGCACTGCTTGTAGAGGTCCTGCCTGATCTCAACGCCAACCGCGTATGCCTTGAAGTCGCGGGCGGCGCTTATCAGTATCCTGCCGTCGCCGCAGCCCAGATCATACACGACCTCGCCCGGTTTGACCCCGGCCAACTGCAACATGCGCCTCAACACGACCTCCGGCGTCGGCACGAAGGGCACCTCGTACATGTCTGGTCAATTTACGGGCATTATTAGGTCTTTCTCAGGGATCCCGCCAGCGCCTCAACCGTTCCCGCCCCTCTTCAGGAAAATCTTCGGCTCGCCCTCCACGTACCTAACCTCGACGTCCATGGCGCCGCGCTCCAACAGCCTTGCCATGGCCTTGACCATGGACCTGGCCTCGTCCTCGGGCAGCCCAGCGATCAATTCCTCAATGGGCCTCCCCTCGTCCAGGCCGTCGAGGAGCCTCAGCGCGGCCGTCTCCTCGTCCATTGCTAGGGAGCGCTTGACTTCTACGAGGATCTCCTCGCTTACCCGCGCCACTTCGAGCATCTTGACTACGATCCTTATACAGTCCCGATTCACCTTACGGAGCGCAATGGATATGCGTTCCACGTCGTCGGGCGATGCACCCCCGTTGACGAGCTCCGAGACTGCCCTGCTGAGTTCGGCCAGCCCCTTAAGCACGTGCATAACCGGCCAGGGCCTTACGCACCCTGTACTCCATGGAGGGATGGTTGTCCTTGATGGAGCGGAGTACATTCCAACGGCCGAACATCTTTTCCTCCACTATGCTGTTCCAACCCAACTTTATCAGGGCACGTGCCAGGACAAGGCGGCTGCCCCGCGCCGCGTACCTGTCCGCCTCCAGCTCAAAGAGCTGGGATACCGCGACGAACGTAAGGAAAACGCCAAGTAGGTACATGCCAACCAGTACCGCGCCTATATAAGACTTGGGCACCCCAAATATCAGTGATACGCGGGTAACATATTCCGCGATGGCCAGCGCGAGGAGCTTGTACGTGTGCCTGTGCCTGAGGTGGCCCTCCTCATGGCGCAGCACTGCCCATAGCTCGCTTCTGTCCAGGTACGCGAATAGGCCGGAGGTTACGACGACCGCGTTCCTCAGCGGGGCCGCCACCGCAACCGCGTTGGGGGTCCTATCAGAGACGACGCATATCCTCGCGGCCCTCGACGACAGCTCCACATCGTCAACCGAGAGGTTGCGTGCGCCGAGACCCCACATGAGGTCAGGATTGGCAAGTATGTCCCTTTTACGCCTCCTAATGTAGGATCTCGCCTCCTCAAGCCTTTCCTGAGGTATATACGCCTTCACGACGCGCACGGCGCGCGCGTATGTGCATCTGTGGGAAACGTAATACGCCACGGCCAAATAGCCGAGCACTATCAGCGCCGTTCCCGCCAACGTAGCGTAGAGGGGCCCCATGAAAAGGGCCATTAGGAATGGGAGCACCACCAACGGCACAAGCGCCGCGTTCACGTTTATGGGCAGCGAGGCCGGGGCATCCGCATATTCGCTTCCCGTGGACACGCCCACCACGGCTAGGTTGTACATGGCCCGATCCCTGGCCAGGTAGTCGTATATTGCCAGTTCGGCTAGGCGGCACATTATGCGCCTTGTACACGTGACGCGTACGCCGTCGGGACTAGCCCTCACAGAGGCCTCCCCCCTATCCCCAATAACGATGAGGGAGCCGTCGTCAATATGGATCTCGGCTTCGCCGCCTGCCAGGTCTCTTAGAAACCCAGCGACATGGGCCAGAAGTTCCCTCACGCGGTTTTAAAAGGACGCTCTATATATAACAAACAGTCAGGGTACCTACTTGGACCTCTCCAGTTCAAGTAGCTCCAGCACCTTAACCGGCTCGTTGTCCTCTAGCAACTGCCACAGCTTCGAATTTCTCTGTATGCCGTACACCTTGCCCCGCGCGCTCCTCTTGACTATCTGTATGAAGCCCCGTTCCACCAATTCCTCCAGGAAGTTCCGTATGATGACCGTCTCTGCCCTCGGGCTTTTCCTAGAGTACACTGACACGTCCTGCGCCACCTTTGCCGGCCTAAAGGTGACCAGGTTGCCTCGGGAGCCCCCTATCTGGTCCTTGATGAATTGTAGGATGAGCAGCTTGACCCTGTTGGGGTCTATTGCTTGCTGAAAGTGGTGAGAGGTTTTAACCTCAATATCCATAGCCTCTGCCGTAAACGTACCCTAATAAATTTTATTTGTAAATATCACAGTTTAACGTGGACCTTATTTCCAGGTATGCACATAGTTTTTATATGAGAACATCGTATATATTATACGGTAATTGATATGTTTTATAACTTGGAACTTATACGGTATAAAGTCTCCTTTACCACGTCGACAAGGCCGTACATCTTGACCTCGTCCAGCTCAAGGCAGTTAGTCAGCACATCGGTAAAGAACTCCCGGGCCACAGCGGGCAACCTCTCCGCAAGCGTTTCATAGAGCTGTACGAAGGGGCCCCGCAACATGCTCGCGAAGTCGTCGTGGCTGTAGACAGTGTGCTCCAAGTCCTTTAGCTGGGACACCACGGAGTCTAGGTAGTTCACGTCCTCCGCGGATAGCCCGTCGAAGCTGAGCTTCATGTACGCCCTGTTGATGCAGTACCTGACAAACATGTACCGCAGTCTCTCCATGACGTATGGGTCAAGCACAATTAATTAATGTTAGTGTCTGGGCCGTGCCCTTGGGTCCAACCTTACCGGGCCAGCTTGAGGAGCCTCTTGAGCGCCTCCGATTTAACTCTACGCCAGTCCTCGTCGACGGGGACCGCCAGCCTCACAAGCACGATCACGTTTTCCCTTTCCGACTGCTCGTTTACGTATATCCCTAAGATCCTAAAGCCGTCCAGCGCCTGCCTGACCCTTTCCTCTATCGTGTCGAGGTCCACCTTAGATAGGGGGTATTCGACCCTCACATTCACCACAAAGTCCTTGACATATTTAGGCGTATAGTCCACCACGGCGGCGTCCAACAGCACCGAGTTCGGTATGCGCACCTCGTGCCCCGTTTCAGAGATGAGAGTGGTATATAGAAGTCCCACCTCGGTGACCCTTCCCCTATAGCCAATCATTATGTAGTCAGGGGACATGAACTTGTGGCCGGGCAGGAAGGCGAACTGGTACGGTAGGCGCCACGTCACTATCCTCACCTCGTCGCCGACCTCTATGTACTTAGTGGCCAGTATCAGCACGCCAGCAAAGAGGTTGCCCAGTGTGGGCTGTAACGCGAGTCCTATAATGAGGCCGGCGAAGGCGCCCCCAAAGAGGGCCGCCTCCAACGCGGTCCCGCTTACCAGCCACGCAGCCAACACCACTAGCCCCATGCCGACAAACCTGAAGGTGTTGCCGACAGCGAAGGCCCTGGGACCTATGCGAGGCTCAAGCGACTTGACTATCTCCCTGTATATGTACTCCACAAGCCATAGCCCGCCGCCTATGATCACCGCCGCCTCAACTATGTTCCACCCTATGTACGCCTCGTAGAGGGGGCTCAGCCACCTCAACGCGTACCCAACGGCGAATATCACGGCAAGCCTCATCACGAGGCCCGCCACGAACAGTGCAGCCCTCTTCATGGAGGCCCCAGTAGGACCTGTTTTTAAGCTTATGAGAATGTTTTTAAACGGTTCACCACACCCCAATGATGGCCCGTATAGGCTATTCGGCCGGCGCTAGGGAAATAATAGACCTGGTGAGGCGCAGGTACGGCATCAATATAGAGGAGGAGCACATAGCCAGGGCCATAGGCAACGAGTTCAGGGTTAGCTGGAAGAAGTCCGTGGAAATAGCGCGATTCATCAAGGGCATGACAGTACGCCAAGCCATAGGATACCTCGAGGATGTGGCCAGGTTGAGGAGGCCTGTCCCCATGAGGAGGTTCATCAAGAAGCAGGCGCATCACAGGACCCCATGGGAGGGATGGCCTGTGGCAAAGTGGCCCGTTAAGGCCGCCAAGGCCTTCCTAGAGGTGCTTGAAAACCTTGAGAACAACGCCAGATATAAGGGCCTCGACGTTGATAGGGTGGTGATAGTGCATAGCGCGGCCCACAAGGGTATAAAGATAAGGAACTACATGCCGCGTGCTTTTGGCAGGGCCACCCCATGGTTTCAGGACACTGTAAACATAGAGCTAATAGGGGTGGAGCTCCCGGCCGCGGTGGTTCCCAAGAGGCTCAGACTCGTCCCCAAGCCATACTAGTGGGGACCTTTCCTTTCCCTTACTATCCTCCTAACCAGGCGTAGGACCCTCGACGACTCCTCGCGCACCGCGCTGCTTTCCTCGCGGCTCCATGGGGCCTCAGTGCCTGCCCTTCCGCTCAACGCGTCCAGCACCGA
This sequence comes from Thermoproteaceae archaeon, assembly GCA_015521775.1. GTDB lineage: Archaea > Thermoproteota > Thermoprotei > Thermoproteales > Thermoproteaceae > WANN01. The sequence goes on from WANN01000013.1 coordinate 14,803, forward strand.
CGAGATTATGGACGTGGTGTGGCCCCCAGGCGACGCGCATTCTAAGGTCACCACAAGCCTCCTCATGCGTAGTCTCGACACTAGGTGTGCGTAGCCCCATTCACTCACGAAGTGCTCTCCCTGGACGTCCCTGTAATGCACGTCCGTTCCCAGGCCGATTATGGTTATGTCTGGGCCAAGTTCGTCCACGTACTCTACCAGCACGTCCACGTATCTTGAGAATGAGGCGTCGGCCATTCCCGGCGGCATGGGCATGAGCAGCACGTTGCTGTTGCGCTCCATTAACCTAATCTTCACGCCCTCGGACGCCGAATATAGGGCCGCAACGTGCGTCCCCCCACCGGCAAACTCTATAGTGCCCCTTGGGAAATGCTTGTCGAGTACCACTATAAGCGACGTACTGCTCCCCGACAGCCTGGCCATGTACGCGTGTAGGTTGACCGGGCTTTCCGGCCTAGCGGAGTTGACGCCGGCCCATAGGGAACGCGTCGCCAACAGCGCCGTGGGCGCCCCCAGGGACAGGGCCTCCCCGGCCGCCCCAATGGAGCAAAGCGCACTATCAACAATACCTAGCCTCTTAAGGTGCCTAACCAGCTGGGGGCCATGGACAGCCAACAGGTCGCTCACGGTGCCCCGCCGTTCCGAGACGCGTATGGGCATGCCTACGCGCACCAGTCGTTCCAAGAGGAGGCGCCTCTCCTCGGGCAGCGCGCATGGTGCCACTATCATGTGTCCAGGACGCCCACGCCTATACGCCTGAGCCTCACAAAGGTCCTCCTATGACCCATATTGAGGAGGCGCCTGGCCTCCCCTATTATGCTTCGGGCCAGGCTGTCCCCTATCCCCCTGACCGCTACCAGGTCCCTAACCCTTGCCGAGGCCACGTCGTCCAACGTGCGGAAACCGGCGTTGTAGAGCGCCCTTGCCCGTATCCTCCCCACGCCGGGCAACTGGACAAGCTCCAGCAGCTCCTCCCTCACGCCGTACATGACCCTGAGCCGCGCCGTCTCGAAGCCGCGCGCGTGGTGTTCTAGGCCCAGATAATCGGCGAGCCTTGCCGCAGCCCTCCCAAGCCAGTCGAATAGGTCCGAGTACGTCTTCAGATCGCCCGGCGCCAGATCGTACCTCTGCATGAGCGTGTCCTCGGGGACCTCGTCGGCCCAGTCGCTGAGCGCCACAGCGGTCTTTACTGTTGACATGGTCTCGGCCTCGCATTCGTAGTCCTCGCATTCTATCCCAAGGTCCCCGATGAGGCGGGACGCGACCCTTTGGACCCATCTGTCGCCGCTCTTCCTGAACCTCAGCTTGGGCACCTCGTCGCTGGACGCCACTATGAACACGTAGTGCTCGAGGGCCCCATCGCCCAGCGACCTTGTCATGGCTAGGTACCTGCCAGCGGTGTCGGGGTCCAAGTACAACTCGTTGACCCTCCTGCCCAGCGACGTTGGGTACACGTAGCTTCCCTGCAGCTCGACGAACCCGTTGCGCTCGAGCTCCTCAATGACGCTCAGGACCCTCGACCTAAGCGCGGAGTCCTTATGCTGAGAGGAGGACTGGCCATAAGCCAGGCTCCCCCTGAAAAACCCCTCCACATCGTCAACGGTGCGCGCATATCCGCTGGCCACGGCCGACAAGGCCTGGGCCCTCATCACATAGCCCAGCAACATTTTGGACTTTACGGGCTCCGGGGCGCCCCTGATATACCTTTCAAAGAGGTAACCGGCCTCACGGCCGTCGGAGGCCACTAGGACCGCCTCGCCTACGTCGTCGAGGCCGGGCCTCCCAGCCCTCCCCGCCATCTGCTTGTAATCTGACACGGGCATGTCCTCCCAGCCTATGCCGGGCTCATACCTCTTGTACTCGGCCACTATGACCCTCCTAGCTGGAAGGTTGAGGCCGGCCGCCAACGTGGTGGTGGCCACCACTGCCCTTATGTCGCCGCGCCGGAACCCCCTCTCGACCACATTACGCGTCTCCATGTCGAGGCCCGCATGGTGAAAGGCGGCGCACCTCATCACCATTTTGGCAAGCCTCTCGCCCAGGTTTCGGGACGGCGAGGAGGACTCCACCTCCCTGGCGACGTCGACAGGCGGGTCACATAGGCCCTCCAACACCGCAGAGACCCTCTGGGCCAGGTTCACCGCGGAGGCCCTGGTGCTTGCGAACACGAGGGCCTGTCCTCCGGAGGCCACCGTGTCCCTGACCAGGGATTCCACTGGTCCCCCCTGCGCGTCGAGGGCCCTCGTCTCGCCGTCCACAAACGTTATCCTCCCCCTTACGTAGACCCCCTCCCTCAAGGGGACTGGGCGCCAATCCGACGCAACCAGACCTGCGCCAAGCCATTCAGCGAGCTCCGCAGCGTTGCTCAGGGTGGCGCTCAGCCCAAGTATTTGTATGTCCCCCAGCGCCGCGCGGGCACGCATGATCGACGCCTCTATGGTTGGCCCCCTCTTGGGGTCATTTATGTAGTGCAGCTCGTCCACCACCAGCACCCCCACCGAGGACAGCCATCGGGGTCTCCTCCTCAATATGCTGTCCAGCTTCTCGTACGTGAGCACCATTACGTCGCTTTTCCCAAGCCGACCGTCAAGACTGTCGTACTCGCCCGTGCTTACGGCCACGTCGAAGCCCAGATCGCTGTGCATGCGTATGGACCCGGCCCTTTCATATGCGAGCGATCTAAGGGGCACCGTCAGTATGCCCTTGACGCCCCAATCCACGGCCGCTGATATCAGCAGCAGCTCGGCCAGGAAGGACTTCCCGGAGGCTGTGCCAGTGGACAACAGCAGAGACCTGCCCCTGAAGAGACCTGCACGCACCGCCTGTTCCTGGGGTGGGAAAAGCGAAGTTATTCCCCGCCTCCTCACCACCTTAAGGGCGGCGTCCGGCAACTCTGCAAGTACGGCGTCCACGTATGGCAATCCCGCAACCGTTAAATCTTTTCTGGAGTACAGGCAGCAGAGCAAGCCTTAATTGCCGGTCAACTCAAGCGATAGCATGGAGTACGCCGTGCCGTTGCTTGTCGGCGTTGTTGCATTTGCTCTCGCGTACTCGCTCAGCGGGTCTCCCTACGTTGGGTTACTATGGGGCTCAGGGGCCTTCGGGATAGTTACCGCCATTGCCGTTAGGCCAGCCGCAATGTGTAGGAGGGGATCCATAATCAGGTGCGACATAGTGCTGGAGAGCAGGTATTCTAGGCTTTTCGGGGTCCCGCTCCAGTACTACGCCGCCTTGTGGTTCGCCCTCCTGTTGACCCTGGCCCCAGCGGGCCTGGCACTGCCGCTTGCCTTGGTAGGGGTGGCGGCAGTCGTCCTGCTCATCGTGATAGAGGTGGCCGTGCTAAGGGCAATATGCATTTACTGTACCGCGCTTCACGTGGCCATTGTGGCCGCATCAGCTGCGGCGCTCATAGCCTACTAGCCGTCGTATTGGCGGGCCCAGCGGCCCCCTAAGAGGACAGGCACAAAAAACTATTTGCCCAGGGCCTTCCTCAGCCTGGCCTCCACGTCGTCCCAATTAACCACGTTCCACCAGTTGTCCACGTACGACGCCCTGTCGTTCTTGTACTGCAGGTAGTATGCGTGTTCCCACACGTCGAGCGCCAGGAGGACGGACAGGTTAGCCGCATGCATAAGGTTGTGCTTCTCTACGCCGAGGACAAGCAGCTGGTCGTTAAGCGAGTCATAGTACAGCACGGCCCATCCAACGCCTTCCACGGTCTTGGCAGTGTCGCTGAACTCCTTCTTGAAGGCGTCAAAGCTCCCGAAGTCCCTCGCTATGTAGTCGGCCAAGTAGCCGCCGGGCTGGCCTCCCCCCTTGCCCTGCGGGGCCATGTTGGGCCAGAAGATGCTGTGCAGCATGTGCCCATTGAAGTGGAAAGACAGGTCCCTCAACACGGCACGGACATCTATCTGCATTTCCCCCTTCCTGTACTTCTCGAGCTTTTCAAGGGCGGCGTTGGCCCCGTTGACGTAGGACAGATGGTGCTTGTCGTGGTGCAGCCTCATTATTTCCTCCGATATGTACGGCTCAAGGGCATTGTACGCGTAGGGGAGGGGAGGTAGTTCGTACCGTTTCGGCATGGGCCTATCCGATTACGACTAATTAAGGATTCCCCCCATCGACCGGCATGCCTACGACCCTCAGAGGCCCTGCACCCGCTTCATGTCCTCGCGGACCCTCTCCCTAAGCCCAGCGAACACGCGCTCCCTTTCATGCGACCTTACCAGGAACACTTTTACCCTGCCCCTCTCGCCGTGCACTATCTCCACATGCCTGTCGTGAAGGCCCAGCGACTGTTTGAGCAGCCTATACGCAGCAGCTATGTCCCTGCCCCTCACCGGGGGCTCGCACGTGTACAGCACGAGGTCGTCCCCCTCGACTACCAGCGTGTCGAGGCCATACCTACAGTCATGGACAACCACTAGCCTCATGTAGGTTCCCTCGGGCACAGGCCACAGGTTCTTCAGTATCGCGTTCTCCAACTCGGTGAGTTCCCCGCTCAAGTCCTCTCGATAGCCTCCTCCTTTTCTGCTTCGGGGGCCTTAACGGGCGCCTTGGCGGTCGCAGTTATATAGGCCCGTGCCAGGTCCTTGACCATCTCCATCCTGCTGAAGACGCCGACCGGGCGTCCCTCATCGTCGACGACGGGCAACGCGGACGCGCCCAGCTCCAGCAGCATCCTGGCCGCCTCCCTGGCGTCCGCGTCGGGCCTGAGCTGCGTGGGTGGGGGATCGGCGATGTCGCCCGCGGTCAACGTGCCTATCCTCACGTGCCTGGCCCTACGTGGACCGGCCGGCGTTATCTTTCTCACCAGCGTTATCACGACGAGCTTTTCGCCCCTCAATGTTTCCTCTATGGGTTTGAGGGAGAGGGAGTCCTCGTGTACCATCCCCACTACCCTTCCCCCGTCCACGACAGCGACAGCGTCCAGCCCATAGGAGCGCATCTTCCGCACCACGTGCGTCAGGCTGTGGAGCGGGTTGACAGTGGCTATGTCCCTAGGCACCATGAGCTCGCCCACGGTCGCCGCCCTTCCCCTCCGTGCAAACGCCTCGACGAGCTTGTCCCTTGTCACGAGGCCAAGGAGGCCCCCGTCCCTGGATCTAACCACGACGAAGTCCGTCCCATTCACCACCATGTGGTAGGCCATCTCCTCGACAGTGGCGTCCTCCCCGACCTCGGGATACTCGGTCCTCATAATGTCGCCGGCGGTGCCTTCATCGACGAGTATGCGGGAGGTCTCGCCCTTGAGCGTCCTTTCCCGAAGCACAAGCCTCCTCCCCTTCTGCACCTTCCAGTAGTCCCTCCTTTCCGCCACGTAGTAGAGTAGGTCCCTCCGCGATATGTATCCCACGACCTCGCCCTCGTCGTTGATCACGGCCACATGGGACGCGCCATTGCGTAGGAGCACCTTCCTAATCCTGCTAATAGGATCGTGTACGTGTACCGGCGGTATGTCCGCCGCAACCAACTCGCGTGCCCTTATGCCCGTTACGTGTACCACAGGCCTGGCCCTCACCACCTCCTCAACCGGCTTCCTCACTATGCCCCCCTCAACCTCTTCTATCTTCTCCGGCACCAGTACACGTATGTCCTCCCTACCCTCCTTGGCCCCCTCGAACCACGCCATCGCAACGTCCCATACAGTGACCGCGCCTATGACCTTGCCGTCCCTATCCACGACGGGCACTAGGTCTATGCCCGTACTGGCTATGAAGCGCGCCACCTCAACTATGGGCGTGTCCGGAGTGGCCACGGGAACCCCCCTACTCATCAGGTTACGGACCCTCATAACGGACACGCGCGAACTTTCCCCCCTCGCTATAGCCCTACCGAATATAGCGCGGGGCCCCCCAACAGTTCCGAAGAACCACTTCGACGTTTTTATGAAGTCCCACACTGTAATGATCCCCATGGCCTCGCCGTTGTGATCCACCACGATGGCCCCAACAGAGTCGCCGCCCACAATTCTGTGCCAGACCTTGCTAACCTTTGTAGAGGGCTTAACGGCCATAACTGTGCCCTCGTCCAGACGGCTGTATACTGCGTTCACGGACGTGGCGCGGGGTCCCACCCCAGCCACCATGAGGGACCTGATCATGCCATGTATCGTTACAATGCCCATTAACTTGCCCTCCTCGTCCACTACGGGGGCCCCAGGTAGGCCGGCCTCCTTAAGGGTCCTATAGGCCTTCTCAATAGTCTCATCGCCCCGTATGATGGGGTGCGCCCTCGCGAATTCCCCGACCGCGCGCTCATCCTTCTTGCTCGTCACAAGTGCCGCGTCCGCCACTGTGACGAACCCCTCTATATGTTCATCGAAAAGCGACTTGAATATGGGGACCACTGGGCTGCCGTACCTCCTCAGATAGGACCTCAACTCCAACATGCGCATGCGCCTGGTCACGCGAAACGGGACGTGCTCCAATACGTCCTTGACGGTCTTGGACACCTCAACGGGGCTCTTGGGCGCTGCCCTAGCCCCTATAATCTCCTCGCTCACAGTACACCACGCGTAGGGCTTTATAAGTGTTCTAACATGGACCTAGCTGTAGCGGCCGACCCTCAGTTCCGTGGCATCTGTGACCACGGCAGGTTGGCGGGGCTCGACATTGTTTACCCTGACCTTAAGCCACCCTTCGAGGCTAGGCATATAGATGTATATAGGGGTGCCCACAAAGACTATGGGCCTCAGCGCCGTCATGAGCCTAACCGCCTCATTGAGCTGCCCCAACGTTAAACTTGTGGGCGTGTCAAGGGAAACGTATATCCTCTTCGCCATGAAGAGCCTCTGGAGGCGCTGGACCAGAACGGCACGCGTTATGTCCCCCAAAGCGAGGTACGCATCGAGGCTCACATTGGCGTGGCCGTCCAGCCCCTCGTCGACGCACCTAACCCATAGGCCCACCGTCACATGGTACGTGGATATGCGCACCGCGTCGCCCACGTTGACCCCAAGCACTTTGGCGAGGCCGCTGCCCAGCTTCACGTAGAGACCAACCTCCTCTTCGAATCCCACTATACGCGTCAACACGCCTATTGACATCGCACGTGTAACCGCAGGGGCACATTAATAAGTTGGGTCTGTAACACATACGCCAAGTTTTTGTGCCTGGACCTCGTCCTCCCCATGGGCAGCGCAACAAGGGCCGGAAAACCCGTGCTCTACCTGGTCGGCATAGGCCCGTCCCCCCAGTACGTGTCCCTTGAGGGCCTACGCGTGGCCAAAAATGCCGAGTGTCTCTTCGGGGAGACCTATACCACGTACGTTCCCAAGGACTTAGTGGTGGAGGTGCTTGGGCGGGAACCTCGGTGGCTGTCGCGGAGAGACCTAGAGGACCTGGGGGGTAGAGACGTCATCGAGTGCGCAAAGCGTAGGGGCAGCGCGGCGCTGGTTGTCGGCGGGGATCCATTCATGGCCACCACCCACGCCGCGCTGGTTGTCACGGCCAAGAGGGAGGGAGTAGACGTGAGGGTGGTCCATGGGGTCAGCGTCATATGCGCGGCACTTTCCGCTGCGTGTGTTTCCCCATACAAGTTGTGCGGCATAGCCACGGTGACTTATCCGAGGATGGGCGTTGTGTCGTCTAGGCCCTATGACGTGGCCAGAAGGTGCCTTAGCGAGGGCCTACACACGCTGCTCCTTCTCGACGTAGGCGATGAGGGGGCCTTCATGACGCTCCGCGAGGCCATCAACGTGCTGAGAGAGCTCGAGAAGATGCAGGGTGGGGGGATATTCACCGAGGAGAGGAACCTAATAGTTGTCAGTAGGCTCGGGTACAGCGACCAGGCCGTCTACATGGGCAGGCTGGGGGAACTGGAAAAGGCCGGCGCCGAGCCGCCCATAACGTTGATAGTCCCGGGCAAGCTGAGCGACGTGGAGGCGGAGTGCGCCCTGCATATGGCCCCACAGCACGACTAGGCGCATAGTGGCAGTTCCCGAGGACGCCCATGGCAAGATGCCGCGCCGGCCCGGGCGGTCCCACGCCTATGAAGTGGGGCCGCCGTGCTTGTTGGGGGCCTTAGGCGGCCTTGCCCGTGCCTTTCGCGGACTTTCAATGCTTTTTAAGTGGGACTGGCTTAAACAAGTGGCCGACAGGAAATGGGTTATAGGGTCTGCATGGCCCTACATAAATTCGGTGCCGCACCTGGGCAACATGATAGGGTCCGTGCTGTCGGCGGACGTCTTCGCCAGGTACCTGAGGCTTCGTGGAGACGACGTGGTGTTCGTGTCCGGAAGCGATGAACATGGCACCCCAATAGAGGTGGAGGCTTTCCAGCTAGGCATAGAGCCGAAAACCTACACGGACCGCATGCACGAGGTTGTGTCCAAGCTCTTCAAACTTTGGGGAATCTCGTTCGACAACTATACGAGGACCGAGAGCCCAACTCACGTGGACTTCACGAGGCGCTTCTACATGGAGATATACGAGCGCGGCTACATCATTACCAGGGACGAGGAGGTGCCCTACTGTCCCAGGGACGGGATATATCTGCCCGACAGGTTCGTAGTGGGGACATGCCCCTACTGCGGCTACGATAGGGCCAGGGGCGACCAGTGCGAGCAGTGCGGTAGGCTCTTGGAGCCCAGGCAACTTGTGGGGCCAAGGTGCGCCGTATGTGGGTCCCATCCCCAGTGGACAGTCACAAGGCACTGGTACCTCGACTTGACGCGCCTCGAGGACCAGATAAGGCGGTACGTCGAGGACAATCCCCACCTGCCCGAGAACGCGAAGCAGATGTCGCTGGCCATGATAAAGGAGGGGCTGAGGCCGCGGGCCATAACTAGGGACAACAAGTGGGGCATACCTGCCCCCTTCCCTGGGGCCGAGGGAAAGACCATATACGTGTGGTTCGAGGCCGTGCTTGGCTACATATCCGCCGTAATCGAGAAGTATCCCGAGTGGGAAAGGTACTGGAAGGACGAGGACACGCGGATAGTGTTCTTCGTGGGCAAGGACAACATACCGTTCCACGTCATAGTGCTGCCGGCCCTGTTAATGGCTAATGGGGGAGGCTACACGCTGCCCACCACCACAGCGTCCACCGAGTACCTCATGTACGAGGGGGACAAGTTCAGCAAGTCGCGTCGTTGGGGTATATGGATAGATGAGGCGCTTGGCCTAATGCCGGTTGACTACTGGAGGTTCGTCCTGGTCTACATAAGGCCCGAGACCAGGGACACGAGCTTTTCCTGGACCACGGCACTGGAAATAATAAACAAGGTCATGAACGACGATATTGGGAATTACGTCCACAGGGTGTTGACCTTCATAAGGTCGAGGATGGGCGGGACGGTGCCCCCGCGGGGGACCCTGGATCCAGCCGACGAGGAGTTCATGCGCCGCACCACGCAGCTCCTTGAGGAGGCGGAACGGAGATACGAACGAGTGGAGCTGAGGGACGCCCTTCACGCGGTGGTTGAAATAGCCAGGGAGGGGAACAGGTACCTCAACGCAAGGGCGCCATGGGACCTCGTAAAGACGGACCCAGACAAGGCAGGGTCCGTGATGTACCACGCCTACTGGTCTCTGAAGATGCTGGGCGTGGGGCTGTGCCCAGTCACGCCGAGCACGGCGGCCAAGATGTGGGCCATGATGGGCCTAGGAGTGGGGCCCAGGTCGTGGGACGAGGCGTTTAGGCCGCCGGAGCCAGGGACGAGGCTGGGGGACGTGAAGCCGCTCTTCCACAAGATAGGCGAGGAAGAGTACAGGGACATAATGCGTAGGCTTAACGAGATAAGGGAGGCCAAGGCCAGGGCGGCGTATCCATGGGAGGCCGTGTACCTGCCTGATGAGGCCCGTTAGGGTTGATCCGGAGGAGGAGGCCGGCAAATGCGTGTGGTGCGGCTTCTGCGAGTTCGTGTGCCCAACGTACTTGGCTGTCAGGGAAAGGGCGTACGGCCCGCGGGGAAGGCTCAGGATCATCCTGACGGCCGTGGACGGGGACCTCACCCCGACCGCCTTCAGGGCCATCGAGACGTGTCTGGTATGCGGCGCCTGCGACGAGGTGTGCCCTGTGGGCATAAACATAAGCTCCGCCATACGGGCGGCCAAGGCCAGGATAGCCGCGCATATCTAATGGGGCCATGAATGTGGGTCCACACTCCCATGACGTTGATGTGGGACCCGGGTACCATCTTTGGCCGTAGGCCCACGTGAAGAACCTGATCCCCCAAGGGCCTTGGGGACGGGCGCCTCTGTGGGCAAGCATTAAATACATGCGCAACGTTGTGACGGTATGGTGAGCGTCATAAGCCACAACGAGTATCCTAGGATAGCGGTCTCCTCTTCTGAGATACTCGTAGTGCCGGGCATACACAGCCACGTCCCAACTCCCGCAAACACGCGCCTCGAAATGCTCGAGGCCGTGCTGAGCCAGCTGCAGGGCAGAGACATCACCATACTGATGCCGCTTGGCAAGAGCTACTATGAGAAGGCCCTGAAGACGCTGGGCATAGAGCCGCTTGCCAGGAAATACGGCGCCAAGACCACTTGCTCTCAACTGGCCGCTGACGTACATATAGAGACGGCCATGCATGGGGGGAAAAGGGCCAAGGTCAAGGCCGTCTCGGCGATGTTCGACGAAGGGATAGAAAAAGTGGTCATAGCGACACCGACAACCCACGGACAGACAATAGTGTACCTCACTATCCCCACCCTGGCCTTCGCAACTATAAACCCCAAGGACTGGCAGCTGTTGTACGAGGGGTTCAAGACCCTTTACATGAATATAGCATACGTAGCGCGAAGGGTTTCAAGGACCACATGCATAGCCGACGGCAAGACGATCATTGAGGGGGACGGACCGATAAGGGGGTTCCAGAGGCACTGGGGCGTCATAGTTTATGGCAATGACTGTGGGGAAGTGGACTACGTGACGGCGTACGGGCTCGGAATGGACCCAATGGACCTCGGCTACATATACTTCTACTTTGACGGGAAGCCCAGCATAGACGTCCCCGAATACGTCAGGAACAGCCGTATAGCCATAAAACCCCCAAGCAACCTCGGCCTCCAACTAACCTGGAAAAAGGAGCTCTAGGCGTAATTCGATGTAGAGCTAGGGCAGCCGTACCGGCCTAGGACACATGCCCGATAGTCGCCACACATAAAACAAGAAGCCCGTCCCCGACACCGTGGGAGTAAGGCGGAACATACTTAAATTTCGTAATTAACTGGGCCCGGTGATTGGCGCGTTGGTTGCCGAGCGGTGACGAGCGATGGGCGAGCATGACTAGGCATCCACGAGGCTCACGCCGCCCTTACCGACCTCCAACCTCATAGCCCTCCTCTCATGATTGGTCATACGCATTTTCTTTATGATGAGCCATCGCCTCACCTCCCTGGCAGACTCCACGTCGTCCATCCACAGATGTACCACGCCGTCAGCCACATGCTCCAGGCCGAAACCGAACGTGCTCTTGGTCGTCATGGCGTACTGGGATGTTAGGTAGGCTGTCACGTTGTCCCTATGTGCCGCAATCTTGAACTGGTAGCTGAACTTGCGGGCCATGACAGGCTTGTCGGACCAGAATGCCGACATGCTATCAACGATCAGCCTCACATGTCTCCCTGGGCCCTTTCCCCCCTGGGACACATTGAGGACGTCATAGGCCTCGTTTATGGCCTCTATCAGCGTGTCCATTGACAGGACGCCGTAACGCCTGGCCTTCTCCCCCTCCCTGGACCTTTCTGACATGTGACGAGCGATCTTAAGGAGGCCGAACATGTCCACCACCACTATCAGTGGGGGTTCCTCAGGCTCCTTCCTCCACCCCAATGAATATATAGGGAACTCGTCGAGGTGCATGCCGAACTGGGCTGCCTGCGTCAACACGTCCCGGAACTCCTGCTCCGTGGTGACGTACACTACGGGGTCCCCCACCCGGAGGCCAGCCCAGGCAAAGTGCATGGAAAGTATCGTCTTGCCTGTGCCCGGTTCCCCAGTTATCGCCACCCACGAACCTCGAGGTACGCCTCCCTCCAGCGCCTTGTCCAGTCTCGCAATGCCTGTGGAAACTCTTTCCACCACACCTATGATACGTTGCGTTGACTTATAAGCAACGACTTATAAGCAGTTACGGGCGCATCGACTCGAGGGCTAAGAGGGCCGAGTCCAATAGATCGCCGTTACATACGGCTATCACGTCAGGGGGGCTGCGCGGCGCACAGTTCTCGGGAGAAACCCTGAACGCTACGTTTCCTCTGGCGACTCGCGCCACGAGGCCGGGCTCGGGTTCGGTTGGGCATATGGCGTAGCCGGGGCCCAGGTCCACCACCCTGTGGGCATAGCCTATGTATATAACTGTGCCCAAAGCGGGCCTCTGCCTAGGCCTGCAGGTGGGCAGAGACAAGACCAACGTCTTGAATCCCCGGCGCGCTGCTATTACTCCTAGCACTGCGAACTGCTCAGCCCTGGCCGGAGGCGGCGGCACGAAGGTCACATGGCCGCCCACATGACCCTTAGGCACGAATAGCAGGCCCTCGGCCACGTCGCAGGCCACATAGGCGTCCGTTTCAAAGAGGGGGATGCACGACCACACGTTATATTTATGGCTTAGGATAAAAATAACGGTGACGAGTACACCCCGGCACAGAACACGTGACGAGAACTTACCCGGCCGATCCCCCGATTTGGATCAAGCAGCGGCGCGTGTGGGACGCCCACATGGCAGAGCTTAGGCAACTGGTCGACAGAGCCGAGGCGTACGTCAATGGGAAGGGATGGGGCTGGGAACTAGAGCCGATCAGGCGCCTCATAGATGGGGTGGAGGTGAAGGGTAGGGAACGGATAGGGAAAGCGTTGAGGCGTTTCGACGAGTTGAGGCCGGTAAGGACGGGGAAGACGACGGTTTGGTTGGAGTGGAGGGGAGAGGGGGTACTGTCAGTGCACTGGCCCGAGGATAGGCGGAGAAGCCCCACCATGCGCCTTAAGTTGGGCGGCCTGTCCGCCACGGCCGTCCTGGGCAGAGGCGTGTTGGGGCCGGAGGAGCGGCGTCTGTATTGGCTGGGCTGGAGGGCGAGCGACGCTACGAGGAGTAGCAATGGCCATCCCGCGATGGGTACTGCCGACCTAGCGCAGGTGTTGGCCTGGGCTTCGGCTGTGCCGGGGAGGGTACGGGTGTATACCGAGCGCATTGGCCTAACGTTGGATGGACCACACATCCAATGGTGGGCCGAGGCGCTGGACCACGTGGAGAGGGTGAAGGACAAGTCGGCTATCCTAGGCGAGGCCTTTTCTAGCCCGCTGTCCGCCTTGGGCCACGTGCTTGGCGATGGGTCGCCACACGTGAAGAAGGACGGGGAACGCGTGTTGAGAGTTGTGGCCAGTGGCAAGGCGCTTGACGTTATAGCTAGGGCGCTGAAGGAGGCGATGGAGGGGCTGGGCATAGGGGGCAGGGTATATGTCGATGGTAAATACGCCGTGGTCAAGGGCTTGGCGGCCAGGCGCCTGGCCGGCTGGATGATAGACAATACGCCGTCACCATTGCATGAGCTCCTCGACGTGACGCGTTTCGGTAAGTGGGAACGCCTTAAGGCGGTGGCCGAGCCTATACATTACACCGAGGCCCCAGCCATAGTGGTGGACGGGTACAGGTGGGGCCTCCACATGTATCACAATGGCCTGCGCGCTGAGACCCGCGTGGCTGGGGCTGCTGAGGCTGTTAGGGGGCTCGGCCTTTCTCCGCGTGTGCGTGGCAGGGATCGACGCGCCTACCTGTCCAACACAGACACGTGGCGCCTAATCGGATGGCCTCCCAGCGGGATCCCACCATACTGGAACGGGTCGAGGAATACCTAAGGCGCTGGCTAGGCACCGGTAAGGCCAGGGCCGCGGAAAGAGAATTAAGGAAACCGGCCCGTATAAGGGAACGACAGTAACCCCCATTTTTTCGCCGGCCCATTGAAGTGACATTACGAGAAGTGGTGCGGCGGCCGGGATTCGAACCCGGGATCTCGGGCTTTCCTCGGGGCTTGGGAGGCCCGCTTCAGTGGCGGGTGCGGTGCTTGTCCTCTTCTCGCGCCGGGTTTTATGTGTTGCGTTTTAAGGTTTTTATCCGGGTTTCATACTTCGACGCATGATCCGCATAGAGGAGGTTAAGCCTAGGTTCGAGAGGTTCGGGATGCATACGCATATACGTGGTTTGGGCATCAGGGACGGCAAAGTGGAGCCCGTCGCAGATGGATTCGTGGGGCAGGCGGAAGCCCGAGAGGCGGCGTACATGGTCGTCAAACTGATCAAGGCGGGCAGGTTCGCCGGTAAGGGGGTCCTCTTAGTCGGTCCCCCAGGAACTGGTAAGACCGCGCTCGCCGTTGGGATAGCCAAGGAGCTGGGAGTCGAGACGCCGTTCGTTGCCATCAGCGGTGGGGAGATATATAGCGTGGAGATGAAGAAGACGGAGTTCCTCATGAGGGCCATGAGGAAGGCCATAGGGATAAGGGTAAGGGAATGGAGGAAGGTGTACGAGGGCGTTGTAAGGAACATAGAGTACAAGTATGGCAGACATCCATACAACCCATATGTGCAGGTCCCCGCCGGGGCTACTATTAAGCTGAGAACGCAGGACGAGGAGAGGACTTTGAGGGTGCCTGCGGAGGTTGCCGCCCAGCTCATGGAGCTGGGCGTAGAGGAGGGCGACGTCATAGAGATCGACGCGGAGACTGGGCGCGTGGCCAACGTGGGCAGAGCCGAGGGGGAAGAGTACGATGTTGGTCTAAGGAGGAAGGTAGAGGTGCCCAGGGGGCCGGTGCACAAGGAGAAGGAGGTGGTCAGGTTCTTCACCCTGAACGATATAGATGTGTCCCTCGCAAGGCAGCGCGGGGCGGTCTCAGCGCTGCTGTTCGGCTCGGTGGAGGTGGAAAGGGAGATACCCGACGAGGTGCGCAGGCAGACAGACGAGGTAGTCAGGAAGTTCATCGACGAGGGGAGGGCCGACCTGGTCCCCGGGGTCCTCTTCATAGACGACGCGCACCTGCTGGACGTGGAAACATATGCGTTCCTCAGTAGGACCATGGAGGGCGAGCTGGCCCCCATACTGATATTGGCAACAAATAGGGGCGTCGCCAGGATTAGGGGCACCGACGTGGAGTCCCCCCACGGAATACCCCAGGACCTGTTAGATAGGCTCGTCATAATCAGGACGAGGCCCTACAACGCCGAGGAGGTCAGGGAAATAATCAGGATAAAGGCCAGGGAAGAGGGGGTCAAGCTATCCGACGAGGCCATCGAGTACTTGACCCAGGTAGGCGTGGAGCACAGCCTCCGATATGCCATGCAGCTCATGGTGCCGGCCCACATAAGGGCTGGGGACGCCGGTAGGGACCGCGTTGAGAAGGAGGATGTCCAGTACGTGAAGCAGTTGTTCGCCTCGGTCAAGGAGAGCGTTCAGTACGTGAAGAAATTCGAGGAGCTCTTCCTGAGGTAGACCGCGCCATTTTCCTGGCCGTATACAGCTCATACCCGGCGTAAATAGCCAGTAGTTGGCCCACATCTATGAACCATTGGCTCGTCTTACCGACCTCCGGCACAACCACGTCGATCCTGTAAGTGAGTATCCCGACTTCGGCTCCCAATATGGCCACATGGGCGTAGTGGGCAACCACGACGAGCAGCGAGGTATACGCGAGGACTATCTTCCCGGTGAGGGAGCGGCGCGCCACGTACGCAGCCATCATGGACGCGAACAGTATCAATGTGCCCACAAGCGCGGCCCTCCAGGGAAATACCCAGGGGGGGACAGCGTAGGTCGAGGAGACCTTGCCAGAGGCCACATCCCCATAGCCAGACGGGTGTACAGACACGTCGGATATGAAGTGCTCCACGGGCACAAGAGAAGAGCCGTACACGAGTACTGTTATTAAGGCCAGCAATAGGGCCCTCCTCCTATCTAACAATCCTGCCGAGGAACTCATAGGCCCCTGTACCTATCGTGAAGGCTATGCTTATGATGAGCGCGGACCAGAAAGCTGCTGTCAGCGCCATCATGACCTTCAGGGCCGCCTTCTCCCCAAGCCTACGCCTGAGCACCGCCATGAGGAACTGGCCCCCGTCCAACGGCAAAGCAGGCACTGCGTTGAGCAGGGCGAGGACCACGTTTATGTTAAGCGCCCAGAAGTACGCCCTAAACAGCTCCGTGGACACCACGTCCTCCTGCCTCACCCCAAAATACGGATACATCCTCCCGTCCACTTCCCTGGAGCCCAGCACGACCTCCACAGGCTCCACGTCCCCACCGCGCCTAACGTGTACCACTACGCTGTCCCCCGGACTACAGGCCTCCCCGTACACCATCACCACGAGGGTCTGGAAGAAGTGGCCAGCATTATAGATTGGGGTGTCTATGCCGCACCCCTCTAGACGTACGACCACGTCTCCAGGCATGAGGCCGGCCCTCTCCGCGGGGCTCCCCTCTATGGTGCCAAGTATCACTGCCCCGAAGAGGCCGGCGCCGGCCAGCAACGCGCCCAGCCCCATGACAATCAACGCCAGCGCAACATTAGACACCACGCCGGCGCCGAACACGCTTAGCTGAGCCGAGGTGCTTGCGCCCTTCAGTTTTTCCTCGTCCGGCTCAACAAATGCGCCGTTGATTACCAAGAAGCCCGAGAACACCCCTATGGACTTTACCGGTATCCCGTATCTCAGGGCCATGTACCCATGGGCAAGTTCGTGGACCACAACGCCGATCAGTATGGACACAGCTATGTAGACGAGGTCCCCCCACGGTATTAGGCCCGGCACTATGGGCACCACGGGGCTGTACCTGCCGGTAGCCACCAGCTCGCCTATGTCTTGAGGCGGGCCAAACACCTGTTGCAGAACCACATTGATGTTCTGCGCTATAATCGAAATGAACGAGGGAACGAGGAAGACCAGCCCGTCGAGCCTCACCAAGGGTATGCCCACGGTCATGACCACGGCGAAGACTACTATCGTGACCGCACTGAGCATTCTAATGGGTACCCAGGACAGCGAGGAAGTGAGGCGCCTCAGGGCCCTCACAAGCATGTCGGTAGACTTGGCCATGACAGCCACCCCGAACCACACCTTGACCGCCACGCCCAAGAGCCTCGAGGCCACTAGGAGGGAGAGGAGCACTACGGCCCAAAGCGCCAAGAGGTACAGCGCCTCAATCGGCATGTATGGTGGACCCAGCTCCCACATCATAGGCGTTTGGCAGCTCCCTTATGAGAGCCCTACGCACGTCTATAGGCGTGTGGAGAGGGTAGACCCTTCTGGCGCCAAGCTCCCTCAACTGTCTCTTCAGGTCCTCGAACAGGTATCTGCTGACTGTGGTCACGCCCAGTCCCCCCACAACGGTCTTGACCCTGCTTATGCCCGCACTTCTAAGCGCCTCGGGCACAATGCCAAGGGCCCAGGAAAAGAGGCCACACCCACTTATCAACGTGTTCTCACCGACCACGACTAACCGTTCCCGACCAACATTAATAAGGCTTACCGGGGCCCAAGGAGGCGGTGTGTCGATGTCCCAATAGCCCTGGGCGCCGCCGACATGGTGGGGATTGGCGATAGTCACCACCACGTGGCGTGGCCTAGGCAGGCCGAGAATAGACATGTTCCGCTCGAATTCCTCCCCGCTGGAGCACGCATCGACGGCTATGCCCAGCTCCTCTACGTAAACTGAAAAGCCGTGAGTGGGCTCTATGTCCCTATGCTTGGAAACGTTGTCGCAGACTACCTTAATTTTTATACCCACGCATATCGCTGGAAACATGGCTGTAAATAAGATGACTGTGGTGTATGTGGCCAGCCTACTGGCCTTCGCCGCATTGGCAGCTGCCTTCCCAGAACATTACCTGTACATAATAATTGGCTGGATAGGGATATTCCTTGGGGTCACAGTGGCGTTTGGGGTAAGGAACGTGAGGAGGCTGGCCAGGGCCGCCATGGAGATCAGGAAGACAAAGCAGCTTTTGAAGCTCGACCAAAAGGACGTGCAGAAGGCCATGGAGAGGGACAAGGAGCTGCAGGCCGAGTACAGGTCTTTTGCAAGGCAGAACATGAGGATGCTGCTCTACATGATGCTGGCCATGGTGCTCATACTCACAATAGTGCCCACGGCGTACGCGGTCATATACGGCGGTATTGTGGGGCTAACGGGCAACGACGTGCTCGCCAGGTTTGTCCAGTTCGTTGCCGTGTTCGGCATATTCGCGCTGGTGTTTAGGAGGGTGTTCAGGCCGCCCACCGCGATGTTCCCAACGCTTGTAAAGCAGCTCGAGATACATGAGAACGGCATAATATTGAACGGGATGCAGGGATATAAGGCGCCCCTGGACGTGGAGTACGTTAAGGTGAGCAGAGAAAGAAGGTTCATCGAGTTCAGGACCAAGGGGAGCCAACCCCAGCGTATACGGATGTATGTAAAGGATCCAGAGGGGATCTGGAAAGACTACCTTTCTAGGCTCATAAAGGCTGACCGCGTGGAGACCGACTAGCCGAATAGACTGGCAAGGCCGCCGGCCACCTCCTCCTCGCCAGGCCCCTTCTTCTCCTCCTCTCCCTTTTCCTCGGCGGGCGCGGCAGCTGGCTGCGCCGCAGCCGCAGCGGGCGCAGCGGCCGCCACAGGCGCCGCCGCCATCGGAACCGTAGCGGCCTTAATAGCCTCCTCTATGTTGACCTCTCTTAGCGCTGTGACCATCGCCTTGACCCTTATCTCGTCTGGCTGTATCCCAGCAGCCTGAAGCACCTTGACCAAGTTCTCCTCGCTTATCTCCTGCTTGGCGTAGTGGAGTAGGAGTGCGGCGTATATGTATTCCATGGGGCAAACGTTAATATCCCGGTTTTAAAGCTTTCCGACAATGCTGGCGGTCACTGCGCCGTGGGATGCGTTTAGGCCCCTTGTGGAGAGGCTGTGCTCCATGCTGGGCTGCCAAGTGGTACACGTAGATTCGCTCGGTGTTGGGGACATATGTATGGCTGAGGGGATAGTCAGAATACCGTTCTTTAGGTCGGAGAGGTGCGGCTGCATATTCCCGGACTATCCCATCGACAAGTTTTTAGATGTGCTTCGCAGGTGCGCTGAGTAAAACTTAATAATGCGTGGGGCCTACGCACTTGACCACCCCGGATACCCGTGTGCTGCGGGCACATGAGGGGATGTGGGTTACCCCGGCCAATTACTCTGATAGGTTGAACGGTTTGCCTTCCCTGACAATTTTGTCGGCTATGTCGGGCGCCTTCTCCCTCAGCTCCCCCTCTACGCTCTTCAAGAACGCCAGGTCCTCGCCCCTATTCCTCAACTGGTCGGGAAGTAGGCGAGGTATCTCGTCTATTATGGGGTACCACCTGCCACAAGACTCGCAGTACAGGAGCCCCCTTATTATCTCCACCTTGTGGCACTCCTCGCAGGGAAGCTCCTGGGGGTTCTTGAGCTCCCTGACCCTCACATTCCTAAAAGAGCAGTACTCCTCGCAGAAGGGTTTGCGCGGCCACGTGTACTTCCTCTCGGGGAACGTCCTCTCCTCCATCACTATGAGTCTCAGGGGAAACCTCTTGTCTATGGGACAGGCAAGTATGTCCATAAGCCTGTACTTCATGGCGTAAGATACATGGCCTCATTTAAACGTGTTTCCCGCATGTCAAACGGCACAGGAGGGAGACACACCTTTATACTGGTCTGTCCCCGGACTACGTGAGGGTGGCGTTCGATGCCCTTACGCCGAAACAGGCCAGGATAGCTGCGACGCTTTACTGGGAGGGGAGGAAAAGGGGGATCGACGTTGTGGTCACGTGCAGGGAGTACGACCATACGAGAGGGATATTGGAGATGGGCGGCGTGGAGGCCACATGTGTGGGCGGCTACGGCGTAACCATCGAGGAGAAACTGCGCAACAGTCTGGCCAGACAAATGGCGCTCGTCGATCTGTATAGGGGCGTGGACGTAGTGGCGTCCTTCGCCTCCCCGGACGCGTCCAGGGTCGGCTTCGGCCTCGGCAAACCGGTGGTGACTCTGAGCGATACCGTACACGCCGACGCTGTTAATAGGCTCACAGTGCCCCTATCCACGTACCTCATAGTGCCCAAGGCCCTGCCACGTAGGGCCTTCGAAAGGTACGGGTGCCGCAGGATAGTTGCCTTTAACGGGGTGTTCGAACTCATGTGGATCCGTCGCTTCACGCCAAGGAGGGACGTGCTGGAGACGCTGGGGCTCATTGAGGGGGAATACGTCGTGGTTAGGCCCAGCGAGGTATACGCGTCGTATTATCCTGGCGCTCGGGCCGATCCGTCCCTGGACATAGCTAGGGAGGCCGCCAAGATGGGGTACAAGGTCGTCTACTTCCCCCGGTACCCAGATCAGAGGGTGGACTGGGCGCTGACGCCGAGACACACGGTAGACTTCCTCTCCCTGGCCTACTACTCGGCCATGGTGGTGACAGGGGGGGCCACAATGGCGCTGGAGGCAGCGCTGCTTGGGACGCCCTCCCTGTCTCTGTTCCCCCTGAGGTACTACACCGACATGTATCTGGAGGCGCTGGGGGCGCCCCTATATAGGTGCTTCGATGCCGGTCAATGCGCGCAGTTGGCCCGGAACATACTTGTGTCCCCATTCAGAAGGGAGCCGGCCCTGGACCGGCTCGAGGATCCCACCGACCTCGTACTGGACGTCATATCTTCGTTAGGAACCCCTTGACCTCCAGGTCACGTCCCCTGACCAGATAAATGTGGCTGTGGTCCCTCCTAGCGAAGTACTCCAACATGCCCAGGGCAAACGTAGCCTCCAGAAAGTCGGAGTGCTCCTCTATGCTGCTCGGTCCACGCCTACTCATGGAGGACACGATGACCTTTATGTTCGCCCTGTACTTCCTCTCCAAGCTGCGTGCCACGTCCAGGAACGTGTCCCTGGAGAAATCGCCGTATATCGCCGAGCACGGGGGGCTGCCGAGGCCCATGGCGCGGCTCAGCCTAGACATGTATACGCATGTCTCAGCCTCCCTGTCCTCCGGACAGTGGGAATGGCACACCGACGAGGCATACCTGAGCAGTTTCTCGAGCACGCTCACCGGCATAACGACGTACTCCTCGTCGGGATTCAACGCCATGTAGTGGGGTCTCGAAATGCTTAAAATACTTGTCCTGTCTCAATGGCGTGAGGGCCAAGGGCATAGCCATTCTAAGGGCAAAAAAGGACTACGATGTTGCCATGATGGAGCTTAAGCTTGTAGGTCTCCGTGAGGTGTATACCGAGGGGTCCACCATGGGGAGGCCTCTTGAGGACAAGGTAGCAGATATTCTACACTTCCTAGGCCTCCGCGGCCTACATCTCATGGGGAGGCACGCCTTCGACGATGAGGGGTCCGCCCTATATGTAATAGACATATTTGATGGGCACAACGAGCTCGTGATGGCCATAGTGGCCTTCGAGGGGGCAAGGCTAAGGAGGGTGGTGAGAAGGCTCGCCGCCCACGGGTGGAACGTTGCGCTCTTCTTCGAGGTCAGGAAGGCCCGCGTCCACAGGCACAACAGGGCCATGTGAGCCGCGGATGGACGGCACGTGCAGGAACCGTCGCCATGCGTCTGTGACGTAGGTCGGGACGCGTGGCGGGGGCTATGGCAGGTTTCAGGTCTGCGTCCTATTGCCCACGGCAGCCTCGTACCTGAGCAATATGTCGTATGCCTCGTGGCCCAGGCGTTCTATCCAGTCCACGTTGTCGCTTGTGCATCCCAGCCGCGGCAGGCAGTATGCCAGTGTTTGAGCTGTGTAGTGGGGCGGCCTACCGGAGACGTCCACCTGTACTAGGTATGTAGCCAGATCGAGGGACTCTGCGTACACCACGTCGAGCAGCTCTGCTACCACGTTCTCGTAGACCTTCGGCTCCGGCCACCTTCGCCCAGCCAACTCTACCAGGAGCTGTCTTGGGTCCCTTCTCAGGACCACCACTGCGTCTAGTTCCACGCCGCGGAACAGGGAAACCGCATGAGTGTCCGCCACAAAGCCCCTGGGCAGGTGCTCCCTCAGCCTCGCCATGGCGGCATCCACGTCAGCTATTTCATGGGTGTACCTCCACCTGTCCGGCCTCAGGAGGCCCCACGCGGAGAGGAGGGCGCCCACGTCCACGTGGGGCACGTTCAGGGCCTTGGAGAGGAGCGACGCCACAGTGGTTTTCCCGACTCCCGGCGTTCCAGCTATGAGCACCCTCAAGGCTTGACCCTCCTGACGTCCCTTGGAAATGGCACCACGTCCCTCACGTGGTCGGCGCCCACCAACCACATGACCAGCCTGTCCACGCCTAGGCCGAAACCCGCATGGGGCACGGACCCATATCTCCTGAGGTCTATGTACCATTCGTAGTCCTTAGGGTCTAGGCCGAACCTCAGTATCTTGCCCACAAGTTCCTCCTCCTCATATATGCGCTCCCCACCCCCGACCACCTCCCCATATCCTTCCGGGGCCAGTATGTCGAAGCTAAGCGTCACCTCGGGCCTCCCGGGGTCATTCCTATGGTAAAAGGCCTTCAAGTTCTCAGGGAACCCGTAGAGCACGATGGGCCTGTCGAATTTCGACGTGAGGGCCCTCTCCTCGTCCGAACCTATGTCGTCGCCCCACCTCACGTCCATGCCCATGCCCCTTAGGATCTCCACCGCCTCGTCATACGACATTCTGTGGAAGGGGCCGAGGGCCGCCTCGAGGGCGCCGGTCCCACGCCCCAATAGGCCCAACTCGTCCTGTCTCTCGTCAAGCACCCTCCTCACCACGTGCCTTATGAGTCCCTCGGCGATCCCCGACGCACAATCCATGTCGCACCAGGCCGCCTCGGCCTCCGCGTGCCAGAACTCCGTGAGGTGCCTCCGGGTACGCGACTTCTCGGCGCGGAAGCTCGGCTGAACCGTGTACACCTTCTCTAGGGAGAATATCAGGGCCTCTAGGTAGAACTGGCTGCTCTGGGTCAGGTAGGCCACCGTGTCGAAGTACGGCACCTCGAAAAGGGTGGCCCCGCCCTCCACGGCAGCCGATATGAACGTGGGCGCGTGCACCTCGTAGAATCCCCTAGAGGAGAAGTACTCCCTTATCGCATCCCCAACTGTGTGCCTAACCTTCAACACGGCCGTGAACCTCCTGCTCCTCACCCAGAGGTGCCTTATGTCGAGGAGGTACTCGCTGTCGGCTCTGACAGCGTCCTCGTTTATGGGGTAGGGCCTGCCCACGTAGTGCCACAGGACATCGGTCACGTGCAGCTCCTTGCCGCCGGGCGCCCTCGGCTCCACCTTTATGCCGCCCCTAACTACTAGGGACGACTCTATGTTGAGGGTCCTCGCTACGTCGTAGGCCCTGGTTCCGCGTGTGAACACTGCCTGGATTACGCCCGTGGAGTCCCTAATCACTATGAACACCTTGTCCCTTAGCTCCCTCTTTCTGTATACCCAGCCTCTGAGCACCACGGTCTCCCCCTCTGGCATGCCCAAAGCCTCCCTGACGGATACGCTCATCCGTTGGTGTGGCCTCTACTCCCTATAAATACCTATCACCATGGGGCTCCCCTCATCGCACTCGTCGCCGACGGTCTTACCCACGTAGTCGCCCTCCATGTAGTTCCTTATGCGTATGTCCTTGCCGCACTGAACCACCGTCACCAGCCTCTGTGTCTGTTGGACTCTCTGGTTCTCGCCCTTTCTCCACATGGCACTGTACAGAACGAGGAGGGACAGGAGCACCAGGGCCAGCCCCATGACGAACACGGCATACGGGTCGATGCTCATTGCGCCACGCCCACCGTATTGCCCACGCCAACTATGATCACGCTGTCGCCTACCCCCACGTTGGAAAGCACGAACGACTCGACCTTTTTCACCACGTCGTTAACGGCGGTATATATCTGCCTGTTCATTGCCGTAAGGGCCTCCTGCTCCTTCATCTTTATCAGGAATGCGTAAAGCGGTATCCCGTACCTAGAGGCTATGGTCTCTATGTTGAACTTCTCCACGCCTATGCCGCCCATCGCCACGCCGATCCCCTCGCTTATGGCGCCTGTCTGCTCGCTTTCAAGTCTCAGGGCGGCGTCGACGGTGACTATGTAGCGCGGCTTTGCCCCCAAGGTGTCCACCACGAAGCGTATTGCGTCGTCGAGTCTCCCCACCGTGCTGCCGGGGCCCTTGGCCTTGACGACGAACACCTTCCTCCCTTCCCACGAGCATTCGCTTATATGCGTGTCCTCCACGTTCTCGTATACCCTCCGGTCTCCGCAGTTCCTCCTAGAGAATAGGAACGCCACGAGGGGGCCGGCGCTGTCGCCTATCGGTACCCCCTTGAGGAAGGAATTCACTGCGTCGTTCATTATGTCGGACAGTTCCTTGAGTATCGGTAAAAGTGATGAGAGCTGTATGACGAGGAAGTAGTTCTTATACTTGCGGGCCTGCCTATAGTAGTGGTCAATTACCTTATAGAACCAGTTCATCTCGCGGAGCACGCTGACCGCAGTGGCGTAATTCTGGATGCGTGCCCTGTCGTCAACCATAATCGACGACACCTCCCTCTCAAGCATCCGGCCATATTCCAAAATGATGTTCTTGAGCTTGGAAACGAGGCCTGTGGGCTCTAACGTCGTCGGGGTAATAATGGCGAACTCCACGAGCCTCCTGAGGCGTTCCTCTATGGCGCTTTTAGCCACGTCGTCCTTACGGCTCTGCTCAAGCCTAGACATGACCGTGTGCATGGACGAGTTGAGTATCGTGGACAGGTGCGCCACGAACCTGCCTATGTTGCCCAGGTACCTCAGCAGCTGTATTTCCTGGAAGAAAAATATAAAGACGAACCACATGAGCATGAACAATAGGAAGCTCCATGGAGACTGCTCCGCAAATTGAAGCAACATGCTCCAACCACATGCCTATGACTTATAAAGGTATAGCACGGCCAACTGCATGACCTTATAGCGGGCCACATGGCGGCCGAGCGCCGGGCCTATACAGCCCGCAAGCCAAAAGAAAGGCTGCCCTCCACACCGCATCTGTCGATTCTGCCATGGGCCCGCCGCGCCACATACGTGCGGCGACCTGGCCAGGCGGACTAGGCACGGTGCGTGGGGTCCCTAGTCGTGCACATAGGTGAATTCGGCGTGTTCCCTGTCCGCGGCCACGGCCCTGACAAAGCCGTACCTCACGAACTGCGCCACCTCGCCGTGCTTGAGGCCCACGACGTGGCGCTCGGCTAAGCCCATGTCCACGGCCATCCCATACCCCTTCTCCGGCCGCAGCACCCTCGTGGGCACGGCGTCGGGCGGGACCCACTGTATTATGGGGAGCCGGCGACGCTTGGCATACTCCACGTCGGTGCCGAGAAACCTGGCGACCAGGGCGTTTCCTCTCCTCTCAACGCACTCCGCATTTAAAAGGTCCATGAGCCTGAAGGATCCGGCGGCCTCCACTAGGCCGCGGTCCGGTCCAGCGATCAGGAGGCGCAGGACCCCTTCCTGGGCCCTGACAGTAACCTTTCTGCTTCCCCTCTCAGGGAAGGAGGGGTGCAACGGTATATCGGCTGTGGCCTCTTCCCAGGGCACCTCGACCACCTGTAGCTCTACTGGATCCTTCACGAACATATACCTATTGGCTAGGGGCTCTATGATGCGCCTGTTTATCGTGTAGAGGTTCTCCATGCTTACGGTCGCGTCGCTCGGCTTTATCCCTACGCTGAGTATCAGCTCCCATATGGCCTCGGGCCTAATCCCCCTATTCCTAAGGCCTGCAAGGGTCGGCAACCTTATGTCGTCCCAGGGAATGCCGAGCTCCCGCAGCCTCGACTTGCTCAGGGTTGCCCCCTCGATTTTGAGCCTCCCAAAGTGTATTGTGATGGGGGGCACCCAACCCATGTGCCCATACACATAGCGCTGCTTCAACGTGTTGACGCTGTGCTCCTGGGCCCTCAGCACGTGGGTTATGCCCATCAGGTGATCGTCTATGGACACGGCAAAATTGTACGTGGGCCACGCCACGTACTTATCGCCCACCAATGGATGTGGGCTGCGGGACACGTCGACCACCCTGAACGCAACCCAGTCCCTCACGCTTGGATCGGGGTGGGATAGGTCGGTCTTCACGCGTAGCACGGCCTCCCCCTCCCCAAAGGCCCCCGACAACATCCTGTCCCAGAGCTCCAACTGCGTCTCCACGTCGGCCTCCCTATGCGGACATGCCTTCCCCACATCCCTGAACTTCCTCCACTCCGAGGTGCGGCAGGTGTCCACGTACGCGGCGCCCCGCTCTATGAGCGCCCGCCCATACGAGTAGTACACCTCCATACGTTGGGACTGCACGTACTCTTCGTCCCAACGTATCCCCAGCCAGCCGAGGTCCTCCTTTATAGCCCCGTAGGCTTCTGGAAGCGGCCTCTTCACCTTCGGGTCAGTATCCTCGAATCTGAGTATGTACCGCGTCCTTGCCCTGCCCTCGTACTTGACCTTGTACGCGTAGTTCAATATGGCTGGCCTCGCGTTGCCCAGCGTCAACACGAAGTCAGGGTTGGGCGCGAACCTCAACGTCACTACATCGCCGACCTCGGGCAGATCGGGCAACGTGTCTATGCCGGGCTTCCTTGCCTCCTTCTTCTGCTCCTCAAGCAGTTCAGGCCAACGCTCCAAGAGGGCGCGGCGCTGCTCCTCGGGGCTCATGGAGTTGACCATGTCCACGACCTCACGCACCTTCGAGGCAACTTCCCTCGCCACAGCACGCAGAGACGGGTCCTCGGCGAGCACCTTGCCCATGACGGCCTTCACGTCGGCCTTGCCCCCGTGCCTCACGGCGTTTTGGAGGGCATACTTGAGGGCAAGCTCATCCAATCCCATACGGCCATGTCGGCCCTACGTATATATACCTTGGGCCCAGGCCCCCGACCCTACTCCCCGCCGAGGAGCGCCTTGTTGGCCTCTTCAAGGTCCTTTACGGTGTCTATGGACTTCCAGAACGCTTCCCGATATGTGTAGCCCAGCAACAGGCGCTCGCTTGCGAGGGCGGGAAAGGCGGTTTCCTCTATGTTACCGCGCTCCGGGAGGTACTTGAATATGGACCGGCCGAACACGTATATCCCGGCATTTATCAGGTAGCCCTCAATGAGGGGCTTCTCCCTGAAGGAAAGTATGTTTCCCCCTTCATCAACCTCCACTATGCCGTAGGGGCTGCGCAGAGGTACTAGGGCGATGACGCCTATTGCCCCCCTTTCCCTTAGGAGGCCCACCATGGGGCCCACGTCTATGTCGGTGATTATGTCCCCGTTCAGCACCACGAACATGTCGTCGTCTAGGAATGGCTCGGCGTTCTTTATGGCGCCGCCGGTCCCAAGGGGCTCCTCCTCAACGCTGTACATGACCCTCACGCCCAGCCTCCTCCCGTCGCCTATCTCCTCGAATATCCTGCCCCTGAGGTAGCCCACCGCTATGACCACGTCCCTTATCCCCTGCCTCTTGAGCCACTCTATCTGCCACTCGATTATTGGCCTCCCAGCCACCTCGAGGAGCGGCTTTGGCCTTTCCTGTGTGAGAGGCGCCAGCCTCTTGCCGAACCCGCCGGCAAGTATGAGCCCCTTCATGTCACGGCTGTGCTGAGGGTTATAATTCATTTACGTTGAGGCCGTACCTGTAGAGGAGGTCAACTATGTGGCCGTGGAACCTGGTGTTCGGCATTATCACTTGGACGCTGCTGCCCTCGCTTAGGAATATGAGGCCGGCATTCTCGTCGAAGTACCGGTCATAGGCGTCCCTAGCCGAGGGCGTTGCGTACCCCCACAACACGAATATGCGTGGGTACTTTCCGTAGGCCCCCACAAGGCGCCTGTTGGGGACAAGCCACGGACAGAGGAGCGCGACCCCAATCCCGCTGCGTGTGCTGTCCACCGATATGTACAGCTTTCCGCACCTGGTCCTCCTATCGAACTCGTACTCGCCGTGAAGCCCGAGCAACCTGTTCATCCGTCTGGCCCTGTGATCCTTAACCTCAATCATGGACCCCACAACCTCCTCCCATGGTATTGCCGGCGTCACGAAGATCTTGCCAAGCCCCTCGAAGTACGATGCGAAGCCTTCCACGCGGAAGGACCTGCGCACAGCCCTGTAGTCCTCCCCGTACAGATACCGGAAAAGCTCCTCGTCGACTTCGTCCCCAAACATGTCGGCCTCCAGCACGGCTAGGTGGCCCATGTCTGCGCCGGCTAGGCCGGACAGCACTTCCCTGGGGTTGACGCGAGGCACGGGCACCTCGACGTTTTGGGCCTCTACTATGAGCCCGAAGAGGTACTCGGGCACGAACACCGTGGCTTCGTCCATATGCATCAGCACGCCCATAGACAATAGTTCGTGTAGCCCGCTGGGCGCGCCGAGGAGGGCGAACGCCGCGCGCACCTCGTTCTCGTCCACAAACTGCGATATGTATTTGCTGTAGAGCGCAACCACGTTCATGCGGTTGTAGGCCCTGCGCCTCACATGCCTCACGAGCTCGGGCCCCCTCGACGCGACCTCAGCCGCCTCTCTCCGCTTAGCCTCGGGGTCGAGGCCTAGGATGGGCTTGACGTACCCATATATATGGTCCGCCCTATCCCCGTATCTGAGCCTGAAATCCTCGAGGAGCGGGGCGACGTCGGTCCCCCTATATGTGGCCGCCTGGTATCTGGCCTCCAACATGTCTAGGTCCATGGAAGTACCAACACACTCATATAAATTGGCAAGTCCTACCCATAGATGGAGGACTTTCTGTCCTTCATGGGAGGCGACGCTGAGAGCGTGAAGGAGGGGCTTAGGAGAGTGCACAGGGAGAAGTCCTTCGAGTTGGGTGAGGCGGACTACACTGGGAGGATCGACATGAGCAAGGTGGCGAGGCTGCACGCGTACCATATAGCACTCCTCTCGCGCCTGGAGAGGCCTAACGTGGCCTATGGTCTCACGGAGCTGGACCTACGCCTTGCAAGCGCCTTCGCTGCAGCGGCATCGGTCTGTGGACGTGTAGAGGATCGACAGGAAGATGAGTTTTTTAGGCTCGTCGTGAACTTCCTCAATGAGCTCATCGAGCGGCTCTGTGGAGGGGCTAGTGGAGCGGGCGGTCAGGGCGGCCCTGCGCAACAAGGAGAGGCATAGAGGCAAGTGGCTCCTAGTCGAGGGGGACAGGATAATAGGCGTGTTCGACGATTATACGAGCGCCCGCAGGGCCGCGATGGGGAAGGGGAGCGGGCTTTACGTGCTTGTCGGCGTGCCCGAAGAATAACACACGTGCATGTGGGTTCCTTGGGCCGGGAAAAGATTAAAGCATGTGGGATCGTTCGGCATTATGAAGCTGTACGAATATGAGGCCAAGTCTATACTTGCTTCCTTCGGGGTCCCCATGCTGAGGGGGAGGCTTGCGGCGACGCCCGAAGAGGCGAGGAACGCTGCAGCCGAATTGGGCTCCCCTGTAGTCATCAAGGCGCAGGTAACTGTGGCCGGACGGGGAAAGGCCGGCGGGATAAGGCTTGCGGCGACGCCCGAAGAGGCGTACAGAGTCGCGGCCAACATGCTGGGCGGCGAGGTCAAGGGCCTCAAGGTGGCCAAGGTGCTGGTGGAGGAGGCGGCGGAGGTGCGGAGGGAAATGTATCTGTCCATAACCAACGAAAGGGCCTCCAAGTCGTACATAATACTGGCCTCGCCTATTGGGGGGGTCGACATAGAGGAGATCGCCAGGGAGCAGCCCGATAAGGTGCTTAGGACCCGTGTCGACCCGCTGGCCGGGCTACGGGACTTCCAGGTGAGGCGCGTGGTGAGGTGGCTGGGATTCGAGGGGGATCGCGGCCGCCAGGTGGAGGCGGTTCTGAGGGGCATGTACAGGGCCTTCCTGGAATACGATGCGGACCTGGTCGAGACCAATCCCCTTGCAGAGCTTGCCGATGGTCGTATAGTTCCCCTGGACGCCCGTATGATCATAGACGACAACGCGCTGTACAGGCACCCAGACCTCCAGAAAGCCTACGAGGAGGACCCACGCGATGTGACCCAGTTCGAGGCCGCGGCCAAGAAGGTCGGCTTCAGTTACGTCGAGCTAGACGGCGACATAGGCGTCATCGGGAACGGCGCGGGCCTCACAATGGCGACCATGGACCTAGTCTACGCCTATGGCGGAAGGCCCGCCAATTTCCTCGACATAGGCGGCGGCGCCAACCGCGAGGTGGTCTACGAGGCGGTGAAGCTGCTCCTAAACAACCAGCGGGTCAAGGCCATCTTCATCAACATTTTTGGAGGCATAACTAGGACGGACGAGGTGGCCAGGGGAGTGGAGCAGGCCCTAAGGGAGGTGGGCCGTCCCAAGCCCATAGTGGTGAGACTCAAGGGTACCAACGAGGAGGAGGGGCGGCGCATATTGGCCGGCCTGGGCATAGAGATGTACGACTTCGCTGAGGACGCTGCACAAAGGGTGGTCAGACTTGCGGGGCAATGACCGTGCTCGTAGGCGGCGACACCCGTGCCATAGTCCAGGGAATAACTGGCAGGGAGGGGACATTCCACACGGGGCGCATGTTGGAATACGGGACACGCATAGTGGCGGGCGTCACTCCCGGGAGGGGCGGCGCCGAGGTCCACGGGATCCCAGTGTACGACAGCGTCGAGGAGGCCCTTTCGAGCCACCCGGACGCCAACGCCTCGGTAGTGTTCGTGCCTGCACGTTTCGCCCCAGACGCCGTCTACGAGGCCGTTGACGCGGGCATACGCCTAGTGGTGGTCATAACAGAGCACATACCGGTCCACGAAACCATAAGGTTCGTCAGGTACGCCCGTTACAGGGGGGCCACGGTCATTGGGCCGAACTGTCCCGGCATAATAGCGCCGGGTCCCAGAGTCAAGCTAGGCATAATGCCGGGCCACGTCTACGCGCCTGGCCCCGTAGGCGTCGTCTCGCGTTCTGGGACGTTGAGCTACGAGATAGCGTACCACATGACCAGCAGGGGCATCGGGCAGAGTGTCGTGATAGGCATAGGGGGAGACCCAGTACCCGGCCTGGACCTGTTGGAGGCCGTGGAGCTGCTGGAGGGCGACGCGGACACCAGGGCGATAGTCATAATCGGCGAGATTGGGGGCGACGCCGAGGAGAGGGTGGCCGCAGCCATAGCCGAGGGACGTGTCAAGAAGCCCGTTGTGGCGTACATAGCCGGACGCACCGCCCCGCCGGGCAAGAGGATGGGGCATGCGGGGGCCATAATCTCGATGGGGACCGGCGACGCAGCGAGCAAGGTCAAGGCCTTTGAGAGGGTCGGCGTGCCGGTAGCGTCGACCCCCTCAGAGGTCGTGAAGCTGCTCGAGGTCGTCCTGTGACCGGTCGATGCGCAGGGTGGCCATACTGGGGGCCGCTGGAAGGGACTTCCACGTGTTCAACGTTTTCTTTAGGTCGAGGCGGGGCACACGTGTGGTCGCGTTCGCGGTGACCCAGCTCCCCGGGCTAGGCGGGAGGAGGTATCCGCCGGACCTCTCCGGCCCGCTGTACCCCCACGGCGTGCCCATATACAGGGTTGAGGGCCCCGACGACCTTGCCGCGCTAGTCAGATCGCTGGGCATTGACGAGGTAGTGCTGGCCTACAGCGACCTCACGTACGCAGAAGTGGGCGCTTGGCTAGGCGCCGTGCTGGGGGCCGGGGCATCCTTCAGGGTGTTGGGCCCCGAGGACACGTACGTCGAGACCCACCTGCCCGTCGTGGCGGTGACTGCGGCCCGCACCGGGTCCGGCAAGTCCACCATTTCGCGGGCCATAGCGGCCGAGTTGATGGGTAGGGGGCTGAGGCCAGTCGTGTTGAGGCACCCCATGCCCTACGGAGACTTGAGGCCTGTGTACGTGTACAGGTCGAGGGACGACCTCTCCGGCCTGACGCTGGAGGAGAGGGAGGAATACGAGCAGTACGTCGAGATGGGGCTGCCGGTGTTGTCGGGCGTCGACTACGGCGAGGTGGTCCGGGCCGCCGAGGGCATGGGAGACGTGGTGCTGTGGGACGGCGGCAACAACGACTTTCCCATGGTGAGGCCCAGCTTCATGGTCGTCGCCGTCGACGCCATGAGGCCCCACGACGTTGCGTCCTTCCCAGGCGAGGCCAACGTCAGGATGGCGGACCACATAATCATCACCAAGGCCGACAGGGCCAAAAACATAGGGGCTGTGATTGAGGAGGTGAGGAGGCGCAACGGGCGTGCCCCAATAAGCCTGGCCGTGTTCCGGGTTAGGCTTGTAGGGACGGGCTCCCTTATGGGCAAGAGAGTGCTGGTTGTAGAGGACGCGCCCACCGTGACCCATGGAGGCCTGCCCCATGGCGCCGGCTACGTCGCCGCCGTTGAGGCCGGGGCGGAGGTGGTGGACCCTAGGAGGTTCGCGGTCGGGGCGCTGAGGAAGGCCTACGACGTGTATCCCCATATGGGCCCAGTGTTGCCCAGCCTCGGCTATACACCAGAACAGATCAGGGACCTGGAAGAGACCGTTAGGCGCATGGACGTGGACGCGGTGGTGCTGGGCACCCCTGCCCGCCTCGAGGACGTGGCCAGGTTCGACAAGCCCGTGTTCAGGGCCACGTGGGAGATCGAGGTTGTTGAGGGGCCCACTATCAGGGACATAGTGAGGGCCTTCCTAGAGGACAATTAGCCGGTCAGGCCTGGCGTCTGTCTTCACGCGTCCGTAATACCAGCCCTCATCACACCAGCGCGAACACGTCCCTCAGCGTCTTGAGGAGCTCTATGTCCCTCTTGATCTTGTTGTAGGTGTCCTCGTCTATGAGCCTCTCGCCGTAGAGCCTCTCCACGTCGCTTTCCACCCTGCCAATATCCACGCTGGCCAGGTACTCCTCGTCGAGGGACAGGGCCCAGAAACGCCTCACCCTCCTGTCAACAAGCTCGTACTTGGACTGGAGGTCCTCGTACTCGGCGGACAGCTTGCCTATCCTCTCGCTGAGCTCGCCGTAGAGCTTGCCATACTCGTCGTCGCCTATGATGCCCAGCTCCTTCTTGGCGGCCAACGCGTCCAGGTTCTCCCTGAGATTCCTGATCTCGCTCTCGATCTGGCTCATCCTCGACTTGAGCGTCACCAGGTCCATGTCCCAACGCGTCTTGAGGCCGCGCGCCCTCTCCCTGAACTCGCGCCACAGCCTCTCCACGTCGCTCGCCTCCCTTTCATACGCCGCCAACAGCTCCTCCACCTCGTTGACGGCGGCGGCAATCGTGTCACGGCTCATACCACCAGCTCCTCCAGCTCCGCCTTTAGCTTCTCATAGAGCTCCCTGGATATCCGCCCCTCCATGACCAGGTTCTCCAGCCTCTCCAGGGCGTACCTCACGCCTATGGCGTCCGGCCTAGTCGACGTCGATACTATGCGCCTCATGTGCGTCTTAAGCCCCTCCTCCACCAGCCGGAGCCTACTGCTGAATGCCGCGGACAGCTCACTGAGCTTCCCTATCTTGGCCTGTATGTTGTCCCTGAGCTCCAAGTACTTTTCCTCGGGTATGGTGCCGAGCATCCTCCTTACGTCAAGCTCCTTCAGCCTCTTCTCGTATGCCTCTATGGTGTTGTTGATCAGGTTTAGGTGCTCCATGAGCCTCACCTTCTCCACCTCCCACGACTTTCGCCCACCAATGACGTCGCTCTCGTACTTGGACCACTCCGAGTCCAGCGACCTGACGTAGTCCTCGTACTTGGAGAGAACCGCGTCTATGAACGACGTGACGCCCTCGTCCACGTCAACCGACTTTACCTCTGGCGCCGATGCAAGCGGTATGATCGTCTGTTCAGGCGGCGGGGCCGGCTTGGGCTCCGCCCTGACCTCCTGCGGCTCCTCCCTAGGAGCCTCGGACAACTTATCCTTGTTGGACACGTATATGGGGCACTCAACGTAGTTGCCCACACAGTACCACACGAAGGGATTCACCGGCTTATTGTTAAGGGAACACACATATCCCTGCTCAGACCTTTTCAAGGCAGGGCAAATCGTGCTCACAGCCCTTTATGTGGGCTTTCTTATATATGTTACCGTTTAAGTACGCCGAACAGCGACTCCACATCGATTTTGCTTGCCGCCGCAAGATCGTCAAGTGTACCCACGTCGAAAAAGTCGGCGTCGCGGGCCACGTATACGTGTACGTTCCGAAGCGAGTTGGCCAGCGCGTCCATGTCGATGGGCTCCTCGCCTATTCCCCTCACAACGTCCGACCGCATAATGTATATGCCGACGCTGGTCACCACCTCGAGGGCAGGCTTCTCCTTCCACCTGACCAGCCTCGTCCCATCCATTTCAAGCACGCCGAAGCGAACCATGTGGCGCTCCCTTCTCGCGACCACCGTGAGGTCGGCGTTGGCCGCTCTGTGTAGGTCCAGGGGAGCGGAAAGATCTAGGTTCGTCAACACATCGCAGTTGGCCACCACGAAGTCGCCGTCTACCAGGTCCCTTACGTAGTGGAGCTGGCCGGCCGTGCCCAGCAACCTGCGCGAGGGCACGAAGGTCACGTCGGGATGGGCGGAGCGCAGATAGCGCTCCAGCACGTCCTGCATGTATCCCCCCACCACCACGATGTCGTTCACCCCGTTAAGCCTGAGCCACCTTATGACGAGGTCTACTATGGGCGTAGTGCCTATGGTTACGAGGGGCTTGGGCACTATGAGGGTCAGCGGCCTTAGCCTGGTACCCAGTCCAGCCGCCAAAACCACGCCCTTCACGTCTATACGGGCTAGAAGTAGTCCTTGAGTCCGAGCTTCTTGAGGTGCCTCTCAAGTTTCTGGACCTCCCCCTCTATCTTCCTAGCCTCGTCCACTATGTCCCGCACGTCCTCCCTTCTCTCGGGGACGTAGAGGCATAGGCCCTGCGGCGACATGGCGCGGGCGTCACATGAGGCGTACTGGCACTTTGCGCCTATGCATTCGTCGTTGAGGTACATGCACCAGAACACGAGGGATGGACCGCGCTTGCTGACCTTAAGCGCCTTCTTAGTGCACCTGAAGAGCGAGGTCCCTCCCTGCCCCAAATTGCAGCGAGGTCCAAGGCACGGAACGTTCCTGGCCACAGATATCACCCATCACCAGTATTAAAATTTAATTTCGTGCCCATGCCGTCCCAGCAGCCCGAGCACCTCGCCCAAGGTAGGGGACGAGCGGGCCCCCCTCCGCGTCACCTTTATGGCGGCCGCGGCATTGGCCATGAGCAGCCTAGTCCTCTGCTCGAGGTTCTTGAGCCAGCCATACACGTAGGCCGCTGCAAAGACGTCGCCCGCCCCAGTGGTGTCCACGGGCTCCACCTTGAATGCCGGGACGTGCATGTGGCCGCGGCGTTCCAGGGCCAGTGCCCCCCCGTCGCCCATGGTCACAACGACCTCGCCTACGTTGAGTCCCCTCATGACCTTGCGGGCCGCCTCCAGCGGCTCGTGTAGTCCGGTCAACGCATGGGCCTCCACCAAGTTGAGGAACATGACGTCTACGCCGTCCACGGCTTCCCTTATCTCGTCCAGGCCCCTACGCGCCAGCGCAGATCCGCCGTCCAACGAGGTGGACCTGCCCATTGCCCTGGCAAGCGACACGCCACGCTCCACTATCTCAAGCCTGCCCGTTGCCAGGTGTACGTGGTCCACCGATTCGACCGCCTCAGGAGACACGTCGTCGGGTGCGAGGTCCAGGTTTGCGCCTCTGTACGCTATCATCCTCTTGGATCCGTCAATGCCCAGAACCACCACCACGACGCCCGTGGGGGCCCCTGGAACGGCCTTGACCCAGCCCACATGCACTCCCGCCTCCTCTAGGCCGGCCAACAGGCGCTCCCCCACCTCGTCCTCGCCGACCGCCCCTAGGAACGATGCCTCGGCGCCAAGCCTCCGTATGGCAACGGCGAAATTGGCCGCAGATCCGCCCCCATCGATGTAATGTTCCGTCGCCTCCACAGCCTCGTCCGGCCGCGGCAGTTCGCGTACCTTAACGTATATGTCCATGTTGAGGTTCCCAATGGAGAGGACCCTCATCAAATTTTAAACGTGGTGCGGATAAAAAGGTGATGTCGGACGAGGAGGTGAGGAGGCTGCTCCAGGTCAGGGCCCATATAGAGGAACGTATAAGGCAGTTGGAGGCGGAGCTCGAGGTGTACAGGCTGGCCCTCGAGGCCGTGAACGCGCGGATAGGTGAAAGGTCCTTCACGACGGCGGACAGGGTGCTCCAACGCGCGGAGGACTATGGGGACCTCGTGAGGGAGGTTGCCATAAAGGGCAAACGCACTGGGAGGCAGTTGGCCACCGTGAAGGTGTATGAAAGGGCCATTGTGGCCGTGCCCGAGGTCCCGGTCCCCTACGATTCGATTTTCAGGAGGTTCTTCGTGGAGAAGCTCCTCGAGGGGTATGTCAGGGAGGATGAGAGGCTGCACGAGGACGGGGAGATAGGCAGCGCGGAAAGGCTCAGCTACTCCGTGGAGAGGGACGACGGCAACGTGGTCAGGGTGATCGTACGCAATTATAGGACCGAGGACAGGGAGAGGGAGATCGTGAGGGCCCTCAGGTGGACCCTAGAGAGACTCACTCAGCAGCCTTGACCCGCTTCTGCCTCGCGTACATGTCTAGCAATTCGCCGACCGTGGTCGCCTGCTCTGGCCTCTTGTCCGTCCTGTAGCGGCCCGTGAACCTGGGAAACCTTATGGCCAGGCCCACGCCGGGCTTCACGGACCCCATGCAGCACGTGTGCAGGGGGGACAACGTTATTTCGGCCCCCACGACCTCTATCACGAGCTCTGGGACGAACCAGACGTGGGGCTCCATCTTGGACACCACCCTGGGGTGCCTGTGGTCTATCCTCAGCGGTTCCAGCATCTGGTACATCCTGACCAGGTCCTCGTCCGTGAAGCCGCTCCCCACCTTGCACACAGTGTAGAAGGAGTCCGTGGACGGGTCATAAGCGGCAAGCAGGAAGGCTCCGTAGAGGCCGGCCCTCTTGCCCCTGCCGTGGAACCCGCCGACAACCACCAGGTCCACCGTGTCGCCCATCTCGCTCCTGTAGTCCCTCTTGTACTTTATCCACAGCCAGCCCCTAGCCCCCATCTCGTAGACAGAGCCCCCGGCAAGCGACTTGCATATGACCCCCTCGCAGCCCTCGGACAGGGCCTCGTAGAAGAACACGTCAAGCTTCTCCTCATCGACGAAAATCCCCCAATCCGCATGTCGCACGTTGTCGTTCTCGTTGAGCACAGACGCCAACATGGCCTTCCTGTCCAGCAACGGCAGATCGGTCAGGGTCCTCCCGTCCAGGTAGAGCATGTCGAACAGTATGAGCTTCACCGGGTACTCCCTCATGGCCTCCTCCACGTTATGCTTCCTCTTCCTGTGCATGAGTTCCTGGAAGGGGAGAAAATCGCCTGTGGATGGGTCGTAGGCCACTATCTCGCCCTCGACTATTGCCGTGTCAGCGGCAAGGCTGTCCCTGACGTACGACACGACGTCCGGGTAGGCGCCCGTGATGTCCTCGAGCCTCCGCGAGAACACCTTGACGCGGTCCCCAACCTTGTGTATCTGGGCCCTCTCGCCGTCGTACTTGTACTCGCACCAGGCCTTCCTGTCCAGCTTCCCCAGTATCTCAGAGGCGGTGGAGAGGCGTTGGGCCAGCATCGGCTGTACAGGCACGCCGGGGGTGACGGATATTCCCTTGAGTCCCTCCTCGCCGGACTCCGCAATGCTACGGGCTATGCGCCCTATGTCCGGGTACACGTGGTACGCCTTCTCCAGCGCTTCCCGGTCCACGTTGAAGGCGTCTGAAAGTGCGTCCAGCAGCGTCATGTCGGCTATGCCTATCCTCATCTTGCCCACCACGAACCGGGCTATGTACTTGGCCTCCTCGGGGGACGCGTCCGCGAAGAGGGAGGAAAGCAGCGACACCTTGAGGTCCTGCGCCCCCTCACCGCTTGCAGTGGCCACCCTGTAGAGGACCTCGTAGACCCTGCCCATGGTGAGGTGCCGCGCCTCGGCCTGCACGAAGGACAGTATGCCCGTGGCCCCCTTTTTCCTGGCCTCAGACGCGGCCCTCCTAGCGGCCTCGCCCAGATCGCCCACCCTTCGATACGCGTCCTCGACCCTGGACGCGGGAACGCCGTACGCGCGGGCAATGGCCCTAATGGCGAGCTTCTCGCCTACCCCTAGCTCGAGTCCTTCCCAGGGGGGCCGCAGGTCCCCAAGCAGAAAGTAGACCACCTTGTCCACGACCTGCGGCGGGGTCTTCCTGAGGAGGCCAGCCAGGAGCCTCGCCATGACCGTCCTCTGGGTGGTCGCCTCAACGTTCTCCAGCACCTTGACCACCTCGGCGAACCTAATGTCCATGACGCCTACCTGCCCACACTTAATAAAATCTCCAGGTAGGTCCTCTCCTCCCGCTCCGCAAGGCCGAGCCTGGCGGCCAGCCCCTCTATGCCCCTCACCGCAGCCTCCAAGCCGCCTTGCCCATCCACCACCGCCTCGATCTCCACGAATGTGCCCAGGCCCTCCACCTCGTCGAGCGACACGGTGTACGGCCCCACCGCGTAGAGGGCCCTCCTCTTCCTCACGACGGCGACCCTGTCAAAGCCCAGCGACGAAATGAGGGTCTCCACGTCGCCCTCAACCCTCACAGTCACCTCGCGACGGGTCTTGGCCCCGGGGCCCATACGCGGACCCTTGTAGGTCAGCTCGGCGCCGTTGCCCGCGTACCTCACCCTGAGCGCCTCATCGGTTGCAGCGAAGTCCCTACAGGGATGGGCATAGTAGACGTCCACCTCGGTGGTGTTGCCAAGGGGGACTGCGCCCATAGCCGAAAGCCTCTCGGCAACCTCCCGCAGGTTCCCAGCCCTGAACTTAGCCTCTACCTCCAGCCCCGATCTCGACATGCCTCCCAACTGCCTGACCCGGAAGGCCACGTCTGAACCTAACGAGGACCTCTCCCCTCTTATTCCACCTCCTGACCACCCTACCAATTATCCTGGCGCCGCCCGGCATCTCGAGGACCGCCTTGGCGCCTACCGGCGCTGTGCCCCCTGGAACCACGACGACCGCCTCCCTGTCGGCCCTTATGAACTTTATGAGGCCCCTAGCCATGTGGGTTGAGACTGACCTGCCTTTTAAGGTATCCTCTTGCAGGGGGGCCGCGAGGCATCCGCGACGGATGTGGAGAACAGGAAGCACGAGGACGTGGCGGGGCCGAAGTAGGCGCATACGCCGCAGTTGTCCGGCCTCCCGAGGACCACGGCGACCTGCATCCTCACTGGGTAC
>WANN01000014.1 GCA_015521775.1 Thermoproteaceae archaeon
AAATACATGGCCATAATTATTATCGCCATGGCCATCAACAGAATCGCGATCCTTGGGGAGGAGCCGAACACTATAGGTATGGGGCCCAGCAGCACCACGGCGCCTCCCTCGGCCCTGCCCCCAGACCTAAGCGATAGCACGACCAAAAGCAATATGCCTATGATGGCCATGGCAAGCCCCACGACCAAGAGCGCCACGTACACATCGGCCATATGTAAACTCTTCCCGGAAATTATGTGTGTTTCGACGCCATGTCGGCCTGGGGATGGGCGATAAATTTAATTAAGCCGGTGCCACGGCCCCCAATGGTAGAGGCGTTGGTATTCATAAACGTCGAAATAGGCACAGAGAAGGAGGTCATAGAGGAGCTGGCCAGGCTGGACAGCGTGTTAGAGATATGGATGGTCTACGGCCCATACGACGTGGTGGCCCACGTGACTGCAGACACTCCCGAGGCGCTGCGCACCGTGATAAGCGACCAGATTAGGAGGATAAACATGGTGAGGTCCACAATGACCCTCATCATAGCAAGCTCCATCAAAAAGCAGTAAGGAGCGCAAACAGGCCTAGTATAGAGCCGATCGCCGCCAACGCTATAGATGTGGTCCTCGCCCAATGGTCCGCCCTCAGCGAGACGTATGTGGACAGCGCTATGGACAGCCATGAAAACACGAGGAGGTGTTCCCCCATCAACAGGGTAGGCGTCAGTCCAAGAAGGATTATTGCAAGCGCCATGCCAACGATCGTGGGGGCCAGCGCTATGTGCCTGGCCTGCCCCACTGCTATGAGCAGGCCCAACAACGGCAGGGAAAAATAGCCCAGGGGGAGGCCCAGCACTATTAGGGCCGGGTTAAGCGCTATGGCGATCAACACAGGGGCCCATCTCAACACTGCTGAGAGGCGGCGCGGTTGCCTAGGCATGCCAAGGCTCATCTTGATCTCGCCAGCATCGTACTCTACAGCGTCTATGGGCGGCTCGAGGTCCTGCAGCTCCATAGACGCCACCATGTCCGCCACGTCGCGCAGCAGGGCTGGCCCCACCACTTCCCTAAGCGTGCTCAGCAACAGGGCCTTCGACTCGGCGACGCACCTCCCATGGCCCTTGCCGATGCGCCTACACTTACGGTAAAGGGAAAGCAGCATCTCAGTTACGAGGTCCCTCCTTACCTCCTCCTCTAGGAGCAGTGGGGGCATCAGGAATAGCGGGTTTGTCTCGAGGTGCTTCGCCATATCGGCAAGGATGTCGTCTACGGGCACGTAGGGCCTGCTGGACCTAATCACCATGTAGAGGTTCACAAGGGCCCTCGGAAGGTCGCAGGGATGCGCCGCTTCATAGTCCACGCCGTAGAGCTCCGCCACCTTAAACAGCCTAGCGCATGGGTCATCACCCACACTGACCAGATGCGAGGAATTTTAATAATTAAACAGTTAATTAGGTGGACGTTTTGGACCTCCTCGACACGTTGATTAGGATCAACACGGTAAATGACCCTCTAAACGGCGTGTACCCAGACAAATCATGGGTCGACTTCGTCGGCGCCTATGTAAGGTCGCTGGGGTTCTCCGTGGAGCTGTTCGAGGAGGGGCCATACGCTAGCCTCCTCGCTGTGAAGGGCAGCGGAGAGCCCATCGTCATGGCCATGGCGCATGTGGACGTAGTGCCGTACAGGGACCAGAAATGGGCCTATCCCCCCGACAGGCTGACGTTGATGGGCGGCAAGGCCTATGGGAGGGGCGCCCTCGACGACAAGGGAAACGTGGCGGCCCTACTCCACGCGGTGAGGGGGCTCCACGTGGGGAGGGGCACAGTGGTGCTTGCAATCACGAGCGACGAGGAGACTGGGGGACGGCACGGGGCGAGGCTCATACGCGACGCGTTGGCCTCACGGGGCCAGCTACCGCGCTACCTCATCAATGCAGATGGGAACTCCGAGATGATATGTATTCGCCGTAGGGCCGCTTACTCCGTGACGCTCCGCGCCCGCGAAGACGTGCGCGACGTACGGGGCCGCGCCGTCAAGGCCAGGGCGAGGGCGCTGATGGCGGGGAGCACTAGGCACGCGGCGTACTTCGTGCCGGGCGCCCACGTGCATCCTGTCATAGCGCTGTCGGCAAGGGCAGCCTCAGCGCTGGGCGTGTCGCAGCTAAGGGGGGCATGGGTCAAAGCCAACGTGGTCCCGGAATGGGTAGAGGCGGTCCTGGTCGAAGGAGGCAAAGGGAGGGCCGAGGTCGATTCTGGGCTGACCGATCTGCTGAGGGCCGTACTTCCCATCACGCGTATGAGCATTGGGCAGCACATGTACAGCCAGTTCGGGGCCGTGTCCACCCCCAACGTGTATACAAGGGTCGACGGGCGCCACGTGGTCATGCTGGACGTGAGGGCCATGGTGCGCGACGCTGCCCCCATCAGGGAATACGTGAGGCTGGTCATAGACGAGGGGGGCTACGATGTGGATTACGAGGTGGGGGGCGGTGGAGGCTACCTATACACGAGTCCCCACGCGCGCATCGTGAGGGAAGCGGTAGACGCTTGTGCGCATGTCGGCGGCGTATGCAGGATAGGCGAGCTGCCCGGCGCCTCAGACTCGCGCTACTTCTCGCCTCTAGGCGTCGAGGCGATGGACTTCGGGCCGCGTGGAGGGGGACTACACGGGCCCAACGAGTACGTGGAGGTGGACAGCTTGGAGAGGGCCGCCCGCTTTTACAGGCGCCTTATGGAAACGTTATTAAGCGCGTAGCCGGAAAGGGGCGTTGATGAGAAGGGGGTTCAGTTGATCGGTGAGGAGGCTTCAGCGGAACTGAAGCTAGATGCGCACCTTTTCCCTCACCGCCTCTATGTTCCTCCTTATCTCCTCGTCGGGATACACGTATGGCTGCAACCTGCCGGACAGGTACTCGTCGTATGCGGAGAGGTCCAGGAGGCCGTGCCCGGAGAAGTTGAAGAGTATGACCCTTTCCTCCCCTTTCTCCTTCGCCTCCAGGGCCAGGTCCACCACGGCCCTAACCGCGTGGGCCGTCTCGGGGGCAGGGACGAAGCCCTCGGTGTTAGCGAACAGTTTTGCCGCTTCAAACACGGAGACCTGGTCGTAGGCCCTAGCCTTAACAACGCCGTGTTTGACCAGTATGCTGAGCGTTGGGGCGCACCCATGATATCTGAGGCCCCCCGCATGTATCGGCGGGGGCACCATGGTGTGGCCCAACGTGTGCATCTTGACTAGCGGCGTCAGGCCCGCCGTATCGCCGAAATCGTACATGTACGTGCCCTTTGTCAGGGTTGGGACCGCGGCGGGCTCCGCCGCGAGGAACTGGACGTCCTTTGGGGCCTTCTTGGACACCTTTTCGTAGTAGAACGGCCAGTATAGGCCGCTGAAGCTGGAGCCGCCGCCGCAGGCCCCAACAACGTAGTCGGGGTACTCGTCGAGCCCCTTCATCTGTTCCAGGGCCTCGAGGCCGATGACCGTCTGGTGCATGAGGACATGGTTGAGGACGCTGCCAAGCACGTACTTGGAGCCCGTAGTCACGGCGTCCTCTATGGCCTCGCTTATGGCTATGCCCAAACTGCCCGGGTGGTCTGGGTCCGACTCAAGGTATTTCCGCCCCACCTTGGTCCTGTCGCTTGGCGACGGAGCGACGTCGGCCCCCCAGAGCTCCATGAGTATGCGCCTAAGGGGCTTCTGCTTGTAGGAGACCCTCACCATGTAAATTGTCGCCCTAACCCCGAAGAACTGTGCAGCGAACGCCACGGCGCTGCCCCACTGGCCGGCCCCGGTCTCCGTGGTCACCCTACCCACCCCCTCCTTCGAGACATAGTAGAGCTGCGCCACCGAGGTGTTGGGCTTGTGGCTTCCCGGAGGCGATGCCCCCTCGTACTTGTAGTATATCCGGGCGGGGGTCTTAAGGGCCCTCTCGAGGCGAAGGGCCCGCCTAAGGGGCGTGGGGCGCCATATGGAGTACACCTCCCGCACCTCGTCGGGTATGGGGATCCACTTGTCCTGGGAGAGCTCCTGCCTCACCAACTCCTTGGCGAAGAGCACCTCCATTTCCTCGGCCTTGACAGGGCTTCCATCCGGTTTCATATAGGGGGGGAACCCCTCGGGTAGGTCAGGCAATATGTTATACCAATATTTTGCCTCCATAACCCCACAATTGCCGACCTATATAAATACTATACAGACGCGTGGAGACGATCCATTTCATGGGTCCTATCGTCCAAAGCGCGGTTTCGTTGATGTATATTGTCCTTATCCCAGTTTTTCTATAATGGTATATTGTAAAAGTATATTAAGGCAATATTTATAAATCTGTCAAGAAAATAGCTATATGAAGCGTATAGTAATTGTAGGCGGGGGCATTGGGGGCATCTTCACCGCTAACAAACTCGTCACAAAGCTGGGCGATGCCGTGAAAAAGGGGGAAGTTGAAATAACCGTGTTTGAACCGAGCAGGACCGTGGTTTACCAGCCGGGCTTCCTTTACATCCCCTTCATGGAACTTCCCAGATACATGATGTTCAAAGAGACGAGGAGGCTGCTAAATCCCCTCGTCAAGCTAATACCTGAATCTGTGGAAATTATAAGCATTAAAGATGGAAAAGTAAAGACAGCGTCCGGAAAGGAATATAGCTATGACTATCTAGTCATATCCACGGGTTCAGAGGCTAGGACAGATGCGTTTCCCGGTTTAGGGTCCCGTTGGCACACCTTGTGGACATATGAGGGGGCGAAACAGCTCCGAAGGGCGCTGAGCGAGTTCCGGGGCGGGACTTTAGTCCTCTCCGTGACCTCCATTCCCTATAAGTGTCCGGTGGCCCCCTACGAGTTCCTCTTCATGTTAGACGATTACCTGATGAGGAGGGGCATAAAGAGGAACGCCAAGGTGATATTCACTACGGTCGCACCTCATATACACGCCCAGCCAAACGTCAACAGGTTCCTCGAATCCGAGATGAGTAGGAGGGGGAT
The DNA here is from genome assembly GCA_015521775.1 of Thermoproteaceae archaeon. Classification (GTDB taxonomy): domain Archaea; phylum Thermoproteota; class Thermoprotei; order Thermoproteales; family Thermoproteaceae; genus WANN01. The sequence goes on from WANN01000014.1 coordinate 4,962, forward strand.
AGAGTACAGGACGAAGTTCGAGGTCGGAGAGATTGGGGAAGGCTACGTGGACGGCACGGAAAGGATCAAGGCGGACCTAATCGTGGCTGTGCCGCCCCATAGCGGCGCAGAGCCCGTCAAGAAGTCCGGCATAGGGGACGGAGCGGGTTGGGTGCCGGTGGACAGGTTCACCCTACGCGTTGTGGGCGGCTCGGGGGCCGAGTATGCTCTGGGCGACGCCACGAGTCTGCCGGTCCCCAAGGCTGGCTCCGTGGCGCACTTCCAGAGCGAGGTTGTGGCGTCCCGCATAGCCGAGGAGCTCGACCTGGGCTACTCTGACACCGTGTATACGGGCAGGGTGATGTGCTTCATCCTCACGGGCCTGGAAGAGGCGACGCAGGTTTCCTGGAACTACGAGGCACCCGCGCTCTATCCCCCACCGCCAAGCAAGGTCTTTTTCAGGCTTAAGGACCTCACCAATTGCGGGATATGGGGAGTGGCACGGGCGGGGCTATGAGCAGCGAGGACAAGCTGGAGAAGCTCATAGCCGCGCTTGAAAACGAGAAGGTGCAGGACTCGCTTCTCAGGATCGTGGAGAGGCTAGACGTGGTGAGGGACCTCGTCGAGACGCTCTTCGAATTCAAGCGCAGCGGCATACTGGACGACCTGGTCAACCTGGCCGCCTCGGTGAGGTTCTTCACCGAGGGCGTCCTCAGCAAGGACTTCATAGAGAGACTGTCCAGGCTGCAGGAGGTGGCCCTAATAGCGGGCACGAACCTCTCCATGGACCCGTCCAAGGTGGACTGCATCACCTACGCACTGGCATCGGCGAACGAGGTCAGGCCGGTGGGCCTCATGGGCCTCCTCTCGGCGCTGAGGGACCCAGAGGTGCAGAGGGGTCTAGGGCTATTGGTGGCAATACTCAAACGGCTTGGAGCCTGCCCCTCAGTACAGCAGTAGGACCCAAGAAACCTGGTTTTTCCAGTTCGTCTCCAATGGGCCGCATACATGCGTTTTCGCGGGACCCTTCCACGTTATTCCGCTGTGCAGCCTCTGCTCACAGCTCCGACGCCAATGTGATTACCAGCCTAAGGGTGTTCCTCAGGTCATCAACGTGGACCATCTCGACGGAGGAGTGGGCGTACTTGTTGGGTATGCCTATGGCGATGGCAGGCACTCCGGCCTGCTGGAACGCGGCCGCGTCGGTGCCGCCGCCACCACCGCCCACCTGTATGGGTATGTCGTGCATACGCGCGATCTCCGCGATCCTGCTGGCCAGCTTCCTCGGGTAGGGCCCGTAATTGTCGAACACCCTGAGGACGGGGCCCCCGCCAGGCCTCACGTTGCCGGTTATGCTTGGGTTGCAGCAGGCCAGGGTGTCCACTATTATGGCTGCCCTTACGTCGGCTGACCGCGCCAACGCCTTGGCGCCCACGAGGCCCACCTCCTCCTGCACGGTCCACGCATATGCGGCGTCGGGGGCCCGCTTATAGGCCTCCATGAGTATCCAGCAGCCCACCCTGTCGTCCATGGCCCGCGACGACAGGTATTTGCCCACCTCCCTAAACGCCTTGAGGAAGGTAACTGGGCTGAAGGGCGTCACGCCCAGCTCTGCGGCCTCCTCCGGGCTTGACGCGCCCACGTCTATGTAGAGGTCCTGCTTGTCCGTTTTGGAGAAGTGGGGGGGCTCCACCCCTATGACGCCCGGTATGTCCGCCTCGCCGTGTACCACGACGTGCTGGCTTGGCAGGGCCTGGTCAGGAACGCCGCCGACCTTGCGAAACCTGACCTTTCCCTCGCTGTCGACGTGCGTCACGAGGAGACCTACCTCGTCCATATGGGCCACGAAAAGGACCTTGCCGTTGCCGGCCCTCACGTTGCCCATATCGTCTAGGAGTCCGCCGACGGACTCCCTTATGAGGCCGGCCACCCTCTCCTCGTGGCCAGACACCCCGGGCACCTCCACGAGACGCCTCAACAGCTGTAGATCCATGGCCCACGGTCTGGCAGGCCAATTTAACGTTTCGCGTGTCTATACGCGGCCTCAACGATCTCCCCCGCAATGTTCACGCCTGTAGAGCCCTGCACGTTCTTGAACTCGGGAACGCCGTTTATCTCGAGCACCAGGTAGCCGCGCTCGCTCTCAACAAGGTCCACCCCACTGTATAGGGCACCCACAGCCCTGCTGGCCCTGACAGCCACCTCCTCCAGCTCCCTGGCCTCGCCCACCGGGACGGCCTTGGAGCCGCGCGCCGTGTTGGTCCTCCAGTCGCCCTCGTTGACTCGGTATATGGCGCCTACCATGCGGTCCTCCACCACTATCGCCCTGATGTCCCTGTTAGGCTTCCTGACAAATTCCTGGACTATGTAGGCCGACCTGCCTGTCAGGCGCCTATGCTTTGCAAGGGTGGCCAGATCGCCAGGCGACCTTACAAGGGACACGAATCTCCCCCACGACCCGTCCGTGGGCTTCACAATCGAGGGGAACCCCAGCTCCATGCTCCCCCTCTCCATGGCCCTCTCTGAAAGGGCCAGATAGGACCTCGGCGTGTCGACGCCGTGGCGGGCCAGGGCCACATGGGTAACGAACTTGTCGTGGGCCAGGGCCAAAGCCGTGAAACTGTTGATTGAGCCTAGGCCCCTGGCCTCGTATAGGTACGAAACCAGCAGCGCGTTGTACCTCGAGGCCACCCTGACAAAGCCCAACGCGTCCCTTGGCCCAACGTCCACTGGGTCCGACTGCACGTTGATAGGTGCTATGTCAACGTTGCGGCGGTGGAACTCCTTTAGGAGTAGCCTCTCATCCAGCCTAACAATGTCGTAAAGAAAGTGGAGCATTTATCGGTTTACTCCCCATAATCCTCTACGTCGCCCTTGAATTCCTCGAGAAGCATCTGGCCATTGTTTATGCGTACTATGTACTTGGTTCCACATGAGGGGCAGCTCACTATTTCGCCGTCCATTACGTCGGAGGGGACGTCCACGTCGGCCCCACACACAGAACACGCCAAGCTGGGCATGGGGGTGCGCTGGCCTATCTATATAAATTTTATGTTGGGTCAGCCCGGCTGCACCAGGGTGCCCATGCCCTTCAGGGCCCTGTCTATCGGCGCCTCCGCAACCCCGTTTGATATCACGACCTCGATGCCCCTTTCTACCGCCTCTAGAACCACGCTGAGCTTCCGCTTCATCCCACCAACCACATCCCTGTGCTCCAGGGCTTTACGCACCCCGGCCGCGTCAAGCCTTTCAACGAGCCTGCCGTCGAGGAGGAGCCCATCTACGTCGCTGAGCAGCACCAGCCTCCTGGCCCCAACAGCCTCGGCGACCTTGAGAGCAAGCGTGTCCCCATCGACGTTCAGCAGCCTGCCGTCCTGCGACACGGCTATAGGCGCAAGGACCTTCAGGGGCGGGGGAACCAACAACTCTCCCTTCACCGACGTGATGCGGCCGCTGTAGCCTCCGTCCACGACCCTCTGCCTGCCCCTCTCATCTATCACCATGACCCTTTCCTTTCTCTTGGCCACAACAACGGCGTTGTCGGCCCCCGACATGCCCACGGCTGGCACCCCGAAGGCGCTCAACCTCGCCACTATGAGCTTGTTGAGGTACATCACGCCCATGACGTAGGCCTTAAGGGTCTCCTCGTCCATAAGGCGGCTTCTCAGCCCCCCGGGATGGGTCAGGTACCTGGGGGTCAGCCCCATCCTTTCCATGACCGCGTTCACGAAGCAGCCTCCCCCATGCACGACTACGCATCCCTCCCAGTGGTTGGCAAGGTCCAGTATAACGTGCGAGGGGTCCTTGCAGAGGACGGAGCCGCCGATCTTGACCACGATCATAACGGGTTGGGCGGCACGTCCATGAGGCCCTCGGTCTCTGGGAACCCCACGGCTATGTTGAGCGCCTGCACGGCCTGCCCGGCCCCGCCCCTGACCAGGTTGTCCATGGCCGCGAAGGTGACTATCCTGCCCAGCCTATCGTCGATCTCGAAGCCCAGGTCCACTATGTTTGTCCCGATAACGTACTTGACGTTGGGGTACCTCTGTATGCCGGACCTGTCCTTTACTATCCTAACGAATGGGGAGTCGCCGTACATCGAACGGTAGGCCTGCCATAGGTCCCTCTCCTCAACCTTCCGCCCCTCAATGAACGCGTGCCCAGTGGCGAATATGCCCCTAACCAAGTTAACCGCGTGAGGGGTGAAGGCCACCCTGATCCCCCTGCCCGAAACCCTGGCAAGCTCCTGCTCTATCTCCGCTATATGCCTATGGTTGACCGGCCTATAGGGCCTAACGACGTTGGTCCTATGGCTATGCATGTCGACTATTCCCCCCTCGGCGCCTGCTCCTGAGGAGCCTATCATGGCGTCCACAACCACCGTGCTGCCCAACATGCCCCGGGCCGCCAGGGGGGCCAACATGAGCGTTCCGGCAGTGGCCATGCAGCCGGGCGACGCTATGAGCTTCGCCCCCTTCAACTCCTCCCTATGCAATTCCGGCTGACCATAGACGGACTTCGCCAGTAGGTCCGGGTACGGGTGCACGAAGCCATACCAGTACTCGTACGCCTTGGGGTCCCTAAGCCTGAAATCCGCTGTCAAGTCCACGGTCACAACCCCACTTTCGTAGAGCTTGGGGACCCAGTTAAGGGACTCGCCGTGGGGAAGCGCCAGGAAGACCACGTCGCTGTTCTTAAGTACCGCGTCAAGCGAGGGCTCCACGAAGCGGAGGTTGGTGAACCCACGCAGGTTTGGGTGTACCCTATACACGTATTCCCCCTTGAAGCGGCGCGAGGTGGCGCAGGCGAGCTCAAGCCCCCCGTGCCTAAGGAGTATCCGTAGCAGTTCACCGCCTATGAAGCCGGAGGCCCCCACAACACATGCGCGCATGGCCCCTTGCAGGAGCCTTTTTATTAGCCTTACCTTCCCGGGAGACGGCCTACCCGTGCCTCGAAACCACGTGTTCGGCGAGCCGCGCCGCAGCTTCCCTGTCCAGCCTCGGCACGGGGTCTATATCTATAGGCACCTGGGAACCGCCGACACGGGCCAGCTTCACCCTGGCGTAGTCTAAGCCGAGCCCCCTAAGCAGCGGATCGCCTATGAGGAGCCCCTCGAAAACCTCTATGGGCTTTTCCAGGAGCAGCGTCACCGACGACAGGGAGTTGCCCATCCTGTACTCCACTATGCTCTTGAGCCCCTCATAGCTGTCCACAACGCCGTCCAGCTGGGTCCTCCAGCCAGTCAGGGCGTACCCCGGCAACTCCACATCTGGGGGCACATCGCCGTATATGACCCTGTACTCCACGCCGAGCCGCCTCAACGCCCTTGCCCTATTTAGGGCGTTCAGAATGCCCTCCTCGCTGTTGATAGGGTTCTGCAGGGTGGGGGCCAGAAGCAACGCTATGTAAGGATCGCCGACCCTGAGCACGGACACGTCGCCCTGGCACCCCTCGCCCACCCTGCAAAGCGCGGCCCTATGGCCCAACCGCTCGAACGCCTCGGCGAGGGCCCTCTCGTCGATTCTCAGGACGTCATAGACTATCGCAACCCTCATGTCCCCCGTAAAACGGGAGGGATTTATGGGTTTAATGGGGGCGGACCATCACCTGTGCCTCCAAGCATCCAGGAGATTCCTAAGCGCGTGGAGGGGATCGGTGCCCCCTACCACCGTTTCGAGGAACGCGAGGAACTTTCTGGCCAATTCTTCTCGTGTCGAGGCCAGGAGCGGCTTGTCCAGGCGCCGGTCGATCCTCCCCGTGAGGTGCTTGGCCAATAGGTACGTCTGCAGAACGCCGAAGTGCGGCGATATGGGGATGGAGAGCCTAGTGCACGCCTCCTCGCCCACCACGTGGACCCCATCCCCATGCACCTCAAAGAAGGGCAGGGACACCGAGACCTGCCCCAACAACGTGTTAGGCCTCGCCACCGGGACCTTTATGGCTCCCCGAGGCCTGCGCGTAGCCGAGGAGACAGCAATCCCGTGGGATTTGAGGTGCCCAGCATAGATGTTCAGGTACTGGGAGGCCTCAGGGGACACTTCCCCGTATCTTATCTCCACTGTCTTGTCCGGGAAACGCCGGCGAAACGCCAACGCCAACTCCACGAACCATGCCAGGGGGGTGGCCCCACTCATGAAGAAGGACAGGGTGTCCAGAGACTCAGCCACCTTGACGAGGTCCAACATGCCTCCAAGGTCCAGAAACGCCTTTTCGTCCACGGCGGTCTCAACGGCGAGGACCAGGACGTCCCCTGCAACCCTCTCGCCATCCACCTGCACCTTCCTACCCGTATAGTCCACGGCCTCCACCTCCGCGTCGACAAGCGATACGCCCCTGACCTCTCTCGGATTGTACATTACCTCGCTCGCGTCGGCCACGTTGGCCACGACCAGCGGAAGGGCGAAGGCCACTGGCCTGTCGCCTGCCCTTTCGATGAGCACGACCTCGTAGCTGTCGGTGAGCCTACGGACAAGAGAGGCCAGGAGAATGGCCATAGGGCTTCCGCCGACTATCACGAGGCGCCTCATCCGAGCCGCGGGGCGCGCGTCGTTGGGTCGAGGGGCGGCGGGCCTGCCCAAGAGGGGGCCGAGGTGCGGCTCTCCGTGTGGACAGGCACAGGACAGGCGAGGGACGCGGTGTGGGCCATGAATATCCCAGCCCCCATCAAACTATTATTATGTTTCTATATGGGACACGTGATGGGCTGTGCCCTGGAACCGAGGGACCTCATAGTGCTTCTTTCGCTAAAGTGGAGGAAGGTTGCTGGCAGGAAGCACATAAGCGAGTTCCTCGGCATCGGAGAGGGGTCCATTAGGTCGACCCTCGCCCGTCTATCCGGTGCGGGTCTCGCCGAGAAACACGGCAGAGCGGGGTTCAGACTTACCGTGGATGGTTCCGCCTACGTGGAGACATGCCTACAATCGTGCGGTATCAGGAGGCTTGAACTGTACCCGGGGCTAGTTGAGACGCTCGGATGCGGACGCACATGCGTGGTTGCCGAGGTGGATTCGTTTCCCTGCGACAAGGTCACCGCCATGAGGGATGCTGTGGTGATGGCGGGGGCATGCGGCGCCCTCTTCGTGGGGAAGGGAAGGAGGCTCTTGGGGACGGACCTCGTGATGGACCTCCCCTACCTGTCGGAGGACTCCCTATATGTCGCCGCATGCGGCGACGCGCTCTACCATACCATACACGGCATAGTCGCCATAATGTGCTTCAGGCGCCCATGCATAGATGCGGGGAAGGGCCGGCTTCCTTAACAACGTGAAACGGCCCCAATGTGACGGGCCCGCACACGTCTGGGCCAGAAAAGCTAAATTGACCGGAATTTAAACACCCGTGGAAGATAGGGATGACTTGCTCAGGAGGGTCGCCCTGATAGGTTCCATAGACTGGTTCACGTTTAAGCTCGCCGATATACTCTACAGGAACGGCTATCTAGTGATAGTCGCGTCCCAAAAATCCTCTGAGTGCGGCGAAATTGGGAAGAAGCTCCCCATATATGTGTACTGTGGGAGCAGGATAGACGAGGCGCTGATCAACAGCATCGGCCCCGAGGACCTCGCCATGGCCATCGTGAGGATAGAGGACCACGAACAGGCATATAACATTGCCAGGCTCCTCAAGTCCTTCGGCGTGCCCGAGGTGCTCGTAATCGCGGACGCCAAGGACGCCAACTCGTTCAAGGCCATGGGCGTCAGGGTCGTGTCGCCTAGCAAGCTGGTCCTTGGCTATATAGAGAGACTGCTGCGCAACGAGTACAAGGTCCTTGCATACAACGACAGGGACATGGAGATATACTTGGTCAAGGTGCCTGAGGACTCCTCTCTCGTCGGTAGGACGGTCGAGGAGGTCGAGAACGAGTATGGCGTTGTGATATGTTCCAAGATATCTGAGGGCGCCGTGGTAAAGATAGCGAGCAACTACGTGCTGCAGGGCGGCGACTTCATCACGGTAATTGGGGCCCCGAAACGTATCGCCGAGTTCCTCGAAGAGACATGATGCGCAGCACCGCAAGGCCTACAAATGCCCAGACAAGGGACAGCGCGAGGGCGTAGGGGCGGAGGGCGCCGATAAGGAGCACCGCGGCCCCTAGGGCCGCCACGGCGGCATAGCCTACAACAGGCGGAAAGGACACGGTGCTCTGGAGCGGGGTCTTCTTGTACTTTGTATATGCCACGGCGGTCAACACGTAGTTTATCAGCGATGAGAGGCCATAGATCATTGCCACAAGCTCGACCTCGCCTGGAAGCGCGAGCACTATCGCCAAGCTCCCGGCCACGAGGACCGCGAGGTACGGCGTCCCCCTCCTGTTGACGCGCCCCAAGCCGGCTGGCAGCAGGCCCTCTATGGAAAGCCTGTAAATCATGCGCGAGAACCCCACTATGCCGGCTATCACAGCAGCGGACAATATTATTAGTGCGTCCAGGGTCACTAGGGGGGCCAGCACCTGTCCGCCGGTGAGCCCACTAGCGATGTACGCCATGGGGCTCCTGAGGTTTTCGCCGATCTCCTCTATGGGCACCGTGTAGAAGGCCACCATGGATATGAGGGATGTGTTGAGAGCCAGTAGGATGCCTATCGCCGCTATGGCCTTGGGCAGGTCGCGTCCCGGTATATACGTCTCCCCAGCGGATTGGGCCACCACGTCTATGCCCACGTATCCCCTCATGGCAAACGACAGCCCAACGAGGAGGCCGGCCATGTCTATGCCCTCGCCGAGTCTCTCAAAGTTGGCGGTCACATGTGGGGTCATGACGAGGCCCGACGCGATTACCATATACAGTATCGCCAGGTCCATCACGGTTATTATTAGGCTTACATGGGCTGACTCCTTTATCCCGTATAGATTTAGGATTATTGCCCCCACCACTATGGAAACAGCTATATATGGTATGTACTGGGAAAGGGGGGGCACCAAGAACGATATGTATCCGGCCACCCCCAATGCGCCGTACGAGATCATTATTACTTGGTCCAACATGAGGAGCCACCCGGCCATGAACGCCACCCTATCGCCCATAGAGTGCTTCACGAAGAGGTACGCGCCGCCGCTTTCCGGGAAGGCCCCGACGAGTTCCATGTACACCGCTATAAGCAGGAGGAAGGGTACGGCCGAGATCATGACGACCAGCGGAAGCGCGGGGCCCGCGTACAGCGCTATTATGCCCAGAAGGAAGTACACTGTGCTGGCAATGTCGCTGTACCCCAGGGCAAATGCGCCCAACGAGCCTATCTCACGCCTAAGCAGTCTCCTAGCCACAAAGCCGAAAAGCGCCTAGGCATTAAATATTCCAGTGGGGGCGATACGGACTGGGACAAACCGCTTGCGGGTCCAGGCCCGAGGGTCGTTGAGGCGGCCCGTCCTGTGGGGCGGCTAACCGCCTCATTTAAAAACCCATCTATAAGCGTCACAGATGGGCGTGCAACTCTTGCTGCCGCTCTCCATGAACACCGAGCCCTTGCTGAAGAGGGCCCACGAGAAGGCGCGCGAGGTCGCGGCCAAGCTATCTGCCTCTGTGGAGCCCTTGAAACCGCGGCACCTGTATGGGGAGCAGGCCGACAGCTATGGGTACACGCTTAGGCTGGGCGAGCTGTACTTCGACCTGCCCGACAATAGTAGAGTGGTGGTGTTCGGCATCTATAACGCCGATGAGTACTTTGATTACCTCATTATAAGGGACGGGGAGATCGAGTACGAGTGGTTCGTTGAACCGGTGAACTTCTTTCCGGAACGGGTGGGGGTGTGGGGCGGCGACCCCATAATACTACGTAAGGAAACTGGGAGCCTATTCGTGCACACCACGTCCACCGACGAGAACAAGGACAGGGTTTTTGGGTGGCTTCTCGCGTTGGCTGTGGTGCCGAGGGTCCAACCGCCCCCAGCCACGCCCCCCAGGCGGCCCAGGGAAAGGCGGAGGCGCCGCAGATAGGCGCTCGGGCAAGAAAAGTTTTTAAGTGGTCCGTAGGGTGGTGCCGTGTCGCGGTTCAGAGTGGTAGAACTGTCGGAGAGGCCCGCGCCGGGGACCAGGGTGGAGCTTCCGGGCGGCAAGAAGATCCGCGTTAGGGACGTTGGCGTCCCCGGCGTCGAGCCGCCAAGCAAGGCGTGCGACGATCCTCAATGCCCGTGGCACGGCGGCCTCAAAGTGAGGCTAAAGACTATGGAGGTCTCTGTTGACAAGGTCAGGATGGGGAAGGCGGCCGTGGTCATCCACGAGTGGCTGCACTACGTGCCCAAGTACAAGAGGTATGAAAGGCGCAGAAGGCGTATGCACGTCAGGGTCCCACCATGCATCGACGTTAGGCCGGGAGACAGGGTGGTTATAGCTGAGACAAGGCCCCTCTCCAAGACTATAGCTTGGGTTGTGATCGGCAAGAGGGAGCGCGCTACCTGACGCCGCAGCTTTCCTCTATCTTCCTCACCGTGTGCCAACTGCGCCTCACCACGGGCGGCATCGACCCGGCCTCGCATATCCAACGCCTCAGGAACTCCACGGTCCTGGGATCGCTCGGGTACCCGGATCCGGGGTCGCCGTACCGCGCCGCTATTTCCCTAATCGCGTCGTCCCTGACCACCTTCGCCACTATGCTCGCCGCGGCAACCACGGGGACCTCCCTATCCGCTCCCGCCATGGCCCTAACCCTGGCAGGGACGAGCCCGCCCAGCATCGACCCAAACCTCTCGGCCCGCGGGTCCGGGCTGTCCACGTAGACCTCGAGGGCGCCCCCACATTTCCTGATGAGGCTAGCCATCATCTGGGCCTCGAGCACGTTCAGCTTTCCCCTGAAGACAAAGCTGTCCACGGTGCTTGGGTCGGCCTTAACGTGGTCCACGCATTGCGCCGTCCTCACTATACGCCCATATAGCCTCGCCCTCCTCGTAGGCGAGAGCAGCTTCGAGTCCCTTACCCCGAGCCGCGCAAAAGCCTCATTATCGCCCACGACTATGGCCACCACCAGGGGACCCACCACAGCTCCCCTCCCCGCCTCGTCGACGCCGGCCACGTTGGGCATCGACGGTCTTTGGCCCTAGGTAATATTTTTTTAGGGGTCCCAACGGTGGGACATGGCCAGCAGCGGCAAGAAGATGCCCATATACAAGAAGATACTGCAGGAACAGATCAAGAAGTGGATGGTAAAGGAATTCCTCGAATATAGGCTTCTGCGGCTCGGCTACATAGACTCGAACGTGGTGAGGACGCCCCTTGGAACGCGCATAGTGATCTTCGCCGAGCGGCCCAGCAGGATCATAGGCAGGAGGGGGGCCATAGCAAAGGAGCTCAGCCAGCTCCTCGAGACCAAGCTGGGCGTGGACAACCCGCAGATAGACGTGACCGATATAAGCAGGGTCGAGGCCCCGGAGCTGTTCCCCAGGGTCATAGCGCTTAGAATAGCCAACGCCATGGCGAGGGGCGTCAGGTTCAGGAGGGCTGCCTTCGTAGCCATGCGCCAGATCCAGGAGGCGGGGGCCAAGGGCTACGAGATAGTTATAAGCGGCAAGCTCACCACGGAGAGGGCGAAGTTCGAGAAGTACACCGTGGGCAAGGTATACAAATCGGGCAACGACTCCATAGTTAACGTGAGGAGGACCGTGCTCCCCGTGCTGTTGAAGCCAGGCATATACGGGATAGAGGTGAGCATAACTTCGCCCATGACCAAGCTAAGCGACGAGTTCTCCATTAGGCCCGCCATGAGGCCCGAGGCGGCCCCTGAGGCAACCGCCAGCGAGTAGCCATGTCAAGCCAAAAGCTCAACGCAAAGGCCATACGCTCCATGAATAGGGAGGAGAGGGCGAGACTGCTCGACCAGCTGAGGGCGGAACTGCTGCGTTTAGAAACGCAGAGGGGACGCGGGATAGTGGAGAACCCGGGCAGGATAAGGGCCATTAAACGGGCCATCGCGCGCATACTCACCATTGAGAGGGAGGAAAAGAAGTGAGCCCGATCCAAGGTGCGTGGATCTGCTGGGACGCACAGTGCTGGTAATGGACTGCCCCTACGACGTGGAAGGCGTCGTGGTGGGGGAAACGAGGAACACCTTCCTGATAATTAGCAGGGGCAGAAGGGTCGTCGTGCCGAAGCTCCCCTGCACGTTTCTGGTCTACTCGGACTGTTGGAGACTCGTCAGGGGGAGGTGGCTTATAGGGTACAGGGACGTGAGGCTTTCCAAGTGCCGCTAAATACCGCTCAGGAACAGGCCTACAAGGGTCACCGAGAAGCCAAACAGCATGATTCCTTTTCCCCTTCTCGGCGAGGCCGCTGAGGCCAGACACGCGTACGCCAACAGCGCCGACGTTGCCATGACCGCAAGTGAGAGGGGCTGAGGCCACGACGCTAGGACAAGCGGCACGGATACGAGTATGGCTGCCCCCACAGCGGCCCAGGCCAGGTAGAGGGACCGCTTGGGGCCCAGCAGGTGCACGACGGTTATTATGCCGGCCCTCAGGTCGCCCTCATAGTCGGCAACGGACTTTACAACCTCCCTACCGATGTTCGCCAAAAAAGTGGCGGCGAAGAGGAGGACAAGGACGTCCATGTTCCTGGCGAACCCCGCCACCGAGGCGCCGTACACGTATACCATGGACGTGGTGAACGCAACAGAGATGTTCCCGAGTAGGGGGACCCTCTTAAGCTTCACATTATACATGTAGCCCACCGTTATAGCGGCCAGGTACACGGAAAGTGGTAGGGGGCCCAACAACAGGGCTATCGCGACCCCAGACACTAGGGCGAGTAACGCCGCGGCCCACGCCTCCCCAACCGAGACCGAGCCCTTAACGAGGGGGGCCCCCGGCCTGTTGATCCTGTCCTCCTCCATGTTCGCGATGTCGTTGGTTACGAAGAGGAACGCCTCGGCGAGCACCGTGGAGAGGAACGCCATGAGGGCCCTCCAATGCTCCAGCTCTTCCGCAGTGTAGAGGTACGCCGCCGTCACCGCGAGGCCTGCGAGCACGCCGTGCTCGAGCCGCGCCAACCTGAAAAAGTCTACGGGACTCACCGGATCAGGCCCGCCTCCCCCTAGCCAGATCCATCGCGGACATGCCTGCTATAGCTAGTAGGAGCAGGAGCACTGGAAGGTGCTCCATGGCCAGCGGAGCCAACGAGCCCGTGGACGTCACAACCGACGTGCTTATCCTCCCCGCAAGGAAGCCCGAAAGGAGCAGCACGGCTATTCTGTATGGCCTAAAGGCAAGCGCTAGGAACGCCGCTGCTACCGCGAAGTTCTCCGCTATGAGGAATGGGGGGCCGCCGGCGGGTATAAGGAACGCCGCGTTGACGCCTATGTGGCCCAGCGCCACTACGACGAGCAGCGCGTTCAACAGCATGGCGTTCCTACACATTCCCATTATTAATGTTCGCCTAGGCGGCGCGGCCCTCAAAAGGGCATCCACTACCCTAATATTTATTGTCAACCTCAATAATATTATACATCTATCTATATTATATTATATTAAGAATCTTGTTATGTTAAATAAATATACGTTATAATGGAAATATTAATATATCCCAAAAGACTCCATCACATGAAGGGCGCCATATTGATAGCCCTAATAGCGATAGTGGCCGCCGCTGGGGTCATGTACTTCGTATCAACCCAGCAAGGTGGTGGCGGCCCAGCCGCCGTGACCACCACCGAGGAGATAACCGTGGAAAGGCCCGGAGAAACTGGGGAGACAGACACAGGCATCCCCACAGTGACCGTCACCGAGACGTACGAAGAGGAGGAAACGTATACGGAGACCTCGACGGAGACCACCACAACGAGCCCAACGACCAGCCCTACAGCCACGGAGACCACCACGCAGCCGGCCGTCGAGACGCAGACCCCAACGGAGACGTCCACCCCGACAACCACGGAGGCCCCTGAAGGGGGCGGCGAAGAGGGCGCGGGAGACGCGGAGAGGCTCATGGAACAGTACATCGATAGGCTGCTCAACAGCAAGTTCACGGTTGAATATAGTTGGTATGCTAGGTGGGACGCGCAGGGCTATCAGGGAAACGCGTCGGCCTCGTTGACGCTTTCGGTTGACGGGCCCGGTAAGAGGGCGTACATTAAAATGGTCGTAATAGAGGCGCAGGGCGGCCTCACCGAGGCTATGAACGGCACCGTGGAACAGATAATCAAGGGTGACATCGATTCTGGATACCTGAAAAAGACCGTAATCTATGTAGAGGGATCCGTCATGGTCCAAACAGAGACCCATAGAAAGGTTTCCGAGGGGCAGATAGAGGTGTGCACAGAGACCAAGATGGTGTTCCAGGGCAGGGAGATTGCGCAGCCCAAACAATGCACTACCTTTGAGTACAACAACTATGTGAGACAATACGGGGAGCCTGACGCCAGGAAGGCGGCCTACAACTTCACGAGGGGGCTCTTCGAGGATTATAGGGGAGTCGACTACCTGGGCACGAGGAATGTCAACGGCATTGTGTCGGACTGCTTCGGCGTGGTGGATTCTGCGGGGCGGGCTGTGGCAGAGCTGTGTTTCGCCAAGGACAGCGGCATAATAACGCGCGCGTACTTCAAGAGCGACGATAGCGGGTTCGAGTTCTCCATGGAGCTGGATGGACCACCACGGCTCGGCACGTTCCTCGAGGAGGAATTCGCACGCGTGGAGCGGACCTAGAGGGTTTCCCTAACGGCCTTTAAAACATCCAACAGGGCTTTGTGATCCTTAGGCACGCTGATTACCACACCATGCGCAATCCCAGCAAGCTCGTCGATCGTCTTGGGCACCTCGGCCACAGTGATGTAGGGTTGTCCGAGGGCGCTCAGGAAATGGACGTTGCGCGGCGTGGCAATCAAAAGGTATGGGTACACCCGCGCCCGGTCGCCGATCATCCTCAACATGTCCTTCTGCCCAGCGTACCTCAACAACAGGAAGAAGTCCGCCCCCATGGAGGCCCTCGCCAGTATGTCCCCCTCGCCCCTCCTGAGGCTTATCAACGCTCCCATGGATATGCCGAGCGACTTGCCGTACTTCACCGCGGTCTCCGTGTCCACGTCCCCAACGGGCGTCCCCTTGACGGGCGGATCGCCCCTCAGCACTACGAGCCTCCTCACGCCGAGCATGCGGGCCGCCCCCATCATGGACTCGAACGCCACCCAGTTCAGGTCGGCCAGCCTCATATGCGCGACAGCGTCTATGCCGGCCTCCTCCATGACGAGGTGCGCCGCAGCTATTGAATGCGCAGTGGGTCGGCCCATGGGGGCCTCTGGTAGGTCCAGCGAGTCGGCGTACCTAGCCACGGCCAGCGCCCTTTCAATGAGGGTCTCGCGGGTCCTCGGGACCGTCAGTTCTGCGATGATCTCCACGGTATATGGGGCGTAGGGGGGATTTAATAATGTGCTCTATAAACCCAGTTTGTTGGTTCCCCGAAGCCGAAGGCGCTAGTCCTTGACCGTGCCTATGGAGACAAGGGTCTTCGTCTCCTTCACCCCCTCCAAGTTGTTCAGCGTGTCCAACACCTTGTCCAGCACGGTTTCCTGGGTTATCACGGCCAGGTCGTACTCGCCCGCAAGTCTCATCGCCCTCTCTATGGGCATTTTCTTTATCCCGTCATATACCCTGTCCCTGTACTTGGGCTCCACCTTGACCAGTATTATGACCTCGTTGGCACGGCCCCTCAGGTACTTGACCGCCTTCTCCGTGACGTCCACGAACTCCCTCCCCGTCCTGACAAGGCCGAGCTCCTTGAGCCGTTTCAGGTGTATTGCCAGCGCCTGCCGCGTCATGCCAAGCTCCCTGGCAATCTCATCCTGATCCCCGTACACAGTGTACACTCTCATGGGCTGCGCTCGCGTTACTAGGTGCTGGAGTATTTGGACTTGTCTATCCGTAAGCCTAACTTCCTCCATGGACATGATTTGAAAAGGGTTCGTATATATATAAATGTTTTGTTGAAATTGCGGCCGACCACAGCAACTTTTTCCCCGTAACTATTGTCTGAAATAACGGAAATACCCAACTACCACAAGGAAATAACCTCTATAATGCCGAAGACTCTATCTACAGGGTTTCCACGTTAGTGCCGGCCATCTCCCTTGGGGACAATTGCCGCGATCTCGCGCTACCCCTCGTTAGAAATGTACTGTGGTCCTCCATAAGAGTGACCAGATATGTAGCCCAGTCCGTCCAGAGACCCATGGGCCGGGACCGCGCTAGCCGTGGGGCACTCCCCAGCCCCCGCCTCCGGGGGTCTCCAACACGAATTCGTCGCCCGGGTACAGGTCCAGGACGGCCTTACCGGCCAACTCCACCCTTTCCCCAGACGCCCTCACCACGTAGGCTCTGCCAGGGCTGCCCGGTTCACCCCCCATTAGGCCCCATGGCCCCACCTTGAACCTGTCCGCAAGTAGGGCGAGCCGCATCGGGGCAAGGGCCTTGAAGGAGCGTATTATCCCGTCCCCTCCACGCCACCGTCCCCTTCCCCCACTTCCCTCCCTCACCATGTAGCGCGTAAAGAGGAGCGGGTAGGCGAGCTCCACCACCTCTATAGGCGTGTTCATGGTATTGGTCATGTTTACGTGTACGCCCGACACGCCGTCCTTTCCGGGCCTGCCTCCCGTGCCTCCGCCGACCGTCTCATAGTAGCTCCACGAGGAGTCGCGCCAGACGCCCCCAATCATTATGTTGGCCATTGTGCCGGAGCCGGCCGCGGGCACCCTTTCCGGCATGGCCGCCGCCAACGCCCTGAACACCGCGTCCGCTATGCGTTGGCTGGTCTCCAGGTTGCCGCCGGAAACAGCCGCGGGCCTCCTGGGATTCACAATGGTGCCCTCGGGCGCCGCTACCTGCACGACGCTGTAGAACCCCTCGTTGGTGGGCACGTCGCTGCCCAGGAGGCACCTCACGGGGAAGGCGGCTGCCGAGTAGGTCACGCCGAACACCGCGTTGAGCGGCCCCTCGACCTGGTGGGCGGACCCGGCGAAGTCGAGCGTAACCCCGTCGTCCCTCACGGACACCTTCACGCGTATGGGCAGTAGGCCCTCGCCCCACTCCAGGTGGTCCTCCGCCTCGAACGTTCCCCGGGGCCATCCGGCCAACGCCAGGAGGGAGAGGCGCCTCCCGTAGTCTATCGCTGAGTCCCAGGCCTCGAGAACTTCCTCCCCGTACCTTTCGAGCAGCTCCGCGATGCGCCGCGTCCCCACGACGTTTGCGGCCAGCTGGGCGTTGAGGTCCCCAAGCGCAGTGGCTGGGTCCCGCACGTTGGCCAGCCACACCGCCAGGAGGTCCCTCCTGACCTGTCCCCCCTCCACTGCCTTCAGGGGCGGCATCACGACCCCCTCCTCGTGCATGGTCCGCGCCCATGGATTTATGCTGCCGGGCACAGGACCGCCAACGTCGACGTGGTGGGCCTTGTTCACCACGTACCCCACTATGCGGCCCCTCCAATGGATGGGGCTGAGCAGCATCACGTCGTTGAGGTGCGTGCCGGCAATGTATGGGTCGTTGACGAGCGCCGCGTCCCCCGGCCCCAGCTCTATCCCCTCCCTTTCCAACGCCTCTAGGAGGCGCCCCACGCCGACCCTGAAGGAGCCCAGGTGGACGGGTATGTGCTCGGCCTGGGCCACTATGCGGCCCTCGGCGTCCAGCACTGCGACGCTGTGGTCCATGCGCTCCCTGATGTTGGGCGAAAGCGCCGAGCGCCTAAGCGCGGCGCCGGCCTCCTCGGCAATGTAGACCGTGGCCCTGTAGACCAGCTCCCACCTCACCTCGTCAGTTCAAGAACGCCCATGTTTTTCACGGTTGCCCTCCACCCCGGGGGAACCACGACGGTGGAGCTCGCCTCCTCCACTATTGCGGGGCCCCTCAAGGCGTAGCCAAGGGGCAGCTCGTCCCTGCGGTAGACCGGCGTCTCGATCCACTCGCCGAAGTACACCTTCCGGCGGCCGGGCCTCGGCTCGCCCTCGGCGGGCGGGTCGGGGAGGCGGGGCCTTTCCCTGACAGAGACCGCGAACACCCTTATGGTGACCACCTCCACTGGCCTGTCCATTCTGAACCCGTAGGCAGCCTGATGCCTCTCCTCGAAGCGTTCCCTAACTGAGTCCAGAGACGCAGGACGGCCCACCGGGACCATGAGCTCCCAGCCCTGGCCAACGTACCTCACGTCGGCCAGCCTAACGTAGTAGGTTGGGTCGGCCCACGCCAGGGACTCCTCAAGCCTCTTGAAGCCCCCCTCGAGGTCGCCTGGATAGGACATACGCGCCTCGAACTTCATGTCGGCCATCAACATGCCTAGGGCCGTGAAGACGCCGGGCCCCGGAGGGACCACGACCCTGCTAATGCCGAGCTCCTCGGCCAGCTCCGCCGCGTGTTGGGGGCCGGCCCCGCCGAACGCTATCAGGGCGAAGTCCGCGGGGTCCAGGCCCCGCTCCACGGTCACGAGCCTCACGGCCCTTGCCATCTCCATGTTGGCCAACCTCACGGCGTCCCACGCCACGTCCACCGGGTCGCCTAGGCCGGACATGGCCCTCCAGGCCGCGTCGAGGTCCAACGTTATCCCGCCCCCGAGGACCGGCGGTAGGCGGCCCAGCACGGCATTGGCGTCCGTTATCGTTGGCACGGAACCGCCCCTGCCGTAGCAGGCCGGGCCTGGGTCGGCCCCGGCGCTCGTGGGACCCACCCTCAGGGCGCCGCCCCGGTCCCTCCACACGATGGTTCCCCCACCTGCAGACACCTCGGCCAGATCTATAAATGGGAAGCGGACTGGGTAGCCGGTTCCCTTGACTAGCCTGCCGTAATGGGCCTCGCCGCCGACCTCGTACTCGGCCGTTATGCTGGGTTCATAGCCCACAATGGTGCCGGCCTTGGCCGTCGTCCCCCCCATGTCGAAGGACACCGCGCGGGTAATGGAGAGGGCCCGCGCCAGCTCCGCCGCCGCCACGACGCCTCCCGCGGGGCCGGACTCCACAAGCTGTACGGGGCGCCTCGCCGCCTCGTCGACCGTGATGAGGCCGCCGGAACTGGACATGACGTATAGGCGGGCCCCAATGCCCTCCACGTACCCCGAAAGGGACCTCAGGTATCGGCCCACTATGGGCATGAGCGCCGCGTTCACCACGGCGGTGGACGTGCGTTCGTACTCCCGCGGCTCCGGGGACACCTCGTGGGACGCAGACACGTACTCGAAGCGCCGCCGAAGCACGGCCGCGGCAATGGCCTCGTTGGTCGGGTTCAGGTATGAGTGGAGGAAGGACAGCGCCGCAGCAGCGGCGCCACGGCCAGCCGCGGCCTCGGCCAACGCCTCGACCTGGCCCTCGTCCACGGGCAGGATGACCGTACCGTCGGGGCCCACCCGTTCCCTGACCTCGAACCGCATGTCCCTGGGCACCAGCTGCCTCGGCTTCTCGAAGTACAGGTCGTATAGGCGGGGCCTGTTCTGCCTCCCGATCTCTATCACGTCCCTGAACCCCTCCGTCGTGAAGAGCGCCACTGGCGGGGGCTCAAGGCCCACCTGTCCCAGCAGCGCGTTGGTGCCTATCGTAGACGCGTGGAGTATCTCCCTTACGCCGCGCAGACGCCTCAGCCCCTCGATGACCGCAACCTCCGGCTGCCTAGGCGTGGAGAGCAGCTTGTAGGTCTCTACTTTCCCCCCATCGTACACCACGAAGTCGGTGAATGTCCCGCCAACATCCACAGCGACCCTCACACCGGTGGGAGGCGGCCGGACCTATATATTTGGCGCCCTCACTTCTGCACGACCACGCGGCGCCTCGTCACTGCAGCCATGAAGTCCACGTCCGCAGCGTTGAGCCGCCCCCTAACGAGTATCCTGGCGTCCTCCACGTGCGCCTCTGCCCTGATCCCCCTCGCCTCCAAGTACTCAGCCACGTCGCCGTGCCCAACCCTGGGCAGCCTGTCCATGTCGCCGCATGGGCCCATGTCGCACGCCGCACATGCCTGGCCGTGGGCCACGACGTTCGCCGAGCAGCTAGCCGGCAAAACCTTGAGCCCCATCCTCCTGGCCGCGTCAATTGCCCGGCGCTTGATGTCGCCCGAGAGTATGGGGGTCTGGCCCCTGCCCGGCGGCCCCCTCAGGCGGCCAGAGAGGTCCACTCCTAGGGATGCGAGGCGCCGGGCGATCCCCCTGGTGGCCCTAAGCGTGCCGAAAACCACAGCGTCTATCCCGGCGTCGCGTGCCGCCGCCAGTATCCTCTCCACCTCCCTATCGGTGACGCCGGGCACCATGGGCCTCACGAACAACGTGACGTGGATCCCCAGTCCCACCAGCTCCCGGGCCATCTCCAGCCTCTCCATTGGGGGCGGAGCGTAGGGCTCCAACAACCTATGCCTTTCTAGGGTGGTCACCGTTACCAGCACGTCGAGCCCGCCCTGCGTCCCCGCCAGCCGCCTGGCGTCGCCCGGCCCCAGCATGCCCTTTGTGGAGATCTGTATCGGGTTCCCGAGGAGGCCCGCTATGGCCCCCACGTACTCCAAGGCCCTCTCCTTGGTCAGGGGCATGAAGGGCTCCGTCACGCTTCCCACGGCCACCAGCGTGCCCCAGGGACCTACAGCCACGTGGGGGTTGGCGGCCAACGCGTACGCCACTTCGCCGCCGGTCAAGGGATAGGGGGCTGGAGCCGCCGGGAAGCCCATGTCGTATATGTAGCAGTAGGCGCACCTGTAGCTACATCCAATGCCCGTGTGCACCGTTATGCCGCATGGGCGGGGTCTCCTCAGCGCGTGGCCGTCCCTAAGCGCCCTCCTGGCGGCCCCCTCACCAATGGCGTCGCCCAGCTCCCTCAGCCTCCTCGCCTTGGCCTCAAGGGCCTCGACAAGCAGACCCATACCTTATAAATGGTCACCCACATATACGTATGGTCCTGGAATATGGACAGGTACGGCTGCAGTGGCTGGGCCACGACTCGTTCCGGGTCACGTGTTGCGGCTATACGATATACGTGGACCCGTACAAGCTGCAGCTAAGCGAGCCCAAGGCCGACGCCATATTCGTAACCCACGAGCACTTCGACCACTGTGATCCCCCCAGCATATCTAAGGTCCTCAGGGACGGCACAGTCGTGGTGGCTCCCCACGTGGCTTCCCAGTGCGTTTCCAGGGCGGGGGCACGTCCAAGGTATGTGAAGCCGGGGGACAGCGGGGAGGTGGGGCCCGTCAAGTTCCAGGCATTGCCGGCGTACAACCTCAACAAGTACAGGGACCCGGCGCGCGGCGTGGTCTTCCACCCGCGCGAGGACGGGCGTGTGTCCTACCTGCTCGAGGTTGGCGGCGTCAAGATATTCCACGCCGGGGACAGCGACTTCGTGGACGAGTTCAGGTCGCTGAGCGGCATAGACATAGCCCTAGTGCCCGTGTCAGGGGTGTACGTGATGACCCCGGAGGAGGCCGCCGAGTTCGTCAGGCACGTCAGGCCTAGGGTGGCCGTGCCCATGCACTGGGGGTCCATAGTGGCCGGGAGGGAGGAGGCCGAGAGGTTCAGGTCGTTGGTGGCGGGTATAACGCGGGTCGAGGTGCTGGAGCAGGAGCTGTAGGGCCCCTCCTAGGGCCCGGGGAAAAGGAGGAGGTGCCTAATGCTCACGCCGAGGACCAGTGGAAGCACGAGTCCAAGGGCCATGCCCAGGCACAGCCTCTTGACCGCCCTCCTGCCTATGAGCACAAGCGACTTGGAATACGCTATCCCGAGCAGCGAGAATATGACCAGCAACGTCATGGTCATTGGCACGGACATGAGGGTGGAGGCCACCGTGAGCGCCACGGTGACCGTGGACGCCACGAGGACGGTGCCCGGCGTCAGGGAGTAGAGGCCGTACCCAATGGTGGCGAACCTGACCAGGTAGGCCAGCATTGTGCCGGCCACTATGGAGGCCATGACCAGGTAGGGCGCCAGTCCAGAGAGGGGGGCTATGAGGCCTATGTTGTTCCCCCCAATGGAGTACGCCACCCCGAACATTAGCGGCAGTGCGAACACGTGGGAGGCCCTGACCATGTCCACCCGCGACGATAGGTAGGCGTAGATAAGGGGAGCCACGATCATGGACGCCAGTGGGGACAGCACCCACATGGCCAGCACAGTGGAGAGGTTTGGCGTGTCGGCCAGGGCGAGGGCGGCAATGGAGCTGTATATGGCGAAGCTTATGGGTATGGGCACGTCGAGCAGATTGCCCACTATGTACGTGGCCAGGCTCGACACGATCACGTAGAGCGAGCTGTCCATGAAGGGCTCCACTATGGGGGCCATGAAGCCGGATATCGTGGCGTACCCCGCCAGGTAGCCCAGCGCCGTCACCGCTATGGCCGTGCCCCTCCTAGCCAGGCCCGACCAGACGAGGGGACCGGCTATGAGTATGGCGTGGTTGTACGCGAACAGCACTATGAGGAGGGCCGCGAGCAGCTGCGTCATGACGATATCGCGTTGGATATCGTGAGGACCAGGACGGCCACGTCCTTCATGTTGTCCAGTATGGAGTCTATGCCGTACGTCAGGGTGGTTATATGGTAGAAGGTGACGGGGGCCAGGTCCCTCAACGTGTAGAGGCCGTCCATGACCCCGTCCTTAATGTCGTCCACCTCCTCCTCCAATTTCTCTATCCTGAGCCCCATGGACCTCATGACGTCCTTGTTACGCGGGGCGTTCTGGAGGAGCGTGAGGAGTATGTCTATGCTGCGCTGCGTTATCCTCAGCATCTTTATGAAGTGGTCCCTAAGGAACTCCACGACGCGGGGATCAACATCCCATATGTTGGCCCCCCTCCTCAGCTCCCTGGAGAGGAAGTATATGCCGTCCATGACGTTGTCTATGCGGTCCAGGAGCAGCTCCAGGTCGCTTATTATGGACGGTATTATGGCGCCGGACACGACCTCCTCGTCCATCTTGCGGGTGAGCTCGTCGGCCTCCTTCTCCAGCGCCGCGATGTACCTGGCCACCTCGTCGAGCCTGTCCCTGTTGGGTATCTCCTCGACCACCCTTATAAGTTCGTCGATACACTCCTTTGACAGTTTCACGTGGTCCAAGAGGTAAAGAAACAGCTTCTCCTCCCTGCTCCTAAAAATTGAAAAGAGCCTATCGAACACACATTTTAAGTATTAACCCATATGTAAATGTTCCCTCAAAGGGTCCAACCCCACGCCCAAGCACCGCCACCGACCAGCTGTCTCGGCCGTCAATGCGCGTGGCGGCGACCTGCCCTATGGGCCAAGCGCCTCCCTCAGTTTACGGGCCGCCTCCACGGCCGACATGGCGTATATGTCGGCGCCTATGGACCTGGCGAACTCCTCGGTGACGGCTGCCCCACCCACCATGAGGACCACCCTGTCCCTTATGCCGGCCGCCTTCAGCGCGTCCACCACCTTGCGTATGTTCAACGCGGTGGTGGTGAGGAAGGCCGACACGCCGACCACGCGCGCCGAGTGCTCCATGACGGCCTTCACGAACACGTCGGCCTTCACGTCCACGCCCAGGTCCACCACGTCGAAGCCGGTGGACAGGAGGACCATCTTGACCAGGTTCTTGCCTATAGAGTGTATGTCGCCCTCAATGGTCCCCAGGACCACCCTCTCCCTCTTGTCGGCGCTCTCCCTGAAGTAGGGCTCTAGGAGCGATGCGATGGCCTCCCCGATCTCCCCCGCCACCACGAGCTCCGAGATGAAGTACTCCCCCTTCTCGTACCTATCACCCACTATGTCCATCCCCCTCCTCAACAGGTCCATCACCCTCTCAGGCGGCGTCCCCCTCCCCAGCAACTCCCTGGCCAGATCCACCGCAGACTCGTCCAGCTCCGCTATACGTGTCACAAGCCCCTCCTCGTCCATGTCGGCACCGCGATGGGTGGAAATAACCTTAACGCAACCCTTATCAAGCCGTGGGCCCTCCCAGACGTGCACGTGCTGCTCTTCAGGGAACTACCCGGGACGCGTTACAGCATTGGGGCCGTGTTGGGGGCCCTGGAAAGCCGATGGAAGTACTACTGGAACATCGAAATAACGTTGACCGAGGACCCGCTGCGCGACGCGGCTAGGTACGTGCAGAGGGGGTTTAGGCCGGTCCTGCTCTACGGCCTCTCCACGGTGAACGCCGCCTATTACCTGGACGAGGTCGCCGAGGTGTCGAGGCGGTACATGGTGATAGTGGGAGGGCCACACGCCGCGGGGGACCCACACGCAGTCCTCTCCACGGGCGCCAGGTACGCCGTGGTCGGCGACGCGGAGCCCGCCCTACCGGCGCTCCTCGACCACGCCCTATTCGGCGAGGGGGAACTGGGGAAGGTCCCCAATCTGGCCTACGTGGAGGGTGGACGCGTCAAGTTCACTAGGCGCGAGACAGCCGACCTGGACGGGTACAGGCCCTACACCGCGCGTATGGGGATATACCCTCCTATAGAGGTCATGCGGGGCTGCGGCCACGCGTGCACGTTCTGCCAGGTGCCCTACCTGGCGGGCGGCCGCCCCAGATATAGGAGCGTCCACTCCGTGCTCGAGGCCGTAAAGGCCTACGTTGCGGCGGGCAAGCGCCACATAAGGTTCGTGTCGCCTAACAGCTTCGCCTATCTGTCCCCGGACGGGAGGACTGCGAATCCCGGCGCCCTCGAGGAGCTGCTGGCGGGGGTTAGGGGGCTCGGAGCGCGTGTATATTACGGCTCGTTTCCAAGCGAGACGCGGCCCGAGACGGTCACGGACGAGGCCATGAGAGCGGTGGCTAGGCACGTGTCCAACAGGCGGATAGTGATCGGCCTACAGTCCGGGAGCGGGCCGATCCTGGGCAGGGTCAACAGGGGGCACGGCGTCGAGGAGGCCTTTAACGCGGTCGCCACGATAAGGAGGTGGGGGTTCCTCCCCGTGGTCGACGTTATCATGGGCCTGCCAGGCGAGGGGGAGGGCGACGTGCGTGCGACCGTCGACGCCATGGAGAGGCTCGTGGCCATGGGGGCGAGGATACGCCTGCACCGGTTCATCCCGCTGGCTGGGACGCCCCTCTGGGGGACGCCGATAGGCGAGGTGCACCCCCTGTACCGCCGCTTCATAAGGAGGTATCTGGGGAGAGGCGTCCTCGAGGGTGAGTGGGAGGAACAGGAGGGGATCGTGAGGCTTATAATGGCCAGGCTGCTTGGCCGGCGCCCCCTGGGCCCACGCGTGGGCTAGGTGGACCGCCGCAGCTCGGCCTCGACCCGCCTCCACGCGGCCTCGTCCTTGAACGCGGATTCGAGCGGCACGCCGCGCACGTGTTCCCCAAGTACCCTCGCTGCTATACGCACCACGAGGTCCGCGTACGTTGGGTGCACGTCGCTGAGCTTCCAGTGGAGGGTCCAGGGCTCCGTGAGGATTATCTCCTCTATGTCCCTCCCGAACCTGCGCCTGAGACGCCAGTTGACTATGTACATGCCGCTCCCAAAGGCGGAGGCCACAGCGTTGGATATCTTCTTGGCGAGCCACTGCGGAGCGCCGCTCATAGCACTACTCGGGCCCCGCCGGGCCCAATGACGAGTTCATGGACCCTCGTGCTGTGGTTCATCCCCCTCGCCTTGACCACGGCTAGGCGTCTCCTGAAGGCGGTCCCCTCAAACTCGATCCACAGGTTTATTATTATGTCGCTGAGCGTGCTGAAAAGTATCGGCTCGCGGAACACGTTCCTAAGCGTCGACATTATCGCGGTTATGCCGTCGCCCTTGGCGCGCCTGATCAGCGCGCGTACTAGCCTATACGACTCGTCGCCCAGGGTGCGCACTATGGCGTCCACGCCGTCGAGTATGTACACGGAGGGGCGGACATCGTCGCCGTACTTGGCCAGTATGTCGTACAGCGTGCTCGCCGTGGGCACCTCGGGCGAGGTGGACCTGATGTGGATGTTGGGGCTGGGCGCCTCGGAGAAGAGCCGCCTATAAATATGCATCAGCTGCTGCGTCGACTCCTCCATCGATATGAAGGCTACGCGCTCCCCCCTGCCGGCCAGCCCCCTGGCAATGGACAGTAGGAGCACGGTCTTGCCGCTGCCGGACTGGCCGCTGACGATCATGGAGCTGCTCCTCGGGATGCCCCCGCCGAGCACCTCGTCCAGGCCCTCAACGCCGGTAGACATGACGTCGCCGAAGTTCACGGCGCCCACTATCTCCCTTTCTATTCCCAGCAGCTCCTGCAGCCCGCCGCGCCCAATGACGTACTCCACCTCGGCCAGCGGGGTGGGCCTGTCCCTAACCTTGACGAGCTCCATAACCCTGCGCACCAGGTACCTCTCCTTCTCCATCCTCAGCCTAATCACCGCGTCGGCCACGTACCAGCTGTAGTCCGGCGAGTCGCGCTCCTCGTATATCATGCACGCCGATATGCCCATGGCCCTCAGAGCGTTAATGAGCATGGCGTGTAGGAGGGACCTCCCCTCGCGGCTCCCCAAAAGCTCCAGGACCACGTTCACGGGGTCCAACACGATCCTCGTGGGCTTCACATCCTCTATGGCCGACAGCAGGAACGCGAGCACCTCGTTCACCCCCTCGGGGCCCGTGGGCGTGGGCAGGCCTATGAACGTGAAGAGGCGGGCATCGAGCCGCATGCCCAGGTCCTCCATGTGCCTCCTGAACGACGCCTCGTCCTCCACGAAGCTCGCGTAAATCACGGCGTTGCCCCTCTCCACATCCCACAGTAGGTACTGCGTGCACAGCGTGGTCTTCCCTGTGCCTGGACCCCCAACCACGAGGATCAGAGTGCCCGGCGGAAGCGAGTCTATCAATTCCCTTAACATGATGGGTAGTCATGGCCCCGATATAAACCTTCGCAATTGTTACCGCCGATCAGCGGCGGTGACGTGTAGCCGCACGCAGGGGGGGGGCGGGACAAAATACCCGGATCGCCGCCGCGTCCCGCCCAAATACGCGTCAAGGCTCATTGTGGGTGGCCCGAACAGCAATATTTATTATTTACGGGGCGGACAGGCGCGATGATTGGGGTCACGAACTTCGGCGGCCAGTACAACCACCTCATAGTGAGGCGCTTCAGGGAGATGGGGGTAAGGGCCGAGTTCCTCGATCCGGGCCTCCCCCTGGACGAGGTCAACTCCCGTTACAGGTGCCTCGTCCTCAGCGGGGGCTCCTTCGACCTGCCCCGCGACATAGACAGGACAGGACGCGCCGTCACGTACGCGGCCGAGTTCAAGGGACCTGTGCTCGGAATATGCCTGGGCATGCACATACTCGCCCACGCGCTTGGGGGCGAGGTGGGGCCCGGCAGGCCCGAGTACGGGCCTGTGCCCGTCTACATCGAGGACCACAACGACATTTTCAGGGGCCTGCCAAACCGCATCGTGGCGTGGGAGAGCCACTCGGTGGAGGTCAGGAGGCCTCCGCCCGGCGCCAGGGTGCTGGCCAGGAGCGACGAGGTGGCGGTCCAGTCCTTCAAGGTGGGCAACAGGTACGGCGTTCAGTTCCACCCAGAGGTGAGGCACACGGAGCTTGGCCTCGAGGTGCTCAGGAACTTCGCGCGGATATGTGGGACGGTCTGATCACTCGTATTCTATCGTGGCCGGCGGTTTAGGGGCCACGTCGTAGCCTATCCCGGAGGCGAGCTGCTCCAGCGCCCTGTAGATGGACGAGAGTTCTTGCCTGGAGAGCCTCACCACGTCCGCCGTCATGTAGTCGTCCGTCACAACGGCCCTGACCGACACGTAGTACCTGCCCCTACCCTCGCCCAGATGCATGACCACGTGGGTCACGTCGGGCCTGGCCCTCGTCACGGCGGACTGTATCTCCATGGCCGCCTCAACGTCGTCCACCCCCTCTATGAGCGCTATGGGGCCGTAGCTCCTCTTGTCCCCTTTAACGCCGGTGGCCCTCGTGAGGAACGTGTACACCCTGGCGCCGGGGTACAGCTTACGGGCCTCCTCGGTGAGGTCCCCCTCAAGCCTGCGGGCGTCCCCCCACACAGCGGCGAAGTACTGCGACCCCCTGAGAAGGCGCTCCACGGCCTCGGTGGCCTCCCTGAGCACCGCCAACTTGTCCGGGTGACACGGCCCCACGCACCTCACCAGGAGGCCGGGGCCCGGGAAGGGCTGCCTTTCGCGTATCTCCGGGGGGATCCCGAGGAGGCGGGCCAGCTCCCTGACCTGGTCCTTGTAGAGGTCCCGCAGAGGCTCGATGAGCTTGAGCCCCGTATACTCGTCGGTCACCACGTTGTGCTGGGTCTTTATGCCCCCATGGGTCTCTATCACGTCCGACGCTATCGTGCCCTGCACGAGCCACGAGCACCCGTGGCGGTCGGCGACGGCGCGTAGGGCCCTGTAGAACGCGTTTCTGAACGCGAGGCGCTTCTCCTCGGCGTCCCATACGCCCATGGTGGCCGTGTAGAAGTCCCCCGACATGTCCACCACCTCCACTGGGAGGAGCCCCTTCAGGAGGCCCCTCACCCTCTCGGCCTCCCCCAGCCTCATGTAGCCGGTGTCTATGAAGATGGGCTTGACCCTGTCCCCAAGCGCCCTATATGCTACAAGGGCCGCTGTGGTCGAGTCCACGCCGCCAGAAACGGCGGCCACGGCGCAGTCCACGTCCAGCCCAATCAAGGCGTCCTCCATGGACCTCACGACGTCGTCCACGCGGGTAGGGGAAGGGGGAGAAATATATGTTTCCCGGCCCTACGTATCCTTTTAATATGGGCGTCGCCCTCAGTAAAATGTCGTCGCTTGCTATGATGGAAATGGAACACATAGGGGAACTCCTCAAGCTGCGTAGGGCCGTGCCCAGCGACATAGTGAGGGAGTTCATAGATGGGTTCATTAGGGAGGCCTACTACAGGCTTAGGCTTGTGGACGCCCTGTCCCAGGAGGTTGCCATTCCCGAGGGCGAGACGCCCGAGGAGCTGAGGTTCGACGACGTTGTGAGGCGCCTCAACGACATGTGCCGGCACTACGAGGAGCACCTGGCCCTCATAAGGGAGATGAGGGGCAAGGCCTCGTCGCCCATGGAGCTGGAGCTGCTGGCCGTCATAGAGAGGAGCCTCGAGAGGAGCCACACGACCATCCGCATGCTGATCAACGCCATCGACGAGCTGAGGAGGAGGTGAGGGACACCGCTGCCCCACCTAGCCGGGAGGTCCCGCCTACTCTGGCAGACAGCGGGCCTGCATCCCATTAGGCTTACAGCGTGGCGACCCGCGGGCCGCCCACAGACGGCCGCGCAGCGAGCCGCTGCGTTCTCCACCACATCATCCCGAGGCCTGTGTTTCCCATGTCCTGAGCACGGCCCTTGCTATCATCCTGGCTATCCTGACCGGCTCCGGCCTCTTACCGTTCACAGCGAGCCTCCTCACGAGCCTGTACGCCTCTCCCTCGTCCATGCCCCAAGCCCTTACATACACGTGGGCGCCCCCAGGGAGGACGTATCGTTTTGGCCCCCCTATCTGGGCCAGCCTCCTCAGCCTCTCCTCGGCGTCGGGGAAAAGCCTCCTCACGGCCGCCTCCACCCTTCCCGCAGGGTCCTCAAACACTAGGCAGATTATGGGGAGGCCCAGCTCCGCCCTGAGGCGCCCCACGTCCACTATGTTGTACCAGGAGAGTATGCAGCCGTCCAGCATTACGAGCCCTATGTCGGCCCTGCCCAAGGAGCGGTACATGGACAGTATGGCGTCCGTGGAGTCCAGCCCGCCCACGGTGGCCGAGCCCACCACGACGCCCTCCATGACCATGTCCCCCCTCATCACCACGCCCACGTACACGGAGTGGGGCATGTCCCTCCTGAAGCTTTCCGCCACGGCGAAGACCCTCAGCCCTGGCTTCATCCCATGGTTAAGGTTAAATGGATTAAAAATGCGCGTGACGTGGTCGAGTACGTAGCGTCGGTGGGCGGGAGGGAGTGGGGGGAACAGTTCCCCGATCCGTTGACGGCTTTCAGCGTGGTGGTCGGGAGGAGCCTCGTGTTCCACAGGTCCGTGCTCTACGTCGAGGACCGCGACGACGTGGGGCCCTACCTGGACGTCCTGGCGGAGAGGGGGTGCAGGGGCGGGGTGCTCGTGTTGTCCCGCAGGTGCGACGAGTGTCCCACGGCCACCACCAAGGGCGACGTGTACGGCCTGCTCGAGCTCAGCGAGGCCCTGGAGAGGCCCCTGGCGGCCAGGGGCGACGTGCAGGTGAGGCCGGTGGAGGTGGGGGACTGGGTCCTCCCCCTCTACGCCTGCATATATAGGCTGGTTATGCC
>WANN01000015.1 GCA_015521775.1 Thermoproteaceae archaeon
CAGACCAGCGACAGGAAGACTACAAACAAGAACTGGAGGATAATGATCGGTAATATTTTTTTAAGTTCAGCCAGGTACATTGGCATGGATGAACGGGACCGCCAAAGGTCAACGTATGTTGCATGGAGGTCCGCATGGGAGGCCCAAAAAGAGGTTGATCGACAACTTTACGGAAATAAAAGGCCTAAAGTATAAGAAGGTAAAATAAAAGGTGAGAATGACAATAATAGAAAAGCTTTTACATCTTCTCATTATCTTACAGTAACCGGATATAGGTCAGTAGCCTCTTCTCCTTCACCTATATCGTAGTAAACTCTTATATAATATGTAATCCCTGGATTAAACTTGCCGAAAATAATATATGCAAGCGTTCTCCTCTGACCAGCTCTAAGTGTCGAGTTGCCGCCGTTAGGCGCTGTGCGGATAATAGGAGCATTAAGGTTTCCCCCAACAATTTCAACCCTAGTTATAGCAGTAGATGCCCCCCCGACTTCCCTCACAGTTACAGCCAGGTCATATACGTTCAGCCCTATCTTTGTCAACACTACCTTTTCTATAATTACCTTGGGTTCATTGAGTTTGATTGGTAAAGTAAGTATAATTGACAATGACATAAGAGCAAAAATAATACCAACAACTATTAAAAGCGTTAAACCCCTCGGCGACATGAGCGACTTGCCTTGCAGTGAATTTAAGTTTTCGATTCATGTTCTTAACCGGTGTACATTGTATGCGTATTTCCGGTGCCCGTAAGGGCTTCAGCACGTCGTCTCCCATTGTTTTCATCGTATTTCCTGCCTATGGGCATGTCATTAGGTATGCATCTCTCCAACTGCCTGCGTCCTTCACATGCAGTTTGTCCTACTACCTTGATCTATATGTGCACTATCACTCATCTGGAGATGTGGTTGAGCACATTGCCTGACACTGTTGGTGCTAGGTCCTGCCTACCTATGAGGGTCCCAGATGACGTGATTCTTACGTGTCTCAAGGCGTCTATGCCCATAAAGCCTCGAGGCATATGGCCTAAAGGGTGCTCGTCGAGGCATCAATTAGGTTTGCAGTTTTCCGCTTGGCTGAATCGCGCCTCAGTGCTATTCCATATCTTCGCGGTTTGTGGGGATATGGATGGGATGGTTCAGACGCGTACGCTTCTATGTACCGCAAGGTGATGACTTTGGGTCCCGAGAAGGGGACAGGAATATGCGAAGGGGCGGTGGGGATTAGATGGAATGAGATCGCGGCGTTGAATGTCCAATAATGTAAGTACGACGTTCGGGAGAACCCTATCGGGTAAATCCCTTTCCTGCATGTGGCGCTGTTGCTCCGGTTCCCCGCAAGACTATTTAAGGTGCTGTGAACATTAATGTGGTGGATAGGGAGAATGTTAAGCGGGCCGTGTTGGACCTGCTTAAGGAGGACGAGGAGTTTAGGCTTGCCGTAGCGGGCCTGCTGGGCCTAAGGGAGATCCTTGAAGAGGTCCGGAAACTTAGGGAGGACTTCAACGCCTTCGTGAAGGAGCAGGCGAGGCGATGGGAGGAGAACGAGAAGAGGTGGGAAGAAAATAACAGGAGATGGGAGGAGAACTGGAGGCGGTGGGAGGAGGCTGACAGGAGGTTCGAGGCCATAGTCAGGGAACTCGAGGCACTGAGGAAGGATCACAACACGCTAAGGGAGGACTTCAACAGTTTTGCGAGAGAACAAGCTAAGCGCTGGGAGGAGAATTGGAAGAGATGGGAGGAGA
This sequence comes from Thermoproteaceae archaeon, assembly GCA_015521775.1. GTDB lineage: Archaea > Thermoproteota > Thermoprotei > Thermoproteales > Thermoproteaceae > WANN01. The sequence goes on from WANN01000015.1 coordinate 1,745, forward strand.
ATGAGGAGAGGTGGCGGGAAAACTTCAGGAGATGGGAGGAAAATAACAGGAGGTGGGAGGAGAATTGGAAGAGATGGGAAGAAAACGAGAAGAGGTGGGAGGAGAACTTCAAACGCTGGGAGGAGACCGACAAGAAGTTCAGGTGGCTGATGAGCGCGCTGGTCGACATACGGGACTCGCTGGGCGGCGCCTTCGAGTTCTACACGGCCAACGTGGTGAGGGCGCTCCTCTCGGAGAGGGGCATTGTCTGCGATGTGTGGGTCAACGTGACCCTGCCAGTGGACGGGTTCAGGGAGGTGGACCTGTTCTGTCCGGACCCCCTAGTGGTGGGGGAGGCCACGACGTCCATAAGGACCGTCGAGGAGGCCGAGCGTGAAGTGGGGAAGTTGCTGTCCGCAGTGGAGGCGGCCGAGAGGTTCACGGGGAGGAAGACCTACCTCAAGGTCCTCGCCGTGGAAACCGCGCCAATGGACGTGGTGGAGCACCTCAGGAGAAGGGCAGGGGAGCTGGGGATACACCTCATAACGGGCAGAGAGTACTAGCCCCGAGAGGCACAGCTCATGGTCGCTTGGAACAACAGCGCCGGTACTCCTGGCGACTCGTGGCGACCCTAGGGGATTGTTCCCATAGGATGGCCGCCTGGGGACGGATTTACGGGTCTAGGAGGCCCTCCTCCGCTAGGCGCCTGTGCAGCCTGTATATCGTCTGCAACACTGCGTGGTATCCTCTGGACTCAACCATCTTGGCCACCTTGTCTGGATCAACCGCACTGTAGCCATGTACGGCTAACCGTACTAGGCGCCTCAACATTTCGGCCTTGTCGAGAAGTATGAGTCCCCTACGCTGGAGCTGGGCCACGCATGAGAGGGGCGTTTCCATGGTGGTTCCAGGCGGCGCGTACGTGTGGAGTGGGTAGTCTATGGTCGCCTGCGCGTGTGTTTGGAGGGCGTGTAGCACTGCATATAGCCCCAACACGTCGCCGGGGTTGAACCGTCCTCTAGTCCTGTCGAGCAGCCCCGCGTGCTCTGCCACGGCCTCTAGGAGCCTCTCGTGGAGCATATCCCTGATGAGGGTTTCCGTGTATCCCAGCTTCCTGCTCGATATCATGAAGTCGTCACATGTTTACGGCCAGTATGAGCCTCCTGGCGCCTCCCACATCCTTGTATGCGACGGCCCCGTTCCTCAGCGCCTCAAGCACGAGGAAACGGTTGGCGCTGGCCACGTCGCCGACCACATACACGTCGGCCTCCAGTCCCGTGCACTCCTCCACAACCACCACAGCGCTCTACGGCAGCGAACACCTACCTGTTCCAAGACGTGTCCGCCGGGGTCTCCGACGGGGCGAGGCGGACGGCGCCCATGTCGGGCTTGGCCGTGTATCCCGCAGGGAGAGCCACGCGCCTCACTAGGTCGGCCGCCTCCTCGGCCCTCTCTCGGCGCGCAACGAAGTCGAAGTCCTCCTCGAAGAGCTTCGCGAAGCGGAGGCCGTGCCGCTCGGCGGCGTACCTCACGGTGACGGTGTAGTCCCCAATTCCCCTGGCCACGGCCTCGGCGGCCTCGCCGTGCGTCGCGGCCACGTAGTCGTACCCGGCCACCTCCTCGGGCCTAAGCCCGCGGCTCTTCAGTAGGCTGTCTATGGCCATGCGGGAGCCGGAGCCGGGCTGCCGGTTGACTAGGCGGAGGCCACTCAGGTCGCCCAGGTCCACGCCATTCCTGTAGGCTATGCCCACCTCCCTTCTGTACCCCGATATTAGGGCCAGGTGCGGGGCATATGTCCTCACGGCGCTGGCGTTGTCGCCCAGGTGGAGGCCCCCGAAGTCCGCGTCGCCCGACGCCACGGCGAGGAGCCCCCTAAGGGACCCCACGAAGTATGCCTCCACGTCGCCTGGGAGGCCCTCCTCGAGCGCCGGGTCGTGGCTGCCCGCGTACACCAGCCTGCCGATCCTGAGGAATATGCCCCGGCGCCCGGCCTCTGACAGGAAGGCGTAGAGGATGCGGCGGCCCTCGCCCGTCAGGGAGGCCCCCCGCTTCCTGGAAGCGGCCACGAGCCTGGTCCCGAGCGCCCGCTCTGCCCTTGCCAGGAGGTTCCAGGCGGTGGTGTAGGGGAGCCCCGCCAGCCGTGCAGCCTCCTTAAGCGAGTTAACGGACCCGATGTAGAAGAGGAGGCGGGCCAGCTCCAGCCCGAAGGCCTCCCTCCCCGCGACCAGCCTCACCTCGGCCGTGAACATCACAATGCTTATATAAGGGGGTTTTTCAACCATTATGTCCAAAATCGGATATATGATAATTCTTGCAGCGGCGCTCGTTGCGGCGACCGCCGCGATGCTCCTCACGTCGGCCGCCCCAAAGGGAACCGTCCTGTACATGGCCACTACCACGAGCGTGAGGGACACGGGCCTCCTCGACGTGTTGGTGCCTGACTTCGAGGAGTGGGCCGCCACAAGGGGGCTCAGGGTCGAGGTGAGGTACACGGCCGTGGGCACGGGGCAGGCCCTCCGCATGGCCGAGAGGGGCGACGTCGACGTGGTCATAGTACACGCGCCTGGGCTGGAGGCCCAGTACCTCGAGAGGGGAGTCCTTAAGTGTAGGGACGTTATAGCGTACAACTTCTTCGTAGTGGTGGGGCCAAGGGACGACCCCGCGGGGGCCGGGGGGACCGACGCCGTGGAGGCGTTCAGGAGGATCGCCAGGGCAGGCGCCGAGGGCAGGGCCAGCTTTGTGTCGCGTGGAGACATGTCTGGGACAAACCTAAAGGAGCTGGAGCTCTGGGAGGCGGCCATCGGGAGGCGGCCGGACCCAGCCAGGGACGCGTGGTACATCTCGGCGGGGGCCGGCATGGCCATGACCCTGCAGCTGGCCAACGAGGAGGCTGCGTACACCCTCACAGATATGGGCACATGGCTGAGGTTCAGGGACAGCCTGCCCTCCCTGGACGTCATCGTCCCCGAGGCCCCTCACCTGATAAACGTGTACAGCTTCTCCATCGTGAGGCCGTCGCCTGCCGCCAGCCTCATGGCCCAGTACATGGCCACGAGGGGCCAGGAGGTCATTGGGGGCCTCGAGGTGGGCGGTCAGCGCCTCTTCACGCCAATAGCCGAGGCCAGCCCAAGGGCGCTGGAATGGATCGGGGGGGCGGGGGCCCTCTTCGGGCCGAGCTGTGTCGGCTGAGGAGCTGCTGGGCATAATCATAAACTCGCTGTACGTGTCCTCGCTCCCCACCCTGATAGCCGTGTCCCTTGGGACCCCCCTGGCCCTCTACCTGTACAGGAGGGGGGGCAGGCTAGCCGCTGCCGCAGAGGCCATCGCCAGCGGCCTAATAGCCATGCCAACAGTGCTCCTGGGCCTCCTCCTGTACCTCCTCCTGGCCAGGACCGGCCCCCTGGGCCAGCTCGGCCTCCTGTACACACCCAACGCCATCGTGCTGGGCCACGCCCTACTGGTCCTGCCCCTGTACACGGCCTTCGCCCTTACGGCGCTCAGGGGGCTGGATCCAAAGGTCGTCGAGCTCCTCTCCATGATGCCCCTGGACAGGGCCAGGAGGCTGTTGCTGTTGGCCCGGGAGGCCCTGCCCGGTCTCCTGGCCGCGTCCGCGGCGGCCTTTGGGAGGGCCCTCGGCGAGCTGGGCATAGCCCTCATGTTGGGCGGGGACATAAGGTATAGGACCCGCGTGCTCACCACGGCCATAGTGCACGAAACGATGCTGAGCAATTGGGACGCGGCGCTCCAGCTGGGCGCGGTGTTGCTGGCCCTGTCCGTGGCCATAAGCGCGGCAGTTTATGGGCTCGGTCACAGGTTCAGGGGATGATCAGGGCTGTGGGGCTAGGCAAGAGGTACGGGGACCACTGGGTGTTCAGGGGGGTCCACATGGAGCTGGGCAGGGGCAGCGTGGCAATAGTGGGGCCCAACGGGGCCGGTAAGACCACCCTCCTAAGGGTGCTAGCCCTGCTGGCCGAGCCCAGCGAGGGGGAGCTCTACGTGCTGGGCCGCCCGTGGAGGGATGCCGTGGCCCTTGCCAGGGGGCGCGTGCTGTACGCCCACCAGGAGCCAGTGACCATCAGGGGCACCGTGCTCCAGAACCTCGCCCTCTGCCCCCACCTGGACTGGGAGGTGGTGGAGGTGCTGGGCCTGGGGCCGCTGCTCGGCCAGAAGGCGAGTGCACTTTCAAGCGGGTACAGGAAGTTGGTCACCATAGCGAGGGTAGCTGCGTGTAGGCCCGACGTGGCGCTCCTCGACGAGCCCACGGCCTTCCTTGACAGGGAAAAGAGGGAGGCGGTGCTCCAGGCCATCGACATGCTGGTCGAGGGGGGCGCCCTAGTGGCCTGGTCCACACACTACCCGCCCGAGGCCGAGCGGGCCGGGCAGACATACGAGGTGTACGACGGCGCTGTGAGACGGGTCAAGTGAGGGTTGAACGGCGCGTTCCACGGATTGGCGTTGCGGGGGCGATAAGCTATAATGCGGCTGCCCAGCCCTCCACCATGTTGACGGTCAGGATTGTCGTGGGCGGCCGCGACCTGCTTGACGTGGCCAGGAACATAATAGGCAGGTACATGCCCGGCTTCAGGTACGCAGAGGCCGCAGTCATGGACGGGTGGGCGTCGGTTGCCGTGGCTATGGTTGGGGAGGAGGCCGTGGGGGCCGAGGTGTTCTACGGCCTGCCGGCGCGTCCATACAGCATGTGCGTGCACTACTATGTGGCCACAGCGGAGGGTTGGAGGAGGAGGGGGATAGCGAGCGCGCTGGTTGCCCACGTGGAGGGCATATGTGGGGCCCAGCTCTACCTAGCCACCACTAGGCTGGACAACGAGCCCGCGATGCGTCTCTTCACGTCGCTTGGGTACGACGCAGTGTCGTGGGACGAGCTCCCGCGCGGTCTCGCGGACGTGCTGCTCAGGGCCACATGCGGCTACGATGACGACGTGCTTCTGGCCAAGCCCTCGAAGCTGCTCGATGCGCTGCTGGACGCGGACCACGCCGAAATTGCAAGGTTCCATAGACGGGAATGTTACGCGGTCTGGCGCGCCACGCGCGGCCTCGCCTAACGGCCGTAAAGGCGTGCCTTGGGGACGGGGCCAACCGCATGTCAACCCACAGCACTGCACGCGGCGCCCGCGCCGTGCCTATACGGTCACCGGACGCCCCGGGTTTCACGGCTAACCTTTATATCGTTGTGCCCATATGGGTCTATGCGCGTGGTGAGGGCCAGATACGAGGGAGGCGTCCTAAGGCCATTGGAACCACTAGACCTAAAAGAAGGCGAAGAAGTGGTCCTAACGCTGAGACGCGGCCTCTCCAGGTACGTTGGGGCGCTTGGCCGGGCCTCCTATAGGGAATTGAAGGAGATCGAGGACGGGGACAGGTGAGGGTGTATGTGGACACGAACATTTTCTACAACGTGCTCTTCTCCACCGAGTACGCGGAGAGGTCGCTGAGGGTGCTCGAGGAGGCGGCCAACCCGGTCACCTCGTACATCGTGGTCAATGAGCTGGTTTACGTGGTCGTCAGGAAGGCGGCCGCCGACCTGTTTGGGGCCGCCACCGTGCATGGGCTCCGTAGGCGGTTGGCGGCCGAGGGGTACGGCGAGGCGGGAAAATACGTGGGCAAGGCGCTGGACCTGGTGCGCGACGCTGGGGTTGACATAGTAGAGGACTACCACGACGTGGACGAGTGGAGCAGAGTCATGCTCAGGTTCGGCCTGTTGCCCAGCGACGCCCAGATCGCCCTCACATGTAGACACTACGGCATTAGTACTATAGCTACGTTCGACGAGGACTTCAGGAGGGTTCCCTGGCTAAGGGTAGTGCCCTAACCTTTATATCGTTGTGCCCATATGGGTCTATGCGCGTGGTGAGGGCCAGATACGAGGGAGGCGTCCTAAGGCCATTGGAACCACTAGACCTAAAAGAAGG
>WANN01000016.1 GCA_015521775.1 Thermoproteaceae archaeon
CCAGTTTCCCCTTTCCACCACTATTCCGTGTTCCCGTACGATCTTCATGACGCGGGCTGGGGTCAACGTGGCCACCGCACCCCTCTCCCCCTCCACGTATGGGAGGACCAGCCTCGCCAAAGCAGCCAACGCCTCATAGTACAGGGCGCCCCTCCTACTGGTCTCAGCGCCAGAAGCGATACGTGAAGAAGACGCCGCAATGTACCGCTGGATAACGCGTACATCAGCAATGACAGTCCTCAATACCTCAATGGCCTTCTCAACGGCATGGTCGGGCACCTTGACGGCGTATTGGACCAACCTTTTTATCGCCGGTCTCGTAATTGTATGATAATCTAACGAATGTTCGGGCACTCTATCTTTCCTGGCAGGGGATTTGGGTCACATACTCAATATAACAGGATACTGGATATTTCAGCTGTACACTGTATTGGGGAACTTGATCTATCTCAAGCTACGAGCTGGTTACACTTACCCCAGCCTAGGATGAGCGCGGCGCACCTACACCAATGGTACCCTTGCCTCCCTGGCCCTGTCCAGGAATTCCTCGAGCCCCATCCCGGCCAGCTTGGCGGCGGTCCTGAAGTCGCCTGTCTCAACATAGTATTTGAGCGCGGACCTCAACCTCGGCGGCAGGCCCATTATGTATTTCCAGTCTGCCTCCCTCCTCCTTATCTCCCTGGCCTCCTCGAGCAGCCCAAGCCAAAACTCCCTATCCATGGTCCGTCAGCCCTATCCTAGTTAAATCCCTTCTGGCGAACCTGTGCCCAGTATCGGCCTGGTACCGGGCGACCTCCTCGCGTAGGTCTATCAGGCCGTTTTGGGCCAACATGTATAATACGGCTGGTAGAACTGAGGTCCGGGACTTAAAACGTTGTGGATTGGTGCTACCATCGTCCCAGCGCTCCCGCCTCCTTTATCAGAATCTCGGCGGCCCGCCTCCCGGCGTCCCTCGGGTCGTCGGAGGCCGCGTGGACCTCGACCTTCCTGCCCTCCACCATCGCTGCCGCGTACATGGACACCCTTTCCCCCTCCGCCGTTGCTATGCCCCCCACTGCTGTGTGGCACCCCGCGGCTACCTCGCCCATGAAGGTCCTCTCGGCGATCGCCTCGGTCCTCGCCCTTGCGTCCGAGGCCCTGTACAGGAGGTCCTCGAGCCAGCCCTCCCCCTCCTTCACGACGCCGACCACTATCCCCTGGCCCAGCGCCGGGGGGACTACACGTGGATCCAGCCTCGTGTACCTGGCCGGGGAGGAGCCGCCGTACAGCCTCACGAGGCCGGCCTCGGCTAGCACCAGGGCGTCGTACCTGCCGTCCAGCAGCTTTCCTATGCGCGTGTCCACGTTGCCCCTGACCACCTCGACACGTAGGTCGCCCCTCACGTGCCTGAGGAACTCCCTCCTCCTCACGCTGGACGTCCCCACCACTGCCCCAGGGGGGAGCCCCCACAGATCCTTCCCGTCCCGGGTCGCCAGCACGTCGAGGGGCGGGTCGCGTGGGGAGTACCACGCTATTTTGAGCCCCGGCGTGAACGCGCTCGGCAGGTCCTTGAGGCTGTGCACAGCAATGTCGGCCTCGCCCCGCAGCAGGGCCATGTTGACCTCGCGCTCGAATACGCCCTTAACCCCAATGGCGTAGAGCGGCTTGTCCTGCACCGCGTCGCCCGTGGTCCTCACCACTACGACCTCGAAGGAGATGTCCCGCTCCAGCCGCCTAAGGGCGCCCATCAGCATCTCGGCCTGTATTAGGCTCAGCTTGGACCCCCTAGTGGCCACCCTTACCCTCATCAGCGCCTTGCCCCTCCGGTCAACATGGCCGAGAGCCGCCCACCGAGCTCCGCCGGGTCCTCCCCGAAAATGGGGTACGCCCAGAAGGTGAGCTTCGGGCCGCCGCGCCTCCTCACAGTCATTATGAGGCCGCTGCCGCTCTTGACGACCGACGCCTCTGACACGGCCGCGTAGGGGATGTGTTCCCTGACCTCGATGCGCCTGACCCCCAGCTCCTCCCTGCCCTGTTCCAAGGCCGACAACACGTCGCCCAGAGTGGGCCTCTCGCCGGCCCTCGACACGACCCTCCGCAGGGCCTCGTGGGACCGCTCCGTGAGGTCCACCACGTCCCTTTTGGCCGCCAGCACCTCCACCAATCTTACAAGCGCCATCATGAGGAGGACGCCCGGAAAGCCGCTTGTGGAGAAGGCGTGGTAACGGGTGTAGTGTTGGCGCGGTGACAGGACAAGCTGGTTGGTCTCGGCCCAAGCGAGCCCGGTCTCCGTAAATATCAGTATGCACCTCCTGAAGACCCCCCTATGGTACCTCAACGAGTCGAGCACGGCCAGCACCGCGTCGTGTAGGGGAAGGGCCATGTTGTTGTGCCCAGAAACAACTTTAAGGTTTTGGTGGGGCCGGCGTACGCAGGCCTACGTGTCCGGGACAGGCCCGCTTCGGGCTACTGCGCTGTTACGGCGCCCTTGCCGTGGAAGGGGGTTAAACCAATATATGGGTGTCGGGGGAGCATCATGGAACGGCTCATCGAGATGTTCCGCAGCAAGCCCCTCCTAGTGTTCTGGGAGACGACGAAGGCGTGTCCCCTGGCCTGCAGGCACTGTAGGGCCGACGCCATACTGAAGCCGCTGCCGGGGGAGCTCACCACGGAGGAGGGGAAGAGGCTGCTCGACCAGGTAACCGGCTTCGGGGCGCCTTACCCCATAGTGGTCTTCACGGGCGGGGACCCCCTGGCCAGGCCGGACATATTCGAGCTGATGGAGTACGCCTCGTCCCTGGGCATAGGCTTCGCCCTCTCCCCCGCCGTCTCCCCGAACCTCACCGACGAGGCGCTGCTGAGGGCCAGGGAGCTCGGGGTACGCGTGGTATCCATAAGCCTCGACGGGGCCAGCCCCGAGACCCACGACGAGCTGAGGGGCGTCAGGGGGAGCTTCAGGGACACTGTGGACGCCATAAGGCGGGTGGTCGAGCTGGGCATAAACGTGCAGGTGAACACTGTGGTGTGGAGGAAGTCGCTGCGCGAGCTGCCGAGGGTGGCCAAGCTGATATGGGACCTCGGGGTGAGGGTCTGGGAGGTGTTCTTCCTCATACCCGTGGGCAGGGGCAGCGCGGAGCTGGACATAACGCCGCAGGAATACGAGGACGTCCTCAACTTCCTGGTCGACGTGTCGACGTACGGCATGCAGGTGAGGACCGTCGAGGCCCCCTTCTACAGGCGCGTGAAGCTGCAGCGCACCCGCGGCTCCGCCCACGCCTCGCCCCTCTACGAGGAGCTGCGGGGGGAGCTGGCCAGGCTGATGGGCCCCCCCACGGGCAGGGTGGACCCAAGGATCATGCCCACGCGGGACGGCTTCGGCATACTCTTCGTGGCCCACGACGGCACGGTCTACCCGAGCGGCTTCCTGCCCTACCCCCTGGGCAACGTCAGGAAGCGCGACATTGTGGACATATACCGGAACCACGAGCTCCTCGTCGCCATGAGGACGGGCAAGTTCGGGGGGAGGTGCGGCGTGTGCGAGTACAGGGACATATGCGGGGGCTCCAGGGCCAGGGCCTACGCCGTCCTTGGGGACCCCCTCGGGGAAGACCCGGCATGCGTATACACGCCGCCCGCCTTTCAGGGGCCTGGGGGGCGTCGCGGGTGAGCTCGTAAAGGCCGGCAGCCACCTGGTCAGAGACGGCTACCTAGAGCTGGAAGTGGTCGGGCCACATCCCCACGGCACACGAGAAGTGGTGTGGCGGCGGGATTCGAACCCGGGGTTCGCGGGCTTGGGAGGCCCACTTCGGTGGCGGGTACGGGTTTCTTTGGTTATTGTCGTAGGTTTTACGTGTTGCGTTTCGCGGTAGGCTAAGCGCGGTGCAGGGGAAGCTGGGTAACATGCTTGGCTGGGCGGGCCGCATAGGCGCCAACGTTATATTTTGGTCCCCCCGGACAGGCGTGGGGGCGCCTCTCCTTAGGGCTGGCGGGGAAAGGCCCACTAGGGCCCTGAGGGAACTGCTCCAAGGCGAGGGGGCCGCCATTGTGCCCGGCGTGTTCAACGCCGTGACCGCAATGCTGGCCGAGAAAATGGGATTCAAAGCCCTTTATCTCTCTGGGGCGGCCCTGACAGCGAGCATGGGCCTCCCTGACCTCGGCCTAGTCACGTTGGACGAGGTGGCCAAGGCCGTCACATACATCACTAGGGCGGTCTCCACCCCCCTCATAGTGGACGCGGACACAGGGTTCGGCGAGGCGCTGAACGTGGTGCGGACGGTGAGGGAGCTTGAGGCGGCGGGCGCGGCCGCAGTGCAGATAGAGGACCAGGTGCTCCCCAAGAAGTGCGGCCACCTTTCCGGCAAACAGTTGGTGCCTGCCGAGGACATGGCGAAGAAGGTGAGGGCCGCTGCGGAGGCGCGTAGGGACCCCGACTTCGTGATCGTTGCGAGGACCGACGCGCGTGGGGTGACGGGCCTCGAGGACGCTGTGTGGAGGGCCCAGCTGTACCTAGAGGCTGGGGCCGACGTGATCTTCCCGGAGGCCCTGGAGTCGCTCGAGGAGTTCGCCGAGTTTGCCAGGAGGGTGCGTGCGCCACTCCTGGCCAACATGACGGAGTTCGGCCGTAGCCCCCTCATACCCGCCGCCAAGCTAGGGGAGCTCGGGTATAGGCTGGTCATATATCCCGTCACCCTCCTCAGGGTGGCCCTCGGCGCCATGAGGAGGGCCTTGAGGACCCTCATGGAGGTGGGCACGCAGGAGCCGCTGCTCGGCGAGATGATGACGAGGGGGGAGCTCTACGAGCTGATAGCGTACCACGACTACGAGGAGTTCGACAGGAGGGTTTCAGGGGAGGTGGACGGCATTTTGAGGGGTCGCCTCACTCGGTCTCCAAACCGATAACCTCGTTCATGGCCCTCTCGACGAGCCTCCGCACCCTCCTGCTGAACCTCCTCGTGTTCCTGAGGGTCTCCACCACGTTGCTAATTATGCCGTACTGGTGGTTGTACTCCCCCGCGGCCCCCCTGCCGTGCCTGATCACTACGGCTCCGTCCCACTGCAGGAGCACGAGCACCTGGAGCACGTCCAGGTAGTTTATAGTCCCGTTAACGTCCATTGGGGGGAGCCTCACGCCGCGGCGTCCCCGCCTATTGGAAAAGTATATGCCCGCCACGAAGGAGCCCAGGGAGACCAGGTCCCTCACTATGGCCTTAAAGGACGGCGCGTTGACGGGGTCGTAGACCAGCCTGGCGGCGCGGGGGTGCAGGGCCTGGCCGAGGCTGTACACAGCGGCCGGGTCCCTGAGGGGGCCCAGGCCGTAGAGCCACGCCACCGACACGCCGCTAGCGGCGGCCTCCTCGTAGACGTCGGCCATTAGGTCCGCGTGGGCGGGGGGCTCCACCACTATGCGGTCCACGTCGAGGTAGTCGGCGAGCTGTACGTATCGCTCCGCGTCCTCCTTACTGGCCGGGGCAGGCAACACGAGGCTGCGCGGCGCGTAGTCCTCCAGCTCCACGGCCATCCCAACTACCGAGGCCCAGCGATGCCCCGCTACGTACCTGCGCACGTCCAGCTCCACTGGCATCCTCAGGTACTGGAGCTGTGTGGGGTCCCCAGTCGGCCTCCAGTAGGCGAGGAACTCCACGCGCGTATTCGGCGGCAACCTTATATTCTTTTTGCGGGGCCGCGCGGCCCCCTGATCTCGCCCCTTTGGTGGACCCCTATCAGTCGTGCATGCCCCAGGCCGCTGCGGAGGATACGGCCCCTTCTATGAGGACGCATCAGAAAAGGGCCGCGGGGACAATCGAGTAGGGGCGCAGCCCTGTCGGCCATAGCTCAGAGGGAAACGGCGTAGATCGCGCCGCCTGCCCTTTGGGGTCAGGCGGACTTGACGACGCTCACTATGAACTGTGGTATGTCCAGCTTTCCGTAGAAGTACACTAGTAGCACCCTGGCTATGTGGCGCATCAGCACCATGAGGGTGTTGCGCCTTATGCCCAGGTCCGCGGCCGCCGCCTTCCACGGCTTGGCCTGTAGGACCTTGCTTATGAGCGCCACCTCGTATAGGGTGGGGAAGTGGGGCCTCGCGTCTGACGACCGGAAGAAGTACGTCCGTGCGAGCTCGAACATGGCGTCAGTCACGTTCTCATAGGTCATGGGCCCCCACGCGTAGGACACGAGCCTGTCTATCTGGGCCTTGGAGAGGTCGGGCGCCTCGCCCTCCCTTATGGGGTGTCCGAAGTCCCATAGCAGGTAGTATATCGTCTCGGGCTCCACGTCGTTGTAGGGGCCCATGAGCGAGAGGAGGAGCCTCCGCCTGAACTCCCTGTTGGAGTACACCACGGCGTCGCGCGCGGCCTCGCCTATGGGCTTCACGAACAGGGCGCTGTACTCGCCGCTGATCGGGTTACGCTCCGGCGACAGGTGCACGGGCATGAACCCGTTGCGGACCCAGAACCTGACCAGCCTCGGGCTGACCCCGAAGCCCGTCCCGACCCACTCTAGGCCGAGCTCGGCGGCCTCCTCCACTATGTGGGCCAGTATGGTCGTGCCGAGCCCCCTGTCCTGTAGCTCGGGGTGCGTCGCGATGCGCACTATCCTCCAGCCCTTCAGCTTCGCGAAGCTGTCCACGCGCCAGTACTTGACCACCCTGTCCGGTATTATGTTGCCGGGCAACTTCACGCCTCGCACGGCCATGTCTATCGTGGCGTCGTCCAGTCCCCCCTCCTCGGCCAGCTCCACCGCCACCACTATCTTGCCGTTCTCCAGGGCCAGGGCCCTCACCGTGTGGTGCGGCGCGTCGAGCAACATGCCGAGGTCGTCCGGCTCGTTCCTGTAGTGGGCCTGCACGTATATGCCGAAGAACTGCCTCAGCATCTCGTCGTCCGCGTAGAAGTCCTCCCCGGGCCTCACGTACGTGAGCCTCCCCTCGGAGACCAGCCTCAGGTCCTCCTCGCCTATCCTCGCCGGCTCGGCGTCCAGGAGGAACGTGTCGAAGAGCCAGCGCTCCACTGGGTCGTTAGGGGCGTACCTGATGGGCTCCTCCATCTCGTACTCGGCCACGTCCGTGTCCCTGGACTCCTTGAGGTACCTCAGGAACCTCACAGAGAACCCCCTCCCGGCCCCCTCGTAGCCGTGGACCGTCGTGGAGAACACTATCCTGTTGAACCTCTCGTGTATGGCGTACAGTATGGGCAGCGGTATGCTCGACGCCTCGTCCACAGCCACTATGTCGGCCCTCTCCCTCTTGGTGGCCTGGTAGGGCGAGATGTAGTCCACGTATATGCCCTTGGCCTTTACGCCCCTCACCGCGCCCCCCTCCCTCTGCACCTCTACCCTGTACCCCAAGGCCTTGAGGCCGCGCATGACGAACTCGAGGAGCGTGGCCACGTGGTTGTACTCCATGGCGGTCACCACTATCTGGGCCGACGCCTTGAGCTTCCTCAGCCTATGGGCGAGCGCGGCAAGGCCCAGGCCAACAGCGGCGGACTTTCCCCTGCCCCTGTCGGCCGTGATGACGAGCGCCTTCTTGCGGTGCCCCGGCCTCTCGTAGAGCTCCTCCATCAGCCTAAGGACGTTGACCTGGTCCTGCGTGGCCGCCATCGAATATATCTTCTGGGGAAAAACGGTCACGTTGGGGGGGCGAGGCACCCTGGCGACGTACCTGGCGGCCTGCCCGTCCCCCGGCGCCCTGAGGACCTCCCCGCCCTCAGACAGCACCACAATGCCCTCGTGTTCGAGGACCTTGCGCCAGAACCTCTCCTTGAGCCTGTGCCTCACGTCGTTGGGGCCGTACTGGGGGACGAGCAGCGACTGCTGGAACTTCGTGAGTCGGCCCCTCCACACGTCCAGGGGAGGCACCAGGACCACGTATATGCCGCCTCCCCTCACTATGCCGCCCAGCCTCCCCACGTCGTTGGGCTTCAGGTCGTTGTGTAGGTCCAGCACGGCGAAGTCGAGGGTCACGCCGAGCAGCTGCTCAGTGTCCTTGTACGGCCTGTACTCTATGTCCATGTCCAGGGACCTAACGCAGTCCCTCACGTAGTTCTGGCGCCTATTCGCGTCGGGGTACTCGGGCTGGAACACGTACACCCCGCCGACCCTCTCCCCCCTCACCTCCCTGAAGAGGCCAAGCACCTCGCACGTCCTGGCGCTGGACGCCCTATCGTCCAAACCTACTATCACTATCATCCTCCTGTGCCTGGCCTCCACGGCGCGCTCCAACTCCCTCTTCACTACGCTGAACACAAGTGGTAACACGGCCAGGTAAATTAATTCAGTGGGTCGGCGTCCCGCCCACCACTTACGCACAGTATTTTTTCCATCCTTAAAATATGTAGGAAAATATTTTAAAATATACATAATCATTGGGCTATGAAACAGTCGGCGCTTCTCGTCGCAGTGGCAATTATAGCGCTGCTGATAGGTATAGGCATCGGGTACGCCATAGGTGGCGGGGGAGGGGCCGTTGAGACCGTTACCACAACTGTCGCAGGCGCCGGAACCGTCACGGTGACCGAGACCGTCACTGCTGCAGCCCCTGCCGAGGGAGAGCCCGAGTACGTGTTCTACTACGTGTCGCATGGCGGTCCGGGCGACCCCTGGTGGGCCCCAGTCATCAAGGGCGCCCAGGACGCCGCTGATCTGCTCGGCGTGAAGGTGGTGTACCTTGGCCCCCAGAAGTTCTCGATACAGGAACTGGTCAACCTGGTGGAGAGCGCCATAGCGGCGAGGCCCGACGGCATGATAGTGACGATAACGTCGTACGAGGCGCTTGACGAGCCGCTGAGGAGGGCCATAGGCCAGGGCATACCTGTGCTTGCCGTCAACGTGCCCGACCCTAGGCCAAGGGGCGAGAGGATACCCTACCTGGGGTACGTGGGGCAGGACGAGTACCAGGCGGGGTACGAGTTGGCGAGGGCCGCTGTGGAGGAGTTCCAGAAGGTCACTGGTAGGATGCCGAGGGTCGGCGTCATAGGCATACACGAGGTGGGGCACGTGGGGCTGGAGCTGAGGGCCAAGGGCATACAGGACTACTTCAGGGAGATCGGGCTCCCGGCGCCTGAGAAGCTGGACATAACCCCTGACCCCACCAAGGCGGTGGAGGTGCTCAGGGCATACCTCACGAGGAACCCCAACGTAGAGATAATATTCACCCTGGGCCCCCTGGGGGCCCACCCGGCGATGGACCTCATTGCCGAGGAGGGGCTTAAGGACAAGGTATACGTGGCCACCGTGGACCTAAGCGACAAGATCCTGCAGGGCATCAAGGACGGGACCGTGCTAGTGGCCATAAGCCAACAGCCCTATGCGCAGGGCTTCCTCCCGGTCGTGTACATGTACCTGTACGTCAAGTACGGCGTGTTGCCGCCGGAACACGTGCCCACCGGGCCGACCCCGGTCACCAGGGAGACCATAGGCGACGTGGAGAGACAGATCAAGACCACTGGCGGGGCCTAAACAACCCATGCTTCCTTTTTTCCTCCTCCGCTACAGGGAATTTGGGGTCCTCATAAGCGTCCTCGCGATAGCCGGGGCCTTCTCGGCCCTGTCCCCGCGCTTCGCGACCGTCGACACGGCGTCAAGCGTGCTGACCATAACGGCAGAGGTCGGCGTGGTGACCATCGGGGTCGCCTTCCTCATGATAGCCGGCGAATTCGACCTGTCCGTGGGGTCCATCTTCGCGGTGTCGGGCACCCTGCTTGCGTACCTAGTCGCTATGGGGGTGCCCGAGTACGCCGCGGCGGCGCTGGTCCTATCTGCGGCCGCCGCCATAGGGCTGGCCAACGGCCTCATCACCATAAGGACCGGCATACCGTCCTTCATAGTGACCCTGGGCATGGCCATGTTCCTGAGGGGGCTCCTCTACGCGGCCACTGGGGGGTTCCCGGTGTCCTACAAGGGGGAGGTCCTCCCAGTGGTGTTCGCCGAGAGGGTGGGGGACTTCCGCGTCTCGGGGATATGGTTCCTCGCCGTGGCAATGATATTTTACCTTCTCCTCCACAGGTCGGTGTTCGGCAACTGGGTCTACGCCACTGGGGGCAACAGGCACGCAGCCAAGGCAATGGGGGTGGAAATAGAGAGGGTGAAGCTAGTCGCGTTCATGTTGTCGGCCCTGATGGCCGGGCTTGGGGGAATCATGTACGTGTCGAGGTTCAAGATAGTCGAGCCGGTGGTGGGGCTGGACCTGCCCCTTGAGGCCATAGCGGCTGCGGTCATAGGCGGTTGCTCCCTGATGGGCGGCATAGGCAGCATAATCGGCGCTGCGCTCGGCGCGGCCCTCGTGGGGATGACCAGGGTAGGCCTCGTGCTTGTGGGGGCCCCAGCGTACTGGTACATCACCTTCATAGGAATCATACTCATAATCGCGGCCGTAATAAACACGCGGCTGAGCAGGTATGCCTGAGCCGCTGCTATACGCCAAGGACATACACAAGTCCTTCGGCCCCGTCGCCGCGCTGAGGGGGGTCACCGTGGCCGTTGGGAGGGGCGAGGTCGTGGGGCTCCTAGGGGACAACGGGGCCGGCAAGT
This sequence comes from Thermoproteaceae archaeon, assembly GCA_015521775.1. Taxonomy (GTDB): domain Archaea; phylum Thermoproteota; class Thermoprotei; order Thermoproteales; family Thermoproteaceae; genus WANN01. The sequence goes on from WANN01000016.1 coordinate 10,507, forward strand.
CGACGCTGGCCAAGATACTCGTGGGGCTCTACAGGCCCGACAAGGGAGAGCTCTACTTCGAGGGGCGGCGGGTCAACTTCAGGTCGCCCAGGGACGCGCGGATGCACGGCATAGAGATAGTGTACCAGGACCTGGCCCTCGTCGAGGACCTGCCCATATACCGCAACCTCTTCCTTGGGCGCGAGCCGAGGAGGGCCCTGGGCATGTTGGACATAGAGGCCATGAAGAGGGAGGCCGAGAAGCTGCTCAGGGAGATAGGCATAAACATAAGGAGGCCCGACGACATAGTGAGGCGGCTGTCCGGCGGCGAGAGGCAGGCCATAGCCATCGCGAGGGCCGTCAAGTTCGGGGCGAAGCTGGTCATACTGGACGAGCCCACGGCCGCCCTGTCCGTCAAGGAGACCGAGTTCGTGCTCGACTACATCGGCAGGCTGAGGGACAGGGGGATCTCGGTCATATTCATAACCCACAACATCTTCCACGTGTACGCCGTGGCGGACCGCTTCGTCATACTTGAACATGGGTCCAAGATAGCGGACCTAGAGAAGAGGTGCGTGGAGAGGCCCGAAACAATCGTGGACATAATAGCGCAGAGGCTTAGGCCGGACCAGGTGGGCTGCTAGGCCTACTCGCCTATGCTCCTAGCGGTCTCCCCATAATACTCGCCGACGAGCCGCGCAACCGTCCATACCAGGTCCCTGAGCTCCCCCTTGGAACGCCTCGGCTCGGCCGCGGCCACGCTGGCCATGTCGTGGCCGCCCGCAGCCCAGCCCAGCCTAGCGGCAACGTACTTGACGAGGTCGCCTATGGGCACGCCGCGGGACCTAGCCACCAGGCGCGTTCCGTCGCCGCTCTTCAGCACCATGGCTATGTCGCAGCCCAGGCCTAGGAGGGCCCTCGCGGCGCTGGACTCGTAGGACCCCACGTAGCTTATGCAGACCAGCCTGCCGCCCACCCTGAAGGCCCGCATCCTCATGGCCGCCTTTATCTGGGCGATCCTCTCCGGGTCCGTGGGCGCGTCCTCCTGGGCGAGGGCCGCCACGTCGCCCAGCCTCACGCCTATGAGCCCCAGGAGGTAGGAGGTGAGGCCCAGCGTCCTCGGCGAGGCCCTCATGAGCTTTCCGGTATCCTCCAGTATCCCCAGTGCCAGGAACAGGGCCGTATCCGCCGCGGGGCGGACGCCGCCCTCCATGAGCAGCTCCACCACGATCTCGCTGCAGCTGGGATACGGCCTCCGTATGGCCAGGTCGGCCGCCGCGGTCAGGCGCTCGTCCGGATGCGAGTGGTGGTCCACCACCACAAGCGGCCTCCCCAATGGGACCCCGCCCAACTGTGCGGCGCCGCCCACGTCGACCAGCACGGTTGGCCTCTCCGCGGCCCTGGCAACGCATGCCACGGCATGGCCTATGCGCGCGGCGACGCTGCGGACCCTGGCCGAGGCGCCCTCCGGACACACGACCGTTGGGGACAGGCCCCACGACCTGAGGAGGTCCGCAATGCCGAGGGCCGACCCGTACGAGTCGAGGTCAGCGTTTCGGTGGGTCACCACGTTGACCTCCCTGTAGGGAAGCAACAAGTCTCTTAGCCTCCTCAACATTGCCGATACTTTTGCCCGCCTTTATAAGCTCGACAAGCGCGTCGGCGACCCCGATCCCGTACGCCGAGGCCTCCTCTACGGCCGCCCTCAACTCGGCGTCGGGCACCATGACGTCGGCCTCCACATACACCTCGACGTCTATGGCGTCCCCCACGAAGACGACCTCCACGTCGGCCCCGAGGAGCCCCCTCCCCAGGCGCCGGACGAGGAAGTCCGCCACGGCCTGAGAGACGACGTCTATAACAAGCTGTTTGTCCCGCGGCGACAGTAGGCTAGCCACCTCCCTTGGCCAGCTCCCCGCCGGTGCCTCCCCTGAGCCTTGCGAGCTCCCGGTTTATCTCGTCCCTAAGCTTCTCGAGCTGTTCGCGCAGCATGGACTCCTGCTTGGAGAGCGTCTTTATGTGCAGCTCCAGCAACTCCTTTCTGTCCCTCAGCTCCTGCAGCGCCTCGTCCCTGTTGGTCAACACGAGGAACACCCCGATGTTCTTGTACACCTTCACGTCCGAGGCCATCTTCTCCAGCTCCGATATGGCCCTCTCCACCTCGCGCAGCTCGGCCTCGTACTGCTGCTTCCTCAACAATACGCCCTGGAGCTGGTTCTGGACCTGTTGGAGCCTGTTGACGGCCTCCTGGAGCGATGGGGGCACGCTCATACGATGGGTGTGTTGATGTGCTTTATAAATTATTGTGCGTGTTTACCCGCCGCCTAGCCGCAGCGGAGCCCCCTGGCGGCGCAGTGCTCCCTGAACTCAGCCGCGTCGCGCGCCATGTGGACGTTGTTGAAGAGGACGTACAGGGTCTCGGCGCCCCATCCCTCAGCCATGTCCAGCAGCCTGTCGAAGTCGCCACGCGTGTACTTGTACCCGTAGTTGGCCTCGCCGGGGCCCACGCCGTGCAGCCTCACGTACTGCACGTCCCGCACCACCATGGGCCCTCTCCTGAACGGGTCCACCACATGTATCACGCCTAGGTCGAACGTCCTCCTAAGTATGTCCGGCCGCTCATATGCGCGTCCCCTGGGCTCCCAGCCCACCATGTACCCGTCCCCCATGACGGACCTGAAGAAGTCGGGGACCCCTTCATGCGGCGTGAAGGTGGGCGGCGTCTGGAATATGTAGAACCTGGGCGCTAGGGGCCTGGTCAACTCGAGGAACTGCCCCCACAGGGCAAGGTTCGCCTCGGTGGGCATCAACCCGCCTATCTCGCCTCTCGGGGCGTCCGGAGGCCTCCTCATCCTCCTCCACGTGGGGGAATTGGGGCTGTGCGTAAACACCTGCCAGGCCTTTACGGAGAATACGTGCCCGGGCCCGGCCCTCCTGGCAACTGCGCCTATCCTGTCGTGCGAGGGCTCGTAGAACGTGTCCTGAAGCTCATGTACCTTGAAGCGGTCGAGGTACCTCGAGGAGCATATGCCGACCAGCACCTCGCCGGCCGGCCCCATCACCGTTCCAGGACCGCCTCGTCCCCCTCGATGCGGACCCCTATCCTTTTAAGGGGCTCGCCGGTCAGTTCAGGGGTGAGCGAGCGGCCGGTCCTAATGTCGAAACGGCCGTAGTGGCATATACATACCAGCGCATCCCCCTCCACGACGCCGTTAAGCGAGAAGTTGCAGTTGGCGTGTGGGCACTGGTCCACGAACGCGTGGACCTCGCCGCCCAGCTTGACCAGTATTGCGTTGAGTTCGGGGACCGGGTAGATCTCGCCGTCCGCCAGGTCGCCTATGCGTACCCTCACGGGCATGTGCGTGTACCGACGCAACTATTTTAGGTTTGGGGGGAAACCTTTATATTTAGCTGTATATATATTAATATGCTGGCCCGGGTGAGGACCTACATAACGTCCAAGGCCCTGCTCATAGCGCCGTACATCAACGTCAAGTGCTTCGCATTGAGGACCATAAGCCTAGTCACGGGAAGAAACGAGGTTTATACGGGGCGCTGCACCAAGGTGAGGTAGCCTACTCCTCTGCGTTGAGCGCCTGTTCGAACGACTTCGGGTCCTCCCTGATGGACTGCTCCACTAGATCCACAGGCACCGGGTCGGTGAACAACACCTTGACCCCGTTCGACGTGAAATAGTGGAAGCTCGTCTGGCAGGCCCCCCCAGCTATGACCACGTCGACGTCGGGCAGCACCTTTTCCCTGAGGAACGCGTACTTCTGGACGCCGTGCATGCCGTGGGCGTGGTGGTGGCCATGGTGATGGTGGTGATGGCCGGCGTCCAGGTCGGGCACGTTTCCCAGCGGGTTTTCCCTCACCTCCAGCAGCTTGAGTTGGCCGCCCTCATACTCGTATATCCTAAACGTTTCTGAATGCGCGAAGTGCCCTGGAAATATGAGGCCGTCCTTCGTGGACGCGATCGCCACCTTCATGTCACTTTTCATGCCGTCTCTCATATTTTAACTGGAGGTCCCCGGGAAACCCATGCGCATGTTCGACCCACTTGAATGGGAATACGTGATGGCGCTAGCCAGGGGAACACTGCCATGGCTCAGCTACAGGCGCGACGCCGAGGCCGCCGACATCGCTTCAGCCATCTGCGGCCACAGCATAGGCCTACTCGCCGCGTACGACTGGTCCCGCCCCGCCATCTACATGCCGCCGTTCAAGGCCCTTGCCGAGGGCACAGTGGTGGTGGCAGTGGAGGGGTACACGGCCAGAAGGCTTGCCTCTATGGGCGTTAGGCCCCACGTAGTGGTGACGGACCTCGACTTCGAGCCCGAGCACGTGTCCCTGGGCGACGTGGCCGTTGTGCACAGCCACGGCGACAATATAGACGCGGTGATGCGCATCGCGCCGACCATACCCAGGCGCGTCATGACTGTGCAGACATGGCCAAGGCCCTGCACGTACAACGTGGCGGGCTTCACGGACGGCGATAGGGCCCTGTACCTGGCCCTGTACATGGGGGCCGAGCGGGCGGTCGTGAGCGGCTTCTACCCGTGGCTCCCCCTGAAGAGGAACGACGAGACCAAGAGGAGGAAGCTTATGGTCGCGGGGCACCTCATGGCGAGGCTGGGGAGGCACGTGGAGCTGAGCCTCGTGTAGTCAGTCAAGGACGCGCCGCTCACCGCGTCGTCCCGGGCACGAACTCATCACAGTCATGTTTAAACCCGGGGAAAATTAAGCCTCATGGACGCGTACGTGGGCAAGGTGCGCGTTGGCCCCGGCGGCCCGGTGAGGGTCATGGCGATCCTCAACCTGTCCCCAGAGTCGTTCTACGGCGGCTCGGTAGTGGGCCCCGACAGGGCCGTCGAAAGGGCGCTTGAACTGGCGGAGGGCGGCGCCGACATAATCGACGTGGGTGCCATGTCCACCGCCCCGTACAAGGACGCGTGGGTACCCCCGGAGAAGGAGGCTGAACGCCTCCTCCCGGCGCTTAGGGAACTGACGTCCACGCTCGACGTCCCCATAACAGTGGACACCTATAGGCCTGCCATAGCCGAGAAGGCCCTGAGGCTGGGCGCCGCCGGGATAAACGACGTGACGGGGCTCAAGCTGTACCCGGAGATGTGCGGCGTGGTAAGGGACCACGGCGCCTCGATCGTGCTCATGGCAAGGGAAAGGGCCCCCCGCCCCGGCGTGGACCCCGTGGTCAGGGTCGTGGACGCGCTGAGGGAGAGCCTCGACATCGCCCTCTCATGCGGCGTGGACGAGGACAGGATAGTGGTGGACCCAGGCATAGGGTTCCCGGTGCTCCCGCCGGGCGACGTACCCCACACGGTGACCGGCGAGCACCGACACGGGGACCCCGAGTGGCCCTGGTGGAGGTGGGACACGTACATCATAGCCAACCTGCGCCGGCTGGGAGGGCTGGGGAGGCCGATACTGGTGGGCGTGTCCCGGAAGAGCTTCGTCAGGCGCATAGTCGGCGTCCCGTCCCCCGAGGATGCCCTCCACGGGTCCATAGCCGCAGAGGCCATAGCCGTGCTCATGGGCGCCCACGCCGTTAGGACCCACAACCCGAGGGAGACCCTACAAGCGGTCAGGATGGCCGAGGCCATAAGGGGGTCCACGTCCGTGGGTCACCCCCTCCAGTAGAGTCCCCTGTTGTAGGGCAGGCGGGGGACCAGGGCCATGGCCACTGCGGCAAGGTTCAGGTCGTAGCGACCCACCCTGCCCCGAGTCAACACGCCCACAAGTCCCTCCCTGCGGCCCACTGCCCGGCGGCCTAAGAACTCGTCGGCCACGGCGCCGAGCTCCCTCCCCCCAAGGACCTGGCCCAGAAACACGTTGGGTATCTGGAACCCCGGCCCAACGCCGACGGTGACTTCCCCGTTTCTATCGCCTATGACGGCTATAGTCACGTCGAGGTGCCTTCCCCCAACCTCGACGACGCCGGCCTCGAGCCCAACGCCATGTTCTGCCCCCGCCACAGCCGACAAGGCGTGGTTTGCCCTGGCCAGCGCACCTCCAAACACGTTCCCCACGCCAATGGGCTGGCCGGGCAACGTTGGCGGCGCACCCACGGCCACTGCCGTGGCCCTGAAGCCGAACATGGCATACGCATCAACGACAGCCCTCACCTTGTTGGGGTTGTTGGTTCCCACCGCGACGAGCATGTGGAGACACGTGGCGCCGTTTATTAACCATGTGCCGCTCGGCGCCGAGGTGCGCCCGGCAGATTAATATTGTTGTGGCTGGCTGGTCCCATGGATGAGGTCGTCGAGGCGTTTGAGGAGGCTAGGCGTGTGAGGAGGGAGCGCGCCGACTGGGAGTACATAGAGTCGCTTCCCCCAAGGCTAAGGGCCGCACTGAAGTACTACGTGGAGACAGGCGACATATACGTGGCCTCGCGCATCGCCGGGCTCACGGTGGACGAGTTCAACGAGCTGCGCATTAAGGCCCGTGTCCCAAGCATCACGTGAGGCCATAGCCGACACATCCTTCCTAGTGGACTGGGCCAGGTACTCGAGGCGCGGCATCCTCTTCGAGGCGTTCGAGGTGGTCCACGTGCCCGAGTCGGTCCTCAGGGAGGTGAGGCTGCCACCGGCGGTGGACTGGGTCGCCGAGGGCCTCGCCTCCGGCAGTATGGCGCTCTTCACCGAGACGGCGGAGGTGGAGGGAGAGGCGCGGCGCATCATGGCGATGGGCCGGGGAAGGCCCCTCAAGAGGATAGACCTGCCCGAGGCGGTATGTCTCGCCGCCGGGCTGAGATACGGCTACGTGGTGCTCACGGAGAACGGCGGCGCCTACTTCGCGCCGAGGGTGCTGGGCATCGGCGTGACTGTCTGGAGAGCCTTCGAGGTGATAGTCGAGGCGTGGCGCCGCGGCCTCGTGGGGGACCTCGTCGGCGAGCTCAGGAGGTACGAGGAGGAGACGCTCCATTTATTTAGGAGGAGGGACTGGGAGCACGTATGTCGGTTGACGAGGTGTTAGAATGGGAGGAGGAGGCTAGGCGTGTGAGGAGGGAGCGCGCCGACTGGGAGTACATAGAGTCGCTTCCCCCAAGGCTAAGGGCCGCACTGAAGTACTACGTGGAGACAGGCGACGTGAGGTTGTCCCAGAGGCTCTCCGGCCTAGACTACGAGGAGTTTAGGGAACTGCTGAGGAAGGCACGCGTGCCGATAGTCCTCTGACCCCGCGTCGGGGGCAGGCCGGCTTTGCCACGGCGGCAATTACAATGGCCGCCGACACGCCTCCACGTCCAGTCCACCAACATTGGCACGCGAAGACCCACAGCTGCGGGCCAAATTCGGAATACCGCCCGCGGCGCTGATGAACATCGCCCCGCAGCGCGTCCCTCACGTCATCTCCCTCCACCAGGCCCCCGATGGACGAGCCCTACCGGCCTTGCCCGTCCTCCTGAGGAGTGGGGCCGCAACGTGGTCTGCGTGCCCCTCTTCTCGAGCCACGTCACCTCTACGCCTTCAACAGCCTGTTGAGCTCGGGGTCGTGTATGGCCCCTTCCCTCACCTCTAGGCACCTCCTTATCTCGGACCACGTAGCCCCTTCCACTCGGCGCGGAGTATGTGGACATGTCTGTGGGCGCCGTGCCCCCTAACGAAGTTGGAGAACTCCCCCACGCGGGCCTGGCGGCCCTTTCCAGGACCTCGTCCAGCGCCTCGCGGTCGGGCGCCCCTCCTCGCGGCCTCGAGGCCTAGGCAGGACGGCCAGCCTATTATCCCGCCCACCCCCTTCCACGGCCTCCTCCAGCACCGCCTCCTCGTATTTCGCTCCCACCCCCTCTAGGCCCCGCCTCAAGTTTCCCTGGACAAGGGGAGACCACTCGAATTCCCGCATGTCCACGTATATCCCGGCCACGCGGAAAGTGGAGGCAGGTACCAGGGACGTCTTGCCTATCCTCCTCACGCCGAGGACCAGGGACATGCGCCCGGTGAGCGCGGCGTGTATGATGCTGCGGAACTCCTCTTCCCTGTCGAAGAGGTCCTCGGGACCGTCCACCGCCATCCCTGAACAACATAGATCCCTAAAGATATGTAGTTGACCCACAGCCAACTGCCGGTAGGACTCCTCTGGATGGGGCCGCGACCCACTTCCTCAACCGTGTCAGGCCAACGCGCCGACGCATCGTTGGGAAAGGGGCCACATTAGGTGCGGGTTGCCTAGTCCTCTACGTAGAGGTTCACCATCATGCCGTGGTCCTCGTGCTCTAGGTTGTGGCAGTGGAACAGGTACACCTGCTGTCCCCTCAGCCCGTTGTCTAGGTCCACGAGGATCTCCACGGTCTCCCCGGGCATGACGAGGACCGTGTCCTTCAGCCCCAGGTCAGTAGCCAGCCTGCCAGCCCCGTCCACGGCGAGGCCCCACCCCATTTCCGGGGTGCCTACCCGCCTAAGCACCCTGAACTGGTAGCCGTGGATGTGCATGGGGTGGGGTATCGGGGAGGGATTGTGAAGCGTCCATACCTCGACGTCCCTGCTTGCCGACATGTGCCTGTAGAGGTAGTCCCTGTAATTCCACGTCATCCCCCCAATGCTCCACCTGCCGTGCCCCGCAGGGAAAAAGGAGAGGCGTCTGCCGCTGCTCGGAGGCGCGGTCTCGGGCACCGCGCTCAGCTCTGCCGGCACGTCCACCGCCTCGCCCCGCTCCCCCACCACAATGGTCGCCAGGTCGACCGTGCGTCCGGTCAGCGCCACGTGGGGCATGCCCATGGGACCGCGTCCCATGGGGCCTCCCCTTGGGGGAGCCGGGTCCCAGGTCGTGGCGCGGAGCGTGTAGGCGCCCATGCCTAGCTCCACGACCACTTCGGCCCTCTCGCCAGGCCCCAGGAGCACCTCCCTCACCTCGATGGGCCTCTCCAGGAGGCCTCCGTCCACGGCTATCAGCTTCATGGGGAGCTGCCGGTTGTCGGGGCCCACCACCGAGGCCCTGTACACGCGCGCGTTGGACGCGTTGAGTAGGCGGAGCCTGTTGGTCCCGGCGCGCAGAGCTATCTGGGGCGACTGGACGCCGTTGACCAGGAAGGCCCACCCATGCATGCCCATCATTATGTCCATCATGGTGGGGCTGTACGGCGCCGCGCCGCCGGACAGCCTAACGTCCTGTATGGCCAGCGCCACGTCGTTCACGCCCAGCTCGAACCCGCTGTCCCTCAGCACGTCTGTATCGGCGTCCTCGACTATTAGGAAGCCTGCGAGGCCCATGTACGCCTGCTCCGCCGTGCCGGGCATGGGGTGCGGGTGGTACCAGTACGTGCCTCCCCTATTACGCACAGTGAAGCTGTACCTGTACGTGCCTCCACTGGCCACCTGGTAGCTTGGGTGCCCGTCGTGCCTCCAGTCCACCTCGAGGCCGTGCCAATGCACTATGCTGGGCGCCCCCAGCATATTCCTGAACGTGAGGTCCACCGCGTCGCCCCTCCTAGCGACGAGAACGGGGTTCACGGCGCCGCCCGCCACATACCCCCAACGTCCCATGGGCATCACCCCTTCCCTGGCCTCCAGGGTGCCGACCTCGCCCAGCCTCAGGAACGTGGGGCCAGCACTGGGCGCCTCTCCCCTCGGCCTCGCGCCCATGCCAGGCCCGCCCCCCAAGGCAGTGAGGGCCGCGCCCACCAGCACCGCCGCCGTGCCCGCCAGCGCGCCGATAAGCAGCCTACGCCTTCCGATCCTTTTCATGGGGGATCGACGTGTGGAGGTTAAATATGAAGCGGTGCGCGGTCAGCCCGATATCCTCTCCAGCGCCCTCAGGGCCCCCACGTACAGGTGCCTCCTCACCCAGGGCGCGAGGGGGAGGAAGCAAGGGGAGAGCCTAACGTCCCATGTGCTGGCCACCTCGACGTCCCCAACGCCGTTGCGTACCACGCCTCTGAGAGGCCCCTCAACGTACTCAAGTACAACCTCGCGCCTCTGCTCGTCCATGCGTATCCTGGCGAGGCCCCTGTTGTGGGGGCCCGGAAAGGCGAACGTGACCCTCGCCACGGCGAGGTCCCCCTCCACGCCGATCACGTCGACGCGTCTGTGCCCCCTCCAGTACATCGGCATGTTGCCCAGGTCGGCGAGCCTGGACCACGCCACGTCCCGGGGGACCGCAAGGGGCCGCGCGACCGTGAAGCGCACCCTCAACACGGCGTGCCCTACTCGAAGTGTAGGACGTAGGACTCCCGCCTGAAGTCCCTGACCGTGGCAACGAGTTGGCCGGGGTCGCGTATGGGCATGCTGCAGGCGTCCGCGGCACACACGAACGCGGATCCACGCTGGCCCTTCATGGCCCGGACGGCGCTGTCCTCAACGTATCCCAGAACGCCGTCCGTGAGGGGGACCACGACCTTCAGGGGCCTGTAAACCCTCAGCGCGGCGCCATGCAGCTGGCTTTCCGGGCCATCCACGACCACTATCCTTGGCGGCTCCACTATGTGGTGCTCCAGGGCGAGGTAGTACCCAGCAGTGCCCAGCCTGCTGGCCAGCCCGTAGAGCCCCCGCACCGCCCTTTCCGCGGCCTCGCGGAACTCCCTCCTCCCAGTCACGTAGAACAGTCTGTCGACAGCCATGATGGCCAGGGCGTTGGGGCTCATGTGCGGCGCGTCCGCTATCGGCCTGACCCTCACCTCGGCCAGGCCGGGGCCGCCGGGCACGTCCACGTCGTGGAAGCCCCCCTCGGGGCTCGCGAACCTGTCGAGGAGAGCCCTCCCCATGGCCAGCGCGGCGGAGAGGTACGCCTCGTTTCCGGTCTCGGCCAGGCCCTCCAGCAGGGCCAGGATGCAGTATGCGTAGTCCTCGAGCACCCCCCTGGAGACCCTCTCGCCGTCCCTCAGCCCATGCCACAGGACCTCCCCATCCCAGAACTCGCCGATCACCCTGTCAAGGGTGGCCAACGCGTGGCCCCTGTTCCCGGCCCCCACGTACCTGTGCGCGTATAGTTCCGCCAGGGCCATGGAGCAGCTCCAGCCAGAGTATATCGTCCTGTCCGTGAAGGGGGGCTCCCTCGCGGCCCTCCTCTCGAGCAGGCGCCTATATACCTCGCCCAGCTTCGTGTCCACGTCGCCGTACTTCCTTGCCAGGCCGTCGCGGTCCACCGCAACGAAAAGCGTGGCCTTGCCCTCGGGCCAGTCGTACGCGTAGTACCCGAAGTGCTCCAGCGCCAGGTTGAGCAGCTCGCCGTCGCCCAACGCCTCCCTGAGCTCCTCCAGGGTCCAGCGGTAGTACCCGCCCTCCTCGTCCCCCCACACCGCGCTCTGGCTCGCGTAGTACCCGCCCCGCGGGTCCCTCATGTGCCTGTCAAGCCACCTGACGTTCCCCTCCACGACCCTGCGGTACTCTGGGTCCCCGTAGAGGGCGTAGGCCTCCGCGTATATCCTGGTCAGCTCCGCGTTGTCCACGAGCAGCTTCTCGTAGTGCGGCACCACCCACATGGCGTCCGTGGAGTACCTGAAGAAGCCGCCCTCCAGCTGGTCGTATATGCCTCCCCTGGCCATGCCTTTGAGCGTGGCCGCCACAACCCTGTCGTAGAGGCTTTTCTTCGAGTCGTAGAAGGCCCGGTACATGAGGAGCGCCAGTTCCGCGGTCGGCGGGAACTTCGGCGCGGTCCCGAAGCCGCCCCACCTCTCGTCGAACCTGTCGAGGAGGCTGGTGATCAGGAAGACCACGTCGTAGCGGCTCGGCTCCCCCGGCGCGGCCCTGTAGCCGTGCTCGAGTGCCCTGCGCAGCTCCATGCCGTACTCCCTGATCTGGCCCCGCCTGTTCCTATATGCGTCCAGCACAGCCCTGAGCACGCTCAGCATGCCGGGCATCCCCCCGCTGTCCCTGGGCGGCAGGTAGGTGGCGGCCCATATCACGTCCCCGTCAGGCGTCATGAACACGGTGAGGGGCCACCCGGACTGGCGCGAGACGAGGTACGCGGCTTCCTGGAAGCGCCTGTCCACGTCGGGCCTCTCGTCCCTGTCCACCTTTATGGGGACGAAGTTGGCGTTTATGTGCTGGGCTACCTCGGGGTCGCTGTACGTGGTCTCGTCCATGACATGGCACCACCAGCACCATATGGCCCCTATGTCCAGGAGCACGGGCCTGTCGGACTCCCTGGCGTACCTGAACGCCTCGTCGCACCACCCCCACCACCTGACCGGGCTTTTCAGGCCCTCCAGCACGAAGGGCGACCTGGTGGACTTAAGGCATGCGATGCGCTCCCTCTCAAGGTCGCTTTCCATGTATATGAGCGTTATCACCTTTATTAACGGTCTGGGCCGGCATATTTATATATGTAGCCATGTGTTGGGCCATGTGCTCGCCACCGAGCAAAGTGGAGAAGAAGGAGGAAAAGAAGGAGCAGGAGGCCCAGTGATTTTGTCCCTAGCCAACCCCTAAAACCAGCCTCTTTATGATGACCACCCTGACCCCGACAAGTGAGGAGAGGTATTACAGCTGAAGGGCCTCAGTCTATCCTGGGGGCCAGCAACATGTACACTGTCCCAACGGCGAAGTCGAAGAGGACCTTTAGGGGCTTCTTCGTGCCGAACTCTATCGTGGCTACCTTGCTCACGCCCTTCATCTTCCTTGTGAAGTCCAGCAGGTACTCCACGCTGTACTTGGCCGCCACGGAGCCGCCCACGTACAGATCGTAGACGGCGTCGTGGTCCCTCGGGAACTCCGCGTACAGCTCCTTGCCTCCCTCGCCCTCCGCCTTCACGGCGAACATATCCTCGTTCGCCATCAGCGTGACCACGTCTGATATTTCCCCGGCAGATGCGAGTATGTCGACTATGGCGTCGCTCGCTATTTTGACCGTGGCGTCGAACTCCAGCTGCGGCTCAGGCACCTCCTCTTCCTCGACCCTCACTATGGGGAACGAGAACCTTCTGTAGACCCCGCTTTCCCTCCCCTTCTTGGGGTATATCACTATTACGAAGCGGTTCCTGGCGGCGTCCACGCCCAGCTCCACCTTGTTGCGCGCCGCTATCCTCTTCAGCGCCGGCCTTATGGACGTGAAGAGGAGGCCCACCTTCACCGTGTCCTCCACGTTGTACTCCTCGAGGTTAACTGCGGGTATGTCCAGGGAAAATAGGGCCACCTTGCTGGGGTCCAGCGCCTTCAGTCTGACGCCGTCTGGGGACAGCACTAGGTTGGCCTCGCTTAAGGCTGCGGACAGGGCCTCGAAGACGTAGCGCGGTTCCTTTCCCTTGGGGAAGAGGAACGTGTACGCGCCCTCGCCCACCTCGAGCGGCCTGCCAGCAACCGCCACCTCCTCGCCCTCCTCAACTTCGCCCCCCTCCTCCTCAACCTCTTCAAACTCCTCCTCGAACATGTTGCTAATTGGCCGCGCGGTATTTATGCTATGTGTCCCCAAACGATAATATGTTATGTGGCGCGCCGGGCCTAGTACCTCCTCTCCAGCGCCGCCAGCCTGTCGAGGAGGCGCCTGTGTTCCTCCCTCAGCCTCTCCACCTCCTCCCTCAGCCTCTGGTACTCTGCGCCCCTCTCCATGGCCCGCCTGATCTTCTCGGCGGCCTCCCTCGCGGCCCTCCTGACACGCCCGTCCAAGTCGGCGTCGGCGGCCCTCTGCAGGTCGTCGAGCAGCCTCGGGTCCATGAGCTCCATGGCGGCTATGACGGCCGAGTAGCGCACCCTGAAGTTGTCGTCCCTCATGGACTCCCTAACCGCGTCCAGGACCTCGTGCCTCGGCCCGAACCTGGCAAGTGCCTGGACCGCGGTGGCGCGCACGGGGGTGGGCTTGCCGTCCCTGGCGTGCTCCAGCACTATCCTCAGCGCGTTCTCGGTACGCAGGTTGGCCAGCCCCTCCAGGGCGCCGCGCCTGACCACATCCACGTGGCTCGGGTACTCCAAGGCCCTGACAAGGCTGGCCTCGGCGCCGTCCCACCTAACCTTTCCTAGCGCCCTTGCCGCCTCGGCCCTCACGTAGTAGCTCTCCGAGGGGTCGTGGAGCACCGCGTCGAGTAGGTCCGCCGCCGTGCGCCGCCCCGCCTTCCCAAGCCCCTCAACTATGGCCCTCCTCACGCGCGGGTGCTTGGCCCGCCCGTATAGGGCCTTGAGCGCCTTGACGGAGTCCTCGGTCCCCACTTCGCCTAGCGCCCTTGCCGCCTCGGCGGCGACGCCCCAGAAACCGTCCTCGACTGCCCGCGCAAGCAGCTCCACTGCCCGCGCGCCCCTGTCCCTCCTGAGGGCCTCAACTGCCTGGAGCCTGCAGTACACGTGTGGATCGCCTAGCATGTGCCCAGCCGCGTCGAGGGGCAGCTCGACCTCGAGGGCCTTCATGACCTTGAACTCGGGGTCTACGCAGACGTACAGCGGCTTTTCGCCCGGGAAAACATACGTGTTCTCCCTTTCGGCCACTTCTATCGTCCGCCTTTCCCTCCTTCCCCCTCCATACACCACGTCAACCTCGAGCGCCAGGTCGTAGACTGGGAAGCTGTCGTCCTGCTGGGCCTGCCTGACCCTAAGCACGAGCTGTCCCTTCTCCACGTCGTAGTTCCAGGAGACCTTGAGGACTGGGTGCCCCGCCGAGTATACGTACTGGCGCCAGAACTTCTCGAGGTCGGTCCCAGTCGCCTCCTCGAGGGCCTTCCTGAGGTCCTCCATGTCGGCCGGCCTGTACCTGTACCTTTCCAGGAACGAGCGGAGGCCTGCCCTGAACGCCTCGTCGCCCAGCATGGACCTCAACATGTGGAGTACCACTGAGCCCTTCTCGTAGGCGTGCCTGTCGAACACCTCCTCGGGCAGCCTGTAGAGGTGCGTGACGAGGGGCCTGGAATAACGGTTGGCGTACTCGCCGAGGTACGCCCTGAAGTTGCTGTACATCTCGTAGATGTACTCGTCCCTCCCCTTGCTGTGCTCCGTCCAGAGGGCCTCCAGGAACGTGGCGAAGGACTCGTTTATAGGTATGTGGGCCCAGTCCTTGGCCGTCACCAGGTCGCCGAACCATTGATGGGCCGCCTCGTGGGCCACCAACGGGTCGGAGCTGTAGTCCTCGAGGCCGGGGCAGGGAAACGGCGTGTAGGGGCAGTGCGCGTGCTCGTCGTGTAGGGTCCAGTCCGTGAGCACAGTGATCGTCGTGTTCTCCATCCCCCCATATATGAACTCCCTGACGACGGCCTGGGCGTACCTGGAGTAGGGGTAGGGGACGCCCAGATACGAGGAGAAGAACTCGAGTATCCTGCAGGTGTTGTGGAAGCTGTACCTGTGCAGGTCCCCCGTGCCCTTCGGCAAGTAGTACTCGAGGGACACGCCGCCGCACTCCTCCCTGATCACATCGAACTCGCCGGCAACTATGGCCAGGAGATACGGCGACATGGGGTGCCCCATCTCCCAGGTCCAGACGGTGCGGTCCCCGGCCTCGGAGACGCCGGCCAGCCTGCCGTTGCTGTAGGCCGCGTGGGGCCTGCGCACCGACACGGACACCGTCCAGGGGAACTTGACGTGCGGGGAGTCGGGGAGCGGGATCCAGTGCCTGTTGTCCTCAGCCTCCCCCTGGGTCCACACCATGCCGTCCACGAAGTACATGCCCTTCCTCGGCCTCGCCCTGTACCTGACCACGACGGTGTCCTCGCCGCCGCGGGGGAGCCTCACGGCGAGGCTGATCCGCCTCCCGTCGTAGTGGTAGTCGTGGCTGGCCCACAGGACCTCCATGTCCACTGCGTCCAGCTGGACGGCGCCGATGTCCCTGGCCGCCCTAACCCTGTAACGCACAGTGCCCCTGACCTCGCCCCAGTCCAGCTCGAGGTCCGCCCTCATGTCCAGCGGCGCGTACCCCAGGTCGCGGGGAAACCTCTCCACGTAGTCCGGGAAGGCGAAGTCCCTGCCAACGAGGTACTTCATGGGGCTGTGCGGGGTCGAGGATATAAATTATTGTGGGGGCCCACGGGCCCTCCCCTCCTCGCCGTAGGCGCAGCGCCGCACGAAGTCGAGGCCGGGCGCCATGAGCCTGGCCACGTCCTCAGCGGAATAGAAGGCGTGGCCCATGTCGGGGTACACGTGCAGCTCGAACCTCTTGCCCAGCTCGAGGAGCCTCTCCACGTACCTGAGCACCGGGCGGAGCGGCGTCCTGGTGTCGTTCTGGGGGTGTATTAGGCAGAGGGGCGCCTTGACCCCCTCGACGTACGTGATGGGGGACCTCTCCCTGTACAGGGAGCGGTCGCCGCCAAGTAGGGACTCGACGAACTTCTTGAACGCGGCGTCGCCGAGCTCGTACATCTCCTCCCAGTCCACCACGGCTGCGCCGGCCACGGCGCACCTCCACATGTCGGGGTGCCTGCCCGCCGCCATGAGGGTCATGTACCCGCCGTAGCTGTAGCCCATTATGAAGAGCGCCGACGCCACCTTGGGCGCCACCTCCCTAGCGACAGCGACCACGTCCATGAGGTCGCCTCCGCCCACGTCCCCGATGTTGAGCCTCCTGAATCGCTCGCCGTACCCCGTGGAGCCCCTGAAGTTGGGCGCCACGACGTGTAGGCCTAGGTACGCCAGCGCCGCTATGAGCACAGTCCACGCGTCCTGAACCTCGCTCCAAGGCCCACCATGAACGTACACTACAGTGGGCCCGGGCACGGGGGCCCTCGAGGACCTGACCAGGAAGGTGGGCACCTCGACGCCGTCTGGGGCACGTATCCGGACGAACTGGACCTCGCCGAGCTCCAGATCCTCGTTGCCTATCACTGTCCTCGCCCCGCCCCCGCCTAGGTCCAGGGCCAGTATCCGGTGGGGCGACGTGAGCGACGAGTGCGATATGTAGGCCTCGTTGCCCCGGAACGCCACGCCGCTGATGGTCCCCGGAGGCGTGTCCACGGCCCTCCCCCCAACGTACAGCCTCGACCTCCCATTGGTCTTGCCCACAGCCCACGGCACCTCGCCGTGCCACCCGAAGATGGGGTAGGAGGTATCCCCTGACAACACCTCCACGTGCGTCCCCGTGGCCAGGTCGAGCACCCGCAGCGTGGCTGTGTCCTCGGAGCTGCTGAAGAGGGCCCTGCCCCCGCGCAGCCTGGACCCCACGTCAGACGTGGCGTCGCCGGCCCGGAACGTCGAGAGGCGGCCCTCCCTGAGATCGTAGAAGAAGAGCTCGGAGTAGTTCCCATGGAATACGGTGCCGGCCACCAGGTCGCCCTCCATGTCCACCACGTACGCGAGGTCCCTGAACACGTGGACCCTATGCGTCGCCGCGCCGTCCCAGACGTATAGCGCTATGTCGTCGCCGGCCCCCACGAAGGCCACCCTGTCCCCGCTTACGGCCATGCCCATGACCCTGAGCGGGCTCATGCGGATCGGGGTAAACTCGCCGGTCCCAAAGTCGAACAGGTGCACTACGTGCCTCTCCCTGCCGCTTTCGACGTCCACCGTGAAGGCCACCCTGCCGCCGTCCGGCCTCGCCACGTCGGCCACCCTGGCCGCTATCCTGCGCCGCGCGCCCGAGGACAAGTCGAGGGACCAGAGGTCCATGCTGCCCACAGCCGTGGAAACGTATACCAGCTCGTCGTTGGCCGTTCCCACAACCCTGTAGATGGGTATGGAGGCCATTCGGCGCGCTGCCTCGTACGCCTCCCCCATGCATCCAGTTTACACCATACTTATATTTTTCCTCGCGGAAATTTATAGAATGGGCCTCGAGGAACGCTCCGCGGGGGCAGTGGTGTACTACCCCGAGAGGGAGCCGCTGTACCTCCTCCTCCACTACCCTGGGGGCCACTGGGACTTCCCCAAGGGCAACATAGAGGCGGGCGAGACCGAGGAGCAGGCCGCCCTGAGGGAGATAAAGGAGGAGACGGGCCTCGAGGTGAGGCTTGTGCCCGGGTTCAGGGAGGTCATAACGTACTTCTACGTGCGTGGGGGGAAGAGGGTACGTAAGTCCGTGACGTACTTCCTCGCCGAGGCGCCGAGCGTCGAGGTCTCCCTGTCTTGGGAGCACAGGGGGTACAAGTGGCTAAGGTACCCCGACGCGCTGCTGAGGCTCACCTTCGACTCTACGCGGCGCGTGCTGGCAAAGGCGCATAGGTACCTGACGTCGCTGCTCAGGGCCTAGCCGGGAAAAAGGCGACTAGCCCCCTCCCCCTGACGTTGGCCACGAGGACCACGCCGGTGCGCCGCGCGGCATCGTACCCGCTGTAGAGGGGGCCCCTGAGCGACACCACGACGGGCACCCCCAGTCTGGCCAGCCTCACGACCATGTCGGAGGACGCGCGCCCCGTGGTGAAGGCCACGCCCCTCGACGCGTCCACGCCGAGCCTCAGGGCCCTCCCCACGAGCTTCAGCACGCTGCTGTGGCGGCTAGTATCGTGCACTATTAACCACTCACCATCGACGTGAAGGCCCGAGGTATGCATGGCGAGTGTGGGGCTCGTCAATGGCATAGTGTACCTGCCGAACTCCGCCAACAGGTCGCGTATGTGGGCCAGGTCCACTTCGACGGGGCCAACCCTGTGGGCTCCCTCCACAACGCCGCAGCTCTCCAGGTAGCTCCTCCGCTCCGTTACTTCCCTGGGCGACGACAGCCTAACGTACACGTCGGTCCCCTCCACCGAAATCTCGGCTATTTCGGACGTCCCCTCGACGAGCCCATCGCTGTAGAGGAGCCCCAGGGCAAGGTCCTCTAGGTCCACGGGACTCGCCACGACCTCGGCCGCCAGCACCTTGCCGACCCATACCCTGACCTTGGCGTCCACGGCCACCCTTATCCCGTCAACGTCCCTCCACATTGCGGGCCGCAAGGAGGAGCACTGGG
>WANN01000017.1 GCA_015521775.1 Thermoproteaceae archaeon
TGAAGCCGGCCCTCAGGGGAGTAGTCCACAGCGTGGCCTACTTCCGCCTCTACGGCGAGGCCGCGGCCGAGGCCGCCCGCACCCTCAACGTCCCCCCACACGTAGTCGAGTCCCTCCCAACCGGCCGGTACCTGGCCATCACGCCGGAGGGCCCCCGGAGGGCCGCGTAGGGACACGCACGTTCAGGGCAGCCTGTCTACCGCCTTTGCGAGCAGTTCCGCAAGTGGCCGCGGTAAGGCCGCGCGGGCGATGCTCTTGGCCTCGTCCCTCGTCAGGGAGCCGAGCCTTATCGCCAGGTAAAGTGCCGTGATGGCCGCCCCAACCGCCACGAGGGGCCAGTAAGGGCCATGGAGGAGGGCCAGGGGGGCCATTCCCAGCGCCACCAACATGGGCCTCAGCGAGGCAAGGGGCAAACGCAGCTCCCTGATGAGGACTACCAACACCGCCGTGTTGCCGAGGAGTGCTCCGAGGCCAAGCGCGTGGTAGCCGAGCGCAGCCTGCGCCGGCACAGCCCCCACTATCCCCACTATGGCGGCCATGTTGTAGGCTAGGAACCTGGCGTAGCGGGCTCCAGCGTACATGTAGTTGAGGAGGGTCATGTTGGCCGTAGCCACATAGAGCGCCGCCGAGAGGAGGGAAAGGAGCGCCCACCCCTCCTCGTAGGCGCCGCCGAGAAGGGAGAGTATGCCCCGGGGCGCTGCAAGGGCCGCGGCGAGTATGGGGGACGCCATGGCAAGCTGCAGCCTCAGCACGGTGCCCGGCGACGCTTGTCCACCGCCGGCGAAGTAGGGCAGGGCGACGCGGGCCACGGACTGGGACAGGCCGGCCACTATGGAGGCTACGGCCCACGACACGTAGTACACGCCGGCGCCCCCCGCCCCAGCGACATGGTAGACGGCCAACGTGCCGCCAAGCACAGCCGACTGGGCCAGCTGGGGGGCCCACGCCGATACGCCGCCATACACCGCGTCGCGGAGGGGAAGGCGCCTCAGGGACGGCCTTATGTACCTCAGGGCCAGGGCGCCAAGGACAACGAGGCTAACGGCGAATCCGGACACGTACCCCAGCGCCACCGCAAGCCACCCCATGGGGAGCAGGGCCAGGGACACGGCAAACCTCGTGAGGAGGCCCAGGGACACGGCCACAAAGACGGCGTGGGCCCTCATGGCCGCCACGAGGGCCGCCTGAAGCACCGTGGACGTCTGTAGGAGCGTCAGCGCAGCCGCGGCCGCCGCCTCAGCCGGGCCCAGGACATTCGACGCGGCCAGGTACGTGGCCGTGGAGGCGGCGGAGGCCGCTGCCAGGTTGTAGAGGTACGCCGCGTAGACGTAGCCGGGCTCCCCTGTGGCCGCGTATACCCTCATAACGACGTAGTTGAGACCCAGCTGTGACGCCGCGTAGGCCACCGCTGACAGCGAGACAACGTAGGCCGCCCTCCCAAGGGGTTCGGGGCCGAGGAGAGCCGCGAAGAGTAGCCAGTATAGGCCGCCGCCTATGGCGGTGGCCACCTGGGCCCCATATAGGTACACGCTGTTACGCACCACCGCCCCCTCCACGGCGACCATGTGCAGGCGCTATATAACAGTGGCGCGACGCTTATAAGGGGCGCAGTGTACCGCAGGCCATGGGAGGGCGCGGTGGTGGGGCGGCCAGGCGGTTTCTGGACTTCCTCAGGGAGAGCCCCGGCAGGGGCCCCGCCCTGGCGTTCATGGCGCTGCTCCTCGGCGCAGCTGCCTATCTGGCCGCCGGGGACGAAGACACGGCTAACAGGCTCGCCGAGTATGCGTACTACGCCCTAGTGATAGCTGTGGCCTCGGAGCTTGTGTGGCTGGCCAGACACAGGGAGGACGACGGGGAGGGACAGGCGGGCCAGTCACGTGCATGGCGCTGGTCATAGCGGCCCTGTCGGGCCTAGCGCTTGGGCTTGTTGGGAGGGGCCTCCTGGAGGGGGCCGCGGAAAGGGCGACGAGGCTGGCCGCGCTTCTCCTGGTCCTCCTCATGGGCATGGAGGCGTCGGGCAGGCTACTGTCGCCGAGAGCCCCCGAGGTGCTGTTGGCGGGGCTCGCCCTGGCGCTCGTGCCCGGCGCCCTCAGCGTGGCCCTGGCGATGGCCGTGTTGGGCCGGCTCGAGGCGGGCACGCGGGGCGGCGGCACGTCGGCCCGCGGCCTGGGGGGCACCGCGTACATCTACTCCATGGCGCTCGGGGTGTTGGTGGGCGCGACGGCGCCGTGGGACGCCGGCCCGCTGCTCGGCCCACTGCTCTACGCGCTTGTCTTCGCGGCCTCGTACACTGTGGGCAACGCGGCGGCCAGGTCCAGGAAGCGGATGGGCGTGGGCCTAAGGATCGGCGCCGTGCTTACCCTGGCGGTGCTGTCCGGCGGCGCCCTAGGGGGACTAGTCACGGCGCTGGTCCTAGGACTCGACAAGGCCGCGTCCGTCCTCTCGGGGGCGGCCAGCGGATGGTATAGCCTCGTGGGGCCGCTCCTCCTGGCCTACGACCCGGGGCTAGCCGCAGCAGCCCTTCTCGGCAACATGCTCAGGGAGGCGCTTCACGTGGCGCTCTACCCGTACCTTTCCCGCCGCATACCGCTCTCCGCCATAGCCCTGGGCGGGGCCACCACGATGGACACCGGGCTTCCGGTGGTCGCCGCATGTGGAGGAGACAGGGAAAGGACTGCGGCGTTCGTCCAGGGCACGGCGACCACGCTGGTCCTCTCCGTCGCGCTCCCCGCCGCGGCGGATGCCCTTCTGTGACGGCCGGGGAAACAGTTTTAAGCATGGGCCTCCATGTCGGTGGGGGCCCGGAGCCTCGGCCATGGGTCCACACCGCGCACGCCTTGTAGGCGAGGGCTCCAGGCAAGCGGGAGGTCCCGGGTTCGAATCCCGGCCGGGGCTCCACGTTCATCTTTCCCGGATACCGGCGAATCCCCGGCCGAGCTCCACGAGGAGCCTCTTGAGCGCAACGTGTCTGTCGAAGTTCCCGGTCCTTATCCACCTGCCGCAGGCGCGGTAGGGGGCAAGCACGTACACGTCCCCCCCACACACGGCCTCCTCCACCGCCGCGTAGTAGGGCCTGGAAACTGCGAGTATCACCGTGGCGCCCTCGGCCAGCCTCCTAAACGCGTCGAGCACGCCCCTTTCCCTCGACCAGCGCCTCGCCTCTTCGGGGCCCATGCCGCTGAGCGTAGCATCGTAAGGCTCCAAGACGTCCCATTCCCCTACCAGCCCGTACATGGCGGAAATGAAGTGTAGCCCCACGCGGATTCCCCTGGACCTCGCCCAGTCCACCGCCTCCACTATCCTCCTCGCCGTGGGACCCACGTAGAGCTCCCTGGCGGGCGCCGGCGCGCTGAGCTTGAGCTTCGTGCAGTTGGCCACCACCGCAAGCGCCATCACTGGTCCGGGCTGACCAGCCGAAATAAGTGTGTCGGGACACACTTTATTAGTGTGTCCCGGCAATGGCCCAATGCTGTTCGTCCCCGGGAACCTCGTGGACAGCCTAGTGGACCCAGGGGAACTTGTGGGGTGGATACGCCGCGCCTACCTCAGCGAGTCGGCCGTGCCCCAGAGGACCGCCATGTCCATCGGCAATGCATGGATAGGCTCCATGCCCGGCTACGTTGCGGGCATGGGGTACGCCCTTAAGGTCGTCGGCATATTCCCCAGGGCAGAGCCCAGGGTGAGGGGGCTCGTGGTGCTGGCGAACCCGGAAACCGGGGAGTTCCCCGCCGTGATCGACGGCTCGTCCCTGACAGGGTGGAGGACCGCCGCGGCAAGCGCCCTGGCCTATGGGCTCATGGGCAGAGAAAAGATAGGGGATCTGGCCGTGGTGGGCACCGGGGCACAGGCCGCCTACCACGTGCTGGTCTTCCGGAGGCTGTACTCGCCGCGCCGGATAGTGGTGTACGGTAGGACCCCCGATAAGGCAGAGTCGCTTGCTCGGAGGCTGGGCGTGGAGGTGGGCCTGGGCGATGGGTACCACGACGCCGACGTGATTGTGGTGGCCACAAACAGCAGGGAGCCCGTGCTGAGGGGCGGCAGGCTAGCCGGGGAAAGCGTCGTGCTGTCCGTCGGCGCGCCTAGGCCCGTTAGGGAGCTGGACGACGAGCTGCTGGCGAGGGCCCGCTGCGCGCTGGTCGACAACGTGGAGGGCGTTCTCGCGGAGACGGATGACAGGGCGCCGAGGCTTGTGGGGCTCGGCGACGCCCTGCGAGGCGCCGCATGCGAGTGGGGCGACGTGAAGCTGTACAAGTCTGTGGGGTACGCCCTGCTGGACGTCGCGGCGGGCTGGTACATCTATTCGAGGGCCGTGAACCTGCTGCGCGGCTAGTACGCGGCCTGGGCCTCCTTCTGCCTTGTCGGGGGGCCTGGCACGAACTCTACGCTTGGCCTCATGAGCCCTTCCTGGGGGTACAGCTCCATGAGCCTGTACACTTCTGGGGGCAGCTCGTCCTTGACGGGGAGCCCCATGGCGCGGAGCTCGTCCACGGTGATCGGGTAGTCGTGGGTGTAGCGGCCCTCGACGAGGAGAGAGGCGACCTCCTCGGCCCTCTCCCTGCCCAGCTTGTCCTCGAGGAGCTCCGCCACGAAGGCCTTGACCTGCCTGATGGCCTTCTCGGCCACGTCGGCCAACATCAAGGTCTCGTCGGACACCTTGTCCGGCCCCTTCTCCCTGACCGCCCTGAGCACGGTGGGGGCGGGCACCTGGCGCTGGCCCGCGGGTATCTGGGGGTCCACGGGGCCCAGCACGGCGTCCCTGTCCATCCATATCTCGTCTGCGGCAAGGGCTATCAGGGTGCCGCCGCTCATGGCGTAGTGCGGCACAATGACCACCTTGCGCGCTGGGTGCCTCTTCAAGGCCTTGGCTATCTGGGAAGCGGCAAGCACGAGGCCCCCCGGTGTGTGGAGCACGAGGGCTATGGGCGTGTCCCTCGGCGTGGACCTTATGGCGCGGAGCACCGCCTCGGCGTCCTCGATGCTTATGAACCGGTACACCGGTATCCCGAAGAGGCTGATGGTCTCGCGCCTGTGTATCATGGTGATCACCTTGGCGCCGAGCTTCCCCTCCAGCGACCTGATTATGCTTTCCCTTGCAGAGACAAGCGCCTTGAACCTGAGCTGGGGAACTAGGAACGACGCGAACAGCCAGAAAAAGAAGAGCCACCACACGACGCTAAGGGGGTCCATGAACAGAAGCATTTGTGGTCCCCCGAGGGACATTTAAAAGGTGACGCTCCAAACTTTATAAACCCTCGGCAGGAAAGGGGCATGCGCGTGGTCTACGAGGCCAGGGAGCTGGAGGTGCCGCCCCAGGTGAGTGTCCACGTGGAGAGGATAGGTGACTTCGACTACAGGGTAGTGGCCGAGGGGCCCCTCGGCAAGGCGTCCAAGGAGCTGAGGAACACCCCAGTCAACATAGAGGTCCGCGACGGGAAACTGGTGTTCTGGGTCTACAACGCCCGCAAGAAGGAGTACGCGCAGCTGCGCACAGTCGAGTCGACCGTAAGGAACCTCATCACCGGCGTCCTAAGGGGATGGAGGTACAGGCTCAAGGTGATATACACGCACTTCCCCATGCTCGTCAAGGTGGAGGGAGGCAAGCTGGTCATAGAGAACTTCCTCGGCAGGAAGTCCAAGATACACGTCGAGATTCCCCCAGGGGTCAAGGTACAGGTAGCGGGCAAGGAGGACATAGTCGTTGAGGGCATCGACAGGGAACTGGTAAGCCGAGTGGCGGCCAGGATCAGGGAGGCGACCACGCTGAGGGGCGACGAGAAGCCGAGCCCCCACGGGAGGGAGGGGGGCATAGGAGTCGTGGACGGGATATATCCCTATGCGGTGGAGCACCTGCGGTAAACGTCGAGCTCGTAGGCCCTCAACGCATAGTACTGCTCGTCCGTGATGTACATGTCGGGGTTGGCCCTGTGGACCTCCGAAAGGGCCTCCTCCAGGGGAACACACCTGCTGACCAGGTACGCAGCTATGGCCGTGGGGCTCCTCCCCACACCCCCATTACAGTGTACCACCACGGGGACGCCTAGGTCGACCCTAAGCCCGATCCACCTCGCCACTGCGCCGAGGTCCCTCGGGGCACGCCCATCGTCAGTGGGCACGTGCAACGCGTCCATGCCCAGCCTCCTGATCAACCCAAAGTACGTGTAGGCGTCCCACCCCGCCTCCTCAAGCTCCCACTCCTCCACCAGGGAGAGCACGGCGCCTATGCCGGCCTCCCTCCAGAGCCCCACCGACCGCGCGTCCCGCGGCATGGACGAGCCGGCCAGTGCGTCCCTGATGACCCAGTAGAACCTCATATCAACTGGGACACAAGCATTGGCAGGGGGCCTATGCCCACCGCTACCAGGGGGAGTAGGGCCACTGCGTGCAAGAGGCCCGCAGTGGGCCTAGAGTAGACCACTTTGCCAGCTATAAACGCGCCGAAGGCCGACTGCACGAGGCCCATATATATGAGGAGCACGCCGAAGATCGTCCCCTCCATTACCGTTGCGCCTATCTGGACGCCGGGAAGCTCGCCGGGCGCTTCGCCTATCCGGGACACCTCGGGCACCAGGAGGTGGACCAGTATGGCGGAGATTATCACGTATACCAGCATTATGCCATATATCAGCATTACGTAGGGCCTCAACTGGGATATCCTCTCCCTCCTGTACTCTATCACCGCGGCGAAGCTGCGCGCAGCCATGTTCAACACCTCCGATATCCTGGCCCCGCTGCGATACGCCTCCACTAACAGCACCGCGAACCTGCGGAAGTAGAGCGACTTGACCCCCCTTGAGGCCCTTATCAAGGCCTCGTCCACGGACAGGCCCCCAACAGTCACGAGCCTAAGCACGTTGGCGGCCAGCTCGTTCATGGGCCTCATGTTCATCGTGGACAGTATCCTCATTATGGTGGAGAGCTCGAGGCCGGAGGACACGCCGTCGCTGATTATCCTCAGCGCCTGGGGTATCTGGGCCTCGAGGGCCATCGTCCACTTGATTGTGCGGTACTCCCTCAACGCGTAGGGGGCTATGGCCGCCGCTATGGCCCCCGCAAACAGGGAAAGCCAATAATAGTCGTATATTACTGGGACAAGGTACGCGTCTGTGGTGGGGGCGTAGACGTGGAACAGCACGACGATTGTCGCCACCACGACGGCGGTGAGGTAACCCAGCACGCTGGTATTTTCGAACTAGGGTTTATATATGCGCCCCCAAATAGGCTACGGTGGAGGAGGTCGAGGTCTTGGAGAGCTACGAGGTGGAGCCGGGCCTCATATGGGCGCGTATATACAAGTCGAGGGACGGGGAGCTCATGTATGCGCCGATCGAGCCGCCCCTCACAGAGAGGGACCGCAAGGTGTTGGAGAGGATCAAGGAGGCCGTTTTCAGCATGGGCGAGCCGAGGGACAACGTGCTTGTGCTGAGGCGGGGCGAACTCGACGAGTACCTCCAGCGCATTGTCAGGAGGGCCATCCACGAATTCAAGATCGACGTGCCAGTAGAGGTGTGGCCCAAGGTGATGTACTACGTGGTGAGGGACTTCCAGGGGTATGGACCCCTGGACCCCCTTCTCAAGGACCCCTTCATAGAGGACATACATGTGGACGGCGCCCATGTGCCGGTCTACGTGTGGCACAGCAGGTGGGAGTCCCTTAAAACCACCATAGTCTTCACGCATGAGGAGCTTGAAAGGCTGATCTACAGGCTGGCCACCCTCGTGGGGAAGACCGTCAGCGCCGCCGACCCAATATTGGAGGGCATGCTGCCAGAGGGGTACAGGCTGGAGGCCCTCACCGACGAGGTGTCGGCCAGGGGCCACAGCATGACCATCAGGAAGTACTTCGTCCAGCCCATAACCCTGATAGAGATGATCAGGATGGGCACAATATCCCTCGACGCCGTGGCCTACCTATGGCTCATGATGGACTACGGGAGGAACATCGTGATAGTGGGGCCGACCGGGGCCGGAAAGACCACGCTGCTCAACGCGCTCCTGTACCTCATCAAGCCCAACGCCAAGATAGTCACCATAGAGGACACCAGGGAGATAAACATAGTCCACGACCACTGGCAGCCCCTCGTCACGAGACCCAGCAGGGACCCCGCTGTCAGGAACATCACCCCGTACGACCTGCTCATGGTGGCCATGCGCAGCAGGCCGGACTACGTGGTAGTGGGGGAGGTCCGGGGCGAGGAGGCGTACGTCCTTTTCCAGGCCTTCGGCAGCGGGCACAGCGGCGCGACCACCGTACACGCCGAGACCGTCGAGGACGCCGTGAGGCGGTTCCTGACAAAGCCCATGAACGTCCCGCCCATGCTGGTAAACCTGGCCCACATATTCGTGAGGATTCTCAGGGTAAGGGTTGGCGACCGCGCGGTGCGCCGCGTCACCGACGTCGTGGAGTTCTACGGACTTAAGGGGAGGCGGCCCCAGTTCACCCACATATTCAGGTGGAACCCAGACGCGGACGCCCTGGAGAAAGTGGGGGAAAGCAGGCACCTGGACATCATAGCGTTGACCAGGTTCGTCAGCAAGAGGGTGCTCGAGGAGGAACTGGAAAGGAGGAAGAGCCTGCTCGAGGACATGGTGCGTCACGAGATGACCACCCCCTACGCGGTGTCCCGCGTGTTCTCCATGTACCACATAAATCCCGAATACACGTTGCAGCGTGTGGCGAGGGGCGAGTTCCCATGATAACTAGGCTCCTGTTCCAGTTATATAAGCAGACCGGCCTCCTGCTCCCCTTCAGCAGGTACGTAAGGCTGATCAAGGTGGGTCCCCCCATCGCCGGCGCAGCCGCAGCCCTGACGGTGGCCCTCCTGCTTCCATTGCCCCCAGAACTGAGGTTCATAGGCGGCGTTGCGGTCGGCGCGGCGACGGGCCTCACGTCGTTGGCCCTACTCGTGATGTACCCCGTCATGCTTGTGTCCAGGAGGAGGACCCACTTCGAGAGCTCGTTTATATACACGCTGGGCTTCATGATACCCCTGATAGCCGCCAGACTGCCCCTGGACAGGGTGGTACGCGTTGTCGCCGAGACGGAGCCGGATAGGGAAATAGCGAGGGAGTTCCGCCTCATAGTCAGGGACATAGTGGCGCTCGGCATGGACCCCCTGGAGGCGTTGAGGGCAAGCGGGGAGAGGACGCCGAGCCAGTCCTACAGGGAGGTGGTCGAGGTCATGTCGGAGGCCGGCAGGCTCACGGAAAGGCTCGAGGAGTTCCTCCTGGCGAGGCACGAATGGATGCTCCGCGTCAAGACCATCAGGTTGGCCGCCATGATACGCAGCATGGCCCTCCTCTTTGAGACGTACTCGGTCATAGCGATACTTCTGCCGGTGCTGGTAGCCGTCATGGCGGTGGCCCTGAGCCCTCTTGGCGGTATCGCCATTGGGTCCCTGACCCTGGGCCCGGTGGAGGTGCTGGCCTTCACAGCATTCGTGTATGCCCCCCTCGTGGGCGTGCTGTTCTACGTGCTCTTCAGCCTATCGTCTGGGCTCGAGACGTAACCTTTTTAATGTGGCCCCGACACTGTCCAACATGGGCGGAAGGCAGAGGACCACGCTCTTCATGACCACCGAGGAGGAGGCCCGCAAGATGGGTATGGAGGCGGGCACCGTCGAGGAGCGCAGGAAGAAGAGGCGTTAGCTGCCTGCGCCGGAGAGGCCCGTTAGATGGCCCAAATAGACGTGGCCGTCCCCCACACCCTGCTAGAAGAGGCCCCCGACGATAGGGAGAAGGTAAGGAAGCTTGGCATGTTGGCCAGGGCCGCTGCCATATTTAGGGTGTCCCACATATACATATACACATACGGCCGGCCCAGGCACGACGATGTGGAGCTCATGAGGAAGGTCCTCGAATACGCCGTTGCCCCGCCCTACCTGAAGAGGCGTGCGTTCAAGCTGGACAGACACCTGAGGTATGCTGGCCTGCTTCCCCCGGTAAACCTTCCCGTTCACCAGAGGCGCAGGTTGGGGCCGGGCGACGTGGTTGAGGGGATAGTGGACAGATGGGACGGCCATCACTCGCTGGTGTACGTGGGCGAGGGAAGGTACGTCAAGGTGCCGCGGCCGTACCCTATTGGCAGGAGGCTCCTTGTCAGGGTGGAGGCCCCCACCCATAGGCCAGACACGTACCGCGGCCACGTGGTCGAGGGCCCGCCCCCCGGCACGTACATGGGGTACAGGGTGGGCGTTGCGCGGCTCAGGGAGGTTCTTGGGGGGCCATACGACACGGTGGTGCTTACCGGCAGGGAGGGGAGGCCCGTGTGCGGGGGCCTCGAGGTACGGGGGAAGACGCTTGTGTTGTTCGGGTCGCCCAGGGAGGGCGTGGACGAGATCCTGGCGCGGGAGGGGCTCAGGGTGGAGGCCCCCCTCATAAACTTCGTGCCTGGACAGGGAGTGGAGACCATTAGGACCGAGGAGGCCGTCTACATAGTGCTCGCCGTTCTGCACTACGGCTCATCGTGTAGGGGGGGCCGCATATAGCATTCTTTATAAATGTCGGGCTTCCCGCGCCCATGGGTCTGAAGATCAACAGGCCGCGCCGCGGCTCCATGGGCGTGTACCCACGCAAGAGGGCGGCCAGCATAGTGCCCAGGGTCAGGACTTGGCCGGACGTGGAGCTGGGCAGGCCGGTGCTGCTGGGGTTTGCCGGGTACAAGGTGGGTATGGCGCACGCGGTGCTCCTCGAGGACAGGCCCACGAGCCCCCTCTACGGCAAGGAGGTGGTTAGGCCGGTGACCATATTAGAGGCCCCGCCGCTAGTGGTGCTCGGCGCCCGCCTCTACGGCCTTGACCCTTCTACTGGGGCGCTTACCTGCCTCGGGGAGGCTTGGGCCGAGGCGCTGCCGGAGGTCACTGTGAGGAGGGGGAACAAGGAGAGGCGCGTCAGGGTCATTGACATGGTCAGGAGACGTATAGTGACGCTCCCCGACAGGATCAACGGCGAGGCCATGTGGAGGAGGATCGAGGATAGGGCTGGCCTGGCCGCCGAGGTCAGGGCAATAGTGTCCACGCAGCCCTGGCTGGCCGGGATAGGCAAGAAGACGCCCGAGGTGTTCGAGGTCCCCGTCGGCGGGGTCCCAGCCATGGAGGAGAAGCTACAATTTGTGAGGGACATGCTCGGCAAGGAGTACCC